>CAZCBW010000042.1:0-27017 GCA_964497065.1 uncultured Candidatus Brevefilum sp. | reverse complement strand
AAGTGTCTAATTCTAACAGCCTGTTTTTCCATTTCCGTCTGAAGCAAAACAGAATTTCTTTTAGAGAAATTCTTACCATTGAATAAATCCAGATTTTCATTTAGGTATTCGGTAGGAAATTTTCCGAAATTGCCTACTTTTTCTAAAAATTTCATTTGAGCATCATTCTTATTTCTCAGATTCAAGTATTAAGTGCAACAGTGATGAATTCCTTCATAAAGAATAAATTCGTGTAAAATTATCAATAGTTCTTGATTGATCATCAAATTGCTACTTTCTATAAGGAGTTATAATGTTAATTGACGCAGATCATAGGGGGGAAACTAATATATATCCTGTGGAAACATATATAAACTTGAAAAACAGATGTTCTGAGGAGTTGTCAAGAATACCCAATGTTCACTCAATAGTGATGTGCGGTAGTGTTGTAAAGGGCAGTTTAGTTCCTGGATGGAGCGATCTTGACATTGTTCTTATAATGAATGGGTATAATTTAAATTTATCTGATTTGGAAAAGATTAAGAAAGCTATCGAATTAGCAAAAAATTTCATCAACATCGGTATCGGTTTAGATGTTGTTGGCTATTCTCAATTCATCAGAGATAATAAATTTGGTGGACGACCATTAGCTATGACAATTGAAGTTGCAGCATATGGGGAAGTTGTTTTTGGAAAATCTCCTTTTGTTAATGATCTCTCTCCTAATCAATTCACAGAAAGATTAATACAAGAGAAACGAATTGGGATATTAGCTGAAATCCATAATTGGAGGCGATCGTATTTATTAAGAAAAAAAGATATTGATTACAGTTTTTTAGCGTACACCGTAAAGACCCTCCTAAAGATATTAACGTTCGAAGCAGGTCCCAAAACTAAGGCTCCATTCACATATGAAGGTGCTCTGGAAATTATTAGACAAGTTGGATACCCAGAATTAAATCATTTCATTCAAGCTGTGACAACTAGAGCAAATTGGGCGGGAATGCTTGAACGAGAACGGGATTTAATCCCAACCTTCCAACAAATATCAACAGCAATTAACCACTATACAGTGAAATAATGGATAATCAGAAAATTTTTATTGTTCATGGGAGAGCCGATAAAGCCTTAAAAAACCTTTTAGCCTGGTTCAAAAGGAGATCTTTTGGTATCAAAATTATTCCAATAACATTTGAGAAATCATTTCAGCCCGGAAAAACCATACCAGAAGAACTAGAGAGAATTGCAAAAGAAGGTGATGCTGCAATAATCTTAGCTACACCTGATGATTTGGGGCGATTAAAGAGCTCACGTAGTTCTGCCCCAAGAGCTAGACAAAATGTTTGGATAGAACTAGGCTGGTTTTGGGCTCGACTTGGAAGAACAAGAACTTTACTTATTCTAAATGGAAAGCTTGATGTGCCTTCAGACTTACAAGGTATACTATATTTGTAT
This sequence comes from uncultured Candidatus Brevefilum sp., assembly GCA_964497065.1. Lineage (GTDB taxonomy): Bacteria > Chloroflexota > Anaerolineae > Anaerolineales > Anaerolineaceae > Brevifilum. Next base: position 25,583 of record CAZCBW010000042.1, on the reverse strand, counting down.
TATGTGAAAAGTTTGAAGAAAATTTCTAAGGTTTTGGAAATGTTTATTACCAATCTACAGTCAGCAGATACTGACAGCTTAACAGAGGTTGTGTTTGTCGCTAGTAACGTAGGTCAAAGAGAACAACATTATATTGACGTTGCAAGTGCTGCAGAACAACATCTAATAATCTCCGGTATCGGAATGAGTCGAGTAAAGGACAGCTTAGCAACTTATATTCATGACCTTGTAAACATTCGAAAAGCATTGAGAATCGATTTCCTTACAATCGATAAGGATCTTTTCAGTTCATTCTCAACACTAATAACCACCAGTTATCGCGATCACATCTTTGACGATATTTGCAAATTTGAATCGGAATTGAGCAATTTACTCAAAGAATTCCCATCCGTAAAAAGCAGAGTTCAGTTATTTAGATATCCTGGAATAATGACATTTAGTGCAACAGTTGCTGATCCAGGAAAATGGGGGAGTTCTATGTTAGTAGAAACTATTCTGCCAAAAACACATTTACCTAAATTATCTAGACCAAGGATATTATTAAAAAAGAGAGTCACAGGTGGATTATATGATCATTATGAAATCGCTTTATCAAAAATGATGAATACGAAAAACTTGGCAAATGACATATAATAATCAATTTCTAATTGTGTAAACATGAAAGAAAATTACTTCTTATACTTTAGAGATATTAATAAAAATCATAATAAATTTTACGAAATAAGTTTTCATGAAGGTTCTGTAGATTTATTTTCAAAATCCAAAGTAGTCATAAAACGCGGACGAATTGGCCAAAATCCCGAAACAATTGAAAGGTTTTTCGATTCTGTGGAAGAAGGGAAAATTTGGTTTGAACAAAGAGTAAAAGAGAAGTTAGCCAAGGGGTATAAAGAGAAAACAACTGCTGAGTTTGATGGGGTTTTGTATAATAAAAATTGTGCTCTTTGCGAACTTGTAATGGGGAAACACAATGAACCCACATTCGTATTTGAATTCAGTCGAACTCTATTATATTTAAATTGGGATCAATCATATAAAGGCAGGTCATTTCTAATTCTTAAAAATCACATTCAAGACTTACTCCGGTTAATTCCTACAGAAGTTACTGCTATAATGAGAGAAATTACCCTGACTGAACAAGCCATTCGAAAAGCATTTGATGCACAAATGGTAAATTACCTATTTATGGGAAACCGATCAATGCATATGCACATTCATTTGGTTCCACGATATTTTGATGATCCAAATTTCGGGAATTCTCCATTCTTGGACACAAAAAATACAGAAAAGCCACAACTCACTGATGCTGAATATTTGTTATTGGGGGAAAAGCTAAAAGAAGCAATAACAAATATCTGGAATTAGTAGGATTCTCAACAATGTTATTGCTTTCTAACTCTTTGAATCCTTTTATAATTTTTGCACGTTCCTGGATGGCTACATCTGGTTTGGGGTGCATTAGAAAATCCGAGATTAGATGACATACAGAACATGGAAATCATTCTGCAATAAAGTAAGGGAAAAGTACCAGGTGTAAAGCCACAGATAATTACAGATAACAGTCCCCAGTTCATCGCAAAAGGTTTATAAAAGTTTATTCATTTTCGCGTTATGGCACATATCAGCACATCACCTTTCTACCCATTGAACAATGTGAAGATGGAAAGCTGACATTACTCTTTTAAAAAGAATCCATCCGAAGAAAAACACCGCTTGATGTGGCAAATGCCTGATCTATGGTGGATCGTCATGTTACTTATTATGATAACTAGTGGTTGCACCGCGCCATTGTTTACATCACGTCTAATGATAAATTAGTGGAGTGAGAGGTTAATATTTTTGCTATGAGAAAGATAATATTCAAAAAGGATTGTGAAAGGAGGCATTCTTCGAATTAATCAGTATTATTTGTCGCGATATCTCATGCACAAAATACCTTAGAGGCATGAGAAAGTGTCTAATTATTTTAATCTATTTTCCCATTTACATCCGAAGCAAAACAACATCAAATAAGAACCTTTATCGAGCTGCCTTTCCAGATGATCCCTGGTGCAACCGTGGTGCAACTGGTGTAGAAATGATAGAAAAAGTGGACAAGATAGACACTTTTAACCGCCACATTTGGTAGCTATAGACAAAAACAACGTCGTATATACGGTATAGACGAAAATCGAGTGAACTTCGAATCAGTTGGTTGGGCGTTCGAGTCGCCCCGGGGGCGCTGTTTATTTCTGCTTCCAACTTCCCTCTTTCCAAAATCGATCCAGTCGGATAGGATTATATCCCTGCAGGACAACGTCGGCCTGATTGGCCGATGTTTTTTTATGGAACAAACCACTCTTCTCATGAATCGGGACTTATAGATTAATGCTGACAAAACGAACTGATATAAGAAATATCGCCATCATTGCGCACGTTGACCACGGCAAAACCACACTGGTGGATGGCTTGCTCAAACAGGCCCATGTTTTCCGCGCCAATCAACACGTGGCCGAACGGGTGATGGACTCAAATGATTTAGAACGCGAACGCGGCATCACCATTTTGGCCAAGAACACCGCCATCGAAATTTGGGATCAAGCTGCGAAGCAAAAAGTTAAAATCAACATCGTCGATACGCCCGGGCATGCCGATTTTGGCGGAGAAGTGGAACGGGTCATGAATATGGTCGACGGCGTGCTGCTTCTGGTGGATGCAGCCGAAGGTCCCATGCCGCAGACACGTTTCGTGCTCAAGAAAGCCCTCGAAATGAATCACCGCGCCATTGTCGTCGTCAACAAAGTGGATCGCAAAGGTGCCGATCCTGAGCGAGTGCTCAACCAGACCTTTGATCTATTTATCGAATTGGGTGCCAGTGAAGAGCAGGCTTATTTTCCATTAGTTTACACCAATGCCGTCAGCGCCCAGGCGGGTCGAAGCCCGGATTTGGGGCCCGACCTGCAGCCGCTCTTTGATGCTATCTTAACCCAAATCCCCTGTCCACAAGTGGACCTCGATGCACCGCTGAAAATGTTGGTGACCAATCTGGGTTACGATCAATACCGCGGCGTTACAGCGATTGGCCGAATCCATGCCGGCCAGATGCGAGTCGGTATGCCGTTGGCCCGCATCCGTGTAGATGGTCAGACCTTGCCTGAAAGTGTTCGTTATTTAAACATCCATGAAGGACTGGACCAGGTCGCAGTGGATTCCGCTCAGGCGGGGGATATCGTCGTCCTGGCCGGGTTGGAGGGGATTGCTATCGGTGAGACGCTGACCGATCCGGAGCACCCGCAGCCTTTACCGCCGATCCATGTTGAGGAACCAACCGTGCATATGACCTTTGGTGTCAACGCATCACCTTTTACTGGACGTGAGGGCAAATGGAGCACATCCCGAAAATTACGCCAGCGTCTCTTCGATGAACTGCGTACGAACGTCGCCCTAAAAGTGGTCGAAGGTGATAGCCCAGACTCCTTCCGGGTCTCTGGCAGGGGGGAGCTGCACCTGGCGATTCTGATTGAAACCTTACGTCGAGAAGGGTATGAATTCCAGGTGTCGAGGCCGGATGTGATCCTGAAGCAGAATGATGAAGGCAAGACGTTCGAGCCTTTCGAGGATGTGTATATCGAGACCAGCCCGGATACGGTTGGCGTGGTTGTAGAAATGTTGGGGGCACGGCATGGTGTCATGAAGAATATGGTTAACACCACTTCAGGCAACGTCCGTTTAGAAATCCTGGTGCCAACCCGTGGTTTACTGGGCTTTCGATCTCACTTTCTGTCCGCCACGCGGGGCGATGGTGTCATCCATACGCTCTTTCATGGCTATTTAGCACATGCAGGGGAAATCGGCGAGCGCTCATCTGGCTCCCTGGTATCTTGCGAGACCGGTTTGACAACCACCTTTGGCTTAAAGAACGCTGAAGAACGGGGGATTTTGTTCTACGGGCCAGGTACACCGGTCTATGCCGGTATGGTGGTTGGGAAAAACCAGCGTCCCGGGGACCTTGAAATGAATGTCTGCAAGAAGAAAGAACTCACCAATATGCGAGCAGCCAATACAGATAACGAAACACGATTAACGACCCCCAGGCACATGAGCCTTGAAGAAGCCATCGAGTATCTGGGCAAGGATGAGCTTTTAGAAGTGACGCCGCTCGCTTATCGAATCCGAAAACAATTGCTTTCCGCGCACGAACGTGGAAAACTAAACAAAGCAGCCAGAAAAGCAGCGGTTGAGGCGGTATGTTAAGCGATAAATTTTCAAGCTGCAGTGAACCTCCCCCTACTGCGAGACACCGCAGATGTCGTAGCAATCTTTCTTTTTTTGTAGAATCCCCCTCGCTCCACAAGATAGGCTGCGCACCCCGCAGGGAAGTCGCAAATACCTCCATCCTTTCATTGGGTTCAAGGTTCGTAAGCACAGTCATTTATGATTGTGTGCCCGATATAATCCGATATGTTGGTTCCAGTTAAAAATCCAGCTGGGTCAAAAGAATGTCAGCAGGTCCTTTCAGACCTCCCCAAGGTAGAACTAGATTACCATCAGCACGCCAGGGTATATATACTGCACATTATGTCTGGTCGCCAGGTGAATTTTAACATCAGGATCACCTCAAAGCTCATCTGTGAGCGGTTTCCGGAAAGAGTGACAAGCATGATAATGCCAAACCAAAATAAACAGTGATACAATTCTCGCAGCTTAACTAATAATTTAATCCAAAGAGGGAAAAAATGGCTGGAAAAAGGAACTACCATATTCTTCGCTTCATTAGAATAAATGACTCCGATAAATTATCAATACCTATTATGATCAACAAATAAAGTTCGCAATGAAAGTACTTCCAAAAAAATATTTATTCCTGGGATTGATATTGATCCTAACAAGCCTGATGTTCTTTAAGAACGCCTGGGTTACCGAAGACGCATATATCAACTTTCGGAGTGTTGAACAGGTCATCGCAGGAAATGGGCCTATTTGGAATCCACATGAAAGGGTCCAGGTTTTTACCAGCCCTCTATGGTTCTGGTTGCTTATTATGGTAAGACTTGTTTCAGAAAATTTATTTCTCGTTACAATTTTTCTGTCTTATGTTCTCTGGTTATTAACCCTGTTCGTGTTTTATCGTCTGGCAAGAAGCCATAAGGTATTCTTTATCGGATTTATTCTTCTGATCTCATCCAATGCATTTTTCGACTATACCAGCTCTGGGCTGGAAAATATTATGGGGTATTTTTTAATCACCCTTTTCATTAGTTCTTTTCTTAAACTATTTGATGACGAAAAAGCACCCCAACTTGCCCAAAGAATTTTGGATCAGAAAAAATTAACCATTATCAGTTTAATCATTTTCGGTTTGATCATTTGTGTCAGGCATGATCTGTTATTGCTGGTGTTACCTGCAGCGGTTTATATTGTCTGGCAAAATAAAAAACTATTCTCATTAAAAAAGTGGTTGGTAATCATTCCTGTTGTACTGCTGCCATTTGCCTTGTGGTCTCTGTTTTCAACACTTTACTATGGGTTTCCCTTTCCAAATACGGCCTATGCCAAACTTGGAACTCAGATCAGCAGAACGCAATTAATAAATCAAGGTTTTATATATTTTTATTCAACAATTACAAATGACCTGATCACGCTACTACTTATCAGCATATCAATCATTTATTCATTGATTTCTCCGAAAAAACCTATCCTTGTTATTAATGCCGGTATCCTTTTAAACTTTTTGTATATTCTGAGCATTGGTGGGGATTTTATGCGTGGTCGGTTCTTCTCATATGCTTTTTTGATCACGGCCCTATTGATGGCAATTCAAATTGGTGCAGGGAGTGGAAAAATCATTCGCTATGCTGTGATCTTATCTGTGATCTTATACAGCTTGTTTTATCCACACACACCATTAAATTCTCCAATTGATTACAGCAACGAACAACGACCTCATGGGATTGCAGATGAAAGAGGTTATTTTTTCCGTTATTTATCCTTTAACAAATATGTAATAGCCCAATTTAGAAATGAACAATTTCCTCAATATTTTTTATGCGAAGAGGGCAAGAAAGCGCCAAACCTCAGCATCAGTCAAAATGTTGGACTGTATGGTTATTGTGCGGGTTTGGATAAAATCATTATAGATCCATTGGCGATAACCGATCCATTCCTGGCCAGAATTCCGGTTACTGGATCATGGCGAATTGGGCATTTTTATCGGGAAATCCCTGAGGGGTATATTGAGAGCGTGGCACATGATCAGCCACTGATTAAAGACCCCCAGCTTAATGAACTTTACGAAGATATTACATTGATCACCAAAAGTGAAAAATTATTCAGCACCGATCGACTCCGAACAATTGTCAAAATGAATCTTGGCCGGGATGTGCTCATGACTGAAAACAATTATTAACCCCTGTTTTCAGGCCACATAGAATTCATCGATAGGATGCTCAGTTTTATTTAACCAGCAGGGTTCCAAATGCCGATATTCTTGTCATCGCTAGCCTGAAACATTGGGAGGTATACCCCATCAAGATATCAAACGAAGGCATGGTAATCAATTCTTTAGGTTTGAGCACAGAAATGAAAGTGACTCGGCTAATTTATAATCCATTCACGCCAGGCTGAGCACTAGAGTGGCTAAAGTTTAGTGGACACGGCCTCCCTCCCGACTTTAGGGGAAGGGCCAGGGTAGGGGTCCTGGTTGGGAATCTCCCCACACGCAGCACACCCTTTGGGTGCGAGATGATAGGCGAGTCATCTTCACACCACAAAAGGGCTGCGCACGCTCTAAAAAAGGTCCGCTTTTTACAATTAATATTTTTCAGCTCGATGCAGTATTACCTTTAACTCTATGTTCTTTTATGCCATTTTGTTGACAAATCACAAATTAAATCTTATAATGTAATCGATTACATTTTTACGCGGTTTTATTACATTATGTTACATTACGGCCAATTTTTGAATGTAATCACCATAAACGACCACAAGTCTTTAATAATCCAAAATTGTTTAGGGCGAAATTATGGCTTTGACAATCGAAGATGTCGCAAAGAAGTGTCAAGTCTCGACAGCAACCGTCAGCCGCGCACTCAGGGGGCTTCCAAACGTAACCCCCTCTACCCGTGAATATGTTACTAAAATCGCACATGATATGGGTTATTCAATTGATCCGGTTGCCTCACAGCTCCGCTCTGGAAAATCAAATCATATCGGCATCGTAATGCCCTTGACAGACAACTGGTTTTTCAGCAAATTTTCAACCAATGCCGAAGTCATCTTACTTAATGCAGGCTATGAAGTTGTTCGGTATTCCATGGTCAGCATGGGGGACCAAACCGCGTTCTTTAAACATCTTGCTGCACGCAAAAATTTGAACGGTTTAATTGTCACAACTTTAAATTTATCAGCAGAAGACATCACAATTTTATCTAACCTCACCATTCCTGTGGTCACTTTTGAAACAGTAACAGACGCCTTTCCATCCATTGTCACAGACAATATTTCTTCAGCAAGATCTGCCACCTGCTACCTTCTCAATCTGGGGCACAACCATATTGGGGTGATTTCCGGTATAGAAGATGACCCTTTTAATTTTTCTGTTCCCCAAAAGCGCTTGAGAGGGTATCAAGCCGCGCTAAAAGAATATGGTTTAAAGTTTCGCCCTGAACTGATTGTTCCGGGCAATTTCTCCCTGGCTGGTGGCGCAGAAGCCATGATTAAACTGCTTTCGATACCTTCACCGCCAACAGCTGTTTTTGCTTTTTCCGATGAAATGGCAATAGGCGCGATGAAGACCATTCGAGAAATCAATTTGAAAATCCCGGAGGACGTTTCGGTGATCGGTTTTGATGACCATGATGTCGCCGCTTATGTTGGTTTAACAACCGTTAAGCAGCCTGTTACTGAATCAGGCGAAAAAGCTGCCTTTTTACTGCTGGAACACATCGATAATAAAAACCAGAGTGAATTACCCCATGTCGTGATGAAAAACACTTTGGTCGTCCGAAGCACAACTGCCTCAAAGATCATCACTCCCCTTGAAACAAATCGCCGTATGTCAGATCAGTAGCTCAGTATTAGGCACAAGTCAGGAGGTGAACAAAAAAAATATAACTAGACCAAATTTTTCACAACCAACAAATTGATCCAATTTCTTAAAAAGGAGTGAAGATAATGAAACGCATATCGATAATCTTAAGTTTGATCGTTGCATTTGCAATGATCTTGGCAGCCTGCGCACCTGAAGCAAATGTCCCAGATGCAGAAGTGCCCGTCGTAGAAGCCCCAGACACTGAGGAGCCCATTGCAGATGCCCCCGAACCAGAGGAACCGGCTGTGGAAGATCAGGTCGTGACCATCTTCGGTGCATTTGTTGACGAAGATGCCCGCCGCTTCCAGGCAGCTATGGAACCTTTCACCGAAGAAACCGGTATCCGGGTTGAATATGAAGGTTCAGGCGATTTTGAAACCCTGATCCTGGTGCGCGCCGAAGGCGGCGACCCACCTGACATTGGTGCTTTCCCGCAGCCTGGTTTGCTGGCCGGTCTGGTCGAGCGAGGTCTGATCATCGACATGAACGAATGGTTCGACACGGACTATCTAACAACGCAATATGACCAGTCCTGGTTAGACGATGCCACCCTCGGCGGCATTATGGCCGGTGTTTGGTACCGCACCAGTGTCAAGAGCCTGGTCTGGTACCCGGTGGAAGCCTTCAATGCTGCCGGGTATACCATCCCTGAGACATGGGACGAAATGTTAGCACTCTCTGACCAAATGGTTGCAGATGGCAACACCCCCTGGTGCATCGGCATAGAAAGCGCCGGCGCAACCGGTTGGGCTGCTACAGACTGGATGGAAGACATCATGCTGCGCACCCAGCCTGCCGAACTGTATGACCAATGGGTTCAAGGGGAACTTCCCTTCGACTCACCTGAGGTCAAGAACGCGGCAGAGATCATGGGCGAGATCTGGTTCAATAATGACTATGTCTACGGCGGAACACCCGCCATTTTGACCACCCCCTTTGGAGATGCCCCAGATCCAATGTTCTTCGACCCACCTGGATGTTTCATGCACCGCCAGGCCAGCTTCATCCCCGCCTTCTTCCCAGAGGGTGTGGAAGTTGGGGTTGATGTCGATTTCTTCTACCTGCCCCCCATTGAACCTGATCGGTTCCCCCAACCGGTGTTGGTGGCTGGTGACCTGATGGGTGCCTTCAATGATCGTCCAGAAGTGCGCGCCTTGATGGAATATCTGACCACAGGCGAATCCACTCGCGGCTGGTTAGCACAGGGCGGCTTTGTTTCGCCCCATAACGACACACCTCTGGAGTGGTACCCCACCGATGTCGACCTTGGTTATGCTGAGATTCTTTCACAGGCCAGCGTGACCCGCTTTGATGCCTCAGACTTGATGCCTGGCACTGTTGGTGCAGGCTCCTTCTGGACCGGCATGGTTGACTTTGTTGCCGCCGGCGGAGAAAACATAGACGCAATTATGCAAGAAATTGACGCAACATTTCCCTAGGTAATCGCTGAGTTGACAATCTTTTGATACAATAAACGATGAGGGCAGGTTAATTTAAATAACCTGCTCTCATCTAAAACTCCAATCCCAAAGAAAATTTCATAAAGGAGGAAAGCTATGGAAGCTCAACCCAGGAAACCATTGAAATCTTTAACCCAATGGCTGACGGTGGGTCTGGGCCGCATTTTGTTTTCTGTGATTGTTCCATTGATAGCCTTTGTCGTCATGTGGCAGGGATTTATTTTTCTTCGTGATGGAAATGCCCCGCAAATCGTCACTGTTTTGGTCGCAATTATCTGGGGTGTTGGGGGTATTGGGGTCTTATACCTGACGGCAAATTGGGTTATCGATAAACTGCCAGACACACTCGCAGCCAGTCTCAGACCGTATGTCTTTGTGGGGCCAGCTCTGGTGATCTTGGGCTGGTTCTTATTGATCCCCACCATCAGAACCCTCTATGCCAGTTTCTTTGATGCAACCACCACCAATTTTGTCGGCTTGCAAAATTATATCTTTGCCTTCACTGATACCCGGATGGTTGAATCCTTTCGAAACAACCTGATCTGGTTGGTTGTTGGCACCGGGATGAGCGTGATTATTGGCACACTCGTCGCTGTTTTGGCCGATCGTTCCAGGTTCGAGGTGGTAGCTAAATCCCTGATTTTCTTACCTATGGCAATCAGCTTTGTGGGTGCGGGTGTCATATGGCGCTTCATCTATGCTTTCCGCCCACCCGGCGTCGAGCAAATTGGCTTGCTTAATGCGATCGTGACAGCATTGGGAGCTGAACCTCAAGCATGGCTGACCATCAGCCCATGGAACAACCTGTTTATGATCGCGATTCTGATCTGGCTGCAAACGGGCTATGCCATGGTACTCATATCTGCCGCCCTGAAGGGTGTACCTGATGAATTACTTGAAGCAGCCCGCATCGATGGCGCCAGTGAAATCAAGATCTTTTTCAACATATTGATTCCCAACATCAAGCAAACCATTATCACCGTGTCGACGACGATCATCATCTTGACGCTGAAGATTTTTGATATCGTATTCGTGATGACCAATGGCAATTTTGGCACGGAGGTGATGGCCAGTCAGCAGTATAAACAGATGTTCAGGTTTCAAGATTTTGGCAAGGGTTCATCGGTTGCCATCGTATTGTTGATCGCCGTAATCCCCGTCATGTGGTACAACCTCAAGCAATTTGGCAAGAAGGAGGCATTCTAATGGCTGGTAGTTCGCAGAAAAAACAAAAACTTATTTCAAGCGTTCTTGTCAATGGCATCCTGGCCATCATCTGCATTATTTGGACGGTGCCGACATTAGGTTTATTTGTCTCTTCATTTCGTCCGCCTTCCGATGTCAACCGCACGGGTTGGTGGACAGTCGTCCGTCCGTCACAGGAGTCGGACACACCCCGATTCACCCTCGATAATTATCGCCAGGTGATCTTAGGTCGGGACACAACCTTTATCCGTGATGACGGCACCGAGGTGCGCGCCAGTGGTGACAACCTCGGAAGGGCTTTCCTCAACAGCATCGCGGTGACAGTTCCTTCAACGGTAATCCCAATTTTTATCGCGGCCTGCGCTGCCTACGGGTTTGCCTGGATGAAGTTTAAAGGGAGAAAAGTATTCTTTGTCATTGTGGTCGCTTTGTTGGTGGTACCCCTCCAGATCGCCCTGATCCCCATCTTGCGAGACTATACCACCCTGCAATTGACCGGCACTTGGCTGGCGATTTGGTTGGCCCATACCGGCTTTGGGCTGCCGCTGGCAACTTACTTGCTCTACAATTACATCAGCGGCCTGCCCCGAGAGATCCTCGAATCTGCTTTCCTGGATGGGGCTTCGCACTTCACCCTGTTTGTCAGGCTGATCTTGCCTCTTTCCGTGCCTGCGCTGGCATCCTTTGCGATATTCCAATTTTTGTGGGTCTGGAATGACCTTCTGGTAGCCTTGGTGTTCATTGGCAGTCGACCGGAAGTGGCAGTGCTGACCCAAAGACTGCAAGAAATGGTCGGCTCACGCGGGCAGGATTGGCACCTGCTGACAGCCGGCGCTTTCATCACCATGCTGCTGCCGCTGCTGGTCTTCTTCTCTCTGCAGCGCTACTTCGTGCGCGGCCTCCTGGCTGGCTCGGTAAAGGGATAAACTTTCACAACAACATCACCTGCGCTACCTTGATGCTAATTGCGTAAGAACCAGTCTGAACGCTCTCGCAGAGTGGGTCACGATGCACTCTTAATTAAATCAGTTCTGCCCTGCCACCTTATCCACTTAATGAAAGGGGGTATTATTTTGGCGTTCACGTCGCCCTCGCTCCAGAGGGGTTCTGACGCACATTATGCACTTCATTTAATCGATTCAGTCAATATCCTTACTTTAGGGGAAGGGCCAGGGAGGCGGTTATAAGACCGGTTGCGTACTCCACAACTAGCCTTGAGGGTGAATTTCGATCATGCTTGAGCATTATTTATTTTATTTGATGCAAGTAATTTAGAAATTCTCTTAAGCTGGTAAATTATTCCAGATGATCCTTGATTTTCTTCAAAACTTCATCCGTATCATTTAAAACTTCTTCATTGGTAAAACGTAAAATCTTATACCCCCTTGCAATCAGGTTGCATTCGCGGGATTGATCATAAATCTGCCGCGCTTGATGGATTGATCCATCAACCTCCAGGATCAATTTGCACTTTGGGCAATAGAAATCCACAATATAGGTACCTATAATATGCTGTCGCCTGAACTTATATCCTTCTAACCTTTTTGCTCGTAAACACGCCCACAACAAGGCCTCTGCCTGGGTTGGATACTTGCGCATATACCGCGCCGATCCAATGATCAACTCTTTAGTTCTTCTTGAGACATACATTTCTGACCCTATCCCGCCGTTGGTGTTTTGTACCATAAAGTCTTCCCCAACCAAACTGGAATAAAATGCCTTCTCTGGAGCAAAGCGAAACCCCCGCCGCTATTGGTGGGGGCAACATGAGGCGTCTGCCGGGTTTGACGAAAAAACGGCTTACTTGTATAAATCGGTGAGGCTGTTTGTGTAACCTACATCTCACGCCTCCTAAAAGACAACGATGCCTATAAGGAGAAACGGAAATGAAACTTAAAATCCCCAATATCAGTAAATTTAATTTCTTAATGTGTGTCCTGGTCATATTCCTGCTGGCAGCATGCAGTCCTGACCAACCCGTGCAGGAAGACCCTGTTGATGCAGACATCCCCGCCGCACCGGTGGATGAAGCACCCCCTGTAGAACCGGACCAGCCTGCCGAACCAGCTCAGCCCGCAGAACAACCTGCGGACGATGTCGTCTGGATGGAAGACATGCTCTACCCCGGCGCAGAATTCTTATTAGAAGTCGATGGACTTGGCGGACCGATGACCCCCTGGCGCTTCTATGCGGTCACAGATGCCAGCAATGATGAATTAGCAAACTATTATCTAGCGCAGCTCCCCGGGTTTGTGGTTGAAAATGATGAGATCATCGATGGCATCCGCTACCTGATGCTGGCCCACCCTGAGCCCATGGGTTTCATGAGCAATATTGAGGACTTTGAAGACATGCTGGCAATTTCAGCAGCCATGGATGGCGCTTTGCTCGGCTTAGAGGTCTCCCATTCTGATATCGGTGCCGGCCTCAATCGATTGGGCATGGCAAATGATATGCACGGCATCGCAGATCAGATCCCGCCAAATACCACCATCCTTATTCTGGAATTTTTTCAGGATGTAAATTAAATAGCTGGGTCAAGAGCGATCCTGCTTAGACTGTATAGAAAAAGAATCTACGGGGCGACGACCTGGTAATTGCGCATCATGCCCATATCTTCATGTTCAAGAATATGGCAGTGATACAGGTACAGCCCCGTAAAGTCTTTAAACTGCATCAAAATGCGCACATGTTCACCAGGCATCACCAGCACCGTGTCATGCCAGCCTTCATCCACAAACCCATCCTTCAGCGTCTGATAGGCTCTTTCTTCACCCGGGTCTAACCGGCGTTCAACGATCTTGAACTGCAGCCCGTGCACATGCATCGGGTGCGGCTGGCTCATCCCGCCCATCATGCCCATGCCCATACCGCTGCCACCCTGGTTATAGAATTCCCACAGTTCGATATCCCCCAGCTTTACTCGCTCATCCCTGGCGACATCCATCATGTCAAATTGACGGCCGTTGATCGTCCACTGCATCCCCCGCCCCATTTGCAAAGTGAACACCCGCGGCGAGCTGGCATTGACTGCCTGACCCGCCTCCAGCACTGCATGCCGCGTCAATGTCTCGGGCAGGGTTGGTGCCTGGCGTTCAGTGTCCTGGATGGTTGCCGTGAAAATCGGGAATTCACCCCCGCCGCCCGGTGCCATTGAGGGCAAATTGACCATTTTCAGGTTCGTGCCGGGCCCCCACATCCCAAAATCGACCCAGATATCCAGCCGTTGAGCAGGTGCCAGGGTTAGATAGTCACGAACCACCGGCTTTTCAAGCAGCCCGCCGTCCGTGCCGAATACCTTCAAGGGCGTTCCGTCCTCCCAGGCCAGTTTGTAAATGCGGGCGTTCGAGCCGTTCATCAAACGCAGGCGATATGCCCCCCGGTCGACTGCCAGTTGGGCATCCGGCTGGCCGTTCACCAAAATCTCGTCCCCGAACATGCCCAGCATCTGCGACATCATCCCGCCGGTGTTGTAGACCAATTGGTTGTCGTGGTCAAACAGCCGGTCCTGGATCACGATCGGCAGGTCATGGTCACCCGAGGGCAGATCAAGCGCTGTATCCTCATCATCATCGATCAGGAACAACCCGGCCAACCCGGAATACACCTGGGGGCCGGTGCGCCCATGAGGATGGGGATGATACCAATACGTACCCGCTCGGTCCATCACCTCGAAGTTGTACACATAGGTTTCGCCGCCCCCAACAGCCAGGCGGGGGTGCCCATCTGCGTGGTCCGGGACGTGCAGCCCATGCCAGTGCACAATCGATTCTTCTGGGAGCTCATTCACAAAATGCACCCGTAACTGCGTGCCCGTTTTCACTCGAAATGTCGGCCCCAGGTAGGAATCCGGCACGGAAACGAGCGTATCAGCTGGCCCTCGTAATACCTCGCCTTCGTAGCGCCAGATTTGCGTCGGTGCACCTGGGTAAATTTGCTGCACATCAGGTCTGGCCGTCAGGCGGATTTCAACATCAGGATCGCTGGATGGTTCAACTGTGGGGGCTTCATTAAAAATCGGAAGGCACGCCTTTAACAGCGGCTGGCTGGCGGTAAAAATGCTGCCGTACACCACATACCGCAAAAACTGCCGGCGGTCGATGACCAATTTATCCATCGGATACCTCATTATTAAAATTGGGGTTTAACGTACAGGAAAATCAATGAGTCTTTGATAGGGATGTCCATTTCATCAGCCCTGCCAAAACAAATGGCACACCAGGCTGATTTATTAATTATACCAGCCCAATAATTAAAATGTTTCACCATGACAAAACCATAGGATAATCAAGGCAATAATGATTTCTATGGCAATAACTTATCAAATATGATAAGATAATGCCATGGAATTTGATTCATTATTAAATATTATTGGAGATGATCCAATCTTTACCTCTTCCCTGCTCTTGGCCGGAGATGTTCATCCAAACCAGGTCCGCACGCAGATTTCACGATGGGTTAAATCCGGCAAGATCCACCAGCTTCGCAGGGGGCTTTATGCCATCGCACCGCCCTATCAAAAAACCCAGCCCCACCCCTTCTTGGTCGCCAACCACCTGCAGCGGGCATCTTATGTCAGCCTCCAGTCGGCCTTATCTTTCTACGGCCTGATCCCGGAGGTCGTCAACATCACCACCAGCGTATCGACTGGCCGCCCAGAACGATTGCGAACACCCTTAGGCACTTACGAATTTCGTCATCTCAAAACCGAGCTTTTTTTTGGCTATCGTCTGACTGAACTGGGGGATCAAACTGCGGTCGTAGCAAACCCCGAAAAAGCCCTCCTGGATTTGATCTATCTGCAACCTGGGGGAAGCACCATCGCCTACCTCCAAGAATTACGCTTGCACCTCGCCGGCCTGGACCAGCTGGATAAAGCCTCCCTCAAATATCAGGCGGCAAAATTCAAATCACAAAAAATTGATCGTGCAGTTGACAATATCTTCCAGATCCTGTCTGAAGAAAAAGAACTATTCGAGGACTGATGAAAGAAATTTTAGCAAACCTGGTCAAACAAACCAAATCACCCATGGATGGCAAAAACATTGTCCGTGAGTATCTGCAGGCGCGAATTTTAGCATCTCTGCAGAAATCGGGTGCGATGATCCCTCTGGCGTTCCACGGCGGAACCGCATTGCGATTTCTGTTCTCTCACGGACGCTACTCTGAGGATCTCGATTTCGCACTTGAAGGGAATCGCCAGGCGTATGATTTTCGCCGCTATTTAACTGCAGTTCGCTCTGATCTTTCCCCAGAAGGGTACCAGGTCGAAATCAAAGCCAGGGATCAAAAGACAGTCCACAACGCATTGATCCGCTTTCCTGGCTTGCTGTATGAGATGGGGCTTTCAGCGATGCGAAGTGAAACGCTTGCGGTCAAAATCGAAGTCGGCACCAACCAACCGCAAGGGGCAGGACTTGAGACAACCGTCGTGAGGCGTTTCGTCGTCCTGCAGCTCCATCATCATGATCGGGCTTCATTGCTGGCCGGCAAGCTCCATGCCATTTTGCAGCGTCCATACACAAAAGGGCGCGATATTTATGACCTGCTTTGGTACCTGAGCGACCCGGCCTGGCCGGAACCCAACCTCCTGCTTTTAAATAATGCCCTGGCTCAGTCAAACTGGATGGGCAAGCCAATGACGAAAGACAATTGGAAAGAACAGGTATGGATGAAATTACAAACGCTTAATTGGGGTGCCATCGTGGAAGACGTTCGACCCTTCGTTGAACCGGGCTTTGATTTACAGCTGATGAATCTCAAGAATTTTAACCGGGTTCTGCATTTCTGAGCAGGCAACACCCTCACCTCACTCAAAAATCGGCGATCACCAGCTTCTTCATCTCCATCATCCTGGCATAAACATCCGACCTTGCCAACAGCGCATCCATATCTTCCGGGATCATCTACCAGCTGACGCCGGATCGATCCTTGCACCAGCCGCAGGTTGGCGGGTATGTTTTTACGATATAATTCATAATCTGAAATCTACTTGGGAGTTATTGTGCATCTATCAATCGTGATACCGGTCTTTAATGAAGCAGAAGGGTTGGCAGATCTACAAGCTGCTTTGGGTATGTCTCTAGAGAGCGTTACTTATACATGGGAAGTGGTATTTGTCGATGATGGCAGTCAGGATCAAAGTGCCGCAGTGCTTGAAGCGCTGGCTGCTTCCAACCCGGAGAATACGCGGGTTGTCATATTGAGGCGTAATTTTGGCCAAACGACAGCGATTGCTGCCGGCATTGATCATGCATCAGGTGATGTGATCGTATTAATCGATGCTGACCTTCAAAATGATCCCGCGGATATTCCTTTAATTGTGGATGAATTGGAACAGGGTTATGACGTTGTCAGCGGCTGGAGAAAAGACCGCAAAGATGCATTTTTGACCAGGATATTACCCTCAAAGATTGCCAATGGGTTGATTTCCTGGGTAACAGGTGTCAAACTGCACGATTATGGCTGTACTTTGAAAGCCTACCGGCGCGAGGTGATCACCGGTTTTCGTTTATATGGCGAAATGCATCGCTTTATTCCAATTTATGCCGCTTCAATGGGCGCACGCATTGTTGAAATGCCCGTTCAGCACCATCCCCGCCGCTGGGGCAGGGCGAATTATGGCCTGGAACGAACCTTGAAAGTGATCATGGATCTGATCACGGTCAAGTTCTTAAGTGCATTCACTGGTAAACCAGGATACTTGTTTGGGGGCATAGGCGGTAGTTTTATCCTGTTGAGCACTTTCGTAATGATTATTCTTGCAGGCCGGCGCATTCTTCTCGGAACACCGGTTTTAACCTCACCTTTCTTTCTTGTCTCCATCGTCATGCTGTCGTTTGGTTTTCAATCAATCTTAATGGGGTTGATCGCTGAGTTATTGGCCAGGACTTACCATGAATCTCAGAAAAAACCTACTTATACTGTTCGGAAACTAATTGGTGTGCATGATCAAAAGGGTGTTATGGAGACCAAGTGACCAGTCAGGAATTTAGCGAGGAAAAAAAGAACCGCAAGAATTTTTTATTAAAGCTATCAGGGACCGTGATCGCTTTTACTGTGATAGTTTTTCTGATCTGGAAAAACTGGACGGGGTTTCTTGACGCGCTCAACAGCCTGTCAGTTTCATATTTATTATTAGTCCTGCTTTTGGCTTTTTTCTCGCGCCTATTCGTTACAGTGCGCTGGATGATCCTCTTGAGCGTAATTGAACCTCAGGTGACATTTTTTGAAATTGCCAAATTGTCATTTGTGGGGTTATTTACCACCAACGTGCTACCCAGCACAATTGGGGGAGATGTGGTCAAGTTTGGCGGAGCGGTACAGGCCGGCTATGACCCGGCGGGTGTCACCGCATCGCTGGTCATCGATCGCCTGGTAGGTATGATCACTATGGCCACTTTCCTGCCAATCAGCATCATTCAAGTTGCCCAAGTCAATCCTTATAGAACACTGGCAGCTTTCAGCATGCCTGGAACATTCCTTCATAATTTATGGGAAAAGCTGGCTAAATTTCTAAATAAGACAGGTCATTATCTCAAGGTCTGGCTTAAACAGCCAAAGCATTTAATATTGGTCTCTCTATTCTCATACCTTCATATGGCATGTACTTTCACCATGGTAACAGTCATCCTGTTCCAGTTGGATGATCCTATCACCTTTTGGAATGCAGGAGGGTTGTGGGTGCTGGTCTATTTCATTACTTTGATCCCGGTTTCGATCAATGGGTTAGGTTTGCAAGAAGTTTCAATGTCCATTATCTTTATCACATTTGCAGGCATCACTGAGTCCAACAGCCTGGTTTTGGCGTTATTAATGAGGGTTGCATTTATAATCTCCAGCCTGCCTGGTGCATTTTTTCTTCCAGGTGTCATGTCTGGCAGACGCGAACAGAAACTGAGCACGATTCAGGATAGGTTGCCTAATGAATGATAGACATCAATTGATAACTGATCTGCCGCCATACAAGCTTACAGAAAAAGTCAAATCCATCAAGCTTTATATAATGATCGCGTTTGCCCTCAATTTGGTGGTGGTGATCACTGGTATCAGTGAAAAATTACGAGATGAGAGTAACTATTCATTTCAAGGTCTTTTCTCCGGTCTATGGGGCTATTTATTAAGCCTGATGTTACTTGGTTTTGTCATTATTATTCTTCAAAGTAAAAAACCGGATTGGCTGCTGAAATCAGCCCAGCAGATATTCCATTTTGCAACCACCTTAGGACCCCTCAATTGGTTTCTTGTTATTGCACCAATCATTCTCTATGCTTACTACCGGTTAACAGGGTTAGAACTGAAATTTTTAGATGGATTACCCCAAATTTTAATAATTGGCTATCTGGTTTTGATTGGCGCAATATTCTTGAGCGCAACACATAAATTCACCGCCATGCAAAGTTTGCTGATTACTTTTTCAGTTTATGGTGTTTTATTATGGGTGGTTTATTTTATTCCTGCGGTACACACCTACCCGCTCACTTATGGTTGGTCTGAAGCCAGCCGGTATTATTATGCATCCTTATACTTTTCTCCTTTAATCTATGGCGAATGGATGCCGCTGTCCCCATTGCACCCGAGCCGTTACTTACTGCAGTCCATCCCGTTTATCATCCCTTCTCTGCCGCTCTGGTTTCACCGTTTATGGCAGGTATTGCTCTGGATTGTCATGACAGCTGTCGCTGGGATTGGGTTATCCCGCCGGATTAAACCAGGCCAACGCTGGATTTCACTGGGTCTTTGGGGCTGGTTCTTTTTATTTGTTATGCAGGGGCCGGTTTATTATCACCTGATGGTGGCTGTGATCATCATCCTGTTTGGTTTTAATAAGCATCGTTTAGGCCGGACCCTGGTATTTGTAATTTTGGCTTCTGTTTGGGCAGGGATCAGCAGGGCAAACTGGTTCCCGGTGCCGGGAATGCTGGCGGTCGCTTTGTATACAATGGAAACACCGGGTGAAGACAAAACTTTCTGGCAATACTGGCGCTGGCCGGTTTTGGCTGTTTTGGCGGGGTTTTTGGTGGCTTTTCTTTCTCAGGCTGGTTTTGCAGCTGTCAGCGGCAAGCCGCCAGAGGCATTTCTCTCAAGCTTCAATTCACCGCTGTATACTTTTCGCCTCTTTCCTAACGAAGCTTTTGGTCCAGGCATCATCAATATGACCATCACAGCCAGCTTCCCGTTATTGGCAGTTCTCATCTGGCGCGGATTGCCAAACTTGCGTGCCTGGCGCTTTATTCGCATATTGGCATTGGTTTTGATCCTCGGAACTTTATTAGTTGTCGGTTTGATCGTCAGCACCAAGATTGGCGGCGGTAATAACCTGCATAATATGGATGCTTATCTGGTCTTCTTAGCTGTGTATGCAGCTTACCTAGGGTTCAACCGCTTTGAACCGGATCACCTAAAATATCTCATTAACCAACAAAAATTACCGGCCGCTTTACTGGTTTTGATTAATTTAGTCCCAATAATATTTGTCGCAGATCAAATCAGCCCCTACCCTGATCTTGATCATGATCAGGCCAGGGAGGATATCCGCCTGCTTCAAACTGTCATCGATGAACAGGTATCAGAGGGGGGGCAGGTTCTTTTTATTCAGCAGCGTCATTTGCTGACATTTAATATGATTGATGGGGTGGATTTGGTTCCTGAATATGAAAAAGTGTTTTTGATGGAAATGGCCATGTCGGATAACCAAACCTACTTGTCGAATTTCTATCAAGATCTTGAAAACAGAAGGTTTGACCTGATTATCTCTGAACCGTTAACGCTTGTCATCCGTCGTGGCACTGATCCTTTTGGGTTTGAAAATAACGCCTGGGTTGAACGGGTAGGGATGCCCTTGACTGATAATTATAAGACCCTTTACAGGCTCACCGATATGCAAATTATGGCACCAAAACCAATCCCATGATAACTTAACCAATTGAGGCTGAAAGTGATAATTCAATTCTAAAATTCTTCAATCACCAGCTTCTTCATTTCCATCATCTTGGCATAAGCACCCGGTTTTTCCATCTGCGCACCCATATTCTCCGGGACGATCTGCTGGAGCAAAGCGTAACCCCCACCATCTTTCGGTGGGGGCTAGACGGCCCACAGTGGACCCCCCCATCAAAATTCTTCAATCACCAGCTTCTTCATTTCCATCATGTGAGCAAACGCATTCGGTTTTTCCATCAGCGAGCTCATATTCTCTGGGACAATCTGCCAACTCACGCCATAGCGATCCTTGCACCAGCCGCACTGCTCAAACTGGGGGTCGTCGGAAAGCTTCGCCCAGAAGGCGTCGATCTCCGCCTGGTCTTTACAGTCCACCGAGAGCGAGATGGCCTCATTGAACGTGAAGGCCTGTGCTTCAGCCGAGTCCATTGAGGCGAACCACTGGCCCGCCAGCATGAAGTCGCCGAACATCAGAGAGCCCTTATTCGCCGGCCCGGTATCCTCAAGATAGTGCGCCAGTGTGCCCACCCTGGAATCTTCGAATAGTGAAACATAGAAATTGATCGCTTCTTCAGCTTTATTCGTGTTCTTTCCGGTGAACATCAGCGATGGGACGATAAATGGGCGCGGCTCACCGGCCGGGTCCGTGAGGATCAGCTGCCAGGTGAACCCGTAGCGGTCCTTCACCCAGCCGTACCGCTTGCTGAAGGGGTATGCGTCCAGCGGCATCAACACCTCGCCGCCCTCTACCAGCTTGCCCCACAGCGCATCGAGGTTTTCTCGGGCATCCTCATCGGCAGAGGGGTCAAAATTGACCATGAAAGAGATCGAGGGGTTGGGGACGAAGTCCGCCCCGGCATTGATGCCCACAAAATGCAGCCCGCCCAGGTCAAAATCGACCGTCAGCAGCTCGCCGGCCAGGCCCATCTGGAAGTCTGCCAGCCCCTCTTCGGCCGTCTTGGGGTAATAGGATTTTGTCACGATCTTGCCGCCGGGGAAGGCCGTCGTGTAATACTCAGCCGCCTCGAGTGCGTTGCCGTCGAACCACAGGTTGGGGGTGATCTTTTGAGTCATGTTAAAACCTCCGGGGGTCTGGTACCGATGATTGTGTTGGTACCATCAGATATATTAGTTTGTTTATCTATATTATTTAATTGCGAAACAAGAATCAAGTTGTTATCCTGTCGGGGCGGACTTTAGTCCGCAAAAATCCCACAGGGCATCAACAGCAATTTGTCGAAAGGCAAACCTGACCAGGGATGAACAGAAGGGGATGGTTTGCCAATGCAAAAGACATTGATAAGACAGAGAACATGATTTTGTGATTCGTTTTTTGAAAAAAACAAATCGAAACGAATAGGGTTGTGAATGAGTGGATGGGTGAATGGGTGAATTAAAGAAATCAAATCGGTCATGGGGCGGGCTGCCTTAAGGTTTTCTAACGCTCAGTTGATGTTAAATTCTTCGTTGACTGCATAAATCACTTCTGCGAAGCGCTTCATGTAAGCGCTTTTTTCAGCCCCACCCAGCAGGTGATCGGTGCGCAGGAGGCTGGCCAGGCGGGCCATGGCGTCGCTGATGGTGTTGAGGTATTGGGCTGAAACGGCCATGTCGGCATGATCAGAAGCGAGGACCTGGCAGGCAAAGCGGCGGATGAGGACGCGCAGGAGAGCGATCTCGTCGCTGAGACACTGGCTGGGGGCAGCATCCAGGTCTTGATGTTCGGAACGGGAAAAGTTTTTGGCATAAAACCCGTGTTTTATAGCGTTGGTGTTGCCGGGCTGGGCGCCGCGCTTGCGAACCTCTGTACCGGATGTGGTTTTTTCTGCTGACATATGATGACACCTTTCACAAAGACTTACCATTTTAGATAGCACATTTGTTCTTATTAAACAAGAGAATAACATAGGGCGTGCGGAAATTCAATACGTCAAAAGCGGCTAAAAAGGGGTGGATTTATGCCGCAAGCGGCAAAAACCAGTGAATAGTGCATAGCGAAATGTGAATGGTTCCACGCCACTTCCCAATCCGCTACCCACGGCGCTACCCGCTCCGCGTTCGCTCCGGGGACTTTGTCGCTTCTGCCCCCTACGCTATGGACCGGGGGTTCCGCTTGGCCACAGGATTTCATGAATTGGGATTGGTGAGGAAACGGTTGCAGTGGGATGCATTGCTTCTGGAGAGTTGGCTTGCGAAGTCACAAAGAAAAAAACCGTGCCTGTTTTGAATTGCATTGAAAAACCAATAAATTGTGTGACAACCCACCAATAAATTGGCGCGCGGACTTCAGACCGTTGTTATACAACAGGGATGAAATATTTAATTTGTCAGGAAATTGATTCTTTTAAACTGGAGGGAAAACCGATGATCAGATGAATTTATAACCCCAATTCGGTACAGCCGGAAGATTTTGTTCAGTCCATTGTCAGTGTTTTTGATGATGTGCATCTTGAAATAGATTCTTCTCGTGGATGCAGTCAGCCAACAGATCAGGTGCTTGCTGCAGTCCGCGAGGGCCTTCAAAATATCGGATTTCAGGTCGAAACAGGGAAAAAGAATGACAAACCACCTATGAATTTAATCTTAGTATATTTAAGAATATTTAAGTAACTGCAATAAAATATTTTCATCGAATGTTTGATATTTTATTAACTTATTTATCACTCAATAAACCATTTGGATAAAATTTGGGTAGTCGCGATGGTATTTAGCATAATGTGCTAATTGTTCTTTACATAATGCAAAATTATGATCAATTAGATATCCTAATTTATCATAAAGAAATTCACCAATATCCTGATCGTTAATATATGGTAAATATTCTTCTAAATGTAAACGTTCTTTTAAACTCAAAGCAGGAATATTTATAAGTTCTAACTTATTCCAATCAAAATTAATATATGGATTTGTTTGGATTCTAGCTTTTATATCATCTATTTTATTGCGTTCACATATTACTCCTGTCACACTTACCATCTGTGTAAAATCGCAATAGCGTGTAGATTGAATTGGAAGGAAGTCAACCTGACTACCAGCTGTATCCAATGCTTGAGATGCCGCCTGTTTTACCATTGTCTGAACCACTGAGGCAAATTCTTTAGGTGCACCGAAAAAATCTGGTGCTGGATTTGGTAATAAACTTTGAAATCTCTCATGATACCTATCATTTACTAAGCACTTCCAAAACTCAATATTTTCATCTGGAAGCATTTTATATTCACCAGGATTAAATTCTGGTTCTGCCCGAAGAGTTATTCTAACAATGCTGCCAGGAATTACCTTTGACAGAACTATTTGAAACTCATCGAAAAGTCCAGGCCTTAGTTCAGTATAGTCCAACCAAAAAATATCAGAACTTTCAGGGTCATAATCTTGTATTAAGAAATCTTTGATTGATTGATTCCTTAATTTCACCCTAGAGCAGAATTTATGGAATGTTTGTCTTTTAAAGGTATCATTATCAAATTCTAAAGAAACCAGTTCGATTTCTGGGAAGAAATGATCCATCAATCTTAAGTCTTCTAAATAAGGCCCAGCAAGTGTGTAATAAGTTGACTCTTTAAAAAACTCTTCACCTAGAGCCGTTATTGCCTTTACAAGCATTAAACGGTCAACTGCTTTGTTTGTGCGTAAATGATATGGTGGATGTTTAGCACTCTTTGTCATTTTTTCCCCAATCCTCTACTTGTCTTTTGATTCTATTACCAGTGAACTGTATGAGAATTCGAAACTTTTTTCACCTACTTGCTTACTAATTTCACTTAGTCTAAGTTCTGCGACATTTTCTAATAGTTTATCAGCTAGCTTCATTACAGAATTTTTATCTCGAGAATATGATATCCGAATATCAGTTTCATCCTTTGGGGGAAATGGCAGCTTAGGTTTGTAAATATCCCCTATCAAACCTCTTCTTGATTGTGAATAATCTAAACTATTAGATTTTTCTTTTACATTTGAATAGCCAACTGTTGGAATAGGTGATACCAACTGCTTAGCTACATCTTCCCTGGTTTTCCACTTATTGGTGAAATTTGTAAAAATTCTAGTCCCTTCGCGCATACGATCTAAAGTCTGTTGGTAAATTGAGGAACTGAATTCTAAACCACGCTTGGTAGTTGTGGTTGGAAGTTTTTCAGGAGGACCTTGAAACTCAAGCACACCTGAAATTGAAATAAATTGATTATGGTATCTAGGTACCCCCGCTGTTCCCCATCCAGTCAACTCATCACGATTGCAGTAAAGCACCACTCGATCATTACAAATCACTGTCCAACCAGCGTATTCACTTCGGAAACGACTGCTTTCTTCATGGTCACTTAGAATAGCCTCAACTCCTGGTATCGGCTCACGTAATCCTACTACTAAGTAAATTTGCACTCCATCATATTTACTTCGAAACATATAGGGTCTAATCTCTGTGCCATCTTCACTTTTCTCATCAGCAAAACGAAACTGAACAGGTTTTGGTACTACGAGTTTATCATTAACAATTACTTTAAATCCCTTTTGCAGAATAACAGAATAATGATTGGCAATTTTTGAAATTAAACTAGTTTCAAAAATCTCTGAATTGAAACGCTCTTTTATGTTATCATTTAACTCTTCAATCAATATATGCGTTCCATCTGCTTCCATTCTTTTATCAGCAGGTTTAACTTCTAGATCCCAAGAATCTTCAGAAGCAATCCAATCAGGTGTTATTTGTATTTTGTACCCATCGTCGTTGTTTTGGGTCCAAATAATTGCTTTTCTTCCAATTTTGAATATTGCTCGTTTCATGCCAATACCGTACACTCCAACACTTAGTGGAATTTCTTCTCCCGTATCAGTAGTCGGTGGATTAGGCCTCCCCACGGTATGTGTCAATGATTTGAAACAACTCATCAAAAAGTTTACGCTCTAAGAAC
>CAZCBW010000041.1:0-27434 GCA_964497065.1 uncultured Candidatus Brevefilum sp. | reverse complement strand
CAATAACTGATAACTGATACCTGAGATCAAATTCCAATTCACCATTCACGATAATAATCCGTAGGGTGGGTTGGCTTGCGAAATCACGAAGATAAAATACGTACCTCTATTGAATTGAATTGTAAATCCGAAAAATTTTGTGACAACCCACCAATAACTGATAACTGATACCTGAGATCAAAATCCAACTCACCATTTACGATAATAATCCGTAGGGTGGGTTGGCTTGCGAAATCACGAAGATAAAACACGTACCTCTATTAAATTGAATTGTAAATCCGAAAAATTCAGTGACAACCCACCAATAACTGATATCTAATACCTGAGATCAAAATCCAACTCACCATTCACGATAATAATCCGTAGGGTGGGTTGGCTTGCGAAATCACGAAGATAAAATACGTACCTCTGTTAAATTGAATTGTAAATCCGAAAAGTTCTGTGACAACCCACCAATAACCTGGAGCGCGGACTCAGCATGCACTGAGCCCGTAGGGCGTGAGTGTTAGTCCGCAAAAACCCTGCAGGGTGTAAACGGCAGAATGGGAGAGCAGGCATACACTGCACACTTATTCTGTCATTGCGAGACCCCGTCAGGGGTCGTGGCAATCTCCGAATCAATCTCAAACGAACATACAAATTAAAACCTGGAGCGCGGACTCATGCATTCAGCCCGAAGCGTTCTGGAGCGCGGACTCATGTATTCAGCCCGCAGACCGTAAATGGCAGCCCGCACAGAACCTGCAAGGCGTGGTGTCAATCCGCTTTAAATCCTTAGACTAATATTGGAGTGCGGACTCAACATGCACAGAGCCTGAAAGGCGTGGTGTTAGTCCGCATTTGAGTCCGCAGACCGTAAACGGCAGAATGGGTGTGCAGGCATACACTGCACTCTTATTCTGTCATTGCGAGACCCCGTCAGGGGTCGTGGCAATCTCCGAATCAATCTCAAACGAACATACAAATTAAAACCTGGAGTGCGGATTCATGCATTCAGCCCGCAGCGTTCTGGAGCGCGGACTCAGCCCGCACACAGCCTGCAAGGCGTGGTGTCAGTCCGCTTTAAATCCTTAGATTAATATTGGAGTGCGGACTCAGCATGCACTGAGCCCGTAGGGCGTGGTGTTAGTCCGCAAAAACCCCGCAGACCGTAAACGGCAGAATGGGTGTGCAGGCATACACTGCACTCTTATTCTGTCATTGCGAGACCCCGTCAGGGGTCGTGGCAATCTCCGAATCAATCTCAAACGAACATACAAATTAAAACCTGGAGTGCGGATTCATGCATTCAGCCCGCAGACCGTAAATGCCTGCACAGAACCTGCAAGGCGTGGTGTGTCAATCCGCGCAAGCGATGTATGATGTCGTTGATGTGATTCATGTGAATTCGCTCCATCTTTCTTCCTCTCCCAAGAACTATATTTTGGGAGAGATTATGCCACAGTAGTAAACACTGGGTGACAATGGGTGGTAAACATCGAGCGATCATGATTGGTAAACATCGGGCGACTATGCCTGGTAAACATTACCCGACTTTCACTGGTAAAGTCTAATCCGGTCAATGACAGTGTGGGGAGCGACTTTTCGGTGACCGTCAGAAGCAGCACGAACAGGATGTTTCAATCCACGCCCCCCGTGTGGGGAGCGACTACTCGGTAGACTTAAAGATGTTGAGCAAATTGTTGTTTCAATCCACGCCCCCCGTGTGGGGAGCGACGCACGCTTGATCACGCCTACAAGTACGGCGGGTATGTTTCAATCCACGCCCCCCGTGTGGGGAGCGACTACCGAGGTTATTGACGATATTGGGCCCGAAACAGTTTCAATCCACGCCCCCCGTGTGGGGAGCGACCACAGAAAAGATATTGAGCGTATCAGATCGGCCATGTTTCAATCCACGCCCCCCGTGTGGGGAGCGACTATTCGACGATTTGCAAAAGAACATGGGTATTATGTTTCAATCCACGCCCCCCGTGTGGGGAGCGACAGGCTTTGTGTTGCCGACATCGCTTGATTTTGTGGTTTCAATCCACGCCCCCCGTGTGGGGAGCGACCCGTTAGGCGAATTATCACAGTATACACAAATTGTTTCAATCCACGCCCCCCGTGTGGGGAGCGACTCAAAATCACTGGTGCGGTAACCATTGCATAGTAGTTTCAATCCACGCCCCCCGTGTGGGGAGCGACGAGGTTGTGTTTGGTGAGGCCGCCGACGCAATTTTGGTTTCAATCCACGCCCCCCGTGTGGGGAGCGACGATCTCAGAGCGGTTCTTGATGCCGTTGGACACTGTTTCAATCCACGCCCCCCGTGTGGGGAGCGACCGCCATGGACTTAGCCATGGAATTGACGCCTGATGTTTCAATCCACGCCCCCCGTGTGGGGAGCGACATGTTAGTATACCATATGCCATTTAAATCGCTTAGTTTCAATCCACGCCCCCCGTGTGGGGAGCGACCAAGGCGCATCGTGGCTTATTACGCAAACACAACGTTTCAATCCACGCCCCCCGTGTGGGGAGCGACAGGTCGTATTGGTGTCCACATTGTTAACTGGATGCGTTTCAATCCACGCCCCCCGTGTGGGGAGCGACCCTTTACGGTAGCTTTTTCCTGTCGCTAACGAGTGTTTCAATCCACGCCCCCCGTGTGGGGAGCGACTCTATTTTTAGCTGACCTTCCTGCATGGCTATCATGGTTTCAATCCACGCCCCCCGTGTGGGGAGCGACTAGCAAATACTCTGACATATACAAACACCCAAATGTTTCAATCCACGCCCCCCGTGTGGGGAGCGACGTTATAGTTTGCCTGCGCTTGTGTTGATGACACGGTTTCAATCCACGCCCCCCGTGTGGGGAGCGACCGGATTCGAGAATTGCAAAAAGAGAGTTTGATCACTGTTTCAATCCACGCCCCCCGTGTGGGGAGCGACAATCACGATCCGGGCGGCCCGTGTTGTTTACACAGTTTCAATCCACGCCCCCCGTGTGGGGAGCGACGGCCCCGCCGGAGGCCTTATATCCGGTAGAAAGGTTTCAATCCACGCCCCCCGTGTGGGGAGCGACCATATTCTGTCCGGGATGTCTCCAGGTATGACTTGTTTCAATCCACGCCCCCCGTGTGGGGAGCGACTGCTCAGATCATGCAGCAGACCGGTATTCAGATCGTTTCAATCCACGCCCCCCGTGTGGGGAGCGACCCAGCCTTGCGATTAACTGCCTGCTATCAGGCATGTTTCAATCCACGCCCCCCGTGTGGGGAGCGACCCGGATCCGCTCGGATAAATAGCGGGATTCTCGTGTTTCAATCCACGCCCCCCGTGTGGGGAGCGACCATTACGCGGTGAAATTCACAACAGCGATAAAATGTTTCAATCCACGCCCCCCGTGTGGGGAGCGACATAATGTCATGTTGTGTGGGTATTGTTGTAATTTAGTTTCAATCCACGCCCCCCGTGTGGGGAGCGACATCACTATAATCATGATTTAACTGCAATAGATAATGTTTCAATCCACGCCCCCCGTGTGGGGAGCGACTACATGGCGGGCGGATGGATCGTGTCTGTTCATCGTTTCAATCCACGCCCCCCGTGTGGGGAGCGACCTCAGATTGATCGCAAGCTGATCAAAGCTGGCTTGTTTCAATCCACGCCCCCCGTGTGGGGAGCGACTGATCTGTTGCCAGCAGCATCACCAATACAAAACGTTTCAATCCACGCCCCCCGTGTGGGGAGCGACAGACGTGTTGGTTAGTTCGAGAGCATCAATAGGTGTTTCAATCCACGCCCCCCGTGTGGGGAGCGACATGCTGTCGATGCCGTGGTTATTCTTGTCAACCGGTTTCAATCCACGCCCCCCGTGTGGGGAGCGACTGCTATATATTGTCTTTATTCTTTTCTTGTCCCCCATATATGGGGGTTATTTACGGTTTCAAGCTAAATTTCCCGTTGTGTTCACTGGTATATTCAATTATTAATGTGCAAATTGCTTGCGAACCCACCCCCAATATCATGCTCGCTTCTGGTTCGCAGATCTCGAAATCAGGCTATCAATGGCCCTTCCAAATCAAGGCTGGCCTTTGTGCCGATATGTTCCACACGGCTGCGCCATTTGTTGCCCATGTAGTAAAACCGCAGGCTGTCCTTTTCTGGATCAATCAACTGGGTCAGGTTATGTTTTAGCTGCCTTGCCTGGGCTGCATCGACCAGGCATTCAAACACCGAATTTTGCACTCGTTGACCGTAGTTTAGACATTGTTTGGCAACCTTGCGCAGACGATTTTTACCAGCGGCGGTTTCGGTGTTGACATCGTAAGCTACCAGAACCATCATAGTCGTTTACCTCCTATTTAGTTCCAGAAAAAAGGTGGATAAGCATCCAAATCACCACGCAGGTAGCGGGCCAGTAGCATAGCCTGGACATGAGGAATCAATCCAAAAGGGATGCGCTCTTTGAGGTAGGGATGGGTGATCACTTCTTGTTTTCGTGTTTGCCAGGCTTTCAGAACATTTTTGCGGGTCTCATCATCCATCAAAATACCTCCACTTTCTTTTTGGATAAAACCCTTGGCATTAATCTGTTTAAGGTTTACCATGGTGAGCGCAAGGCGATCGGCAAAAACCGGGCGCAGTTCCTCCATTAAGTCAAGCGCCAAGGAGGGTCGGCCGGGTCGATCAGCGTGTAAAAAGCCAACATAAGGATCCAACCCCACGACTTCCAATGTAGAGGCGACCTCGTAAGTCAACAGCGTATATAGATAAGACAGCAAAGCGTTTAAATTATCGCGGGGTGGACGCCGTGTGCGTTCTGTGAAACCAAAGTCTTGCTGTTGATGCAAGACTAGATCCCCAAATACTTTAAAATATTGCCTCGCAGCGCTACCTTCTATGCCACGTAGCTCTTCAAGCGACGCACATTTCTGAATGGCTTTCAACGTGTCCTTGAGAAAGTCCGAGGCAGCCTTTAATGTCGGAATATCCACCAGCATGGCATGATCACGCAGAGCACGTTCGATCACCTTGCGACTGTTAGCAACCTTTCCCAGCAGGAAGCCGGCCGCGATGGTCACGCAGACGTTCTCATTTTCTGAAAGAAAGTATTGTTTTTTGCGCAACAGCAGATTGCCTTGAACCCTGCCAGTCACTCGGGCTAAAAAACGACCGCTGGGCTTGAGAAACAAAAGCCCGATTTTCCTTTCTACACAGGCACCCATCAAGGCCGGACTGACGCCCGGGTAGTTGAAGCATACGATGTTTTCCAGATTGTGCAATGGTAGGCGCATAGAAATTTGATCAACCTTCTTGATGACCACCGTCTCGCCCTCCAGAGAAAGGTAGGCTTCAGGTGAGGTTATATAAAGTGTATTGTCTAGTTTCTTCAAAGCCTAAGCCTTTTCGATTCGCTCTTGTATATATTTTGTAGCTGGCAAGTACTGATTATGCAGCCCGGGTAGGCAAACATCGCTTAAAGAGCAGGATTTGCAAACCTTGCTGGGTTTAACGCGCGGTGTGTAACCACGGCGGAAATAAGCATGCATTTCCTTTGTGGCTTTACACACCAAATCCCGCAGTTCATTGGATAGTTTTACCTCCAACCGCCTGCGGGTCTGGCCGTAGAATAAATAGCCTACCTTGATGGTAGCTGCCAGCATGTGCTCCAGACACATGGCTTGGGCGCAAAGCTGAGCTTCGTCGCATGGATCTCTTTTTTCCCGGCCACGTTTGTATTCTATTGGGATGGGTTGGTAAAAGCCTTCCCGCCCAGGCAGTGGTACTCCCTGTGGCTTGACTCTAAATTCAACCATGTCACACACGCCAGATAACCCAAGTGCAGGTGAAGCGACTGGGACAGACCGAGCGATGATCACCCCATTACGTATCTCGGTGAAGTAGGGATCATCTGCCCGTTCATGTAAAATTCGACCATCTGCAGTATGGATGTTCTCCTGCCATTGCATTTCGACGTGTATCAATGCCCACTGCCGCCGGCAAAATATGAAGTGCTGGATACCGGAAAGTGGCAGCCAGGCTTCGGGTGGGTATTCAGAAACCATATTTGTTATTGTTTTTATTCTCCTTCAATCTCTTCACAACGTAACTCGGGTAAAGCATTCAATGTCATTGTGTAATCATCAATGCTTTTCGGGAGATCTTTGTTTAGTTTAATCTTGAGCAGGCGATGAACCTTGGCTGAGGAGTACTGGCCATTCGGGTTGTTGTGCTGCCACCAGTAGACCTTGTGAACTTCCATGCTACCCTCGGGTCTAGCGGAAGAAGCGTCATTGCGGAACAGTGTTGTCAATGCTTTTTTAATTGCTTGTGCGTCTTTGTCAGAAAAACCTGTTTTTATCGCAAGTTGGGGGTTCATAGTGCCGTAGAAAACGTAAAGACCATGATCAACACGGTGTTTCATACCCATAGTATCCGAGGCGCGTTTTTCACCATCACCTTCGCCGCTTACGCTTTTTGTGATTTGTATGCTGGATACCTGGTCAAGTATAGGGGCGATTGAGAACGCTGGATGTATAGAGACCGGCCCTCGAATCCCAATCGAAACACCGGATGCGCTTCCAGAAGATTTTGAGTAAGCAAAAACTTGTCCAAATGCACGCACATCCATCCATTTTTTACATGCTAACTCGCTGGCTTTCTCCCTGTCTTTCCAATCTTTGATTTCTGCCTCTGCACGCTTTCGAAGACTTGGATATTCGTCCACTTTGTTGTCATCTGATTGAACAAAAATGTTATGGCCATCATTCATAAGGCGGTTACGGATCTTGCGTTTAATGGCTACATCGGATATCTCCCCATAACCCTGATAATCATACCGGGGTCGATTACCGTTCAACGGGTCGCCATTAGGATTTGCGTGGTGCACAGATATAATCACCGCGAAATCAATTTTGTTTGAGAGTGTAGTCATAGTATTATCTCCTTTTGAATAGTAAATTAAATGCTTTAATCAGTGGTTAGATTTTCTTCTGATATGTTCTTGTCTTTCTTCTCCCACATTTTCTGTCTTTGGCTGTAATAGGCGAGTAAATATTCTCCCGTCAACGGTTTATTACTGGTAAATTCATCGGGATTGTTGAATAATCCCTTTACGTCTGCAATAAGCCTCTTATAATAAAAGGCTTTGTCCCCCAATCGCATCAGGTATGGTGTGACAGAGTCATGAATTTGCTTCCAGGTCTGGAATGGGCGTTGTGAAAACTGTTGCATATAACGGAGGGCATTGGTTGGTCGATTTTTTTCACCATCAGAAAGTGCCCGTTCTTCAAGAACATCCGCGATAGCCAATAACCTCCCAAACAGATAATCCCTTGTTGTTCGAGTTTCATCAAGAGACATGGTATATTTCTCCTTTCGTTCGTGGTATTTTCGGTATAATGCACAAGCAATTGTTAAAGCTTTTTTCCACTCATTGTGTCCCAACCCAACTGGGTTGGATGCACGCCTGACCACTGATACCACCAGATCGATTGGTATGGGTTGCCCCTCCATAATACACGGGAGAAGGCGTTTGATGGTGGCTTTTTTAAGATTATTATCCAGGCGTCTGCCATAGGCAGCTTCAGCAATAGCGGCAGGGGCAGGAGCGCCGAAGAAGGGAATATAACGTTGTTGCACTTTATCATAGCGGTGGGTGTGGCGCCAGGCACAGGTCTCGTGCCAATGTTCAATGCGATCCAGAAAATCAGAGCTACTCAACAGGCGATAATACACAATAGCCAACCTCCCTTTGGTGGCTGAATCAACTGCCATGACCACAACATTGGTGATTTTGCCAAGTTCTTGTCGATAACCGGCAACCTTTTTCTTTAATCGAATTGCAATTTCTTGACCTGTATCAGTAATAGGGCTTTCGTCAAGGGGTAAATCACTATAAAGTGCATCATAGGGATCATCAGTTGGTTGTATTACCCGCTCGCCGGTTGTAGCCCATGCAACGATGGCTAAATCTTCTTCTATATAACCCTGACGGTTTATCAGCCAGGCAAACGCATAATGGGCTTTGTGTGATATCTCCAACCCAACACCGCAAGCCTGCGCATCAGTTATAAAACGCCCACGGTACGTGAAGCCGCTCGTATCATTGGAAGAAATAAGTTTTGCGCGATCTCCCTCTCGGCGGATGTATTTTGGGTGATTTTGTGTTAAAACTTGATCTTGGCCGGTAACAAAGCATAAACTTGTATCTTTTCTACTGTTTAGATAATAATTCACCCAGCTTTTCCAAAGCGTATTGTCTTGCCACGCACGATGTTCATTATCATCTGGTGACTCAATGACCCAACGAGCAACTGCATTATCCTGCGTGTTGATAAACGAAAAAATGTCATTGGCATTTTTATCTCTTTTTGATTCTTCTTTGCTGATTAATTTTTCATTGTCGTCAACCAACAGGACCTTATGCGTTGCTAAATCGCTCATCAGAGACTTTTTCTTTATGTATTTCAGTACTGCTTGTGCTTTTGGATGACCATGCTCTGACTGGCACCATTCGGCCAGCAAATTTACATAATTTTTATACGGTTCAGTGGGATCATCAGAATATCCTGAAGTGACAACACCACCATAATCCACAAAATCGCCTGCAAGATACTGAAGTTTATCGCTCAGGGGATGACATGCCGGCTTGCTGCCTGCTCGACTGGCAGAACTTTCAGTAGCGGGGATAATTGTTGTTGAGTCGTCCCTTTCAATAATTTGAGCCCGCCGAAAGTTTCCATCCTTGTCGATAACAACTTCAATATGAGATTGGATTGTGATGTGGCAAATGGGCAGTAGTGGTCTTTTTGTGGTTGAGCCGTAGCCTATGGTATCTTGGCAATTATCATAAGTCTCATATAGACTTTGAATCCAGTTCATCTTACCCCTCTCTCTACTGAAAAGCCTTCGAGCAGTCCTTTTTCTTCCAGACCTGTCGTCCCAGGTGAGGTTGCCTCCATATTACGGACGAATTTCCGAATGATATGTAGGTTATCTGTTGGGTGAGGGAATGTTACAACACCATCCTTCATCACCGGCCGCCAGAAACGTGTAAATAATTTTCCTTTATCAGATTCGTCAGGATAATCAAATCCGTGGAACATCAATCCAAAACCAAGTTCGCCATAATTTTCATATTCACCTGGATCTTCACCAAATTCACACGGCTCGACATAGCCCTGGCATTCTCGCGTGCCGAGAAAAACATCCCGCCTGCCGCCGCGTTCGATCATGCGTCTTGCAACATAGTAATGTTTGTTTTCATTCCGGTCCTTTTCCAGGTCAGGCCGATTTTTGTTCCATTCAAAATGTGCCTGCACCTGGTATTCCACATCTGCCAGGTAGGTATAGATAGCAAGATCAGGACCACGACCTCCATATTTCACAAGCTTGGCACTTCTAGTTTGAGTGCGTATGGATTTCATCACTCTCACTTTATCTATCACCCAGATAATGGTAGGCTTCCAATAGACTGTACTCAAAATACCCTTCAGTGCTTCATAAGTAGGTATCTGGTAAGAGAACTTTTCACCCCCAATCTTGGTCAGCGGGTCGGTGAATAGAGCATATCTCCCCCAAACTTTGAACTCCACTTTATTTGAATATTCCATAAAAACCTCCTTCAATATTGCATGAGCAATTCCATGTCGTCAACAGGTTCATCACTCCAGCCAAACGCCATGCTGTAAAACTGCTTGTCGAGATAATAAATTCCTGATCCTGATTGCACCTCCTTGATCGCTCCAATTTTGAACAATTTATTGAATTCGTTTGTAAACAGATTTACCGAAAAGTATTGAGCCCGTTTGAGAAGTTGATATTGTTTTTCAACATTCGATGTTGCGCACAGATCCGTAATGACTGTTTCGCCTTCTTCATATGGTACAATAATGCCCTGTGATACCGATTCGATGACTTGAAATGCCTTTCCCGCAGATTGGAATGATTGACGTAAAAAGATATCCGGTTTTACCTGGTTAATTCGTAGATATACCTGCGTTGAAACTGTGTTCAGAGAAAGCAAGTTAAACAGGTCATCCTCCCTGCCTACAGATGAACTTGCCTTGACCGGGTAACGCATATCCGTATGCCGCACCGGATAATAAAACTTGTAATATTCATCAAGCGCATTCAGCCCAATTGGGTCATTTTCAAATTGATTGGGGTCATCCCTGTAGTTATCGAGAACGGTTTGCGCTTTGTCTCGCCCTGTTTTGATGTCTGGCAAATGAGAAAGATTCTCTTCCAATGGATTAACTACCCAAACACTCCCTCCCTTATCACGTTTTCCATGTCGGTTGCATCTCCCGGCTGCTTGGGTGATAGAATCCAACCCAGCTAGAGAGCGGATAACCGCACCAAAATCAATGTCTACTCCAGCCTCAATAAGCTGTGTGCTGGCGCATATAACTGGCTGGTTATCTGCCAGTTTTCCTTTAATGATATCCAGTATATTACTACGATGCGCAGGGCACATATTAGTGCTTAAATGGTATGTTGTACATATATCCCATGATTTTATTTCTTGATACAGGCTGCGGGCAGATTTTTTAGTGTTTAACACAATCAATACACTGCCTTTATCTTCCAAAGCGTGTTTAGCCAAATCAGCCACTTCCATATTACTCCAGCCCCCAGGTCTGCGTTCATCGTGAACCTTAACACGTTTTAATTTATTAAAAAGTTCCTGTTCATTCTGTATAATTTTATGTTCAGGTTTGATGTTCAGTGCACGATAGGGGCTGCCAGTGTTTTCGAAAGGTGGCTGCGTCGCAGTGCAAAGCACACCTGTTGAACCACAATCATGTGTCAAAAAGCGCAATGCAGTGGTAAACATGTCTGTAATTTTGATAGGAATGGTCTGCACCTCATCTAAAATGATGACAGCATTAGCCAGCTGATGCATCCGGCGGGCGTTGCGCGTACCGGCTCCAAACAGGGTTTCCAAGAATTGCACCTGTGTGGTAAATACAATTTGCGAATCCCAGTTTTCAGCCAACAGTTTATGTCGGTGAGTTTCTTCTTCAGGTGTCAGGTTGGAGTGATGTTCGAGAACGACATTACCGAAGAGATTGCCGTTTTCGTCCTGGTCTTCCAATATTTTACGCACCTCATCAGCATTCTGATCAATGATAGTTATGTATGGAACAACATAGAATATCCTATCCATCTGGTATTTTGCTGCGTGGTGCAAGGCAAAGCGTAAACTTGCCAGCGTCTTTCCACCGCCAGTTGGAACAGTCAACTGATAGATTCCTTTGGCTTGGTTGGCAATATCCAGGCAGGCTTGTGCCACCTGATTACGTATTTGATTGACTTCATAAGCTCTCCCCTGTGGCATTTCAGAAGTTGTTCGAACAAAGACTTCATACTTCTGCTCCAGTCGCTGGATGAGAAGTTCCCAGGGGTGATATTTGCCGTAATTTCGCAAGATCCTGTTTTGTGGCATCTCAAAATCAGCTGTATTCAAGCGGTCGGCATCCAACAGACAACTTAGCAAAAAGCGGGTCAACAAGCCATGTTTAAAAGCTAAAGTCGCCTTCGAACTAGATTGCTCTTTCATTTCTTCAGACAGCTTCTTGAAAAAGGTCTGTTCAACTGGTTTGGCTAAGGTTTTGTTCAGCTGCTGTTCGATGACTGTTAATTTTTTGCGTGCCTCGTTGAGGTGTGTCTCCTCATTGGATTTTTCAATTCGTCGTTGAAAATTATTGTTTCCATCGGGTGTTAAACAATCAATTAACCCTGAATGATGTGAAGCCACAGTTAGAGCCAAAACTTGTGCAACGAGCTTGCCCTCATGTCCCCGATCAAAGAGTTTTTCAAACACCAGCTGCGCACCAGCAGTTGAGTGGTCGATTTTTCCTCGTTTGGCTATGTAATCCACATACTCCTCTTGTTCTGGTTTTAATAAGCCTTCAGCTGAACGCAGGTAATTTTGGTATTCGTCACTGGCTTTGCCAAAATCATGTAACAGTCCCAAAATTTTTCCCACTTCAGGTAGTCCAATTTTCTCGGCGAATCGTTCTGTTAAGTTCGATGTTTCAGTAAGATGGGTTAGCAGCATTTGAGCCTGTTTATCCCAACTGCGCCAGTGAGCAATCAAGCTGTTCTCTGGTTTGCTATCAATTCTATATATTTTTGCTAATAATAGTGTTTCATAAATGAGCTTATCTCGCAACCACTCTGGCTCAATTACCTCACAATCCGCACCCCACCCCCTGACCCAGGGGATCATTTCTTTGGGTTCTGCTATTTCAGCTTTCCATAACAGGCTCCCATTTGTATCTGGCGTTGTCCTTTGAGTGGGGTGCCATCTTGTTTCCATTACTCTTTCAGCAACAACGGGTGAAAACCTTAATTTAACAATTTGTGGGTCATTTTCTGAGTACCATATCCCCCAGGCTTGTTCAAGCAGGGCAGAAGGGTTAAAGCCTTCTGGTTTTTGATAGAAATCATTGGTAATTTCAATTCTTTCAATTCTGGCAAGATTAAAAGTCCTGATTGCCCCAGGCGGCTCACGATATCCAACGGCATGGATAGCCTGGCCGATGGCATAGGGTTCAATGAAATAGACGCCAAACCGGTATTTATGAATCTGGTTTAATGCAGTGTGCCTGTGCCAGATTTCAACCATGCGTCCCTCAGCCCAGGCCAGCGTCAGAGTCTCGAGAACAGACAGGTAGTGTGGGTCTTGAAAGCGTGCAAGGTCATCAGCAGCATCAGCTGAAAGCGCCAGATGCCGGCTGATCTGTGGGCTTAAGGATTCGATTGTGAGAGATAATTTGCGTAATAAAGACGCTGTGTGTGGGTTTTGTCTTTCGATCCGGGTGGTCAATAGTCGGGTTGCCAGATGCAGAGATGTGGCTTCATATAAATTAAGACGCAGGTTTACCAGGTATGCTTTACGATCAATAAATAATCGCCCATCTTCTTCAAAGATAGGCGCATGCTGGGTGAGATCAGGCAAATTACGGTGGATGGTAGAACGGTTCACACCCATTCGACGGGCAATATCTGCCTGTGAAAGCCCTTCAGGGTGTTCCAGCAAAAGGGCTTCAATTTGCAGTAATCGTTGTGCCTTGTTCTCTGCTCGAGTCATTTAGCTCCCTTGTGGTTCGGTTTATTCAATTATCGATGTAACCTGTTGCAGGTAATGCAACACATGTGCGATGGATTTAAAATCGAGGGTCCCCCATTAATTTCTATTATACATCATCAGGGGTTTATTCAGGGGTTTATTTTAATATTATGCTTAATTCCCCCCACTCATAGCCGCTTGCGGCATAAATCCACCCCTTTTTAGCCGCTTTTGACGTATTGTAATCGCGCCTCCCGCATGCTATCATCATGATAGCTTAGAACATACGTTCTTACTTTTGCGTACCATTAAAACGAAAGGATGCCCCATCATGTCACCAGTCCAAAACACCTCCAGCAGTGAAGACTTTGAGCAAAGCAGCACACTAGTGGTGGAAGGTAAATGCCATAAGCAGCGCCCGGGCGGCAGAAAGCGCGGCGCCCAGCCCGGCAATAAAAACGCCCTCAAGCACGGCTTCTATGCCGGCAATTTCTCCTCAACGGAGCTCTCCGATCTTGAAGTGTCCCTTGCCAAAGGCCTCGGTGATGAGATCGCCCTCCTCCGCGTCCTCATCCGCCGCTTTGCCTGTGATCTCGAGGCCAAAGACGGTCTCGATCCGTCCGAATCGGCGGGGCATCTCGCCATCATCAGCGATGCCATGGTCCGCCTGGGGTCCCTCCTCCGTACCGATCGTTTACTGGCCGGTGCAGAAGACAGCGCCGTCATGAAGACAATTACCGCCGCCATTGGCACCTTTACTGAAGACCTGGGTCCATATATTCTCTGATGCCGGTCCTTTCCACCCAGATTTTACGGCTTCTCCGTAATCCTGCCCTCTTTTGCCAGCATGCCGGCGGTATCACCCTCCGGTCATACCAGCTTGCCCCCGCCCTCGCCGTCATCGATTCTGTCCTCAATCAACAAGGCCGTTCCTTTGTCATCATCTTCCCCCGCCAGTCCGGGAAGAGCGAGCTTCAGGCGCAGATCCAGGCCTATTTACTCACCGCCTTCTCGCAGCTCAACGCTGCAATCGTCGCCATCTCGCCCACTTACAAACCCCAAACCTTCCATGCCATGCGCAGGCTCGAATCGGTTCTCAAAACCAACTTGGTCAGCCGTGATCGATGGTCTAAATCCTGCGATGATATCTACCAGGTCGGCAAAGCCCGCTGTTATTTTCTCTCCGGTTCCCCGGCCGCCAACATTATCGGTGCCGCTGCCAATCTCTTGCTCTCCGTCGATGAAGCCCAGGATATCCTCATCGACAAGTTCGACAAAGACATCGCACCCATGGCAGCCGGCACCAACGCCACCCGTGTCCTTTGGGGTACAGCCTGGACGGGTAACACCCTCCTCGCCCGTGAAGAAGCGGCCGCGCTGGCCAGGCAGCGTGAAGATGGGGTCCGGCGTGTCTGGCGTCTCACCGCCGATCATGTCGCCGCGGAGGTGCCGTCTTATGGCCGCTTTGTCGCCGATCAGGTCGCAAAGCTCGGCCGCAATCATCCCCTGGTAAGAACCCAGTACTGCTCGGAAGATATCGACACGGCTGGCGGCCTCTTCCCGCCAGAGCGCATGGCCCTCATTTATGGAAACCATCCATCCGAAAACAAGCCCGGCCCCGGCTCGATCTATGTCATGACCCTCAATGTGGCTGGCGAAGATGAAGCTGGCTTTGATGGTCGCACCGCCCAGAAGGCCGGCCGTGATGCAGCCGCCCTGACCATGGCCCGCGTCAACCTGGCCGCCATGCGGGATCCCGCCGTGCTGGCCCCAACCTACGAGATCGTATTTCGCAGGCTCTGGGTCGGGGTCACGCACACCGAAATTTATGCGCAGGTCCTCTCGCTGGCCTCAACCTGGGAGGTCCGCTGCCTGGTTTGTGACGCCACCGGGGTCGGCGCCGGCCTGACTTCCTTTCTAGAAAAATCCCTCGGGTCGATCGTCATCCCCTTTACCTTTAATGCCAAAACAAAATCCACCCTCGGTTGGGATTTCCTGTCCCTCATCGACACCGGCCGGCTTAAAACATATAGTCTGGAGCGACCACAAATCGCCCCAGACGTCACCTGTCCCCCTCAAGGGGAACTCCAGCTTCAAACTGTCATTGCGAACGAAGTGAAGCAATCTAATGAAATTTCTGCTAATTCACTATCCCTCCTCCACGCCCTCTTCATCCGCCAGCTTGAGTTCTGCCAATACGAGATCATCCCGGGCCCTGAAAAACAGCTCCGTTGGGGTGTCAGCGAATCCGCACGAGATCCTGCGTCTGGGGCGCTCCTTCACGATGATCTGATCATTTCCGCTGCCCTCTTGTCCGTCCTTGACGGCAGACCCTGGAACATACCCGGCCAAACAATCCTCATCCCCGCCCCCGATCCCCTCGAAGACATGAAAAGATTTTGACGATGTGCTTTTATCTGGCCTTTTTCTATCTTATTTACCGGTCCCTGATTTTTACCCACGGATATTATTCGTTTCCATTCGTTTGGTTCTGAAACGAATGAGAAAAAATACCTGCTTTATCATGGATAATGAAAATATTTACCAGAACCTGTGCTGCTTTTTTAATAATCAGAATTCGATCATCGTATTATGCGCGCCGCACGTCTTCCAATACCGCCAGCATCTTCTTGTGAATCTCCGCATTCGCACACAGGATCGTGCAGGGTTCCTTGATGAAGTCCGGCCCGCCGTAGATATCGGTTACCACTCCGCCGGCCTCTTCTACGATCAACCCGCCCGCCGCGATATCCCATGGGTAGATCTCAACCTCCCAAAAGCCGTCCAGCCTGCCGGCTGCGACGTAGATCATGTCCAGCGCAGCGGAGCCCAACCGCCGGACAGTTTGCGAGACTCTGCAAAACTGGATGAAGTTTTCGGTATTATCATCCGGCGTATCCCACATATCATTCGGGAACCCGGTCACCAGCATGCAGTCGATCAGGTCTGTAAAGCCTGAGACGCAGATTGGTTTGTCGTTGAGCATGGCACCTTTGCCGCGTTCTGCATAAAAGCACTCATCACGCACGGGGTCGTAGACCACACCCAGCACCATCTGGCCCTGGTACGCATATCCGACCGACACACAATAAAAAGGCACGCCGTGGGCATAATTCAAGGTGCCGTCGAGGGGGTCAATATGCCACTGATGCTCGGCCTGTCCCTCCCACTGCCCCGATTCTTCGGCATTAATCGCATGCTCCGGGAATGCCCTGTGGATCGACTCGATCAGGAATTTCTCAGATGTGTGATCTGCCACCGTCACCAGGTCCGTTCGGCTTTTGTGTTCGATGTTCAATTCTTCACCGACATAACTCTGCAGGATGTCCCCTGCCTGGCGGGTGATGGTTTTAACGAAATCCAAACTTGGCTGCATGTTTTTTCCTTGTGTTGATAATTGCTGACGCTCCATTTTAGCATACCTGATCAGATTTATCGAACAACACCTCATCATTCTGCTTCGCAGACAGCTTTTCCTCGATGAGAAGCCTTGAAGGTGGCGCGCAGCCACGGATGAGGTGGTTTGACTGTGCACATATTTGACATGATCAATGCGAATGACTTTGCGTATCCCCCAGTTTAAACCCCAAAAAAGTAGTCAAGATTGATGTAAAATTATTGCAGGCATCAAATCTGAAAGAAAAATTGATGCCGTTCAGTCATTATCAAAATGAGCATAGACTACCAAGAGGTCAGCATATCATGACAGAAAAACCGCAGCTGCCGCGCTTTGCTGTTTTACAGCTTTCCGGTTGTGCTGGTTGTGAAGTGTCGTTGATCAATGCCAGTGAATGGGTGGACCAATACCAGCTGGTCTATATGCCGCTGGTTGTTTCCACCCACAGCGTTCCGGAGGATACAGAGATCCTGCTGGTCAGCGGGGGCGTCCGCAATGAAGAGGATGTCTATAACCTCAGGCGGTCGGCATCCATTGTTGATCGGGTGGTTGCGGTTGGCACCTGTGCCATCTCTGGCGGTGTGGCGAACCTGGGCGACCGGGATGACGTCCGCGCCATGTTCATGTCGCAGGAGAATCGACATCACCTGCCCCACTTGCTGCCCAAAACCCGCCCGATTGATGCCTTTGTCGATGTGGATCTGTATCTCCCGGGCTGTCCGCCCACCCCTGAATTGTTCATGGCTGTGCTGACCGGGCCTGAGGATTTCAAAGCCAGCAGTATCGTCTGCCAGGAGTGCGGCCGAGAAAAACTAAAGGATCTGCGGCCGGAACATCTGCTTGGCTTTCAGCAGGGTGAAGTCCTGCCGGATATCTGCCTGATCAACCAGGGTTACCTGTGTGTGGGGTCATCGGTGCGCGGCGGCTGTCGGGCGATCTGCACCATCCCCGGGCATCCCTGTGTGGGGTGCCGAGGTCCATCGGATGCTTATATCGAAAAGGAATCGCAGGTCTGGTTTGACCGTGTGCAGGCTGTATTTGAGCGATTGACGGATATCCCGCCGGATGAGATCCAAAAAGCCCTGCATTCACCCCAGCTTTCGATGTTCCTGTTTCAATTCACAGATTATATGAACGGCGGCCGCAAACCCCGGCCAAAAGAAAAGGTGCTTTAATATGCCAACACTGCGATTTCCGCTCAGTCGGATTGAAGGCCATGCCCGTGTGGAGATGGAAGTAGAAGAAGGCCGGGTCGTGGCTGCCCGCTTTCAGGCCATTGAAATGCGCGGCTTTCGCTATTTCATGCAGGGAACACCAGCCGAGCAAATGCCGGTGATCGTTCCCCGTATATGCGGGGTGTGTTCAACAGCGCATCATGTCGCCTCTGTCAAAGCACTTGAGGATGTATTCGACGTCACGCCGCCAGAACTTGCCAGGCAGATCAGGGAACTGCTCTTGCTTGGTCAGTTGATTCAGAACCAGGCAACGTCCTTATTTATCTTCACGATGCCTGATCGGGTCGGTGCCAGCAGCATTTTTCATATGGATGAGGATGAGGCAGACGCTGAACAGCAGCTGAGCCTGGCACAGAGAGCTCTAAAAGTCCGGAAGGCCGGCACAGACCTGATCACGTTGGCGGGAGGGCAGTTCATCCACCCGATCAAAGCGGTGATTGGCGGTGTGTCTTCAGGGATCAAGCCGGAAAAAGCCGAGACAATGCTGGCAAATATAAAAACCTTGCTGCCGGTTGCCTGCCAGCTCTTTGATGAATACTGGGAAATGTCTATGAAGATGAAGGAGCGCATCGGCACCTGGGGGGATGACCAGC
This sequence comes from uncultured Candidatus Brevefilum sp., assembly GCA_964497065.1. Taxonomy (GTDB): domain Bacteria; phylum Chloroflexota; class Anaerolineae; order Anaerolineales; family Anaerolineaceae; genus Brevifilum. The sequence goes on along the minus strand of CAZCBW010000041.1, from coordinate 9,143 downwards.
CAGCGTTTTATATCGCCTCCACGGGGCAGCAGCGGCCCATGTTCGACAGTGACACCATCCGCATTTTGGGGCCAAATGGCACCGAGCGAGCCAGTTTTCCACCCCGATTATTTCGTACCTATCTTGACTACGAAGAGACCGAATACAGCTATGCCGGTCAGTCCAGCTACCAGGGCGGGGTCATGCGGGCCAACAGCCTGGCCCGCATCAACCTGGCTCTGGCCATGGGGACGCCGCTGGCTGATGATTACCTGGACAAGTTGACCCAAACCTTTGGCAAGCCTGCCCACCCGATCTTATTATTTGACCTCTGCCGCGGCATTGAGATGGTCTATGCCTTTGAGCGGGCCATCGAGATCCTTTCTCAAGACCTCTCAACGGGTCATACGGCGGTACCCTACACACCAAAAGATGGTGAAGGCTATGGCATGGTGGAGGCACCCAGGGGACCCCTGATCCATCACTATATCGTCAGGGATGGCTTGATCGAAGATGCAGAATTCATCATCCCTACGGTACATAATATGCTGGCCATCGAGCGTGCGCTTAAAGTCGCTGGTGACCGCTATGTGACCCCAGCCGGTATTGACCTTGAGCTTGAAAAGGCAGTAGGGCGGGTCGTTCGGGCTTTCGACCCCTGCATCGCCTGCGCAACCCAGTGACCCTCGTTTTTTATCCGAACTTTGTTATCCACGGAACCGATTCTTCCAATTTCTTATAAAATCTCTGTCCTTTGCTCAATTTTCCCGTCGGGTAAAATTATGGCATGAAAAATCAGCAGGTGCATATATGAACTCGAAAATCCTGTGGCGCGTTTCACTCTGGCTGGGGGTCTTCTTTATCCTGTGCAGCCTCTTGATCACCGTCGTTGAATATACTCGTTTCAACCAGGGTGTAGCCATCTTTCCGTCTGGCAGCCAGATAGCCGGTGTGCCTGTGGGCGGGCTGGGGCAGGATGCGGCCGAAGAACGGCTGGCTGAGTTTTACAGTCTGCCGCTGGTGCTGGTGTTTGACAATGCCATCATCCATGCTGAGATGGATGAATTGGGGTTCACCGTCGATGTTAACGCCTTGATAGAAGCTGGAGTGGAACAGGTTTCTCGCGGTAGTTTTTGGGCGCATCTCTGGCAGTTGGAGCAATCCCTGCCTGCTGTTGATATCCCCTTGCTAGCCGATGTGAATGAGAGGTTGGTTTTGGATTACCTGGATCAAGAGATCGTTCCGAGGTACACACAGCCGGGCAGCCCGGTCATCCCCATTGTGTGGACGACGAACTTTATCCCAGAATCGAGCGGTGAAGCCCTGGCAGTGCAGACGGCCCTGGGTGATATCCGCAGTGCTTTGCTGACGCCGGATGTCCATCAAGTTGTCTTGCAGACCGAACAGGGGGCTGACGCTGGCCAGGCATGGGATGTGCTGGAAGCTTTCTTGCGCCATAATATCAACTATGTCGGCTTTGATGACCTGGTGGAGGTCTACCTTGAGTCATTGGAAACAGGTCAGGTGTTGCAGTTTGCTGTGTGGGGTGATCGTTTGGTCGAGCCGGGGATTGCCTTCCCGGCTGCCAGCACGAATAAAATCCCCATCATGATTTCAGCCCTGCGCCGGGTGCCTGACCCGGTCCCGGAACAGGTCGTCACCTTGTTGACCCAGATGATCGCCAGGTCTGAAAACCCGCCTGCGGATACCTTGATGGCAGCCTACCTGGACGAGGTGCGGGGTCCGCTGGTCGTCAGTGAGGACATGGCTGAGCTGGGTCTGGAAAACACATTTTTAGGGATGTATTATTTGGACCCAACGCCCCTGATTCTTTACGAGACGCCTGCCAACACTCGCCAGGACGTCTTCCTGGCGCCAGACCCGTTTAACCAAACGATTCCTGCTGAGGCCGGGTTGCTGCTGGCAGCCATTTATCAATGTGCCGAAGACGGGCAGGGGCTGTTGATTGAAACTTTTCCTGGCGAAATCAACCTTGAAAAGTGCCAGCTGATGGTGGATACCCTGGCAGCCAACCGGATCGGCTTATTGATCGAAGCCGGCGTACCTGCAGAGGCAACAGTCGCCCATAAACACGGCTGGGCACCGGATACGGATGGGCAGCTGCGTTTTATGAGTGACGTGGGGATGGTATTTTCGCCCGGCGGGGATTATGTGTTGAATGTTTTCGTCTATGACTCTGAGCGGCTTGATTTTGATCAGGGCAACCGCTTGGTCGCACGGCTTTCTCAAACGGTTTATAATTTCTTTAACCTCGGCAACCAGGCACATTGGTGGTTTGATTAGATCATGAACATCATCCTGACCCATGAACAGGCAGATATGGATGCGCTGGCATCCCAGTTAGGCGTGTGGTTCCTCTACCCGGAGTCAGTGCCTGTTCTGCCGCGTTCCATCAATCGTAATGGGCGGCGGTTTTTGGAACGGTTTGGCGACCGTTTACCTTTTATTCAACCTGAAGACCTTCCAAAAAATCAGATTAACCGGGTCATCCTTGTGGATACCCAATCGTTGATCACGGTCAAAGGCATGCATGGGGAGACGCAGATCATTGTTTATGATCATCACCCGCAGCGGGACGGGTTGGACCCGGACTGGGAATTGCACCTGGTTGACTATGGAGCCAACACAACTCAGCTGATCCAGATGCTGCAGGATGCTGATATTAAGCCTGAATCTCTTCACGCATCGCTGCTCGCTTTAGGATTATATGAAGACACCGGTTCATTCACCTATGGCTCAACTACTCCGGCAGATCTTAAAGCGGCGAGTTTCTGTCTTACATGGGGGGCAGATCTTGATCTGATCAGTGAGTACCTGTATCCGCCGCTTTCAGATACACAACGCCAGCTTTATGACCGGCTGCTGCCCAAAGTGCAAACACACCACATTAAAGATCAATTGATCATGACGGCCAAGGCAGACGGGCTGGATGTGCCGGATGAAATTTCAAGTGTCGCCCATAAGCTGCGGGATGTGCTCAACCCGGATGCGCTCTTGATTCTGGTAGCAACGACCCAGGGCATCCGATTGGTGGCGCGTTCAACCAGCGACCAGGTGGATGTTTCATCCATTGCTGAGGCCATGGGCGGCGGCGGCCACAAGCGGGCTGCGTCAGCGCTGATCCGGCAGGGTTCGTCCATGGATGATCAGGCAGCTTTGGCTTTCCTTGATGAGCAGTATCAGAAAATGATCAGCGGTCTGCCCCGCCATATCCAGGCAGCCTCTAATGTCAGTGCGATCATGTCAAAGGACCCGCTGCTGCTTGCGCCGAACACCTCTGTGCATGAAGCCCACCGTTTGATGCAGCGTTATGGCTATGAGGGTTACCCGGTCGTTGCCAACGGGCAGGTGGTTGGTTTGCTCAACCGGCGGGAGGTTGACCGGGCCATCAGCCACAGGCTTGAATTGAATGTCGAAAGCCTGATGACAGCCGGAGATATCCATATCTCCCCCGATGCATCGCTGGAAGAACTGCAGGCACTGATGGCCGCCAGTGATTGGGGGCAGGTGCCTGTAATTGAACCGGTAAATAATGAGATCATCGGGATCGTGACCCGGACAGACCTGATCAAGACACTGACACCCAAACCGGATATTCCTTCGAAAGCTGAAACAGCCAAAAAACTGACCCGGGTTGTACCGCCAGTGAGGCTGGCTTTGCTGCATGCCCTGGCGGCTGAGGCCGCAAAGATTAATCTTCCGGTGTATGTGGTAGGCGGTTTTGTCAGAGATCTGCTTTTGGACAGGCCCAGTCTTGATTTTGATGTGGTGGTCGAAGGGGATGCTATCTTCTTTGCCAACCGCCTGGCTGAAAAATATGGCGGTAGAGTGTTGACCCATCACCGATTTGGCACAGCCAAGTGGCATGTGGCGGATATCCGTCAAGAACTGCTAACCAAACTCGACCTACCAGACAGCGATCAACCAGACCCCCTCAGCCTGCCGCGCACGTTAGACCTGATCACTGCCCGGACGGAGTTCTATGAGCAGCCGGCAGCCTTGCCCACCGTTGAAAGCAGCAGTATCAAGATGGACCTGCACCGCAGGGACTTCACCATCAATACGCTGGCACTGCGGCTGGATGGCGATCATTATGGTACCATCCAGGATTATTGGGGCGGTCTCAGCGACCTGCATAAAGGCCATATCCGGGTTTTGCATGCGCTTTCTTTTGTGGATGATGCCACCCGGCTCTTAAGGGCCGTTCGCTTCGAGCAGCGCTTCAATTTTGAGATTGAACCGCGCACGCTGGGCTTGATGGGTGAAAGCCTGCCCCTGCTGCACAAACTGACAGGTGCACGCATACGCCATGAGATCAACCTGATCCTGGCGGAACCAAAAGCGCCAGATATGTTAGCCCGCCTGGCTGAATTAGATATCCTGAATGCCATCCACCCGGCTTTACCCTGGGATGCGGACATGGAAAGCAAGCTCAGACGAATGGATGCAAGGTCCATTGACCCGGCCTGGGGGCTGCCGGATAAATTTGACAGCCTGACGATGCACCAGACGCTGAGCTGCCTGGTTTGGCTGGGGGGCCTGCCCAGAGCCACGATCCAATCGGTGGCATCACGGCTGCGTTTTAAACGAGACTTGAAAGACCTGCTGGTCAGCACCAGCCAGCTCAGCAGTGCATTGGTTGACCTGGTGGATGAACAGCCCAGCGTTGTTGTACGGAAGCTGGAGAAAATCCCCAGACTGGCCATCTATGCAGCCTGTTTGAGCAGCACAAATGAGCAGCACTGCGAACTGCTGCATCGATATGTCCGGGAATGGGCATCCGTTGATCTGCATACTACCGGCGATGATTTGAGAGCGATGGGCTTGCCCCAATCTCCGGCTTATGGCGAGATCCTGGCAGCCCTGCGGGATGCCTGGTTGGATGGTGAAGTTAAGTCTGTAGATGATGAAAAACAGCGCTTATCAAAGCTAATTGCTGAGCAGGGACTGGAATCATAACCGGCACAATGACCACAACCACATGGTAGAAACTATACCAACAAAACGCTCAATCATGCCTGATGGGCTAACCATCCGCCAGGCTGTCACGGCAGACCTGCCTGCCCTGGAATGGGATGGTGCATTCCAGCATTATCGACGCATGTATGCCAGCATCTACCAAAACACACAAAGTGGAACGGCCTTGATGTGGGTGGTCGAGACCGCTGAACTTGAGATCATCGGCCAGGCATTCGTGATGCTGGTCAGCACCGAAAAAAGCGCTGCAGATGGCAAAAACCGGGCTTATGTGTTTGCCTTTCGAGTCAAGCCATCCTGGCGCGATAGCGGGGTGGGGTCTGAATTAATGGGTTTTATCGAAAATGACCTGCGGCAGCGCGGCTATAAAGCAGTGACGCTCAATGTGGCCAAAGACAATCAGGGTGCGCTGCGTCTGTATCGGCGGCTTGGCTATCATGTGATCGAGTCAAAATCGGGTAGATGGTCTTATGAGGATCATCAGGGGGTGGTGCGGCAGGTGCATGAACCATCCTGGCGGATGATCAAGAAGTTATCTTAGGGCGGTGATCAAGGGGTGTTTGTGGTATATTAACGTCGTTGAAATGAAATATAAAAAATGATGGAGAATATTCAATGAGAAGAAAAATTTTCCTGGGTTCGGTCTTGATTTTACTTGTGCTGAGTGCCTGTCAAACCGCACCTGCAGAAGAGTCCGTCATGCGCGGCGGAGAACCTTTTGAACTCTACCTGGTGGCAGAGGAAGGGATGCGCGGGGCAGACCTGGCGGTTCGACCCCTGGAAGACCTGTCGCTGGCTGCAGAACCGCTGATCACCACTGAGGACCTGACTGCCTATAATTGGGAGCAGCACACCTTCGACCTGACCGAGGAAGCTTACCAGCGATTGATGGCGGTCTTTTCTTTGGGGATGCCGTTGGACGGCCTGCCCTTTGTCGTCAGCGCCTATGAAGAACGCATCTATGCCGGCGCGTTCTGGACGCCGCTCTCATCACTGACGTTTGACGGCGTGGTAATCCTGACCCCCTTTGACCCGGCTGCCGGCACGTTCTTTATCTTCACCGGTTATCCACGAGCAGACCAGTTCACCGGTCAAGACCCACGGGGGGATAAGCGTTTGATGCATGCTCTGGCGGATGCGGGGTTGATTGAGCTGGAGGAGTAGAAAGATATTTGGTATCAGGTACTAGGTATTTTTGTGTCCTAATCCCTGAGTTCCAATAACTGCTACCATTCTTCCAAATGGCACAAATGTTGCACACCATAATCCTGTATTGAAGCGCAAGATAAATACACTTAATTAAAACCTTTTTGACCGCAGGTTTTGTTGCGCTGTTGATCAAGGAGTTTATAGTGAGTAAATCATTGAAATTCGGGATCTTTTTATTGGTAGTTCTGTGTTCAGCCCTGCTGGTGGTGACCTTTTTTGGACCACCGCTCAGCTCCACCCGGGCAGAACCAGATAGCCCTGAAAACGCCATCCAGGTGACTGCTAACGGCTTAGAACTGGCTTATGAGGGTGACCCTGCACTGATCACCGCTGTTGAAACAGCTGTGGCAGCAGGCACCGGCCGTTGGGCGGAATATAAATACCAGGTTGAGCACATCCAGATGCAGGATGACGGGCAGAAAGCGATTGCCTGGCTGGCTGCTTTTGACCCGGAAACCGGTGACCTGGTTGCCCGTGAGCCGGAAAAAGCCCTGGCAGTGCTTCAGGCAGATGGCACATGGGAAATCCTGTTGGATGACGACCCTAAATTTGTGGAACCCTTTAAAGATTTTCAGTACACCGAGAAATTTATCCATGGGGATGTACTCGAAGAAAATGAAATCATGCCCAAATCCACCCAGGTGTTTGGCGGGTATTATCTTCCGTGGGCTGAGGGCCTGACCAAGCGGCTGACCTGGTCCGTCGGACATACTTCGTGTTCACCGACAAATTACTGTACCCATGCCTTTGATTTTGCCGATGGGACGATGTTCCCATTGGTGGCAGCCAAGGGCGGCACGGTCTATCACTGGCGGGATACCTGCGCGAATAACGATTCAAACTGTATGAACAGCATCACGCTGCAAGACCGCTCGACCACGCCTGTGACCTACCAGATATACCTGCACATTGCCCATAACAGCATCCCCAGCCACCTGAAGAAGGTCGGCGCAACGGTGCTGCAGGGGCAGTTTATTGCCAATGTGGATAACACCGGCCCCAGTACCGGGCATCATGTGCATTTCATGGTCGTGTCAGAGAATACAAAGTATATGTCGTGGCGGGGATATGTCTTTGGCAGGGCTGAGGATATCACTTTTAGAGATGTGGATATCAACTGGCATGCGCCGACTCAGGGCGGCCGGCCGCGGCTGAAATATGAGGCAGACAGTTTCGGCGGCCAGGGGCGCACAACCTACACCTCCGGCAATAAGCCGGCTTTCCCGCCGACCGGGGGTCTGACAGCGCCGGCAAATAAGACCTATATCACCAGCCGCAATATGGGCGTTTCTGGCTGGGGGCAGGATGATATTGCAGTGGTCAAAATGGAGATCCTGGCCAGGCACGGCACCACGGATTGGTTCATCATCGGCTCACCGCAGACGGCCAACCCCTTTAATGCGACCGTCGATCTGTGTAATACGACCATCCCCAATGGGCCGTTTGAGCTGGCACTGCGGGTGTGGGATTACGAGGGCAACCCCTCAAAGATCATGACCCCGCGCAAGCTGATCAAGAACATGGAATGCGCTGTAGCCGGCACCAACCCCAAAGTTAATCTGACACTGAATAATGGCACCCTGGCACTGCCGCAGACCGGGACGGTCAGCGCAGAGGTAACCCGGGGGAGCACCAACAGCGCCATCGCATCGGTGGAGTTCTGGTTCCACGGGCGCGACTGGAACAAGGATAACTGGGTCTACCTGGGCAAAGATACCAACGGTTCTAACGGCTGGCAGGCGCCGATCAATACCACGGGCATGGTGGAGGCCAGTGATTACACCATCCTGGCCGTGGCGACCGATAACGCCGGCAATAAAGGTGTGGATGTGAAGTTCAAAGCCATCGTCGATAAGACCCCGCCGTGGGCTAACTTTAGCTCGGTGCGCTCGCCAGTGATCGTCGATTCGGTCACGCTCAACTGGACGGGCGGCGATGCGCTTTCAGGGCTGGATCATTATGCGCTCTCGGTCAGCGTCAACAGCGGCCCCTATCAGGTGCTGGCAGCCACCCTGCCGCCGAGCACGACGACCAACCAGATGGATGTAGAACCGGCCCAGGTGATGATCTTTGCGCTGACGGCCACGGATAAGTCCGGCAACCAGGCCACCAGTAAAATCTCGATGTACACGGAAGGATATGTCTTCCCGCATTCCTATTCCTTCCCGCTGTTTACGATTGGGGAATAATGGTAGGGTGGGTTGGCGGACTACATTTTAATATAAATACCTGCAAAAAAATAGGTAAATGCGAAAACCAACATATCCCAGACCAACCCACCATATCGCGTTAATTCCATATTTAATGGTGGGTTGTCACATAGATGCTTTATTGGATAATACCTTTCTGGTAGGCAAGGTATTGATGATCCACAGTTTCCAGCCAACCCACCCTACAGATTTTATAGAATGTAATGGAAACCCCGAAAGAGGGTGAATACTTAAAGAAGTGATGCGGAGAGGGAAGCAGTTAATGAAAGGCATTAACACAAAATCTGTCACTGCGAGCTTGCGAAGCAGTCTCTGGAATGTAATGGAACCCCGAAAGGGGGCAAAAGCGGAGCGAAGAGAAGCTGAGAGGGAAGCAGTTAATGAAGGGCATTAACACAAAATCTGTCACTGCGAGCTTGCGAAGCAGTCTCGGACGTGAAGTGGAGAGGGAAGTAGTCTTCAAAGTGTGCTGATTAAGGCAATGGTAATTTTTTGAATGAACGGTTTATGAAGTTTTCTGATGTCATTGTGAGGGGTAGTGTCTAGAATCTAGTAGTGTCTAGAATCTTGTGTAAATGGAATTTCACTGGGGCCACCGGTCTTCGAAACGGATGGCTAACTGGTTAAGGATCAATGGCCAATTTTGGATGGGCGCAGTCCATTTCTTGGTAATGTCCATTGTGGCTAAGTAAGTAGTGTCTAGAATCTTGTGTAAATGGAATTTCACTGGGGCCACCGGTCTTCGAA
>CAZCBW010000040.1:0-27464 GCA_964497065.1 uncultured Candidatus Brevefilum sp. | reverse complement strand
GGATAAAAAGAGGACTTTTACGACCAAGGTTATAATTATCCTGAAAGTCATCAAGCCATTGTAATTGATATTCTCTTAACATGCCCATGAAAGCCAATTTACCTAATTATATTAGTGTGTATAAGGTTTACATACAATAATTCAACCGTGACAACTCAGCTGATGAGGAAATAGGGGGTGTACCCCCTGACCTTTCAGTTGCATGGCAGCCTTCGCAGTTACACACAAACAATTTTTAATGACCCTAGGATAAAGTGAGAGAAAATGCAACAGTATAAAAAATATTTTATTGATTTAGAGAAAGCAGCTCACCGTGCCTACACACGTGGCATTCAAACTGGCAGCGGTGGTAATTTATCCTCAAGAATAAACGGTCAAAACTTGATGTTGGTAAAAGGCAGCGGCGGTTCATTCGCGGATTGCAATTCTGCAGGGGAGGGTTTTGTTCTGACGGATCTATTTGGAGAAGTTGTCCTTGAGACATCCGACAAACCTACAAGAGAAGCTTTTTTACACGGACTTTTATACCAGATAAACTCTGAAATCGGGGGTGTGATGCATAGTCACAGCCCCTGGTCAATTTCGTGGTCCTTTACGAAAAAGCAATTACCGATGATCACCCAACATCTCAAATTAAAATTCGGTTGTGAAATTCCAGTTATTGATATTCCTTCTCCGATGGTCAGGCTTGAAGACGGCCCTATCATTGAGGCTTTATTTAAGGAAAACCCTAAACTTCCTGCATTTATCCTGGTTGGTCATGGCGTGGTAGCGGTTGGGAAAGATGTTCTTGAAGCTGAACATAATGCAGAATTGGTAGAAGAGACGGCGCAAATATCGGTGATTAATTTGGTTTTATCACACCTGGGTTTGTGTTAACTACGGATTAATTTTACCAATAATTGGTGATTAGCCTGGTAACCACAACGAAAATTAACAAAGTATTGGGACATATAATATAATTTTATTGGGAAATAATTACATGCCTTTAACAGATAAACTACCCCAAACCGAAATAAAATTGAATAATAAACGAATGAGTGAAGTCATCTGTGATGAAATCACCAATTGGATCATGGAAGGCACACTTGATGTGGGGCAGCGGATTCGTGAGGAGGATATGGCAGACGTCTTCGGCGTCAGCCGCATGCCTGTGAGGGAAGCCATTCGAATGTTAGAGAGCAGGGGGCTGGTCGACACAATCCCCTATGTTGGGTCATCGGTCAAGAGATTAACCAGTGAAAAGATTGATGAAATTTACCTTCTGCGCACAATTTTAGAACCGCTTGCCTGTGAGATCGCCTCTGAAAGAATCACCGAAGAAGAAATACAAGCCTTGGAAGGAATTCAGGAAAAACTTGAAGAATTAAGTTTGCAACCAAGGAATTTAGAGAATTCTAAAGCGCTTTATTTTGCTAACCGTGATTTTCATATCGGGATCTATTCAGCATCCCGTGTGGAGAAATTACTCAGCATCATCAATAATTTATGGGATACGATTGCATATTTGAGGATCAGGACAGCCTATTCGGAAAGTTACCCCCAACAGATGATGCGTGAACATCGTGAATATCTCAAATTATTAAGATAACGTGAAGGCAAAGAATTGGCAGCTCAATTAAAAAAACTTTAGGCTTCATGCTGATACCTATGTCAAAAATGGAAAGAATAAAATTAACAGAACTGACGATTGACATCCTGATCAATTATGGTATTATCAGTATTGAAGTGAAGCCCGTTTTGGTAAAGGTATTGACCGTCCAGACTTGCGGAGACTGGGAGGTCTTTTTTTTACCCGAATAATCGGCTCACAGAATAACATTTTTTAGTATTACAAAAGGAACTTTACGAATGTCAGAAAAAGAAATTGGAACCGTCAAATGGTTCAACGATGCCAAAGGTTATGGTTTTATTGCCCGTGAACAGGGTGATGATGTTTTTGTACACCATACCGCAATCCTGGGTTCAGGATTCAAATCTCTGCGAGAAGAACAGCAAGTGGAATTCTCAGTAGAACAGGGCCCCAAGGGTTTACAGGCAACGAACGTAACACCCCTCTAGACCTTATTATTTTCGAATAATAAGCCGGTCAGGTTTCCGCAAACTGACCGGTTTTTTTTATTAATCTTAATTACTCTGCTTATGATGAAAAAGGGGGTACATCCCCGACCTTTCATTTGCAGGGCAGCATGAGCAGTTACCTTTAAATTTATCAATTTAGGCGAGTTAATTTAGATCAATTTGTCCCAATAATGCCAGGATGGCCGGGTCAATTACCGATTCAGGCAGGTCATCAGCGCGATATTCGTTCGCTTTTTTGGCGCGTTCACGCAAATTATGCCAGAGGATCTCACGCTCCTCCTGTGCTTTGATGACCAGGTCATTGATTGTAATTGCTGTTGAAAACCGCTCACCGGTCGTGTAAAAGAAGGTGATCCGCTTCCAATCACCTGCATGGATGGGGTGTTCGAGCTGCTGTAATGGGCCGATTTGAAGTTTGAAGTATTCCTCATGGGCTCTTGGGTGATCAGGCTCATCCCTCAAGAGATCAGCTCGTTGGGTGAGTTCATGGCCTAAAACCTCAGCCACATAAACAATCTGGTTTTGTTTACCGGCGCAAAATTGCTTCGTCTGATAAAATGCCAGGTAATCGACCGAGATGACTTTGGGTGCATTTTTAAGCGGGATGCGATACCAGCCAAAAAGGCGGGCAATATCGAAATCACGCTGGTTTGGTAGGATGGCAACCAGGATCAGGGCACTTTCAGGCAGAATGCGATCCATCACAACCCCTTTATCTAATACCTTGCGGGGATTGTATCATGAAAATTGTGAAATCAGAACAAAAAATCCCGAGCAATTATTAACCCGGGATTGATTATTAAATTGAATGGAAATGGAAAGCTACAGCAAACCTGCCCGTTCGTTGAATTCAACGATCTTGGCATCAATTTCAGGGATCTGAGCCTGAATCTCCGTCCAGTAATCACGCTGGTACCACTGCGCCTGGATTTCTTCATAGGTCTTGCCCTGCTGTTCAACCCATGTGAAGTACTTCAGGTTGTGGATCCGTTTTCTACCGGTATAGGTCAGGTCTTCCATATTATCGGTGGTGACGCCTTTCAACCAGCGGGCGTCATCAACTGCAGCCTGTTTCTGGGAGTATTCTCCCATCTCTTCACGCATTTCTACCAGGCGGCTTTCATAAAGTTCCATGCCATCTGTTAATATTGTCAGGATGATATCTTCTTCACCCATCTCAAGGTACTTGGCAGTTTTGATGGCAGTGAGAACATTGGAGATCCCTGAAAAACCAAGTAAATCCAGATTTGATACCAGTTCTTCGGGAACACCAGATTTAACCAGGTGTGCTTTACCTTCAGGTTCATTGAATAGACGGGCAAGATTGACGACAGCATTGTCATCAATGGCGACAACAAAATCTGTATTGGCAGCGTTGTGGACCCAGGGGACGTGCTTGTCACCAATGCCCTCGATGCGGTGAGCGCCATAACCATTATTTAACAGGGTGGGGCACTGGACAGCTTCTGAGGCGGCGATGTAACTGCCTGGGAATAGCTGCTTCAAATAATCACCGCTGGCAATCGTTCCTGCTGAGCCGGTGGCTGAGACCATGCCGCGATATTCATCGTTGGCCCCCATAATCTCTTTAAGAACCTCTTCGAAAGCATACCCGGTGACCGCATAGTGCCACAGGTAGTTGCCCATCTCGTCAAACTGGTTAAAGATCATCAGATCTTGCCCTGAATTGCGCAATTCCCAGACTTTATCAAAGATCTCTTTAACATTTGACTCCGACCCCTGAGTCTTGATGGTTTCGCCGGCCACCTGTGCAAGCCACTCGAATCGTTCTTTGCTCATGCCTTCAGGCAGAATGGCTATGGACTCGCACGCCAGAAGAGCTGAGTCATAAGCGCCGCCTCGGCAGTAGTTGCCAGTGGATGGCCAGACTGCTTTTTGCTGGGTGGGGTCAAATTGACCGGTGACCAGTCGGGGAACCAAACAGCCAAAAGCTGCGCCGACTTTATGGGCACCCGTGGGGAACCATTTGCCGACCAGGGCAACAATCCGGGCAGGTGTGCCGGTCAGACTCTCGGGAAATTCTATGTAATTCACGCCGCCAAAAAGGCCGCCTCTTGGTTTGGGTTCATTTTGCCATGAAATGCGGAACAGGTTGCGTGGATGAATATCCCACAGTCCGATGCCTTTTAGTTCTTCTTTGAACTTGTCAGGGATTAAACTTGGGTCCCGCATTTGTTCAAAAGTAGGGATGATAATGTTGCGTTCCCGCACACGCTGTAACGTTCGTTCCAGTCGATCGGGATGCATTGTTAAATCTATTCTAGCCATTCAAAGTCTCCTTTTTGATTTGTCAGACAATTCATTTGTAAATTATATCTTATTCGTTATATCAAAGAAATATTTAGTGATTATTTTGATCAGTTATTAACGGTGTTTGTTTCTTCTGGGGCTTCAGCAACGATATAGAGCGGGCGGCCTTTCGCCTCATCATAGATGCGTCCGATATATTCACCTATGATCCCCAGGCTGATCAATTGGACCCCGCCTAAAAACAGGACGATGATCAGCGTGGTCGCCTGGCCGATTAAGGCTGTTCCCGTTACTAACCGCAGAATAGCAACAACCGGGATAGCCAAAACGCTCAGGCCAGCCGCGATAAACCCGAGGTAGGTAGCCAGCTGCAGAGGGAAGTATGAAAACCCGGTCACTGCATTAAGCGCCAGCCGGAGCATCTTTTTAAGGGGATACTTGGTCTCACCGGCAAATCTTGGTTTGCGTTTATAATGGACGCCTGTTTGTTTGAACCCGACCCAGGCAGACATCCCGCGTAAGAAACGGTGTTTCTCTCGCATCTGGCGCATGATCGAGACGACTTTTTCATCCATCAACCGAAAATCACCTGTGTCAAGCGGAATTTTGACATCCGTGATCCGGTAGATCATGCGGTAAAACAGCGAGGCGGTGACCTTTTTGAACCAGGCCTCGCCTTCTCGCTCTTCACGGATGGCATAAACCACATTGAAACCCTCACGCCACTTGGCGATCATATCCAGGATCACTTCAGGTGGATCTTGTAAATCGGAATCGATGATTACCACCGCAGAGCCTCGGCTGTAGTCCATCCCTGCTGTGACCGCGATCTGGTGCCCGAAGTTGCGGGCAAAAATCACCGGACGAACCCGTTGATCATTTTCAGCCAGTTTGCGGATCACATTGGTTGACCCGTCTGTTGAGCCATCATCCACCAGGATCAATTCCCATGTCTCACCGGATTGATCCAGCACATCCCGCAGGCGGGGATAAAGCTCTGGGAGGTTCTCGAGCTCGTTAAAGATGGGTGCGATGACGGAAATCACTGGGGCAGTCATTTGATGAATTTTTTCACTGCGTTCAGGGTAGGTTCGATGATCGGTGCTGCCTGAACAGCCTGCATGGCGGCTTTGACGTCTTTAAGCCCGCTGCCGGTGCTCAATACGAGGATCGGGTCATCAGGTTCAACCAGAGATTCTTCTACTGCTCTCACCAGGCCGGCATAGGCTGTGGCTGCGGCAGGTTCGGCAAAGATGCCCACACGGCCAAGGTCAGCAATGGCGGTAAGGATAGCCTCATCGGTGACGATCACGTAAGTGCCGCCTGTTTCTCTGGCAGCCCTGACAGCCCGCAAACCGTCGCGAGGTAAGTCTACAGAAATGCTGTCAGCCAGGGTGTTCGCCTGAACGGGCTGGATATCTTCATCTCCTCGGTGGAAGGTGTTGGCGATTGCAGCGGATCCCTCAGACTGCACACCGATGATACGCGGCATCTGCTCAAGCCATCCCAAAGCCTGTAAATCCTTGAAACCTTTGTGAACGCCGGAGATGATGTTGCCGTCACCTACTGGGATGAAAACAGTCAGCGGTTTGCTGTTTTTGGACAGCTGGCGGATGACCTGTTCCCAGATCTCAAACCCTGCGGTCTTTTTTCCTTCTGCTGTGAAGGGGTTGAACCCGGTATTGCGGTTGTACCAGCCAAAATTCTCTGTGGCTTCGATGCTTAAATCAAAGGCCTGGTCATAGTTGCCGTCAACCAATAAGACCTGTGCCCCAAAGACGATCAGCTGGGCGACCTTGGCAGGCGGGGCTGTTTTGGGTGCAAAAATGACAGCCTTAGCACCGATTGCTGCAGACATCCCGGCCAGGGCGGCACCCGCATTGCCGGTTGAAGCCGCTACAGTTACCTCGGCACCGATTTGGGCTGCACGTGCCACCACGATAGCACTGGCCCGGTCTTTAAAAGAAGCTGTGGGATTGGGGCTTTCATCCTTGATCCACAGGTTCTTTAAGCCAAGAACCTCAGCCAGTCGAGTTGGTTTATAAACCGGGGTCCAGCCTGCTCGTCGTAGTGGGGTACCGGTACCGCCGGGGTTTTCAACGGGCAGTAAGTGGAGATATCGCCAGAGTGATGCCTCCGGCAAGTCCATGAATTTATCCGGTGAATATTGTGCTTTTATTGCCTCGTAATCTAAAATCACGCTCAGATTGCCACCATCCGATGGACAGGTGTAAGTTACTTCTCCTGGGGCGAATTCTGTATTGCAGAATGAACACTGATAATGTGAAAATTTTTCTTTCATTGAGCCTCCCATCAGTGGATGCTGTTAGAGTGGGATAAAAAAGGGCTGCTATTACACGATAGCAGCCCCAAACTTATGTTAATTTACGGAAGGATCCAGGTGCCGGTCTTGCCTTCGAGGGCGTTGCCGATGTTTTCTGGGTCGGTAATAAGGGCTTTCTTTCCGCCTTTTTCCAGATATTTAATGATGGCCTGGATCTTGGGGAGCATGCTGCCCGGGGCAAAATGACCTTCTTCAATATACTGTTTGGCTTCAGCCACGGTCATTTCGTCGAGATATTTTTCGTCAGGGGTATTGAAGTTGAGGGCAACTTTTTCAACAGCAGTGCTGATGACGAATAAGTCAGCATTGATCATGGTCGCCAGGATGGCTGAGCTGAAGTCTTTATCGATTACAGCTTCAACGCCTGAGACTTTACCCTGGTCGTCTTCAACAACCGGGATCCCGCCGCCGCCAACCGAAACGACTGTCACACCGGCTTTAACCAGGTTTTCAATCGATGGGGCTTCAACGATGCGAGTGGGGATGGGGGAGGGGACCACACGGCGCCAGCCGCGGCCGGAATCTTCAACCACTGCCCAACCTTCAGTTTCCTCACGCTTTTTCGCTTCAGCTTCATCCATGAAGGAGCCAATCGGCTTGGAGGGGTTTTGGAATGCCGGGTCGTTCCTGTCTACGATGGTCTGGGTGACAATGGTGGCAGCGTGTTTATCGATACCGCGGCTTTTGAACTCGTTGTGCAGCGCGTTTTGGAACATATAGCCAATGGCACCCTGGGTGTCAGCACCGCAGTAATCCAATGGGATTTCATGCAGCTGGCCGCGAGCGATTTCTGAGCGCAGCAAGATAAAACCGACCTGGGGGCCGTTGCCATGACTGACGACCACATCCCAGCCTTTTTCGATCATGTCCACAATGTGGCTCATGGTATCTTTAGCGCAATCATACTGGTCTTGAACGGATTGGCGAGACTTATCTTTAATGAGTGCGTTGCCGCCAACAGCAACAACAGCAATTCCTTTTTTATCCATACGTTTAAACTCCTCTAATAATAATTGGTTTGACTTTACGCCATGGTCAGTGCCATGACAGCTTTCTGTGCATGCATACGGTTTTCTGCTTCATCGAAGACGACGGAGTGCCTTCCGTCTAATACACCATCGGTAACTTCAATATTGCGGTCTGCTGGTAGGGGGTGCATGTAGATGGCATCATCTTTGGCCAGCGCCATCTTTTTCTCATCGGTGATCCAGCTTTCGTATTTATTGGTTACTTTTTTGATCTCATCTGGATCACTGGTGGTGACCAATGGCCCCCATGATTTGGCATAAACGATATCTGCATCGGTGAAACCATCTTCCATGCTGTGAACGACATCGAAACTGGTATTGTATTTCTTGGCTTGCTCACGTGCCTGGTCCATAATATCGGGCATCAATTCGAACTCTGGCGGGTGAGCCAGGGTGACATCCAGGCCGAAGCGCGGCATTTGCAGGATCAGCGATTGGGGTACCGACATGGGTTTGGCATAAGAAGCTGCATAAGCCCAAGAAACCACGATCCGTTTTTTGCGCAGGTCACGTCCTTTTTTCTCCCAGATGGTCATCAGGTCAGCCAGGATCTGGTGTGGGTGATATTTATCGCATTGCATGTTCAAAACAGGCGAGCGTGAAGCGCTGGCTACCAGGTTCAGATATCGGTTGCCAATTCCTAAATCGCAGTGGCGGATGGCGATGCCGTCAAAATAACGGCCGAGGATCTCACCAATCTCTGTTTCGGTATCACCATGGGATATCTGGGTGGATTTAGATTCGATAAAAGCTGCATGACCGCCTAATTGGGCCATCCCGGCTTCAAAGCTGGCACGGGTGCGGGTGCTGGAGAAGAAAAACAACATGGCCAGTGTTTTATCATTTAAATAGGCATGAGGCTGCCCAAGGGCTCGCTTCATTTTGAGGTCAAAAGCGACCTCCATCACGGTTTCAACTTCTTCTTTGCTGAAGTCGAGATCGCTGATGAGGTCACGTCCACGTAAACCGGTGATCATTTGAATACTCCTTATTTATTTTGGGGTGCCATCCCTCGTAAAAATCGTGAGGGATGGCGTAATAGTTGATTGATTACTCTGTTGCGCCGAGGATCAATGCCAAGAGAGCCATGCGCATTACAACACCATTGAAGGCTTCCTGCCAGTAGCGGGACCACTTGGTGATATCGACATCAGGAGGAATCTCGTCCATGCGGGGCAGCGAGTGCAGCAGGATGGCATCAGATTTTGCTTTGCTGGCGAGAAGTTCTTTGGTGATCTTGTAATTCGAGGGGGTCAGACCAACATCGCCGTCACGCTCATCACGTGATTTGGTGTAATCAGGCTGAACGACGGGTTCGACCAGGATCACATCAGCTTCGGCAATGGCCTGTTCGACGTGTTCAACTTCTTTGAAATCCAGGCAGTAATCGTTGAGCTCTTTCTTCATCTCGTCAGTCAGTGAGAGATCAGGAGGAGAAACGAAGGTGATTGGGCAGTCGAACTGGGTCAGGCCATAGGCCAGCGAGTGCATGGTGCGCATGCGCATATCACCAACAGCCAGCCATTTGAGCCCATCCAGGCGACCTTTTTCTTTGTAGACGGTGTAGAAGTCAGTCAGGATCTGGGTGGGATGTTCGCCCCAGCCGTCACCGCCATTGATGATCGGGATGCTGGCCCATTTGGCCGCTTCGTGGGGTGCGCCTTGTTGGAAGTGGCGCATGACGACCACATCGCCGTAGAACTCAAGCATTTTGATGGTGTCTTTGACCGATTCTTGATAGAAGTCGCCAGCGCGGGTCATTTTGGCATCTGAGAAACCGGTTACCTGACCGCCAAGGCGGAGCATGGCTGCTTCGTGGGCTAGGCGGGTGCGGGTGCTGGGTTGGTAGAATGCTGTCACCAGGGTTTTCTCTTTGAGCAGATCAGAATTCTGCCGATTCCTGGCGATGGGTTCAACTTCTTCAGCAATTTCGAAAACTCGGAAAAACTCTTGGCGTTCAAAATCCTTCAGTGAAAGAATGTCACGACCTAAAAAACTACGCATTGTTACTTTACTCCTTTTGGTATATAAGATGGGTTTAACAAAATGGGGTATCGGGTCATTATTCGATACCGCCTATTTTACGAATGATATGCAGGCGAAAATAGCCTGGCAGAAAATAACTGTGTGAAAAATCGACCGGGTCACCCTCTTCATTGAAGAGAATGCCTTTGAGCAGCAAGACGGTATCACCCCGCTGAACGTTTAGCGCTTTGGCTACATCCCTGGGTGCATTGATTGCGCTGATCTCAGTTTTTGAGGATGAAAGCGGGGGGTCGCCGATGTGGATCAATAAGTCTAAGACAGAGCCGGTGAACTTGGTTGCCAGCGTTTCTGCAGCCAGCACAAATTCTGGCAGGATATCAACAAGGTAGGCAACCGGGGAATCGTCCGTTAGGATCACCCGACGGACCTCGATGATCGGGTCGCCAACATTGATCTCCAGCTTATCAGCAACACGCTCATCCGCTTCAAGGTGCGTGATCTTAAATTCACCCATGGTCACATCCAGACCGATCTTCTCAGCCTGGGTTTCGATGCTTTCCAAAACTTCAAGGCCAGATTCGATCACCTGTTTAGGGCCGACCACGAAAGTGCCTACACCTTGCTGGCGTTTGAGCATGCCCTGGCTCTCAAACGTGCGCATGGCTTCCCGCAGTGTTGCCCTTGACACGCCTAGGTTTTCTGCCAGCTGGGGCTCTGATGGAAGTTTGGCACCTTTGGCTGCATTGGCAATCAGCTCATGCAGCTCATTTTGAAGGCGTTGGTATGTGGTGAGTTCCTCTGTCATATTATTTCCTAAATTCTTTCGGCTAAAAAAACAGGCTATGGGTATTATCAGCCTGGTTTTTGAATAAATTCCTTTTAAGACTCTAACAATCGGGCAGCAGCCTGGTTATGCTTCTGAACGTGATCGGTCAAGTTAAGCTTGGTCAACTGGCCGGCTTCGACAACAGGCTGGCCGCCTACCAGGTTGTAGTCCACGGTTTGCGGTGCACAGAACAGGGCTGCTGCCACCGGGTCATGCAGTGCGCCGGCATAATCAAGCCGGTTGATGTTAATGGCAAACAGGTCGGCACATTTACCGGGTTCGAGTGAACCGATATCCTGGCGACCCAAAACTGCTGCGCCGCCCAGGGTGGCGATCTCGAGTGCTTGCCTGGCGCTCATCAGCGGTGGGGTTTCTTCTCCTGAGCGTGATGCGCCGCCTAAACCAGCGTTTAAGCGTGCCAGCAGCATCGCCTGGCGGGTTTCGCCTAAGAGATGTGAGGCATCATTGCTGGCAGAGCCATCTACACCGATGCCGACCTTGACGCCCTGGGTGAGCATCTCGACGATCGGTGCAATCCCCGAAGCAAGCCGCATATTGGAGCTGGGGCAGTGTGCCACACCGCAGCCGGTGCGAGCATACAGTTTGATCTCGTCTTGGTTGACGTGCACACTGTGTGCAAACCAGACATCGCTGCCGATCCAGTCGACTTCCTGCATGTAAGCCACCGGACGGCGGCCAAATTTCTCAATGCAGAAATCCTCTTCGTCCTGGGTCTCAGCCAGGTGCGTATGCAGCTGTACGCCGTATTCACGGGCCAGGGCAGCAGACTGACGCATCAGTTCACCCGTCACGCTAAAGGGTGAACAGGGCGCCAAAACGATCTGCACCATTGAACCCGGGTTTGAGTCATGGAAGGTTTCAATCAGGCGCTGGCTGTCTTTGAGAATGTCTTCTTCAGAATCTACCACGCTGTCTGGCGGCAGGCCGCCATCGGACTCGCCCAGGCTCATTGAACCGCGTGAGGCATGCAGTCGTAAGCCGACTTCAGCCGCAGCGTGTATTTCATCATCCAGTTTTGACCCATTAGGGAAGAGATAAAGGTGGTCCGAAGCTGTTGTGCAGCCGGATAAGGCTAATTCTACCAGTGCAGTTTTTGTTGAAAGGCGGATATCCTCCGGTGTCATGCGAGCCCAGATAGGGTAGAGCGTCACCAGCCAGTTGAACAGGTTGACGTTCTGGACATCGGGGACAGCCCTTGTGAGCGTCTGGTAGAAATGGTGATGGGTGTTGACAAACCCCGGGAAGACGATGTGATCTACTAGGTCGAGCACCCGGTCTGCCTGTGAAGGCATCTCAGCCAGCGTGCCGACAGACTGGATGAATCCGTCCTTGATAAAAAGAGCTGCATCGTGCAGTTCTCTTCGCTGGGAATCCATGGTTACAAGCGTATGAATATTTTTGATCAGCAGGGTTGACATGATCCTCTGTGGAGGCTGGTGAGTTTGTCAGACATATATACCACTTATTCTATCGAATAAATTCCGATCTGTCAATTGTCTGACAATGTTTTCCAGATTTGTTAAGGTAGTAATTTATACAGTCAGTCTTGAAGGTTTAATCGGTCAAGAATTGCTCGGGTTTAATTCCCCATAAAATTGTATCCATCCCAACAGCCAGGACGCCCGTGGATAGGAATAGGTCGATTTTTTGCCTGGTATCGATGCCCCCGCTGACGATCACGTGAAGACCAGCGGAGCGCAGTCGTGTTGCACCAGTGGTGATCAGTGGGAAGACAGCAGGTCCATATAATCGCCCGCTGATCAGCTGACCATCGGGGCCAGGTAAAGTTCCCCGTGAATAGGTGAGGTGAACTGCGGTTGGCGGTTGCGCCAGCAGGCTTTCAATCAGCAGCCCAATTTGTTCCGGTGAAAGGCTGATGATCACTGGCAGTTCACCGGCTGCCGCATTGAAGTATGCAGTTAATTCCCCAGGAGTGCATGCCGGGGGGAGACCGATTTCTACCGCAGCAATGTTTTCCAGAGATTCTAATTTGTGCACCATCTCAGCCAGCGAGGATGGGTCTTCTGCCAGCAGGTGAGGGATGATCGGAAGTGGTGCTTCAGCCCAGCGTCGCTTAAACCGGCGAATCACCTGGCTGATGCCGGGGTTGGGCAGCCCTGTATGCAGGAGGAAGCCGCCTTCAAATGGCAGGCAGCAGCGGTCATTGGCTGGATGACGCGGCAGCCGGCTGATCGGGTTGGTGATGAGGGCACCCAGATATTTAAGGAAGGGCATACTGCGAATGTCAGGTGAAAATCCCAGCGTACCGGGGGTATTGACCAGCGGCGCTTTAAGTACCAGTTCCGGCTGGCGGGGTTCAAACGCCTGCTCAGGCCACATACAGTACCTCGTACAGGTTAAAAACTGGCCCGTCTTCACAGGTCAATTGCCACCCTGATCGGGTTTTGAGAGCACAGACTCCGCATTCAGCGATCCCATGGCAGGGCATTGCCGTGCGGATGAGAGCCTGCCCCTCACAACGCAGTGTGTCAGGAGGAATTTGATCAGCCAGATGGCGGATGTCTTTCAGATGGATATCCACTGCCAGGTAGTCTGGCCAGTCCAGGTTATCCAGCAGGGCACTCATCGGGCTTACCTCAATATCAGCAGGGATGACCGCCAGCAGATCATCCGGTGTGGATGGTTCGCAAAATAATGCTGCAACAGCCTTTGTTGATTTGATAATTTCCGCCAATGTCAGCAGGCGTGTGGGTGGGACATGATAGGCCAGCAGCCCGACATTTCTGGCAGATAATGGAATTTCGAACCCATGCCCCTTTGGCGGCAGGCAGTCAAGCCTATCCCCGGGCTGCCAATGGGCAGGTACAGGACCAACGCTTAATACACCGGGTTTGCTGTGCACTTTGAACAGGGCCATCGGCAGGATTTCAGTTGGGTTATCTTTGAGCTGGCAGGCCAGGTATTGCCCGGGATGAGGCCAGAATTTTTCAGGCAGCTCCAGCACAGCGCAGGTTTCGTTGCCAAGCTGGAAAATTTCGGTGATGGTCGTACTGAGTGGTTTCATGGGTGCCGGTAATTTAATCTATTGATTATTCAGGGTAACTGCTCAGGTTGCACTGCAACTGAAATGTCGGGGGTGTTGTGTGGCGGCTCCGCCGCCACACAACACCCCCTATTTCTCCATAAGCTGAGTAGTAACTATTCAGGAATATATTCTGTATCCTGTTCCCAACTGGATGGGTTTAATTCAATATAATCTACAATTCGTTGATAGTCGTCATCACTGCGAATGATGTGGTCATAATAATTTCGCTGCCAGACATTTTTCTGTTTGGCAAAATTCAATTGGTGTATCCGTTTTGAGGCTGTTGATTTGAATAAACCAATTATTATTCCAAGAGATCTTGTTCTATCTCTAATGCAATTATTATTATGTAGGGGCGACTCATGAGTCGCCCCTACTACGCAATTATCATTAATGATTATTATTCCATGAAGATGATTCGGCATGACAACAAAAGCGCTCAATGATGTTTCTGGAAAATGTTCAGGAATTTCTAACCAGGTCTTTTGGACAACCACACCTATTGGATTTAAAGTCACGACTTCTTTTTCAATAACTCCAAACAGCTTTTCATGCTGATAGGTCACAATCGTAACAAAATATGCGCCGGGCGAACCATAATCAAAATTCTCCAAACGCATTTTCTTTCGGCGTTGTGTCAATGCATGGTTATCCATGAAGACACTGAGTGTTTAAATTACACTCTTCCTCAGCATAAATCATTGATCCAGATTATCCAATTCCTGTTGTCTTTTCACCAATTCCCCCTGGATGGTTGTGATGGCCTCTTCAACCGGTACGATCCAGCGATCTTCGGCATGACGCATTTTGAATTCAAACCCGCCCTGTTCTAATGAACGGACGGACACCGTCACCCGCAGCGGAAGGCCGATCAGGTCTGCATCGTTGAACTTCACCCCGGCACGTTCATCCCGGTCATCATACAGGGGTTCCAGCCCGGCCGCTACCATTTGCTGGTACAACCGGTCAGCTGCTGTTTCAGCCGAGCCGTCTTTACTGCTCAGAACCACCAGATGCACAGGGTAGGGAGCCGCACTAACAGGCCAGATCAGCCCGTGTTCGTCATGGTGTTCCTCAGCCACACAGGCCAGCAGCCTGCCAACGCCGATCCCATAAGAGCCCATCACAATTGGTTGGGCCTGCCCGTCCTCATCCAGGAAGGTCGCTCCAAGCGCCTCGC
This sequence comes from uncultured Candidatus Brevefilum sp., assembly GCA_964497065.1. Taxonomy (GTDB): domain Bacteria; phylum Chloroflexota; class Anaerolineae; order Anaerolineales; family Anaerolineaceae; genus Brevifilum. The sequence continues at coordinate 12,680 of CAZCBW010000040.1, read as the reverse complement.
TGTAGTGGGTGCCCAGCTTGAAGATGTTGCCGACCTCCACACCACGACGGGCTTGTAAAACACCGTCACAGTATGGGCAGTGTGCACTGTCTTCAGCCATGGCAATATCCGTTACCATATCCGCCTCGTAATCACGGCCGAGATTGGTGTTGCGCAAATGGAAGCCTGTTTCATTTGCCCCAGCCACCAGGTTCGGTGAGTGCGGCAGCAGGTCATCCGCCACGACGATCACCTCATTGTGAATAACCCCGATAGGCGAGGCATACCCGGGTTCCGCACCGACTGCCCTGATCTCGTCATCCTTGGCCGGGCGCATGCTCACAACCCGGCCAAGGCCAGCACCCGCCAGTGCCTGGGCCAATTTGGTCTCATTCAGGGTCATATCACCCCGCAGGATTGCAAAGATAAGCTGTTCCTGTTGATTTTCGGCCATCCTCCCCATCAGGAACACAGCTTTGGCTGTACCGGATGGCGTGATATCCAGAAATTCAGACAGCGCCGCGATTGTGGTCATTCCCGGTGTGGGGATTTTTTCAAGCGGCTGAAGTGTTTCCTGAACTGGATGGGATTTGTTGAACACTGCCGCCTGTCGATTAGCCCCATAATCACAGGAATCACAAAACAGAAGTGTGTCCTCACCAATCGGTGCCAGGTACATGAACTCGTGGGCTTCCTTGCCGCCCATCATCCCGGTATCCGACCTAACGGCTCTGACAGGCAGTCCGCAGCGGTTGAATATCCGGTCATACGCATTCAGGTGAGCCTGGTACTGCTCATCCAGCCCTGTCTGATCCCGATCGAGGCTGTAGCTGTCAAGCATGGTGAACTCACGTACGCGGATCAACCCCGCTCTCGGTCGGGGGTCGTCACGAAACTTGGTCTGGATGTGGTAAATCAGTTGGGGCAGCTGGCGATAGGACTGGATTTCACGGCGAGCCAGATCGGTGACCACTTCCTCATGGGTCATGGCTAAAACCATGGCATGCCCGGTGCGGTCAGTGAACCGCGTCATTTCATCACCAACTTCTGACCAGCGCCCAGTTTCCGGCCACACATCTGCAGGGTGGACGACTGGCATGGTCACTTCCTGCCCACCGATGCGGCCCATCTCCTCGCGCATGATCGCTTCGATCCGATCCATCGCCCGCCTGGCCAGTGGAAGGTAGGAAAAAATACCTGCACCCAGCTGGCGGATAAAACCGGCCCGCAGTAATAACTGATGACTGTCGGTTTCAGCTTCTGCTGGGGCATCGCGCAGCGTGGTGCAGAACAGGCGCGTCATCCGCATGGGTCAGTTTTCCTCGCTGTCCGTGGATGTTTGTATTGTTTCTTCCATTGTTTCGATATCAGGCTTTGGTTCCGGGTTGGTGGGCAGGTCTGATAGATCAACGCTTTCGAGCATGGTCACCTTGCCTCGCAAAAACCCGCCTTCAGCCGTTGAAAAGGATTCAACAATCACATCACCAAAGACCCGTCCGGTGGCGCGGATATCCAGCTTGGACGCAGTGATCTGCCCGTTGACTGCTCCGGCCACGATCACCCGGTCTGCTTTGAGTGTCTCGCAGGTCACCCGGCCGGTTTCACCGATGATCACCAGCCCGCGGACGGCAATCTCGCCTTCCAACGCACCCTCTACTCGCACACCGCCCTTGCCGCGCAGATCTCCATTCCAACTGATGCCGGGTCCCAGCACGGTGGTCACGCGTTCAACTGGGCCGGATGGTGTGAATGTGGGGGATGTCTCTTTCTTTCCGAATAACATGGGCTTGTGTCCCTTTCGTATTAAATGAATTGCACCTGGTCAGGGCAGATTAGCTGCGCGGCGGCCAGATCGTCCCTGCTGGAACCACACCGCCATCGGGCACATCCGCTTTGACGGTGGCACCGTTGCCGATGCGTGCCCGCTCCCCAACGTAAATGCCGAGGTTGATCGTTGCGCGCATACCAATAAGCGCACCTTCACCGACCTGCACATCCCCGGCCAATGTTGCCCCGGGGGAGAGGTTGACGTAAGCTGCCAGCCGGCAGTTGTGCGAAACGATCGCGCCGGTGTTGACAATGCAGCCAAACCCAATCTGTACTTCTGTGCCGATATAGGCCTGGGGGTAGACCTGGATGCCGTCACCCATGAGCGCACTGGTTTCGACACAGGCGGTTGGGTGGACCAGAGTTGGGCAGAATAACCCGGCCTGGTTTAATAAGCGGTAGACCTTCAAGCGTGATTTGAGGTCCCCGATGCCGCCCACACCGTTTGCAGCCAGCTGGACGCCATTATCCACCAGCTCTTGCAGATGCTGGTTTTTACCCAGCAGGGGCAGGCCGAAGACCTGCTCACCAGGGGGATAGCCGTCATCAATGAAGCCGATGATCTCATAAGCCCCCAGCGTTTGGATCAGCGCAGCCAGCGACCGGCCGTGGCCGCCAGCACCGTAGATGACCAGTCGTTTATTGTCCCCGGCCTCAGGCGGGGGGATAGGTGCTGTGGATGAGGCGATTTTCTCCGTCAGTACCTGGCGGGTGATCAGCAGGCCGCGGGGCAGCGCATCAAGATCAATCCCCTTTTCTACAGCCAGTTTTCGGGCTGGCTCCGTAATGCGAAGATCGGTTGGCATACCAGTTGTCGATGTCTTTTCTGCTTCATCAGACCAGGGCGGCAGCGTGGGATCGGCTGATTCGGGCGACTCCCCGATATAGGCCAATACTTCGCCTGCGTTGAGTGTGTCACCTTGTCTGAAGCGTACCCCCACCAGATAGCCTTCAGATTCCGCCAGGATCTCACCGGTGGACTTGGTTGTTTCGATCACCGCGATCACCTGGCCTGCCTTGATGGGTTTACCCTCTGAAACCTCCAGCGAAACCAGCAAAGCCTCTGGCTCATTGGGGTTGAGCAGGGGGATCAGGATGGGGGATAGTTCAGCCATGGGTTGCCGCCATTTCTCTAACGCGGGTGATGATCATATCTTCGCTGGGCAGGCAGGTCGATTCTAATGCTGGTGAGGCCGGCACGACGTTATCCTGTGCAGCCAGCCGGCTGCTTTCTTTTAATCCCTGGCCCATTGCTTCTGCTGCACTTGCGAGAACTTCGGCACCCCAACCCAGTGATCGGCCGCCCTCTTCCACGGTCAGCAGGCGGTTTGACTGGCTTACTGAGGGGATCAGCCCTGAAAGATCAAAAGGCGACAGGCTTGTGGGGATCCAGAGATGGCAGAAGATTTCGTGTTCGTAGGCCAGGCGGCGGATGGCACCCATCGCCAGGTGCGCCATGTAGCCATAAGCAGCCAGTGTGATCTGCGGCTGCGGTGCAGCCTTGATCGAGAGAAGATACTGCGGGCAGGCAGGCTGGCTGGGCACTTCGATGTGTTGGGCCTCAAATTCTGCCAGGGCTGCTGGGGTGAGTAATTTCAACAGGTACTGAAGTTTGTTCTCGATGAACAGTACCGGGGAATCTTCTTTTAAAATGGCATCATACAGGAGTTTGCCGGGTGATCCCAATGGGTGGCTGCCTTGTATATGGAACGGTGCCCAAACGACCAGGCCGGGCACACCTAAAAAGTGTTTTTCTAGTGTCTGGCTGTGCGTGGGGCCGTAGCCGCGCCGTCCGCCCATCGGCGTGCGGATGACGACCGGGCAGATTGCTTCGCCTGTATACATCAGGTTGAATTTTGACAGGTGGTTGATCAGCTGGTCTGCGATCAGGGTGGTGAAATCGCCAAACATGATCTCTACCACAGGACGCAGGCCGCGCAGTGCCATCCCGCCGGCAATCCCGGTGATGCCGGCTTCCGAGATGGGGGTCGGGATCACCTGATCAGGGAAGGAGTCTGAAAGGCCGCGTGCCACTTTAAATGCCCCGCCGTACGGGTCCAGCAGATCTTCACCCATCAAAATCACGCGGGGGTCTGCATCCATGACAGCATGCAAAGCCTGGTTGAGCGAATCTAATACGGTGTGGGGCTGACGGTCAGTCATGGTGATGTCCTTTTGAAGCCAGGGCAGTTTCAAATGCCGTCTTCATCTCTGCATCCACCTGTTGATCGATGGATTTGCGTTCGTCTTCTGACAGGCGGGCAGCGTGGATGGCAATTGGGTCCCGAGTCTGCCAGAGCTGTGCCATCGTTTCAGCGCTGCGGGTATCATCGCCCTTGGAGTGCGGCCCCAGCCGGGCTGTTTCGATGATCAGGGCGTGCGGGCTTGAAGTCTGCCTGACCTGTGCCATCAGGTCATCTGCTGTGGGCAGGATATCCAAAATGTCACTGGAATCCAGCCGGGCAGCAGGGATTCCAAAGGCTTCAAAGCGGCTTTGGATGCTGCCTGATATGGTCAGGCTGCTGGGCGTGGTCTGCGCGATGTGATTATGCTCCAGTACGATCAGGATGGGCAGCTGCCAGAGTGCGATCATGTTCAGACATTCATATACGATCCCTTCGCCCAGAGTGCCATCCCCCATGAAGTCAACCACAATATTGCCAGAAGCCAGCCTTTTTTCTGCCATGGCCATCCCGGCAGCCATCGCCACCGTTCCCCCCTGGACGCCGCTGGAATAAAAATTTCGCCAGTGCAGGTGCTGTGAGCCGCCAATCCCTTTGCAGACGCCGCCGGGTTTGCCCATCAGCTCTGCAAACAGCGCCTGTGGGTCACCGCCGTAGGCAAGGAAGTGCCCGTGACAGCGGTGGTTGCTGACGACGATGTCATCCGCACCCAGATGCGAAAGCACACCTACCGCATTGGCCTCCTGCCCCAGGCTGGTATGAGTGGTGCCGGGGAAGATGCCGGATGGGAATTGGTCTGTCAGCAGGGTCTCAAACTGGCGGATGCGCAGCATCTCGCGGTAGGGGAGGGCGTTCTCATCCATTGAGTGCCTCCTGGTCTGCGATTAAGCGCCACGGAATCGAACGCCAGGGTTCCGGGACAGAGGTCAGCCCAATACGGGGCGTTCTTTTGATATATTTTTCTTGGATGGTGCGGCCGTTTTCAATCCACAAGGAATCCTGCTGACTGCACAGGTCTATCCCGTTAAAAGTGCTCTGGATGCCCAATGCCTGGGTCAGTTTGGCCGGGCCGTCGGTCCAGTCAGCTCTGTTGGCATTTTTCGGTCGGTTCTCAGCCATCAACAGCTGCCCTTCATCCGGTTGGATAGCGCGGATCAGCACGGCTGCAGGGGTGCCCTCACCGTCAGCTACGGCATTGAGCAGCCAGTGCATACCGTAAGTGAAATACACATAGGCATGGCCGGGCGGCCCATACATGGTGGATGTACGCGGCGTCAACCCGGCTGAGGCATGGCAGCCGAGGTCCTCTTCACCCTGGTAGGCTTCAGTTTCAAGGATCAGGCCGCTCATCCGGTGGCCGGATTGAACCCGTACCAGCCGGCATCCCAGCAGGTCTCGGGCGACTTCGAGCGCTGGCCGATGATATAATTCCCGCGCGAGGATAGACATGCCAATATTTTACTTGAAAAACGGGGGATGAATGGGTTTGGCAGGGTTCTGCCGATAGGTTTGGGGACTGTCAGGGATGAGATTATGTAACTGCTCAGGCTGTCCTGCAACTGAAAGATAAGGGGTGTGGTGTGCACTTCATACCCTTAATTTCCTCATCAGCAGAGTCGTAACAATAGTTAGGATGTTCAATTGCCGTTCTTGAACTGGGGGTCTTTTTCCAGGGTCAATCTCAGGCCCATATCCAGGGGGATCAGGGGAACGTAATCGAGGTGTTCCTTTGCCTTGCTGATATCAGCGCACATCCGGCTGACACCGCCGCCAACACGGGGATTATAAACTTCTTCAGGGCTGCCGCCGGCTGTCTCTTTGATCAGCTTGGCCAGATCCCGGATGGTGGTTTCTGTGCCGCTGCCGACATTGATCACCTCGCCGTTGACACCTTTGACGGTTGCAGCCGAGACCATGGCATTGATCACATCATCTACATAGACGTAGTCGCGGGTCTGTTTGCCGTCCCCATGGAAGATGATCGTTCCGTCCTGGAGGAATTGGCGCAGGAAGTTGGGGATCACCGGCGGGTGTGCTGCCGGGATGCTTTGGCCTGGCCCGTACGCATTGAAGATGCGCAGGCATAAGGTTTTGACCCCTGAAAGCGCGCCGATCGTGCGGACATACCATTCTGATGAAAGCTTGGATACGGCATAGGGGGATTGGGGGTTGGGCTGCATGCTTTCGGACATCAAGCTTTCTTCCTGGTTGCCATAAACGGCACCGGATGAAGCCAGCACCACTCGCGGTGTTCCGGCATCGCGCACGGCTTCCATCAGCGTGGCCGTGCCGCCCACATTGACTTCATTATAGTCTCGGGGGAATAAGATCGACTCCTGTACCGAAACCCGGGCAGCCAGGTGATAAACACATTCAATATCCTGCAGCAGCGTCCACAGTTTTGGGCGGTCATTGATGTCGCCGCGTGTGAAATGGATCTCAGGGTTGAGTGCTTCAGGGCTGCCGGTTGAAAGGTCGTCCAGCACACGGACGTGATGCCCCTGACGATATAAGCGATTGCTTAAAGCCGCGCCTAAAAACCCGGCCCCGCCTGTGATCAAAAAGTTCATAACTTTAGTCCTTTAAGGATATTGGTGAAATCATCATAGCATAAACTTCAAAAAGTTGTTAGTCAGTGAGGTTAATATACTGCTTGGGTCTGTAAGCGCGCTGCCAGGCGGGATGGCGAATCGGTAGTCAGGCAGTCAATCCCCCTTTCAACCAGTTCATCTGCCAGTGCAACCTGGGAGGGTTGGTCGGCATCAATCGTCCAGCCGGTCACTGCACTGCCATGTTGATGCAGGTTAGCAATCCAGTCGAAACTCGCATCCAGGCTCATTTTCAGCAGCTGCGCACGGATGAACCACTGGCATCCGGCAGGCGCTAACTGCATTAAAGCTTCAGCCCGGGCTGCAAAGTAAGCATCTTGCTTTCCCCAATGGAAGGCCGCCAGTGGGTGATCATCCAGGAGGCCGTAAGCACCAACCCGGAATGGGGGGATGTTCTCTGGGCGGGGCTGGTCTTCGACCAGGTCGATGTACAGGAGCGGGTCAAACCCCAGTGCCAGGTTGGGGGCAGCCTGTGCCAGTGCGCGCACAGCCCAATCTGCTACCGAGGATACCTGAACCCGGTTTATCACCGGCTGGATCAAGGCCAGTAATTGGTCGATGACCGGTTCGGTCAGCGGGGTGAAGGGTTTCAGGTCGATCTGCAAGCGGGCGGTTTCGGGGTACCGTTGCAGTAAGATCAGGGCCTGGTCCAAAAAACCGATTTTTTCTTCTGTCGGTACACCGTGATGAAGATAGGTGAAATCTTCAATCTGCGCCCGGGCCATTTTTGGGGCCAGACCCGACCCGGTGGTGCCTGCCCCCAGATCCTGGTCATGGAGGAGGGCAAAGCTGCCGTCCCCCAGGGGGATGGCGTCAATTTCAATCACAGCTGCACCGGCAGCCAGGCAGTTCTCAAGTGCTGTGAGGGAATTTGGCGGGCTGGTATGCGGGCCGCTGGCGGCGTGGTGGATCAGTGTGACTGGTTTTTGATCAGGTGTTGGGTGGGTTTTCACTGGTTTGCCTCCATGGATGCCTGGTCGGGTTTTAAATTATTTTAACCGGATATTTACATTTTCACAGGCGCGACTCGGGGAAGAAGGGGTTTTGTGGGTATAATTAACCACGATTAAAAATCATTAAATATACGTAACTGCTCAGGTTGCACTGCAACTGAAAGGCAGGTGTATTGTGTGGCGGCAGAGCCGCCACACAATACACCCAATTTCCCCATAGGTTGAGTAGTTACAAATAAACATCATTTTCGCGATGATGACACATAAATACTAAGGAGCAGAAATGATCGTAACAACCAAGAAGTTATTTGAAGCCGCCTATGGAAATTATGCTGTCGGGGCCTATAATATCAACAACCTGGAGCAGACAGTAGGGCTTTTCCGCGGCAACTTGCAGTCGAGCGCACCCTTCATCATCCAGCTCAGCAAAGGTGCCCGGTCTTATACCGATAAAAAGCTGTTGGAAGGCTTGATCCGCAGTGCCGATGAGGTCTTCCCCGAGGCGATCTTTGCCGTGCATCTGGACCACGGCGATGAGGAAACTTGCATTGACTGCATCGAATCAGGCTTTTACAGTTCGGTGATGATCGATGCCAGCCATGAGGACTTTGATGCCAATATCGCCATCACCCGCCGGGTGGTGGATGCGGCCCATGCCCGCGGCATTGTGGTTGAGGCCGAACTGGGCCAGCTGGGCGGCGTGGAAGAGCATGTGCAGGTGGATGAAGCCGATGCCAAGCTGACAGACCCCAGGCAGGCAAAGGAATTCGTGGAACGCAGCGGGTGTGACTCGCTGGCTGTTGCCATCGGGACGAGCCACGGTGCGTTCAAATTCTCAGGTTCACAGTCACTGCATTTTGATGTACTTGCAGAGATCCAAAAGGCCCTGCCCGGCTTCCCCCTGGTGATGCACGGCTCCAGCTCAGTACCGCAGGAAGAGGTTGAACGCATCAATGCAGCCGGCGGCAAGATCGAAGGGGCCAAGGGTGTGGATGCGGGGCAGTTTGCCAGAGCTGCCACATTAGGCGTGACCAAGGTAAACATTGATACCGACGGCCGCCTGGTTTGGACGCGGGTGCACCGCGAGGTCTTTCGCGATCACCCTGAGGTGTTCGACCTGCGCAACCCCGGCAAGATCTTCATGAAAGAATATGCCAATTTTATTGCCGAAAAGAACGCTTACCTCGGGAGTGAAGGCCAGTTAGAAAAAGTACGCGCCATCGTTTCATAAATAGGAGTCCCGATGAAGTCTGTTGAAATTTACCCCGGTGTTTTCTGGGTTGGCGTAAATGACCGGGTGACCGAGCTGTTCGAGGGGCTGTGGCCGATCAGCCAGGAGGGCATCTCGTATAATGCCTACCTGATCAAAGATAAAAAATCTGCCCTGATTGACCTTTCAAAAGAGATGCTGACCGATGATTACCTGGCCCAGCTGGCAGAGGTCTTTGATATCCGCACGCTGGATTACATTGTCATCAACCACATGGAACCTGACCATTCCGGCGCGTTGATGCGGGTGCGAGAACTGGCGCCGGATGCGGTTATCCTGGGGATGCCCAAGACGGTCGGCATGCTGGATGATTTTTACGGTCTGACAGACAACGTTGAAAAATTGGCTAACGGGCAGGAAATTTCACTGGGTAAAAACACGCTGCGCTTTGTGTACACGCCATTTGTCCATTGGCCCGAGACGATGATGACCTACCTGGTCGAGCAGCAGGTGCTGTTCCCCTGTGACGGGTTTGGCGGGTACGGCACGTTGGACGGCGCGATCTTTGATGACACCTGCAAAGACCAGGCCTATTATGAGGTAGAGGCGCTGCGCTATTTCTCTAATATTGTGGCACCTTTCAGCAAATCTGTGCTGAGCGCCATCTCGAAATTTACCGACACGCCAATCAAGATCGTGGCCCCCTCACATGGGCTGATCTGGAGGGCGAACCCTGGCCGGATCATCGAGCTTTACCAGACCTGGTCTGGCTATTATCATGAACCGGCTGAGGTGGGTGTCACTGCGCTGCTGGGGACGATGTATCGCAATACCGAACGTGCGCTTGAGGCGGCGTTGGGCGGCATCGAGAGCCAGGGGGTACCCGTGAAGGTTTATGACGTGCGCAAAACCCACGTCAGCTATATCCTTTCGGACCTGTGGACCCGGCGAGGCGTGCTGGTGGCAGCTCCGACCTATGAGGGCGGGCTGTTCCCCACGATGATGGACGTTTTGATGATGGCAAACCGCAAGCGGGTGGGCCATAAGCAGGCGGCTTACCTCGGCAGTTATGCCTGGAGCGGCGGCGGACAGGCCGATTTTACAGCCATGGCTGAGAAGCTGGGCTGGCAGGTGACCGGGAGTGTTGGTTTTACCGGTGGGCCTGCGAGCATTGATCTTGACCGGGCGCATGAGCTGGGGGTCCATCTGGCGAAAGCGGTAAAGAATTAAGGCATTAATTATTTTGATATGCATAAAAATACTTCATACTTAATCCTTTTGTTGCGAGCTGTGGAGCGCGGACTCAAGGTATTTAGCCCGCAGGGCGTATAATATCAGTCCGCATATGCAACTAGCAGGGCGTAAATGTCAGTTCGCAGCAGGTGTGTTTATTTGGCGGACTCTGGGTTTGAGTCCGCCAAATAAAATGGTTAGCTTGAACACACTGCACACTAATTACTTCCATGCGAGTTGTAGGTCGACTTGGCTTGCAAGACCACAAAAATATATTCCGTTGTGAATTGAATTAAAAACCAGATAAATCCCAAGGTAACCCACCATTAATTCAGCGGACTAAAGTCTGCACTCCAGATTATTAGCCTGTGGGAATGTACTACACACTTATTCTGTTGTGGTAATTATTGAATCAATCAATATAGATAATCAATCCAAAACAAACACACAATCCTGAATTCGCATAGAAAAACCACACCAACCCCCGGCTCAGGTTTGAAATGGACTATAATACAAGAAAAATTGCATTTTTTATCGGGGCGGCACACGAAGTGTCGAGGAATCGAAGACAAGTATCGCCCCTGGATACAATATCTGACCGTTGACTGCTGCTGCTGTGATCGACGAAAACTCACACATTCTGGAGAAGGTTTCATGAGCGAAGACCCCAAAACACCCCGTAAGAACTTTATTACCGAGATCATCGATGAGCACCTTGAAAAAGACCGCTTTGACCATGTGCATACCCGCTTCCCGCCGGAGCCCAACGGCTACCTGCACATCGGGCACGCCAAGTCGATCTGCCTTAATTTCGGCGTGGCAGCGGACTACGGCGGGCTGACCAACCTGCGTTTTGACGACACCAACCCCACCAAAGAAGAGGTGGAATATGTTGAATCGATCCAGGAAGATGTGCGCTGGCTGGGGTTCGACTGGGATGACCGCCTGTTCTTCGCCTCGGATTATTTTGGTCAGCTCTATGCCTTCGCCGTTCAACTGATCCAGCAGGGCAAAGCTTTTGTGTGCGACCTCTCAGCGGAAGAGCTGCGCGAAACCCGCGGCACGCTGACCGCACCGGGGGTCAACAGCCCCTACCGTGACCGCACCGTGGAAGAAAACCTGGACCTGTTTGAGCGGATGAAAGCCGGCGAGTTCCCAGACGGCTCGCGCACGCTGCGCGCCAAGATCGATATGGCCTCACCGAACCTGAACCTGCGCGACCCGGTGTTGTACCGCATCCTGCACGCCGAGCACCACCGCACCGGCGATGCCTGGTGCATCTACCCGATGTATGACTATGCCCATGCCCTCTCGGATTCGATCGAGGGCATCACCCACTCTATCTGCACGCTGGAGTTTGAAGATCACCGCCCGCTGTATGACTGGGTGTTGGACGAGCTGGGCGCTTTCCACTCTCAGCAGATCGAGTTTGCCCGCCTGAACCTGACCTACACGGTGATGAGCAAGCGCAAGCTGCTGCAGCTGGTGCAGGAGGGGCACGTCAGCGGTTGGGATGACCCGCGCATGCCCACACTCTCGGGGATGCGCCGGCGGGGCTACACCCCCAGCGCCATCCGCGCCTTTGCTGACCTGATCGGTGTCTCGAAGGCCAACAGCATGGTGGATATGGAACTCCTGGAGCATGTGCTGCGGGATGACCTCAACGAGCGCGCCAGGCGGGTGATGGCCGTGCTGGAACCGCTCAAGGTGGTCATCGAGAACTACCCGGAGGGTCAGGAAGAGACGTTTGAGGTGCCCTACTTCCCCTTTGACCGTGAGAACAGCCCCACCCGGGGAGTGCCCTTCAGCCGGGAGGTGTATATTGAACGGGGGGACTTTATGGAAGACCCGCCCAAGAAGTTCTACCGCCTGGCACCTGGTGTGGAAGTGCGCCTGATGAATGCCTATTACATTACCTGCACCGAGGTGATCAAAGACCACCAGGGTGAAGTGGTCGAGCTGCGCTGCACTTACGACCCGGCCTCGCGGGGCGGCATGTCTGCCGATGGGCGCAAGGTGCGCGGCACGATGCACTGGGTCTCTGCCCGTCATGCACTGGAAGCCGAGGTGCGCCTGTATGAGAACCTGTTCAGCAAGCCAGACCCCTACGAGGTGGATGAGGGCGGTGACTTCACCGACAACCTCAACCCCGAGTCGCTGCTGGTGATCACGGATGCCAAACTGGAACCCGGCCTTGCGGATGCTGTGCCCGGCGAACCCTACCAGTTCATGCGGCAGGGGTATTTCTGCCCTGATGTGGTCGATTCTGCACCGGGCAAACCCGTCTTCAATCGCACCATTTCGCTGGTGGATACCTGGGCGAAGATGCAGAAATAGCGAGCGGGGTAGATTTTTTGTAATTGCAACAGGCTGCCTTTGGCAGTTTGGGAAGGAACCCCTGAAATAGATACAACGTGGCAATGGTTTCAGGAATAACAAAAGGGACACATTCGTAGATGGCTTCGTCCCGCTTTCAGCGGCTCCTCGCCATGACAAATTATTTGGTCATTGCGACTGGCTGCCAAAGGCAGCCAGGGAAGCAACCCCTGAAATAGATACATTGTGTCTGTGGTTTCAGGAATATTAAAAGTGACACATTCGAAGTTGGCTTCGTCCCGCTTTCAGCGGTTTCTCGCCATGACAAATTATTTGGTCATTGCGACCGGCTGCTAAAGGCAGCCTGGGA
>CAZCBW010000039.1:0-27895 GCA_964497065.1 uncultured Candidatus Brevefilum sp. | reverse complement strand
GTCTTGGATTCAACTCGTTAGTGCAACAAAGCTGGTAACAGAAAGGTAAGCTGCGGTAAAATGAGGCCCTTTCAACCTACCAGAGTCTCTCGAAGAGCCCCTACGGGGAGGAGCACTCATGAGTTACACACAGCTTACCTGTGAACAACGATACCAGATTTATGGCCTTAAGAAAACAGGAATTAACCAAACTCAAATCGCAGAAATTGTTGGCGTCGACAAATCGACCATCAGTCGAGAGTTGCGGCGCAATCAAGGTCAGCGAGGATACCGTCCAAATCAGGCACATCAAAAAGCGCTGGAGCGACGAAACAAGGCCAAGAAAAAAATAAGCAAAGTTGAATGGGAACTTATTGATCAAAAGATAAGAGAAGATTGGAGCCCAGAACAGATCTCTAACAAATTTGGGCCTCTCTATGGTATACAGATCAGTCACGAATGGATCTACCAGCATATCTGGAAGGACAAAAAACAAGGCGGTGAGCTGTTCAAACACCTTCGACGCCGAAAAAAGTATCGAAAACGGTGCGGAAATGGTGACCAACGAGGCAAAATACCCAATAAAACGAGTATTGAAGAGCGGCCAGAAGAAGTTGAGACTAGAGAGCGAATTGGAGACTGGGAAGCAGATACGATCATTGGTAAAGGGAAAAAAGGAGCGATAGTTACATTGGTGGATCGAAAAAGCCGGTTTCTCAGAATGGGTCTTGTAGAAAGGCGGACAAAAGAAGCTGTCAAAGAAAAGATGATCCACTTGTTGTCTTCCTATCCTGTTCACACGATTACGTGCGATAATGGAAAAGAATTTGCTGCTCATGAAGAAATTGCTGAAGCTCTGAATGCTGACGTCTACTTTGCTCATCCTTATGCTTCCTGGGAGAGAGGAACAAATGAAAACACCAATGGGCTGATTCGTCAATACATTCCTAAAGGAAGTGATTTCACGAAATTGACCAATGATGATATTGCGTTCATAGAAAATCGTCTGAATTATCGACCTAGAAAATGTATTGAATTCGATCAACCTATGTTATTCTTAAAAAATCACTGTTGCACTTAATACTTGAATCTAAGCAAATGGCTGGTGATTTTCTTAGAAACAGAAACATTTTAAAAATAATTCAACATTAAAACCAAGTAGAATGATTATAATTATTTTCATTAATAGGAGTTTCTGTATTCAAGTTTATTTATTAAGGAATTAACATGGAGAGAACCGTCCCCAGCAGGGCATCAGAAGAGATCGAACTTTATATTCGCACCATGTACTCACTGCTGCGATCCTCAACCCGGGTGCGCATCCGTGCGTTGGAAGAAGTCCACGCAGGGATGAATTCATCCCTGCACCCCTATGCCCGCCAGGAACAACCGGATATCTCATCGTTGATCTATGCGAACCTGCGGCTGCCAGATTGCATGCCGGATGTCCATTCTGTACTGCTGGGCCAAAGTGCCAATGTTTTTGAACAGGCTGGCATTAATATCGAAACGTGGCAGGAAGTTAGTGCCCGTGCCCGCAGGCGGCGGTGTTTTTTTGACGGCCAGGGCAGATTAGCTGTTTATATCGCCTCACGATCTGATATTGATGATGTGGTACCGATGCTGACTGCCTACCAGATCGAGTGGAATAAATTACATCGATCTTTAGCCATCCTATCACCGCAAGAATTCTCAAACATCATCCAGAATTCAAATATGCCAAATAAGCAGCTGGCTGAAACCATGAAAATGTCCGTGGATGACCTGGCCCGATTGCAAACTATCTGGGGTTCACAGTTCATTCTTCAACTGGAACAGATTCGAGAAAAAGAATTGGATTTGGGGATCCAGCTCTTCAGCGGATCTTTAAATGAGTACCGCCGGGCGACACGGTTCTGGTGGCAGAATGTTCACCGCAATTTCACTGACATTGTCGAGCGGCCGGTTTATTTTATCTCCAGCAACACCCACAGCATCCCCAATTTGCTTACCGGGTTCGCGTTGCAGAATCGAGACCGGCTGACCCACTTTCTTGAAAATTCAGGGGATGATGTTCTGCTGGATGAATGGCAGGATATTAATCAGGATGAAGTGCCTTCGCGACTAGAAAACTTTCTCTACTATATTTTGAAAAAATATCAGGCCACACCAGATGGCAAAGACCTGATCAAGGCACAGGCTTCATTTGAAAAAGCATACGGCATACACCGTTTCCCGAGTATGTACGCTTTTGATGTGGAAGCCCAAATCATCGATCTGAGCAAACTCAACCCAGAGACGATCGACCCGAGGCTTAAGCCCGAGCCAAAGCCAGATAATGATATTGACTGGACTTTCCTCGCCAAAAGTGATGCGCTGATCTTAAATATCGACTACCCGCTCGGGCTGGCGGCTTTTAACCTGCTCGGTAAAATTGCCGAATACATCCACCCGCTGCTGGGCGTGTACGTGATGGGAAAAGCTGCCACCCTCAACGGCCGGCGCGGCGATGTAATTATCCCGAATGTGACCTATGATGAACACTCTTTAAACACATTCCTATACCAAAATTGTTTCAGTGCAGCCGATGTCAGCCCCTACCTTGTGTATGGCAACATTCTGGATAACCAGAAATCCGTCTCTGTTTTGGGCACCTACCTCCAAAATGCCGAGGTGATGGATGTGATCTACCGGGAGGGATATACCGATATCGAGATGGAAGCCGGCCCCTACCTTTCTGCTGTTTATGAACTCTTCCGCCCCCAAAGGCACCCCGTGAACGAGATCATTAATCTTTACGGCCTGCCCTTCGACCTGGGCATCCTGCACTATGCGTCAGATACCCCGCTGACAAAAGGCGAAAACCTCGGCGCTGGCACGCTTTCCTACTTCGGTGTGGATTCAACGTATGCCACTTCGCTGGCCATCCTCCGCCGGATCATGCAGCTTGAACGCGACCGGGTGACAACCACCGATCAATGATCCCACACCCCCTCAGATAAACAAAACCAGAGCTATCTAAACATCAGATACCCTGGTTTTAATTCTTCTAGCTGCTTGTTTACTTGAGTTGTTTGCGAATTCTTTCGACTGTTTCCTGAAAAGCAGCCAGCCTTTCACGCTCTTTTTCAACCACATCGGGTGGTGCTTTTTGGGCAAAGGGGCTTGCCAGCAGTTTCTCCAGTCGTGTGATCTGGGTTTCAGCCTCATCCAGCTCTAGCTGCATCCGTTCCTGCTCTGCCTCAGCATCCACCAGCCCGGCCAGCGGCAGCGCAATTTCAACCGGTGTGATCACCAGTGTGATCTGGTCATCCGCAGAAGGCAGCAGGTCAGCAGTGATTGTTAGTCCATCAGGATCAATCCCGGCTAAGGTCACAAAGGTTTGTCTCTGTGCCTGGATCAGTTCGAATTTATCACCCGCACTGATCGTACAGGCAATCCGGTGCCCAGCTGCCACCTTGTTCTCAGCCCTGGCATTGCGGATGGAGCGGATGATCTCCTGCACCAAGGCAAAGTCATTGATCGCATCATCTTCCCAGCCCTCCATCGCTAGCGTCTCCGGCCAACTGGCAATGATCAATGCTTCCTCCCAGCCATTTTCCGGGACCAGTCCATCTGAATTCGCCATGCTGGCATCTTTGAGGTGCCCCCAAAGTTCTTCAGTCACGAAGGGTGTGAAGGGATGCAAATAACGCAGGCAGGTATCCAAAACACGCGCCAGCGTCTGGATGGTGTAATAAGCCCGGTCGCCTCCCTCAGCAATCTGGATTTTGGCAATTTCCAGATACCAGTCAGCAAACTCACTCCAGAAGAATTCATAGATTTGCCGGCCTGCCTCACCAAACTGGTAACCCTCAAATAAGCGGTTAACCGTTTCACGCAGCTGTTTCATCCGGGCGAAGATCCAGCTGTCCGCCAGCGTCCAATCTGGATCTGCGTTTGGCGAGTCAGGCATCTGGGGGATATTACTGATTACAAACCGACCTGCGTTCCATAATTTATTGGCAAAATTGCGGTTTGCTTCAACCTTTTTTAGAGACAAACTCATATCATTGCCCGGTGAGGACCCCACCAGCAGTGTGAACCGCAGTGCATCCGTCCCCATCTCATCCATCACCTCCAGCGGATCAATGACATTATTTTTCGTTTTGCTCATCTTCTGCCCATGTTCATCGCGGATCAGCCCGTGCAGATACACCGTGTGAAAAGGCACCTCGCCGGTGAACTCCAACCCGGACATGATCATGCGTGCCACCCAGAAAAAGAGGATGTCATACCCGGTTTCCAGCACCGATGTCGGGTAAAAATAAGCCAGATCGGGGGTCTCATCCGGCCATCCCAGCGTTGAGAAAGGCCACAGGCCAGACGAAAACCACGTATCCAGCACATCCGGGTCCTGTTCGATCTTCCTGCTGCCGCAGTGCTGGCAATGATCCGGATCATCCCGGGTCACTGTCATGCCGTCACAGTCCTGACAGTACCATACCGGGATGCGGTGCCCCCACCACAACTGGCGGCTGATGCACCAATCCTGGATGTTCTCCATCCAGTTGTAATAAACCTTCTTAAACCGTTCTGGGATGATCTCGATCCGGCCGTCTCTGACAACTTCCAATGCTGCATCCGCCATGTCTTTGATATCAATGAACCATTGGGTTGAGATCATCGGCTCAACCACTTCGCCGCCGCGCTGTGATCGGGGTACTTTGAGCGTGTACGGCTCAACCTTGATCACCAATCCGGCATCCTCCATATCTGCCCAAAGCTTTTTACGGCAATCAAACCGGTCCATGCCCTCATAGGGACCACCAAATTTATTTATCGTGGCATCCTTGTTGAGCACATTGATAAATTCGAGGTTGTGCCGCATCCCGATCTCATAGTCATTTGGGTCATGGGCAGGGGTGACCTTTAATGCACCGGTGCCAAATTCCCGGTCAACATACGCATCGGCGATCACCGGGATCTCACGGTCGAGCCTCGGTACCAGGGCTGTTTTACCAACTAGGTGCTTGAACCGGTCATCCTCCGGGTGGATAGCCACAGCCGTATCCCCGAGGATTGTTTCTGGCCGGGTTGTCGCCACTGGGATAAATTCATCGCTTCCTGCAATCCGGTATTTGAAATAATACAGGCTGCCGGCCTCCTGTGAATACTCTACCTCGAGGTCTGAAACCGCTGTTTGCAACCCTGGTGACCAGTTGATCATGCGCGGCCCACGGTAGATCCATCCCTTTTCATGCAGCAGCACAAAAGCCTCACGCACTGCCCGTGAAAGCCCCTCATCCAGCGTGAAACGTTCCCGTGTCCAATCACAGGATGCACCCAACCGCCGGATCTGCTGGTTGATCAGGTCGCCGTATTTCTCTTTCCATGCCCAGGCATGCTCAAGGAATTTTTCCCGGCCGACTTCCTTTCGGCTGGTGCCCATCTCGACAAGCATCTTTTCAACCTGCAGCTGCGTGGCTATCCCGGCATGATCGGTGCCTGGCACCCACAGGGCCGGCTCACCCAGCATGCGGTGATAGCGGATGATCAGGTCTTCCAATGCAACAAAGATGGCATGCCCCAGGTGCAGGCTGCCAGTCACATTGGCCGGTGGGATTGAGACAACAAAGGGTTTGATTGCCGGGTTAAACCCCGGCTCATTGGGGTCATTTTGGGGCTTGAAGTACCCCTGCTCCCACCACCACTGGTACAGGCGGCTCTCTGTTGCTGAAAAATCATAGGCTTTGGGCAGGTCTTTTGTCATTGAATGCACTCCTCTTTATTAAGTAACTGCTCAGGCTGCCATGCAAATGAAAGGTCGGGGGTGTGGTGCGGCGGCTTTGCCGCCGCACCACACCCCCTATTTCTTTATAAGCTGAGTAGTTTCAAATTTAAATTCAAAACCCTTTCATCCAGAGGACGAAAGGGTCAGCTTCCGCGGTACCACCTCATTTCGCTTCACTTCAACAGCGCACTCATTCCAGACGATCATCCGGTCACGCGCTAACGGGCGCACCCGTGCTGTTCTACTCACTCATTCGGTTTTCTTCAGCAAGTACATTCGGCGACTTCACCTGTGCCAGTGCTGCGGGCGCTCTCAGCCAGCGGCTGCCCTTCTCTGCCAGTTGCCAGCAGGTTACTCTTCCGATGTTTAGTTGCCTATATTATAGTCAAAATTCTCTGGTATTTCAACAACCAGCAATGAAGTGACGATCACTGCCCCATTGACACAACCTGGTGCTCCCAGCGGTGCCAGTCGGTAAATTTTGCTTTGAAGATCTTCTCGCCGTCTCCGGGGGCATCCAACCCGGCCAGTTCAAGGTCTGCATCCACCATGATCCTCACCAGCTCAGGGAATTTCACTTTCGGTTCCCAGTCCAGTTTCTTCTTGGCTTTTGAATTATCTGCTTCCAAAAAATCCACTTCGGTAGGCCGGTAATACCGGGGGTCAATGCGCACATAATCATGCCAATCCATATCCACATAACCAAAAGCTTCATCCAAGAATTCTTCGATCGAATGAGCTTCACCCGTGCCGACCACGTAATCATCCGGTACTTCCTGCTGAAGCATCAGGTGCATCATCTCGACATATTCCGGCGCATAGCCCCAGTCTCGTTTGGATTTCAGGTTGCCAAGGTAGAGATATTTCTGCTTTCCAGCTTTGATGTTGGCCAACGCCTGGGTGATCTTGCGTGTCACGAATGTCTCACCTCGCCGGGGGGATTCATGGTTGAACAGGATCCCATTAACCGCAAACATGCCGTAGCCCTCACGGTAATTCTGCGTCATCCAGTAGGCATACAGCTTGGCTGCAGCATAGGGACTGCGCGGTCTGAAAGGTGTCAGTTCGTTCTGCGGCGGTTTGGAGTCGCCGTACAGCTCGCTGGACGAAGCCTGGTAGAAGCGTGATTTCATCCCTGCTTTGCGCACCGCCTCCAGAATACGAGTCGTACCCAGCCCGGTCACGTCACCCGTGTATTCGGGCATATCGAAGCTGACCCGCACATGGGATTGCGCCGCCAGGTGATAGATCTCATCCGGTTTGACATTGTAGACAACATCCAGCAGGCTGTCGGGTGCAGCTACATCACCATAATGCAGAAAGAGGTTCACCTTGCCGCCGTTGCCGTGCGGATCGTGGTAAATGTGGTCAATCCTGCGAGTGTTGAACGTGCTTGCCCGACGGATCAGTCCGTGAACTTCATACCCCTTATGTAAAAGCAGTTCAGCCAGGTAGGAACCATCCTGCCCGGTGATGCCTGTAATCAAAGCAGTCTTCAATTTGATCCTCCAAAAAATCTTTCCATTAAATTCGACTTGATAGTATATCCCGAGGGTCATACACTGTCAAATCAGCATCACGTCCAACAAGGGCAAACCCGTTGACTTTTACCCCGATTAATGGCATGATACTGCCGCGTTAAGTATAATGGATTAACCTATGCAAAAAGAAAAATTTCCTATTTTCCGTTGGGCAGCGATATTAGCGATGCTGGTCACTTTCACGCTGGCTACCGTTCAGCTGGTCAGCTACAGCCGCATCCGCAATAACTTCCCCCTGGGATTGCACGCCGGCAATGTGCCCATCGGCGGTCTCAACCACGTTCGGGCGGCTGAACGCCTGTACACCGTCTTTCGCTCACCCATCGAGATTAATTATGCCGGCCACCTGATCCACATCCGACCGGCGGTGTTAGGGTTTGAACCGCAGGTTGACCGCATCCTGGCCGTGGCAGACAACCAGCGCGTATCTGAACCCTACTGGCAGGGGTACTGGAACTTCCTCTGGGATCGCAATGTCAACACAGTCAACATCCCCTTGACGGCGACTTATGATGAAAATCTCATCCGGGAGTATTTGCGGCTTGAAATCGGGCAGCGCTACGACACCCCACCCTCCCCGCCTCGGCCAGTACCCGGCACCACACGCTTTGAAGAGGGAATCCCCGGTTCTACATTAGACCTGGACCGTGCCACGCTGCAGGTAATCGACGCGCTCCACTCACCTACCAACCGTCGGGTGAACCTCTCAATGGAAACTGCCACCGCCCCCAGGCCAGCCCTCCCTGATCTTGAGATCATGCTCCAGCAGATCATCGATCTATCAGGGTTTGACGGTGTGGTCGAAGTGTATATGCAAGACCTCAGCACCAACCGCAATCTGTCCCTTGCCTACCAGGCCAACGGCACCGAGCTGCCGCCTAATATCGCCTTTTCATCCTGGAGCCTTGTCAAAGTCCCCCTGATGGTGACCGTTTTCCGCTATATCGATGAGCCTTATCCCGACCGTTATATCAGGCTGATGGAAGAGATGGTGCAACAATCTGAAAACACCAGCACCGATGAACTGGCCCGGTTGGTGATCGACCCCAATCTCTCACCGCTGATCGTCACTGCGGATATGCAGAAACTCGGGTTGGAAAACTCCTTCTGGGCGGGGCATTTTAATGTTGGTGCACCGCTTCTGCAGCGATTTGAGACCACCGCCAACCAGCGGGATGACGTCATTACCAACCCGGACCCCTATAACCAGACCACGCCGGCCGATATGACCATCCTGATGGAAGATATCTATCAGTGTGCCGAGTTTGGCGGCGGTGCGCTCCTGGCTGCCTTCCCCGATGAGCTCACTCAGGGGGACTGCATCAAGATGGTCGACATCCTCTCGCAAAATCGGATCGGTATCCTCATCCAGGCTGGCGTTCCGGCGGGCATCACCGTAGCCCACAAACACGGCTGGGCACCAGAAGGGGATGGGATTGTGCGCACAATGGGCAATTCAGCACTGATCTACACGCCGGGTGGAAACTATGCGCTCACCATCCTGGCACATCACCCCGTCCAGACCGTGTTTGACCAGATGAACCTGCTCTTTGCAGAGTTGAGTCAGGCGATCTTCAATTTCTATAATAATTGAGCAATCTCTTGTTAAACAGAAAAAGCCGGCTGTTAAGCAACGGCTGAAAATTGATTCTAGAAACTAACCGATGAAAACTTCCACCTCTTCACCATCCCCCTCATTAACATGCACATAAAAGGGTTCATCAGGTGAAATACCCTCCAGGATCTCGGTGATGTTCTCAGCAGGCTGGTCTTTGATCCCGGGGATCCGGTCGCCAAATGAGCGAAAAATCCATCGCGTCAGCGAGAGCGGGATCGGCAGGCTGAATGCGATCCGCCCCGGTTTTTCACCCGGCCGCTGCCGGATGCGCACATGCAGCCAGAGGCTGCGGCTGGTTTGGAAGCTGATGGCCGCGGCCCCGATACCGATAAAGAATAACACCAGCGCCATCCAGAATCCAAACCCAAAACCCTGATCGATATAGGCTGAATACATCCACACTGCACCCAGCGTGGTGATCAGCAAGCCGATGCCAAAGGGCAGCACCCACCAGCGCTTGAGCTGTGCCATCCGCTGACGTTCACCCTCAGGGATCGATGGGACTAGAGTTTCATCTGCGCTGAAAACCGCCTCAGTCTCATCCGCGATTCCAGGTTTGCCCTCCATCGCCTTGATCAGGCGCAGTCCTTCATCGGCAGAGATCTGCCCGCTTTCGACCATATCCAGTACCATGCGTTCAGCAGAATCCATTCGCCTGCCCCTATTCTTCCAGTGCCTGGAATAATGTTTCGGCTTCGTCAACCGAGATCTTGCCGTCCTGCAGCATCTGCAAGATCATCAGGCGTTCCTCATCGGTCGCACCCTTTTGGCCGGCTGGCCGGGTGACAGGTGGACTGACGTCTGGTGAATCAGGGCTGACAGGCATGATATCATCGAACTCAATATTGAACCCGCGGGTTTTTTCAACCTGCTCACGGATCTTCTCCAGCCGGATCTCGGCCGATTTGACTTTGGCTTCCGCTCGCCGGGTGGCTGATTCGACTCGGGATTGGATCATCTCGCTGAAGGCGGATTCTTCGTATTCAAAATGTTTATCAAGATCGCCCACCAGGTCTTCTTCCATCGATAGGTCATCCAAAATTGATACCGAGCCGCCGGCCGCCAGCGCAATTTCCTGCCCACCGGCACCCAGCTGGTAATCGTAGCTATGATCGGATATCTTGATCTCATCCCCCCGGGTATTGATCTTGATGGATTGCGCTGCCGAACGGATGCTAAACGTGAGATCCTCCAATCCCTCATTTAATTTGATCTTGATATCCCCACCAGCTTTCAAGCTGGTAACATCCTCAAAACCTGCCGCCCCAAGTGTGATCGACCCTCCGGCTTTCAGGTCACCTTTCAATCGGATATCCCGTGCCATGACCGACCCACCTACTTTCGAGATGGTCGTCATGCCTTCGAGCGACTGACCCTTGAAAGACCCGCCGGCTTTGCCGAGGGTGAAATCCCCCTGCAAGTCACGGGCGTAGGCACTGCCGCCTGTCTTTTCACACTCAAAAGCAGCTGTATCTTCTACTACCAGGTTCCCGGCCGCCTTTTCAATTGAGACCGCGCCGGCTGCCTGGCGGACGGCAAAATTCCCGCCCACTTTCTCGACCTGCACCTCGCCCACATCCTCCATAGAGAGATTCCCCAGTACCTTCTCGATCTGGATCGGGCCGTGAATGCTCACGATCTTGACCGAGCCCATCCCCCGTTCCATCTGGATGGCAGAGCCCACCGGTACGGTCAGGCTGCAGGATGAATTAACGGTGACATACACCTGCCCGTCTTCTTCCACCATCGTGACCAGCTGGGGCGCTTTGATCTCGCACTGAACCTCGGATTGCTCAACACCCTTGATCCGTACACCGCCGTAGGCTTTCAGGTGGATGACCGGGTCAGGGCGGCTGAGTTTGAGAATATGGGTCATGTCTCACGTCCCTTCGATTAAATGGCAAAATAACGCCACTTTTATTTATTTAATTTTATCATATCATGTTTATAAGGTTTGTCAAGATTGACATTAATTATATTGAAGTTTCTTAAGCCAATCTATTAATTTTCTATGGTTGGGGATCGATAAATGTGTGCAAATCTCATCGCTGATCGCCCACACGGCTGGTTCGGCTTGTTCCATCACCGGCCTGAACTTGGGATAGCGCAGTTTGAGAGCGGCTAACCGCTCATCAAAGGGGACGATCTGGTCTTCTTCGGCCAGCTTGTCGCAGAAAAAGACCAGCTTATCCTCCCAGGTGCGGTTGTTTGTACCGGGCTGGAGTGCGGTTGTCAGCACATGCCCGCTGACGATCTCGGCCAGGCGCGGGTAGCCCTGCTCGCGTAAAAATTCAGCGCTGACGCCGCCGTGATCGGCCTCCGGTTCGAGCGTATGCAGCTTATCCAGGTCGTGAAGCAGCCCGCCGCGGTGCGCCAGGATCGGGTCTATCGGCTGGCCAGCCCCCTTCAACTGCACACCAAGGGCATAAGCTGCCCCTGCCACGGCACTCACATGTCGGCGGATGTTCCCCGGCAGGCCCCATGCGTCCCACCAGGCCAGAACCTGGGTCAGTGTCGGCTTACTGACCAGCAAGTCGGGTACATCACGAACTTCATCCAGCGTACTCAAATCGGCATCATGCACTGGCATCCCACCCGGGGCCAGCTTGAACTGAGCGTTATACCAAACCAGCCGCCAGACATGCTGTGCTGATCCCGCCAGCCGGTTGTAATCCGGGTGTAAAAGCACCGCCTCAGAACCCTCAGGGACGCCCGTCACCTGATCCTCACCTATCCACTGAATGCGCTCATCATCCGGAAGTTGAGCATCATCCAGGCGCTGCAGTAATTCAGGCGTTGTGATTATGATATAGCGGGATGCGGGCATAGGGTGCCTCTATTAAATTGTGGTGGATCATTGAGGTTAATTCTGGCTTAACCGCGTATAAAACACAAGTGTTCCCAGGTATTTTTCGCGGTATAATATTGCTCTGAGCCCCCGTAGCTCAATGGACAGAGTACCTGACTTCGAATCAGTTGGTTGGGCGTTCGAGTCGCCCCGGGGGCGCCTATATGTGGGGTTTATCGAACAGATAGCCCCACATATGCCGTTAAATAGCCCACTTAACGAGTCAGTCTATCATTTCTGGTGCAACCGTGGTGCAACCGGGTGTAATTAATTATCAAATTCAATTTGAATTGGGGTCAGAAGCTCATCCATCAGAGATGCAGCTTCTTGTTGTTTCCCTGGAATGAGATGCCCATAAACATCCAAAGTAATACTCGGTTGAGCGTGTCCCAAACGTCTTGAAACAACAATCAGTGGAATGCCATTATTCAGCATGAGAGATGCAGCAGTGTGACGCAAGTCATGAAAACGAATGTCAGGTAATCCTGCATCTTTGAGCAATGTTTTGAAAAACCAACGCATATTACTTCGATCGATTGGCGTACCGATACTCGAAGTGAAAACTAAGCCCTGGTCTTGCCAATGTACACCGACAGCTTGCCTTTCCAATAATTGTGCTTCTCGATGTTCGTGTAATACATCCAGTGCATTATTTCCTAAGCTGATCGGTCGAATTCCCGCTTTAGTTTTCGGAGCTGTAAGTTCAAATCCCCCACCCTTCTTCTTGGTGAGTTGACGGCAAACGATTAGTTCTCCTTTCTCCCAATCGAGATCTGCCCATTTTAATCCGAGCAACTCTCCCTGTCGCATCCCAGTAGCAATTGCTAAGTAGTAGAGTGTGAAAAAACGATCGTTTTGAGCCTTAGCCACGATCAGAAATTGCTGCACCTGGTTTTCGTCAAGAAAACGCATTTCTTTCCGTTTAGGTTTAGGTGGGGTTGTCACATCGTCTGGATTACGTGACAACAAGCCTAATTTGACACCATGAACAAGAGCACGGTGAAGAACAGAATGCACGAGTTGAACTGTACGTAAGCCATAACCTTTTTTGACCATATTGTTGTACAGTCGTTGGATTTGTTCTGGTTTGATGTCCCTTATCGGAAAGTTACCTAATACAGGCAGGATGTATTGTTGGGTAACTTGTTCATATTGCTTGATCGTATTGTATCGTAGGGCTGGCTCAATGCTGATTAACCACTCTTTCATAAAAGTTGTCAAAGTAGTTTTTGTACTTTCAAAGTTCAGCCCATTATCAATTTCATCCAGAGTCTTGTGAATCCAGGCTTGCACTTCACGTTTTGTTTTCGCTGTGAAGGTTAACCGCTTACCTTGCAGGGTAACTTGCCCACGCCATGTGCCATTACTGCGCCGATAAATTGATCCTTCGTTATTACCACGTTTCTTTGCCATTTCCTTAGCCTCCTTTAGAAGCAATAAAAGGAAAGGCAACTCGACACCATATTTGATTGGTAAGGTTCTGTATAAATATTTTACTGCAAAACTGCAGCCGCAGAGCGCTTACCAATCTGTTCATTTAGTCAAACCTCACTTGTTGGAGAGAGATTGTTCTCAATAAAAGCGCGTAAATCTTTTCTGCGAACTCTCTTCGCGGTGCCAATTGACACAGTGCGAATCTTTCCAAACTGCATTAATCGATATGCCATTGCCCGGCTAATATTGAGAATATGGGCGATTTCTGTCGCGTTGAGAAGCTGCTCAGTATCACGCAAAGCAATATTTTCCATATTTCACCTCGGATAGATCGAAAGGAAATACCCCTGCCATAATCAAGGCAGGGGTAAGAATAATAGCCCCGATGATCCTGGTCAGGCTGCTTGCCCCCTGGCTTGAACCATAGCCCTGTTTCGGCAAGGGATCCAGGGCTACACAACCACTCCCTGTTTTTTGAGTAGATTGTGCGAGACGATTACGTAATGCCAATATAGCATTATAGATCCAATTTATGAAGTACATCATTCTGGCATACTCCCTACATTCTTGACTAAGGACTCCCTGCAGGTTGAGCCACCCAAATGCCAAACTGGGGAGGTCAATACTGTTTGGTAGTTCAAGTCACTGACAATAGAAAATAGGAAGTTCGATGCCTGCTTGCCCAGGACGTTCTCAGTTTGGGATTTCAAATGTTTCAAGCGAGTTTCACTTTTACAAATAACCAGCCAGCGCCCTGAATTAAAACCAAAGCGATTTTTATATGCCTGGCTACGGATATAATTCAACCCTGGTAATGCCTTATGTATGCCAAAGCGAAATAAGGGATGCGTGCTGTTGTCGTATTCCACTAAAAACCTCGCCTTGGCAGGTTGGTTATTGATCTGTCGGAGATGATCAACCAGTGTAAAAAAACCATCAGGACGTACACCATGTTTCACATTCTCTTTTTGACCGTTGCGATTTAAATACTCATAACTGATAATGTCCATATCTCGGCGGAAAGTGCTTTCTGTTTGCCAGGGTTCCATCGTAATCGATGGTAATTTGCTAACCGCTTTCTCAATATGCATTCTGAAATCATTCGTCGCAATGTCATGAGCAAGTTGGCTCCAGTGTGGCTCACGCTGCCAGTAAATCCCTATCTTCCGGAGTTTGGCTTCCAGTATCCGCATTTGATTCTCAGAGCAGTTCTTGGGTTCAGCAGCATCTAAATTAGTTTGTTGTTCTGCAAGATGCAATATTCCTCGCCAGCCTATCCAGACGATAGGTTCGGGAATGGGGCGTGTTCTGCGCTGTTCAGCATTTGGCCAATTGAGATAATGGTTATGAAATAATAAAGACAACCTGCGCTCCATTGCTTGGTTGCTGGTATCCTGCCAGAACATAGCCTTGATTTGCCTTCTGGCAAGAACACCGTCATAGGATTGAATAGTTTTCAAGATGCTGTCATCCCGTTGTTGAAAACGCATTGGATGTGATTTTTTTGTCTTTGATAATTTTTCTGTCATTGTTTCACTCTATCATTCAATTTGACCATTTTGGAATGGTGGATTTTTCGTCACCATTTGTTTCTTCTGATTTCAGACCACTTCTCAACCGGGCATATTTTTCACCGGAGCAATCCCGGAGTATCTGGATTCTTCTTTTTAGCTCAGAAGTCAGAATAGGATCCGGCATATCAAACGTGTACTGCTTGATGGGCTGATTCAATCCCCGCTTCCTAAACCAAAATTCGCGCATGTGAAGATTGACAAGTTCCCTGGTTAGCATCTCCCAATTTGTAGCCTGAATTTGTGGAATGACCATCGGTAACAGAATGCTGTTCACTGAACGCAGCCGGAGTTCCTGCCCCCTACTCTGAAGGTGTTCTGGTGATGGAAATATTTCCTTAACCAGCATGCTAGCGTCCTTGTAGCCCACACGGAAACAAACCACTGTGCCAATGGTATTAAGGACAGCGCTGCGTAAATCGGACAATAATTGATCAAGATATTGATGCGCCATCGTCATTGATAAACTGTACTTGCGACTCTCCGAAAGAATATCCTTGATGTTGTTCGTAGTGTAATTTTGGAACTCATCCAGGTAGAGATAGAATGGCTGTCGTTTATTTGTTGAGGCACGGCTAAGAGCAGCTTTCTGGATCATTGCAACAATGAAAGCAGCCAACAGAGAGCTCAATTCTTCCCCCATAATTCCTTTAGGTAGGTGAATAAGCAAAATCTTGCCGTTATCCATAATATGACGAAAGTTGATGGTGCTCTTGCCGGTGAAAATATCGCGAATCTGTGGATCGAAAATCAAGTTACCCAGTTTATTCAAAATCGGTGCGGCCCATTGCATCGCGCTAGATTGTTTTTGAGGATATTCGTTGAGAAAATAACTTCGAACAACATCCGAGTGTACCCTTGGCAATTGTCCTTTCCGAAATTCTGCATCAGATAGAAAACGTGGCAAATCGACAATAGTTAACCCTGATGATGAAAGGGCCAGGAAAGTATTCGTAAGCAACCAGACCATTCGTGGTGCGTTCTCCGGTTGGATCTTCCACACCTTGATGACGATATCTGTCATATAGATCGCCAGGCGTTCCTTTGGCAGATTAGCCACAGCATCGAGCGGATTGAAACCCACAACCCATTTCTCATCCAGTGGATCAAAAAGAACAATCTTTTTCCATAGCAATGGATCCGCAGCCAATCGGGCGAGTAGATTATTGTAAAGATCGCCGTGGGGGTCAATAACCCCCACAGCTCTCCCCGCCTTAATATCCTGCATCACCCAGGATTCAATTGCACGGGACTTACCCGAACCAGGCTGCCCAATCACATAGGTATGTGTTGAACGATCCTTGCTGGATAGTTGAATTTCATCCCGTCCCATAAGATATTTAGTAATCATTATTCGTCTACCCTTTCACCAAGTTGGAAATCCTCAGGAGTAACGATCTTCTCCCAGGTCAAACCAATGAAAACGCCGTGTAAGAGTGCAAGGATGGCCAACCAACGAGGCAGTGCCAGTCTGAAGACAAAGAACCCAGTGAGAACGATTCCGTACGAAAGCAGTGACGTGAGAATAGTGCGTGGTGTCTTTTGCAGGATATCCAACCTCAGGTAATTAAATGCCAGGGGTTGAAGCTTGTAGAGAACTGCTGCATACACTTCGTAGGAGATGCGTAATAATCTTCGCAGCCCTCCCCGATTCGTCATCACCTTCCCTGGAAGACGGATAAGGGCAAAGAACAGGTTCAGCACAATTATTGAAATTGCAGAAATACAAATACTTGAAAGAATGCGAGTAAACATTTTCTCCTCTCAGTCAATCCAGCGGTCAATTTCAATCCATTCACCATCTGGTGTAATAGCAACCAGAATGGGATCAACAACTGCCGCAGTCATTACAAGCATGCTGAGCAGCGAACCTAATGTAAACAAACCAAACAACTGTGCAAGGGTGCCAGATGCCTTACGCTGGTTCGGGGCAGGAAGCAGAGCAGGTGCTTCATGGATCAACACCCAGGCTTGCGGACGAATGCCGGAGGCAAAAACGGCCTTAATCCGATGTTTTGTCCTGTCAGGAATGGGGTGGGTATCTTGTTCAGCGGGGATCAGCACCCAGCCATCCACATGGATGGGATCTGCAGGGATGGGCGCATTTCCCAAGCTTTGGAAATGCCAGCCATTCGCTTTGCCTAGAGCCAGCAATTGGATCGCCATCGTAGACAAGGCAGTTTTATTGAATACTTGCAATTTATTTTTCATCAGAAATCCTCTCTTGTAATTTGTTCCAGCCAGAAACGAAATTCTCTCAGAGCTATCCTCCAGCCATAACTGGCCATCCAGCCCAGAATACAAATGAGTAGCATCAATATCCAGAACAGCAGCTGGGCGGACGCTGTCCGCCAGAGGATCGCAAATCCGATCTGCAGCAAAGCGAGAAAGATCGTTCGTTGGGATAGTCTAAATTTGCTTCCGAAGTCCAATTGATCAAAACCATTTTTATTCATATCATCTCCTTGTTCAGTGGTAAAATTTTGTCAGGAGGGGAGCCAATGTGCGCCCGGTTATTAACATCCTACGTTTTCACAACCTAATTTCATATCGTCTTCAGTTGATTTTGAGGTTTATTTTTCATAGGTTGATCATAAATAAATACTAGTCCGAGGTTTAATCATGCCAAAAGGAAATCCTTACAAAAAATTAGCATCGCTCTCCCCCAGGCAGAAAGAAGTGCTTCAGCTTCTTTGTCAAGGAAAACAATACAAAGAGATTGCTGAAGCATTGTTTATTGAGGAGTCAACTGTAAAAGCACACATGGCTGGCGTTTATGAGAAATTGGGGCTCATTGAGCTGAAGCGGGATGAAAGGATATTTCAGATCAAGTCGATTTACTGTCCTCTTCTCAAGGAGGAGAAAGAATCAGAAATCATTGATGTGCCATATGAAGATATTGTGGACGCCTCAGAACCAGAAGAGATAACCCCAGAGTTAGATGAAATGGTCTCATCAGATGAAAAAGCTATCATCAAATATGAAGGAGATAATAAAATTATGTCAACAAAACCAAACCAGGGAAAAGGTAGATTGTCCGGTGTCAAAAGATTTTTCAGAACAATATTAGTGTTAATAATTCTTGTGGTTGTTGTGGGTGGTGGATTGTATATATGGCAGAATTTCTTTGGTGGAACCGAAGTAATTCCGCAGGGCATATTGCAAAAGGATTACTATGGCGTTGACGAGTGGGTTAAACAAGGAAATATTTGGCTGCGGATTAAAGATTATGATATCGATACAATGGGACTCATTGAGATTGATATGGAGATATGGAATAAATCATCAAATCAACTCTTGTTTTCCTACAACCCTGGTATCAGCTTTACGATGACTGACAATACCGGCCATAGTTATAAACTATATGGTCCTTTTGAAACTAGTGGTATGGATAATAAAGTCATTGATGCACAAGATGTCAGAAAAATTAATTTTAGGGCAAATGCTTCAACAGTAGCCTTTTATGATGAAGCTGTCTTTAGCTCAGATGTAACGGACTTATACCTGACAATGAGCGAGTTTGCCGTATTTAAGAACGCGAAGTTCGTAATCCCGATTAGATAATTTTCGGATTACGTAATAAAAATTAGAAGAGTTAGAAATGAAATGAGTAGGAGAGATTTTAATAGATTAGCTGCCACCCTAATTTTAGGAGCCGTCTTAGCCGCTTGCACCCCAGAGGGGCAGGCTCAAGAAACTAGACCAGCCATGACTCAAACTATTGATGGACTAGATGTTGCTGGTGAGAGCGAAGAAGCAATTGTTGAAACAATAACTAGCACTGCTACACCAGAAAACACCCCCACACCAGAAGCGACTAGTACGCCAGAAGCAACTGCTACACCAGCAGCACCGGAATTTCCGAGTGATTTTATATTTAGTCCAAGAAACCAAGTTGAAAAAGGTAATCCTTATTTTTACGATTGGGGTGATGGATATCGTACCATAAGCGTGCCTCTCTATATCAGGGCTCAAGACGCTCACTACAATGAACCATTCACCATGCTCAATGGTCGATATCATGTTCAAGCATGGGCTGATGCTTGGTTTCAAGAAAAAGATGGTACAAATCATCACATGAGCATTCCATTGATAGTTTTTGATACCGAAAACTATAGATTATTTAAATATGGATATCGACATATAACAGATTTTTTAGAACAAGGTGCTAATGATTGGGACTTAGAAGTTCTATTAAAAAACTACACAGGTCCCTGGAGTGAAAATCCGCGTGCAGAAGCAAATGAAAATCAATTGGCTTTTAATGAAACAGGGCTTTATACAGCTTTTCAAGAAGAAGCATTTAAACTTTCTCTAGGTGCAATCCCCACTAGAGACATTAATAGTAGAGAGTATAAAGAAAATATCCAGGATAATGTCGAATTTTGGCGAGACTTGATAAAGGATATTTATACTACTGAACAAATTGAAGCTTTTACAGAAACTCTTGATGTTAGTTTATTAAGTCTAGACGAACCTAATTTACCAGCTAATTTCATCATTCCTATACGGGGAAATAATTAGTTTGTTCAAATTACTCTCTATCCCATTGTTTTGTATTTTTTTATTGAAGGTTAAAAAGCCCAATAATCTAGAAGATCTTGATCAGTATCATCAATAGCCGCGAATAATAGCATTAATTCGTTAATTGTTCTATGGATGATTGACAATCAAGGGCTTATCAAGCTTGGCACATAGTTCCGGATCCAGGCAGATAAAAGAGAAGCGATACAGAAATAAGATAAGCAGAGATACTAAAAGGGTGATGATCGCTGCGATCAACCCCCCTCTTTTTAGATGTGCAGCTACCTTTTCCTGAAGATCATTCAACATAAATCCAAAATAGCATAATTGGAACAACAGATCAATAACGAACAGATAACAACTGCATTTTTTAAAGTGTTACCAATCATTTTTTACCAAATCATTAATTGACAGCAACTGGAACCAATGATTTCGATTCTTGCATTGGTCTATGGGCGTGAGGTGTGGATCGACCAATTCCGGCCTTATCAGGAATACCCCTTTTCCTGGCCCCAGAGGTGGAACTACTTTCCTCGATCAGGTTATAAGTCTGGAAAAACTATTCCAGCAAAAGGTTTGTCTATAACCTGGGAACCGGGTGTATTTTTAGCTTATTGGCTGTTTGTTTGATATTTTCAACGATCACCCCCGATTGTTTCTGCTCTTTTTGAGAGGATTTCTTGGAGAAGTCGGTCTCTACCTGTCCATTATTTCGGATTCCGATGATGCGTTTATCCTGAATATATGGCGCTTCAGGATAGACACACTGGAATTCAACAATATTATTTACCTGGAATGAAGCTCTTCCGGTTGGCACCTGCCACCCATCCTGTACACCGACATCTCCGATGCTGTCATCCTTCGATGCGACCCGCAGCCTAATCCGGAAACGAAGAAACTCGCGCAACTGCGCATCCACGGCATCTTCCGGATTTTGAGTACATAATAGTAAATGAATTCCAAGTGCCCTGCCTTGTTGAGCCAGATTGATTAGGCTCGCGCACGTATCCTGATACTGATTCTTGAACTCAGCAAATTCATCAAAGATGATCACCAATCGCGGCAGATTTTGTTTTTCTTCCTGGTCGTTATATTGATTGTAATTCGCCTCAATGCCAAATTCTTCTTTCGCATCCAGCAGGATTTGTTTCCTTCTCTGCACCTCCCCTTCAAGCGCTATCATGACCCGCCGGGCATAGTTCTCGTGACTTTCATTCTCCGGGATTACTCCTACAACATGGGGGAGACCTTGAAATTCACCGAATACCGCCCTACCCAGATAATCAACAAGTGCGAAGTTGATCTCATTGGGACTGTGAGTCATGGCATAAGAGAGGATGATTGACCTTAGTAACGTGCTCTTTCCAGACCCCGTGATTCCTCCGATAATGCCATGGGGACCATGCGCCAAGTCAGATTCGTTCAAATCTATAATGAAGTTTTTACGCTGAGAATTCTTTCCGATCGGAGTTCGTAAATACCCCCAGGGAGAACCTTTCTGCCACCACTGTTCGATGGCAAGCGTATTAACATCTGTCGTGTCAAACAAATCCAATAATGGAATGAAAGCTGGTTGATGCGAAATTTCAGCCTCTGTTGGTTGTACTATCTTTCGTAAGCGGCGTGGACGGTTAAACGGCATTGCGATTCCCTGGATATCTTAATAACTTCGTCAATAATCACTTTCCTCACCAATCCTCATTATAACAGCTTGACCTGATTTCAAAATACTAAAATTTGGTTTGCAGATCAATATTGAACTGATCTCAGTTGCTGTTTTTAGAGTATTATCAATTTTTGTTTGTATAAAAATTTATTGAACAATAGAAGATGGAAACCAATGAAGCGTGTATTTGCATAAAGTGAATTTTAGATAAAGAGAGTCCGTTAGGGCTCTTTCCGCTTTTTCAGCCGCCGGGGCAGAGGTGCGGGAGATGCCCCGAAGCGGCTGCGTGTCGGCGTGTAGACGCCGACCACCAACACGTAGTGAGGTCAAGAGTGTGATGCGGAGTTTTTCCGCAGCTCTCTCTTGATCGAACGGGCGCCGCAGTGCCGAGAAACGCAGTGACATCGGACACAAGGGCACTGAGAGATCGGTCTTTAGAACGGTCTCGAAGCGCAGGGTTGGTGGTCGGGGTCGGTTTGCTGGGGTTTATATCTGCAAACCAAGCCCGCACGCACCGGCTTGATGAGTTGGGGGATCTGGCTGAGTTGGTGATAAACTGCATTTTTTGGCAGGTTTTCACGATCGAAGCCACCGGTCTCCCCGAATCAAGGCGGCTCTCCCGCATCAAGCCAAGACCTCGATGGTCGCAGGGTTGATCTAACTTATTGGGAAGCACCAAGGCTTTTCCCAACAAGTTTACCAATATGTTTGGGTCTTAAGTTTTACAGGTAAGATGGAATCAGTAATACTGTTGATTGAAAAAGGTGTTTTGTGAGCCTTTAAGTACCGTGAAAATCGTTCTTTTCTTGCCTTCTCTACCCTTATATAATATCGTGTGAAATGTTTTCTCTTTTTACTCATTTCATTTGGTTGTAAAACCTGGATGTGAGTATTGACAATTCATAAAACAAATTCTATATTATTTTTGCTTCGCAAAAATCGTTCAGCTAAAGCTTTTGTTTAAGATTTGCCTTAGCAGAACAAATAGAATGCACTTACGACGCCTGGAGATTTCCGGGCGTTTTATTTCCCATTATCTCCGGCCGGTGCTTTTTCTCCGGCAGCGCGACCATTTACCTCTTTCGCTCGCCTTCTCAGGCTGGGACGTAGATGCTCCACCGCACCAGACGTCATCCCTACTTCAGTAAATGGATTTGAGAGCAGTAAAGCACATTAGAAATAGCTTGTCAAGCCGGTCTTTTTTGTATTCGGAAGTACGTTCGTTTTTCCGTGCGCAGATCCGTTCGTTTATCCGAACGGATATTAAATAGCGTATCATTGTTTCTTGAGGAAATTTATTTTACAAAATAAAAGAAATCGAGCAACCTAATGAGTGATTAAACAAAAGATCAGTTTTTATATATGAGAAGTGGGAAAGGATTAGCAAAAATCCTGAATAACGCGCCGGTTCAGCGGTGGCGTTCCTCCGCCCGCTGCAACCGGTTGTTAAGCGGTGTTTTTTTGTGACTTTAATTAGTTATCATTTCTGATTTTTATCGCTTCTTCGACTGCATTTGCAAGGTGCTTACTAATCCAGTCATACCTTTCTTGGCTAGTTGAACCCGCAGGGTTATAACACTTAACAATAGATGAAAGCTTCTTCCCTGTATTGCCATAACCTATCGAATCAAAGGGGTTGTCACCTTTGATGGATACTTTGCCATCGCGATCTTTTAAGCCGTGAATGTAAATTCCTACAACACCTTTTCCACCATCCCATCCCTTGATAATTTCATGGTTGATCCACTTACGCCCAGAGGTATTACTACCTACAAGAACCACAACACATGACTTCCCTGACATTTGATCTGCAATCCATTTTTTTATCGCAGCATCACCGCCTTTTTTGATGGTTTCCCAGTTGTTGTCTGATGTAGGTGTGTTTCCATCAATCGCACCGATACTGCGGACTGTTGCAGCTCGCCAGTTATCGGGAATGTAGTGAAAGCTATAGAAGCAGTTACGTTTTGCCATAGTATTCTCCTTATTCTAACGCTTTTAATAAGCTAATTAATGTACCCTTGATTGTTGACAAGCTTAAACTGTCATCACCAAGTCTATCCATGTGTTCTCTCGCACTCCTTGGAAAAGCTGGACTATCAAAGTATCCTTCCTGAGTGAGCTTAGTATATATCTCGCGAGTCGCATATTCGGTAGCGCCAACAGGAATCAGCAAAAGACCATTAGACTTAGCTATTTCAAACTCTTTAATAAGGCCTTCAGAGAAAACCACTTCACAATCTTTTATCTTGTTTCCAAAAAGAAAGATCGCAATTCCAGCATAAGAAATCATATCGGTACGATATTCATGCCAAACTTCTGATTTTGGGCGTGAGCCGACCTCGGCCTGGGGAAAAGGACGGAGAATCAATTGATCCGAGTCGAGGTGCTTTCCATTCATATACACGTGTTCTAATACTCCTGTAATCACGGAACACCCCACGCCCAATCCAAATCCAGAAACTATTCGAAAGCCTAAAGCTACAATTTCTTTCGATAAAGAGTATATAAAATCTTCTGCATCTTCCGATCCCCAACGACCATACTCATGTGCTGCGCCAGATATAAAAATGGTTCTACGCTTATAAGCCCACTCTAGCTGCCAAAGAATATCTGTTATCTCCGAATAGTCGGACACAAGTATTGTTTTAATACCAAACCGAAGTAAGTCTTGTATGAATAGCTCTTGTTTGCGTTTTCTGTAATCCGTATCTGCCTGTGATTCACCCACTTCCCCTACAATCATTCTTTGGATGCAATAGTGCTGTCTTTGATCAGTTGAGTAAGCAACACGTACCCTACTGAGGATGTAATCTAGATTTGGGTCAGTAAAACTAAATCCTAAGAATAGAAATGTTTTGGAGACAAGGTCACCGCTAAGAGCATTGATGAATGGCAACATCTTCACATGGTAGGCTTCATAGTCATCCTTTGTTAACACTGCCTCATCAGGGTGGTCGATGTCTCCATGCATTTTATAAACAACAGCATCTCTGCCACGTTTGGTAAAGCTTAATTGCTTTATTCGATGCTTTACATCGGGTGTTTTACGCGCATCATGCAACGCGCTTTCGATAAGCTTGTCATAGTTGGTAGTCCAATACGTGGAAATTGGTAGCCGCGCTAAAATTCTATGATTTTCAGTAATTTCAGCTTCTTCCGATATCTCGTCTATTAATAGCTGATTTAGTTTCCCTCTATTTCCCGAGTTTGAGTTACAATGGTACTGAGCCAGAGCGACCAAATCAGTTTCCCTATCTACATTAAGCTCAAGTTCCTCTGCTATTGGCCGGAGTAACTCTGGCCAACTGACAAAGCCTGCTGGTGCAGACAATCCAGCACCTGCAAAGATCGCTAGATTATCCTCAGCCAAATCCTTGAGAATTTCCGCCACTATGCGATTTCGTTGTTGTTCGTTTGTAACTCTCAATTCTCAGCTCCTAAATTTTCCAGCCGCATAACAATATATATACAGAAAATATCCGAATATATAGCTGATTCGTTGATATATACAGAATTATTCTTAGTAATTAAAGTTTGCTGATAAAAATTATAATAGCCTTTGATCTCTCATACAAATCCTTGGAGTATATAAATATACCATGGAAAGCCGCCCCAAAAAACTCCTAGACCAGGTGAGCGACGCCATTTTCAAACCTATATTGCGAATGATTGCAGCCAAACGGCAAGCGTTAGTGGCCTACAGGTGGGGTAAATGCTTGACAATGCCGCACGTCCTTAGAGTAGTCTTGCCCGTCGAATGAAGGCTTTGTTTGGCGGAGAATCATTGATGCACATAGGCTGATTATTTCGGCTCGTAATTAAGAACAACAATCCTGCAGTCAAATGACGTGGATTTTACTAATATCAGATTTTTTTACTATCAAGTTCTTTGAAAATTAGTATAAAATTTATTCCAGCGAAGCCGCCTAACAAGGGCTAATTTCCATTAAGATACTGGTCTAATGCCTGCCGAACGATTTCAGACATCGCAATTGTTTCACCATTCATTTCAGTTTGAATTTTTATTAGGCGGATTTGTTGGATTTGGTCATCATAGAATTCAAAGCTGTAACGTTTTGTTCGCCGCTTGATGGGTAGTTTGACCGAACGTAATTCCGAACGGATTTCCGTATGTTCTTCCGTTCTGTTTTCCGTACGGATTTCCGAACGGTTGGATTTGATAGGCTTTTGATCAGATAATCGAGGTTTGATGGGCACTGTACCACTAATATCTATTTTGTCGGGTTTTGGCGATCTGGATTCCTTATAGCTAGGGTCAAAATCCTGTGGACGAGGTTTACGCATTGTCGATGATCCATTTTGCTAGTTTGATATATTGTTTGGCACCAGTGTGATTGGGGGAAAGATTGATCAGTGGCATACGTTTATCAAATGAGCGTGGGAACTCAATTGTCTCTGGAATTTGGATATGTAGAATATTATCCTGATAAATACGACGTGCTGCCTGGACGACACCAGGGGAATGTTTTGTATTTGCTTTATACATCGTAAACAGAATGCGGATTTCCTGTTGTTTCAATTCATCTTGAAACTTGTGCCAGAAAATTTCTTGTACGTGATTCACCAGATCTGAGATACCATCAACAGACATTCTTTCAGCACTAGCCGGTACCATCAGCAGGTCTGCTGCAACAATGCCGTTGAAGGCAAGCGATGCTTTCCCAGGAGGAGTATCAATGAGGATAAAATCATATTCATCTTGTAATGAGGATAATCTTTCACGAAGGATCATTTCGTCGCCTGGCTCCAGGCTTTCTTCAATGGCAGCCATCAATGCAGAGGAGGGGAGCAAGTCAAAGCCGAATCTTGTCTTTTGTCGAATAACACTTGCAGGGACATTTTGGAAGAAAACATGATACAAATTGTATTGGAATTCCCTGGAATCAAAACCAACGTAGCGCGTAGCTGATGCTTGCTGGTCAAGATCAACCAGCAATACTTTTTTTCCTAAACTAGCCAATGCCGCAGCTGTATTAACTGCTGAAGTGGTCTTTCCTGTACCTCCCTTGTAAATTGAGAAAGTAATGGTTTTCACCCCATGCGGGTTCGGCATATTATTCCTTGATTTTCATATTTTGATCCCACCACTGAGAGAATTGTTCGTGGGGTACTTGATACTCGTTTTCGACCTTGAGGATATCACCGAACTTACCTGCTTGGATCCACCGAAGAATGGTGGTACGTGGTTTTCCGGTGATTTTTGCGATCTTACTGACCCCCAAATAATTTTTCATAACCAAATGACGCAATTGTATCAATTGATACAATCAAATCACATTGAAAAGTTTAAGTCAATACACAATTTGACAAGGATGATATAGTAATAAGTAGAATGAAAGAGCGGGGGATTCAATTCATTCCCAATAAACCACTACTCACAGAAGAACTCAGGAAAAAACTTCCTAAATTGTATGAATGTGAAGACCAAGGGTTGAACGCCCTGGCTCAGGTGAAGTTTTTTACACCAGACAGCAACTGGACATGGTATGCCAGTGAGTTTGACGGGCAGGATATCTTTTTTGGTTTGGTCTCCGGTCTTGAAGTGGAACTAGGCTATTTCTCCTTGTCTGAATTACAATCCGTGCGCGGGCCATTCGGTTTGTTCATTGAGCGCGACCTCTACTTTGTCCCCAAAACCTTACAAGAATTATTAGATAAACATCGACTGGGGAGATAGCATAGCAGAAACCTGCCTAACAAAAATTACCAGCCTTATCCTCACACCGCCTTGGCCCGAATTAATTGGCAATGCTTTAAAATACACCAGCAAAGTCCGACGTGGCTTTGCTCATGAAGGAATGTATCACGTGCTTGATTATGAATCCACCCTTGAGCTTCTGGATGCAAAAGGGAAATCTGCTCGATTTACAAAACACAAAGAAATTAAGTACTTACAAGATAATATCATCGCCCATCAAGACTATGCATGGGGTGATGGAAAGATCCTTCTGAATTATAAATGTCATCCAGGCAAAGCTGTTGATCGCTATCGTTCAGGATACAAGACCTACATGCTGCTAGCACTACACGAAGTCAAGAATAGGGGAGATGTGGACAATTTTCATATCACATGGGATATAAAGGATGGGTTCTTAAAACCGGATGGCTTTTGGGAAACAATTATCTCTCAGAAGACAAAACAAATCAGCATAAACGTCATTTTTCCAAAGAAACGCCTCCCACTGTGAGTAACAGTCGAGGAAACTAACCATCGGAAAACACACATCATCACCAGGGATGAAAGAAATGTTTTACCAGATGGTCGATTGAAAGTTAGCTGGTTAAAGAAAAACCCCCGTTTGTATGAGACCTACCTGATGAAGTGGCTCTGGTAAAAAGAGAAGACGATGAGCTAGAAAACTCATCGTCTCAACCGAAACTAACCAGAACCGCCGCCCATGACGCCCTCCTTGTCACTAAAAATCGAATA
Organism: uncultured Candidatus Brevefilum sp.; assembly: GCA_964497065.1. Classification (GTDB taxonomy): domain Bacteria; phylum Chloroflexota; class Anaerolineae; order Anaerolineales; family Anaerolineaceae; genus Brevifilum. Next base: position 508 of record CAZCBW010000039.1, on the reverse strand, counting down.
GCACAAAATGGAGTATTGAAGGTTCTGTGATGTAATTCTATTATATGCGACTTCGCATATTAATTCAAGGACTTTTGAGGTTTTCTACCAGGTTTGGCGCGAATATCAAGGTAGTCTGAAAGTGCTTCCTCAGTTGTAACCCAAAAAGAATCAATTTTCCTTGCCCAAAGTTTTTCGCGTGATATCAACAGACGGAGATGATTAGTGGTCAAGCCGCTGATTTCAGATGCCTGCCGGAGCGAGATCAAATCATTGAGATTTGGTTGGTAGTCTTCATGAGTATTGCCCATTACATGATTATAGCGTGTAAATGGTTTAGAGAAAAAGCTGCAACCATATCATTTTCGGGTGATATTTACAAAACCACAACGTATATGCTATTCTATGCCATGGAGCTACTGTTTTGCTTCAGACGGAAATGGAAAAACAGGCATTTGAAATTAGACACTTTCCCATGCCTCCAAGGCAATTGGTGCATGAGTTATCGCGACATATGAAACTGCTCTAT
>CAZCBW010000038.1:0-28845 GCA_964497065.1 uncultured Candidatus Brevefilum sp. | reverse complement strand
GTTTGTGAACTATAACACGGTTGCCATTTTTCCATTTCACGGTGAACCAAGACAATTCCTCGAGCATTCTCATTTTATATTCTGCCGTGTATCTCCTGCGTTGTGGCTTGGATATCACTTCTGGATCGGGTGATTTTTGGTATTTTTCTTCTTGAGACATATTGTTGCTCCTTCGCCCTGCACTCTAAATTATTGGGGGCAGTTGTCTCATTATTATAGACACAGAGGGCCATTCTAAAAGCTTTATCGTGTTCACTCCAAGGAATTCCCCCACAGTTGTCATTAATTTGAAATTTATTTCCACTTACTTCAATTTTTGCCCAGTAATCCATATAAGGTTCTTTATTATTAAACTCCACATCACCAATTGAACGTAAAATCCCATCAACACAATTATCAAGCAAATCTAAAATTGCATCTTCTACATCAATATCTCTAGTTAACATTTCAACAAAAAAACGTTTAACCGGGTTCGCTGGTACATTTGTATACTTTGTCATCTAATTTTCCCTTGTCCTAGAACTAAGTTTTTAGTTTGTTTTTCATTATTAAAAAAATATTCTCAGCCAATATTGGACTAACGCTATTACCAATTTGACGAAAACTATGCCATTTTGTTGGTGAGAATTGAAACCAATCAGGGAACCCTTGTAGTCTGGCAGCTTCCCTTGGAGTGATTACCCGCGGTGATGTAGGATGAATTGGGCGGACTGATTGGTAGCTACCTTTATCTGACCCCGTTCCAGCACGAAGTGTTGGACATAAACCACCAGGATCAAGCCGAACAGATTTTGATACTATATCCCTTTCACCATGGTTAAGTTTAGCAAATCGAGCTTCAACTTCATTTGAATGCCGTGTTCCAAAACAACCAGACACTTGCTTATTATAAACATATCGGCGAATTGCTTCAGAATTTCCAACCCCATCTGGAATAAAATCTGAAATCCTCATCCAGTAATCTGTTTTGTGAGGCGCTTCTGAAGTAAGAGCTTGCCAACTTTGTTCTTCTTTTTGCCATTCCCGGCAAATTGTTGGTAAACCATGAAAGGCTTCCTTCACAGTTGTTAGAGCTTTCGTTTTAAGAGAAATGAAATCTGTTGTCGAAATCGTATTATATTCGCATTCGAGATAACCAATAAAAAATACACGTTCACGGTTGGTTGGCACCCCAAATTCTGATGCTTTTAATTTTATTGGAGAAATTAACACATATTCATCATTTAGGTAATCAAAAGCTTTTTTTCGAATAGTATTATATTTTTTATCCAGTATGCCTAATACGTTTTCAGCAATAAAGAATTTTGGTTTTAATTGTCCAACAATCTCAAAGAATTTTATAAACAAATTGTTGCGAGGATCCAATACATTCCGTCTACCAATTTGACTAAAACCTTGACAAGGAGGACCTCCTATTACACCATCAATTTTCCTAAACCTTGGAGCACAGGCTTCAAGAATTTTCTCTCCGTTGAGGTTATTTATATCTTCTGAAAGATGGTTAACTAATGGGAAATTTAAATTGTGAGCTGCCAAAGCATGAATGTCGTTGTCAATTGCCAAGGCTAAATCATAGCCAGCACGAATAGCTCCAAGGCTTAATCCACCAACACCAGCAAATAAATCCACAACACTTAAGTTGTTTCCATTAAGTTTGGTTTTTCTATTTACACTGCACATATTTAGACTATTCCATTATAAGTAGTTAAATTTAGATCAATATCATTATCCAATAATTATCAGTATCATCTGAATAATATTAGTTAATTTCTTTTGACTATGAGAATGTTTGAATTGAAATGGTTACAAAGTCCTTTTCTGCTGTGTAAACCCACCAAAATTAAATTACATTATTATCTGATTAACCAATGTTCATTAATCATTCTTATTTGAATTATATCTACAATTGTAATTTATTCAAAATCTAATCTAATGAATGATTATGCAGTTTCTTTTCTGAAAATTCGGTGTAGAAATATCCATCAATCTTTATTGATCTAATGACTTGCCAGTAAAGAACATTTGCCTATATCCCATATTTCATATATTACAAACTTAGTTGAAGCCAAAATAAAGGTGTTATACTGTTAAAGTTGATGCTAATTTCTCTAATTTCTAAGTAACTAACCGCTGTCATTTTCAATACTATTCAAAACCTCGTGACGCTTCGGTTTGAAGATCAATGGGATTACAGATTAAAATTACATCATTCATCTATTTTATGTAGGTTTAAATTGTACTAAACTGAGGTGGACCCTATTTACTAGACCACGAATCGACATAATTAAGGTGGGTTACTAATGGGATCCCAGCACTTTGGCGATGCATGTTGTAGATTTCAGCAGGGGTCCGGTAACCCAGTCCTTGATGAGGTCTTTCATAATTATACAGCCATAAATATTCCTCCAGACCTTTCTGTAGTTCAATTACCGATGTGTAATCCTTGATATAAATATCTTCATACTTGATTGTCCGCCACAGACGCTCCACAAAGATGTTGTCATAGGCTCTGCCACGGCCATCCATGCTTACAAGCACACCAGCAGCTTCTAATTCGCTTGTAAACGCTTGGGCAGTGAATTGGGCACCTTGATCGGTGTTGAAGATTTCTGGCTTCCCTTGTTGAAGCGCTGACTGTAAAGCCTCTAGGCAGAACAACCCATCAAGTGTGTTGGAAAGCTGCCAGGTGATCACAAACCGGCTGTACCAATCCATAATCGCTGTTAGGTACATAAACCCTTGCCTTATGGGGATGTAGGTGATGTCAGCCGCCCAGACCTGATCAGGATGGGTAATACTCAGATTCCGCAATAGATAGGGGTACTTTTTGTGCTGATGGTCAGGTTTCGAGGTCTTTTTATGGGGATAAATGGCCTGCAAACCCATTTTTCGCATTAATCTCACCACACGTTTTCGGTTTACCTTTTCCGAAAGCTGTTGATTGAGCCGTACCATGATTTTACGACTGCCATAAAATGGTGTTCTTGTATATTCCTGATCTATCATTCTCATCAATTTCAAGTTCTGTTCGCTCTCGCCAGCCAGTTCCCAATAGTACGTCGCTCGGCTCAGTCCTACCAGGGAACATTGGCGACGAAGGCTAATCTTGGGGCTGTTGGTTTCAATCATCTTGCGTTTAGCCTCAATTGATTCAGGTAACTTTTTTTTTCAGCCACTCAAGTTCCATTTTGAGCCGCCCAATTTGTTCATATAATTCTGCTTCTTGTGTGCTATCCGATTGTTGATGTTTTCCTGATTTTCTTTGAAAAACAGTTGGGCCACCCTCTGTTAATTGCTTTTTCCAGTTTCGTACCTGGTTCGGGTGCACCTGAAATCGGCTAGCAATTTCGTTGATTGTGGCCAGACCTTTAATTGCCTCCAAGGCCACTTTGAACTTGAACTGCTCACTATATTGTTTGCGCATTCCAGTCATTTTTATCTCCACAAGCTTCTAAAATTTTACCTTAGCTTGTGGTCTAGTTTTTGGGGTCCACCTCAAACTATATATTTTTAATGACCTAGGCATACCTTTTTGTTAGAAATTTTACATATGTTAAATGATCCTGACGATACCCATTGGCCAAGCGAATAATCAACTCCTGATAAGATAACGCCGAAAAATGCACCCCATCCGACCTGGCGATTTTAGTAAACGCCTCAATCTCCCTTCGATGGGCAGCCCCTTCCTCACCAAAAGCATCATAATACAAATAGAGCAGCTTGAATTCACCCTTCTTAAACCGTGACTTCAACCCCAAAATATGCTTGATCAATTGGGCCGTATCCAGGTGTTTGTTAGTGTTGTTCTGCGGGCTGATCGTTTGGGCAAATTGATGCAGTTCCGGGAGGTCCGCCCAAATTTCATCCAAGCGCAGATAGGCCGGTTTCAATCCCTTACCGCCCCAAGACTGAAAGGGCTCTGAAAACTTCGATTCAATCACAAACCGTTTGTATCTGGAGGCTTCCGAGTTATGAATCACCACATCAATATTGGGCGGAATGCGAGTCATCCCATCGATGGGGTATTTCTCTTCAAAAACAATGCTTTGCGGGCTTAAATTCCCTTTTCGACAAAAACCGCATGCAGAAGCAATGGCAGGCACCTGGTTGATGCTCTGCCAATACTGAAACACATTCACCCCCAGCGCAGAAGAAGAGTGCAGTGCCTGCATTTTGGCGGGGCTTTCAGGGCTGCCCGTGATCTCGCTGCCGTCACCCCTCTCAAAACTATGCCTGACAGAATCCATCAGCGGCATGAATAAATTCAAATCAAGCTCGCGTGTATAGGCAAGCCGGCCGCGTGTGCCCTTGCTGCCGATCAGGTCAATGTTCTGGTTATGTGCCCATTGAATTTGCTTCGAGAGGATGGTTTCATGTGCTGATAACATAAGTGACCCCTTTCTTTTTTGACAGCCTAAATTCTCAAGATCATATTAATCCTCATTATAGAATACCAAAGGCTCATCATTGGTGAAAAATGTGGCCAATTTAGATGCACCAGGTGCGTTTGATGAGGTGGTGTAGTGTTCCTCCGGAGATTTCTCTATAATCTAAATAATTCCCCCCTCAGTACATCACCTCGGTGAGATAATGCTGTCAACCATAGACCACAGCTGGTTTCAAGGTTGTAATATTTATTCTGTGTTATCAGCCAACCCACCCTTCGCGATATGGATGCGTCAGGCTGCAAGCGAGATCAACGACTAAATGCGTCAGGCTGAAAGCCTGACCTACTAACATTTACACATTGCGGACTAACACCACGCCTTTCAGGCTCTGTGCATGCATCTACACCTTGCGGGCCAACATTTACACATTGCGGACTAAAGTCCGCACTCCAGAGATCTGCGGGCTAAATGCATGAGTCCGCGCTCCAGAAAAACTGGTTGGGTGAATCGGAGATTGCTACCTATGCTGCTACCCACGCCGCTTGCGCGTAGGGGACTTTGTCGTTTCGCTCGTGATGTTAAGATTTTGGTGGGTTGTCCATCATTGCATTTGCAAGTGAATGTCGTTGGGTTCAGCTTTGTTTTTTTAGGTGATTTGTGTTCAGCCAACCCACCCTACGGATTATTTTCTGCCATGATTGTGGTGGGCACAAAGTCGGTGCACACCCTGCGCGATGTCAATGTGTCAGGCTGCAAGCCTGACACACTGATTCCTGATCACCTGATCCCTAATTCCTGATTACCTCATTCCACCTTCTTTTCAGCTGCTTTCTCCAGGGCTTTGCCGCCAAAACTGAAAAAGGCCATCCCGGCGATGCCGATCCACCCAACCCAGTCGCCCAGCCGGGTGTTGATCGTGCCCGCGCCCGAGCCCAGCAGCACATCCGCCACCAATGTGGCCCCCCCGCCTTCGGGGAACACGGCCAGCGCGTTGATCCGCCCGTAGGGGTCCACGATGGCCGAATCAAACCCGCCGTCTGCCTTGACCATCGCCACCCGGTTTTCAACGGCCCGAAAGACCACATGCGTATAGTGCTTGTCGGCGATCCCGCCCCAATCATTCGAGGGCGTGCCGATCAACTGCGCACCCTGTGCGGCCAGCTTGCGGGCGGTATCGGTGTAATCCAGGTCATAACAGATGATCGTCCCCAATGTCCCCAGCGGTGTCTCATAAACCGGGTAAGTGCCCCGGGTCACGCTTGTTTCGCCGCCGAACACCACCGGGTGGTCCTTGCCAAACACACCCAAAAAATTGCCGGCCGGGTCGATCACCGTGGCCTCGTTCCTGAAGGTGCCGTCCTCCAGCACCACCACATACCCCACTGCCAGGTAGGCCCCCGTATCCTGCGCCAGGGCAGCCAGCCCTAACCTGTCGTCCACCTGCGGGTCAAACGTCATCGCGCCCTCCGGCCAGACGATGAAGTCTGCCCCTTCTGAGGCCGCCTGCCGGGTCTGCTCGATCATCGCATTGTGGATCACTTCTACGGTCTCATCCTCACCGGCCATGCTGGTCACAATCGGGGAGATTTCCGGTTGGATCGCAGCCACACGCACGGTCCGGCCTTCAGCGGGCTGAAACAGCGCCAGGCTCAGCACAGTCCAGCCGATCACGGCTGCACCCGTCCCGGCCGCCCAGCGTGCAACCATTTTGGCGGGCAAAACTGACCCGGCCTGGGGGTTCTTTCGCCGATCCAGCCAGTAGAACACGCCCTGGGCCAGCACCAGGTTGACCGTCATGATCAAGACGCCCTGCCCAATGATCCCAAAGATGCTGGCGGGCTGGATGAACCACAGCTGCCTGTAGAGCGGGTAGGCAATGAAACCCCAGGTGCCGGCAATCGGGATGAACAAGCGGATCATCTCGATCCCCGCCCATCCCAAAGCCCCTTCAAGCACGAACCAGCGATATCGGGTGGCTTCGTTGAACTTGCGCTTACCCAAATCAAATAAGAAGGTCGTCAGTACCGCAATGATGGGCAGGAAGACCATATACGTGCCGATCGGCCTGAACACCGGGCCCAGGTACCCTTCCAGCCAGATGCCGATGGCCAAAGCCGTGGGCAGGCTGGAAAGCTTTTTAGGCATCACCCGGTACTGCGCCACCAGGGCAGGCACCCAGCCGATGAAGATCAATGGCCACACCTCAAAAGGTGGGAAAGCCAAAATGAACGCCGCCCCACTGGTTGCACCTAATAAAAGACCAATCAACCCATTGGTGATATTCAGTTTATTTTTCATGATTCTCTTCAAGCTCCTTTGTTGTGCCAGGGGTGGATTCCAGCGTGATGTTTTGATAATCTTTACGGATAATTTTTTCGCAGGTCCCCTCAAGCCATTGGATCTGCGCCTCGATCGATGCCTCACCAAAATCGATCGTCAGCATCCAGTAAAAAATATCGCGGGGGTCTTCATCGGGCGAGAAATTGGCTGCGCTGATCGCCCGGGCTGCCCGGATCGTGCCCAGCCGTTTTTTGAGGTACGCCAGCTCAGCAGAGAGGACTTCGAGCACCGCTTCGTCGCTGATCTGCCCGCCAAAAAAGACCTGGATCAGCATCGGGATGCGCGGCGGCTCTGGCTTGTGGAAGCTGGAAAGCCAGTCCTTCAGCTCCGCCTGTCCGCCCTCGGTGATGTGATAGACCTTCTTCGCCGGCCGGTCTTCCTGCTGGATCACCTCCTGCGTCACGCAGCCAGCGTGTTCCAGCTTTGCCAGCGTACGGTAGATCTGCGATTGGCTGGTCGACCAGAAATGCTGGGTGGAGATCTCAATCACCGCGTTCAGGTCATAACCCGTCATCGGTTCAAAATTCAGCCACCCCAGGATCACATGTGATAGCGACATCTTATTTCCTTTGCTTATATATGCGTGCGCATATATTATCATAAATATATATAATGTGTCAAGTGGGATATGGGGCTATGTCAGGGCAAACGCAAACTCGTCAAAATGCTGTACGGAAGGTCTTGAACAGCCCTGAACACGGTGTGCTTCTTTGCTCATCAATCCGAACACAGTTGTTGATTTGATCAATAAATTATTGACTCGCGTCTTAAATCCTTATATACTTTAATTACCTATCCATAAGGGAGTAACAAGCCTCCTGCAGCAAAACCACACATAAATCGCCCACCAGCAAGCAGGTGGCCTCGCAGCGTCCCCGCCCATCCAGGGTGCGGGCCCGTTAGAGGTGCCGCACCTCTTCTTAGAAACAAGAGGAGGAAAGATGAAATTAAGATTAAGCCTGTTGATTGTGGGTCTTTTATTATTACTGGCCGTTGTCCTAAACGCGTGCGACCCGTCTGAAGGCGGCGAACTGCCTCATTGCACCCCAGACCAGCTGCTTGCCCCAACCAACCTGTCGCCGCATGGCGAATCCACTTTGGTCGACACCGCACCCAACCAGTATTTTTACTGGGGATATCCACCCACAACCTGCCAGCCGGATTTCTTCGAACTCTACCTGTGGACTGGGTTGGAGCCAGACATCCCGGGCATGAAGGTACGCATCCCCTACAGCCAGGTCTATGCTCCCGGCCAGTGGCGGGCACCCTGGGGCGTTCCGCTGACAGGGGGCAAAACCTACCACTGGCAGGTCTACGCCGGCCTTGAGACTGGCCCCGGCCCGGATGTCAGCGGGCCAGAAACTCGGGGTTTCTTCTTGACTGGGCCAGTTTGCGCATCGGGCACCGACTATCAACCAGTGCTGCTGCTCAACCCGGCGGATGAGGTGGTCATCACCAGCCCAACGGAACCCATTCTGTTTGTCTGGGAAGACCCAACGGGATGCCTGGTGGATTACTTTTTTGAGTTCCAAATCTGGTCGCCAAACCCAGAATTTGATTGGGGGTCGCCCTACCTGCGACGATCCCAAAGCCTGCAGTCCACCTTCACCCGTACGCCCGAACAATTAGCCCTGCAAGACTGCCAGCAGTACTACTGGCGCATCAAGACAGACCCTGCTGGCCCGCCAGAGGAACCTTTTTCCGAAACCCGCGCCTTCGTGACCAACTTCCATGGCGGCTTATGCCCGATGATTTTCGAAAAACCGGCCTGGATTCTTAACTTCCCTCAAGACCTGCTCTGCCGTCTGGGTCCGGGTTTAGCCTATGGCATACACCGGCCCCTCCGTGTAGGTGAAGGGGTCATCATCCAGGGCAGCAGCCCGGATCGCAATTGGTGGTACCTCGAGACAGATCTTCAGGATGGCTGTTGGGTGCCGGATGAAGCCATCGAGCGGATCGGCGGCTGGGACCAGTTCCCGGTGCTGGAGCCTGAACTGCCAGATGAAAAACCGAGGTGCCCAACCGATGGCCTCCTCGCCCCAAATCTGCAGACCCCCGCCAATGCCGCCGTGCTGACAGAGGATTGGCCCACGCTCACCTGGACCTACCCTGACCCCGCCTGCGACCCTGAAGGCTACCGCATCGATCTTTCCGTCGACCCCACCTTTGCGGATACCAGCCTCAGCGGAGGAACGGGCAACCCCTCCACGGCCTGGGCGGCCGCCCACCCGCTGGAGGACTGCCAGGTTTACCACTGGCAGGTGGCCGCCATCAACGACACCACCCTGGGGCCCTTCTCCGAAAGCAGGTGGTTCCGCATTGATGCCGAAAGTGCCTGTTTGCCCCTCTTCCGATTCAACCTCAACGCCTTCTGCCGTCTTGGCCCCGACCAGGCCTACCAACCACTGACAGGGATCACACCCGGTGAACTGGTGGAGGTGATCGGACGCAATAAGGACAATTCCTGGTGGCACATCTTCTGGAAAAAAATGGATGTGCGCTGCTGGGTCTCAGACGTAACCGGAGACCTCATCGGTGATCCCGGGCTGGTGCCTGTAGTGGTCGTCGATCCGCCTGTGACAGCCACGCCAACGGACACACCCCCTGAGATTACAACCCCGCCGCCGGCCTGTTCGTCATACACCGATTCTCTATCCTGCAGTAACAATCCGTCATGCCGCTGGGCAATCCCCGTCACGGGCGGCCAGGCATACTGCACGGAAAAATAAAGCGTTTTCAGGCGGCATATTTACACTGCTGGTCGGTGCTGAAAAAAAACGCCACCATGAGGCTCCTGTCAGAAGCCCTCAACGCCGTTAACGAAGAACTTATTAACCACAATTAATCATCATCCATAAATCTCACCCGGCCCATTTCAGCCTGCAGAACAACGGGCCTGTTTTTCCTGTCCATAATTAGATTTATACCTATACGAATTCTAATCTACCCATCCCCCATCCCCTAAATCTCTATTCCTAAATCACCTTTCACAATTCACCTTTGACCAACTCACCATCCCATTCGTTTCGATTTGTTTTTCTAAAAACGAATAAAACATTTTTCCCCCTGAAAAGCTGGGGTGGTTGGCAAACTTGCATATCACCCACTTATCTCGGCGCAAGCATCCCGTCGACCACCGATCGCAGTACCATCCCGACCAGTGTTAATACCTGCCGGGGACCCCGGGCCTGCGCCATGCGCAGGTACGTGGCCAGCGTGTTCTTAGGGATCGCTTTAAGCCTTGCATCCTTACGCACCATCACCACCGCCTGGGTTGGGCACACGCCCACGCACAACCCGCACCCGATGCAGCGCGCCGGGTGAAAGGCAATCACCTCATCCGCCCAAGCCAGTGCATCCATCGAGCAAACCGCCGCACACTTGCCGCAGGCGATGCAAACCTCAGCCTCATAGCGAGCGATAAAGGGGTTCGCCACCAGCGCCGACGGCTCAGGATGATTTTTGATATTGCGCAGTACGCCGCAGCAGCAGCTGCAGCAGGTGCACATCACGATTGGGTTTTGTGAGTTGGCCGGCTGCAGAACCAGACCGGCTTCCCGGGCTGCTTCCACCTTGGCCAGTGCCTCCTCCAATGAGATCAGTCGGCCCATGCCGGTAGCTGCATCGTTCAGCGCGGCGTCATCAAAGACCAGACAGCTCTCCATCGGGCGGTCGCAGCCCTCACCGTCCAACTGTAATTCCTGCCGGCAGACGCAGTTGCGCACGCCGAAATGCGTTTTCGAGTGCAGGATGGCATCCGCGCTCTCATAGGGCATCACCTCACTGGTGACCGGGATGGCTTTATTGATCGGGATCGTGCGGATCTGCGGCACCTTCGTCCAGGGGCCTTTTTCGAACAGGACGGGCACATAACGTTTGAACAGGTTGACATAATCTTTACTGAGCCGGTCCACCTGCCCTTCATGGAACCCAATCACGTACTGGCTGATAGCATAGCGCGGCGGCTTGCCTTGGGGGTAGCTCCCGCTGATCAACCCTTTATGGACCATTCCCTCCAGCAGGTCGGCTGTCTCCGCCAAATCCTGCATGGCACGATAGGCGATCACCCGGGCATCCTCATCCAGCAGGGTCAGGTGCAGGGCCAGCGCGGCTTCTCCCTCCGTGAACAGCGTCTGGAGGATCTCGATCTCGACACCGCTCTCGGTGGGTGGATAACCGGCCGGCAGGGTATCCAGGTAGCGGGCTAATTTTTGATAAACGGTCATCATGATCACATGATTATAACCCCCTGACTGGGCTGCTATCCGTTACATAAATGCTCTTGACGCGGTAACTAATCAGCAGATGAGGCAATTGGGGGTATACCTCAGACCTTTATGTTGCAGTGCAGCGGAGCATTAATAATTATTCTTTCTAATTTTTGATTTCTCTGGTATAAAAAACATATCATTAATCGGCACAAAATCAGGTTAACGATCGAACCAGCACCATGGTAAAGAGAAAAACACCCTTAGAGCATGATCACATAGAGGCGCACATGTGCGACCTTGATTTGCGCTTATATGTTTTAGGGCAGCTGCCCTTTTTCAAACATCTTTCTCAAACGACGATAAAAGACATCAATAATTTATTTGTCGAACGGGGCTACTCAGAAGAGGAAATCATCTATCTCACAGGCAGTCCAGCAGAGCGATTATTTGTCATCGCTGACGGCAATGTAAAACTGATGCATCATACGCCTAGCGGCAAAAGCGTAATGCTCGATATTCTTAAACAGGGAGAGTTCTTTGGCAGCCTGTCACATCATGAAAATGATCGATATTTTGAAACCGCTCAGTCGCAAACAAACGTGTGCACCCTGAGCATCGATGGGGGTGATTTTCGCCATTTGCTGAATAATCATCCGCAGGTTACAGTCAAAGTCATGGATGTCATGGTGCAGCGATTGCAAGATGCCCAGGCAAAGGTGCGCCTATTGAGTGCATCCACCGTCGAGCAGCGCCTCGCGTTTGTGTTGTTGAAGCTGGGTGAAAAATTAGGCGAATCGAATGACCTCGGTTGGCTGATCCAACTTCCACTGGGGCGCGCCGATCTGGCTGAATTAACCGGCACCACCACTGAAACGGTCAGCCGGGTGATGAGCCAGTTCCAGAAAGAAAAATTCATCCAGACTGGCCGCCGCTGGATCGCCATTACCGACCAGCCTGGTTTAGCAAAACTCACAGAGAACTAATTCTCCTATCACTTTTTAAAACAATAAATGTAACTGCTCAGGTTGCACTGCAACTGAACCCTCTATTTCTCCATAAGCTGAGTAGTAACCAATAAATCCAGAATGTAATCAACTTCTGGATTTTTTGCAGTTAATTGACCCAGATCATAGTAGTAACACAACTTTTCATCTATAGTAAAGACAGAAACCAACACTAAAAGGAGTTTAAGTTATGAAAACCATATTGCGAAGTCAAGAACTTTCTTGCCCATCTTGCATCTCAAAAATTGAAAAAGCACTCAAAGCTGTAGACGGTGTACAGGAGGCCAGGGTTCACTTCAACACCGGCCGAATCGAAGTTGAACATGATCCCGACAAGGTCAACGGCAGCCAACTGGTGCAAGCTGTCCAATCCGTTGGCTACACATCCGCTGTATCACCTTACTAAAATATCCACACCTACAGTGCCAGGCTGGCACTGTAGGTCCATGCGATTGGAGGATCAATGAATGTCTTAATTCAAAATTTTAAAGACCTGAAAACACGCCGGAAAATCTTAGTGATCGCAAGCGGCGCATCAATCTTATTGGCATTGGGATTAGGAAAATTCTTCAATGCCGATAGGTGGCATGACGGTTTAATGATCCTGGCAGCACTCATTGCCGGGTGGGAAATTGCTGTGCGGGCAGTAACCAGCCTCCGCAATCGCCATATCGGTATTGAGCTGCTGGTAACCATCGCAACGGTTGGCGCGCTGATCATCGGTGAGTATTGGGAAGCCGCAGCAGTCACCTTTCTGTTCATTCTAGGTGCTTACCTCGAAGCCCGCACCCTCAGCCAGACACGCCAGGTGCTGGCTGGTTTATTAGACCTCACTCCAAACACGGCAATTGTTATCAGAGGAGGGCAGCAGGTTGAAATTCCGCCGAACGAAGTGGCTCTCAATGAGACGGTTTTAACTAAACCTGGTGCTAAGATCGCCGTAGACGGTGAAGTGATTGATGGTCAATCTTTTGTTGATGAAAGCAGCATCACCGGCGAGCCAATACCTGAAAGCAAATCTAAAGGTGCTGTCGTGTATGCCGGCACAGTCAACCAGGCCGGGCTTTTGAAAATTCGCGCCACAGGCATTGGTGCGGACACCACCCTGGCTCGCATCATTCGCAGGGTAGAAGAAGCCCAAGAAGAGAAGGCACCGACACAACGTTTTATTGAAAAATTCTCTCAATGGTATACACCTTTTATTATCGTACTGAGCGGAGCGGCTTACCTGATCTCACGTGACATTCATTTGGCACTGACCCTGCTGGTGATTGGCTGCCCGGGTGCACTGGTCATTTCTACACCTGTTTCAGTGGTCGCAGGGATCGGCCGGGCAGCTAAAAGCGGCATCTTGATCAAAGGCGGAGAATACCTTGAGAAAGCAGGCAAGATCTCAGCCCTGGCGCTTGATAAAACTGGCACCTTGACCCAGGGAAAACCGGTTGTCAGTGACGTGATTTCACTCAACGGTCACGATAATGACCAAATATTGAATTGGGCAGCCGCAGCAGAAGCTGGCTCAGAGCATCCCATTGCACGGGCCATCATGAAATCTGCACAAGAACTGGGTCAGATCACACAGGCAGAAAAGTTTGAAACTTGCACTGGCCGCGGCATTCGAGCAGAGGTTAACGGGAATGTTGTTGGCGTTGGCAGCAAAGAATTGATGGCTGAATTAGGTGTCATAATTCCCGCTGAAGCAGAGCAGCATTTGACCCGGTTGAAATCAGCCGGGAAGACGGCGGTATTGGTCTCTCACAACCAACTTGCTGCTGGCATTATAGGCATCGCAGATACCCTGCGTAAAGATGTACCTCAAATGATCCAGCGTCTTAAAGAAATTGGCGTACAACGAGTGGTGATGTTGACAGGGGATGATCGCCGGACAGCGTTAGCAATAGCCGCCGAAGCAGGTATCGAGGATGTGCGCGCAGAACTGCTCCCCGAGGATAAACTCACAGCTGTCAGAGAATTGCAGGCTGAAAATCATGTGGTAGCAATGGTTGGCGATGGCATTAATGATGCACCTGCCCTGGCAGCCGCCGATATCGGTATTGCGATGGGTGCAGCAGGCACAGATATTGCCATTGAAACCGCAGACATCGCCTTAATGACCGATGACCTGATGAAGGTAACAGAAGCCATCCGCTTATCCAAGGCTACCCTGAGAAATATCCACCAAAATGTCTTCATCGCCCTTTTAACCGTTTCCGGTTTGCTTTTAGGTGTAATATTCGGTGCAGTGAACATGGCTGGCGGTATGTTGATCCATGAGCTTTCGGTACTGATTGTGATATTAAATGGCATGCGCTTATTGAAGAAAAAATAAGCAACCTGGTAAACTTCATTACCAGATAAAAACATTGCAGGATCAACATTGCCCCATGATGGTTTACGGGCAATGTTTTTCTACATTTTTTGTACTGCTCAGGCTGCCTTGCAAATGAAAGGTCGGGGGTTTGGTGTGGCGGCTTTGCCGCCACACCAAACCCCCTATTTTTTCATGAGCCGAGTAGTTATCATTTTTTACCATAACTTTAAGGTTCACACACCAATACTCTAATCCACGATGCTGCCTGAATGGGTTCATCCTGGATTCGACCTTCACAACAAAATTAGTAGGTCAATACCAGTCATCCAGGTGTAAAATTATCCCAGTTCCTAACTGCACTTCATGCGTTCTTTTTTATGGAGGATGGATGAAACAACTGAACTTCAAACCACTGCTTTAGATCGCCCTGTGCCTGTTCACTCACGAGATCAACAACGCATAAATATTTTATGAAACCCTACAATGCACTTTCTAATGTCGGCAAACTGCGCCGGCTGCACCAGCTGGCAGCACAAGGCATTAAACATTACGATCTAGCAGACCCGCAGATCACCTACCATGGGTTTGAGACCAACCTGCTCTACCGGGTGGTCACAGGCAGGGGTGAGTGTTTCATGCTCCGGCTGGCGGACGCTGACAGACCTGCGCGCCGAGGCAGCCTGGCTAACCGCGCTGCATGAAGAAACCGATATCCCCGTGCCTGAAATCATCTCCACACAGCAGGGCGAAAAGGTGCTTTCGTTGAACGTCCCGGAAATCCCTGACATCTGGCACATGACATTGATGCGCTGGGTGCCCGGCCGGTTATTGGGCGGTTATCTTAATGAAATAAATCTTGCAAAATTGGGAAAGTTGTTCGCTGAACTGCATCAACACGGCGCAAGCTGGAAGCCGCCCGTAGGATTCTCAACCCGCCGGTTTGAACACTGGCTGTCGAGGGGTGAGGAAAACCATCTCGAAAATCTTTCGAAATCCGACATCCCCTCACCTCAAAGGGAAGTGCTGGCACGCATATCTACCCATGTCGAAGATGCTTACCAGGCAACAGATCAGGCAGACCTGCGCGTGATCCACTGCGACCTGTGGCATGACAATATCAAGCTCCACAAAGAGGTGCTGCGTCCCTTTGATTTTGAGGATACGGTCTGGGGATACCGGGCCCACGACATCGCCATGGCCATGCTCGATCTGCATGAGACGGTTGGCGAGGCTCGCTACCCAGTCCTCTTGGCGACTTTTCACCAAGGATACACTTCCCAACTATCCTGGCCGGATGACCCCATCGAGCCCTTTCAGATTGGCCGCCTGCTGTGGAAGATCAACTGGGTCGCCCGGTATGAGCCGGGGTACTTAAACAGGATGATTGAAAAACACATCCCCCTGTTTACCCATTACGAACAAACCGGACAGGTGATCCTTCCCTGGGAGGAAACCCATTAACCGGGAACATCATTCTTTTTCCGATAGATATCGCAGGATTATTAGAATTTCTTCACCCAGTTCCCAATCGATGCGCTCCGAATCAATCATAAAACTGAAGAATCGCTTCAGACCAGTAATGAAAGGTCTTGAAATCTCCCCTGCAATGGATTCCAAGAAATCTTGAAGGGCATCCATAGTGGAATCACGCAAATAAGACGAAAGATTTTCCTGCCGAGCGAGAAAATCTGAGAATTTCTCAACAGTACCGATATCACGATTGATGATCGCATCACTCAGGCCCTTTTTTCTTAAGTACGACTTAAAATAACGCAACACTGACTTGTTCGCTTTTTCCCTCTGCGCAACTAATTCAGTATCGATTAGTGGGTGATTAGAAAGGTTATTTTTGATCTGACCACGCTCATATGCTTCAATATACCATTCTGCAGCGGCTGCTCTAAGGCCAGGCCCAAATCTTATGCTATACAAGGCCATTGAACCATCATAGATAATCAGATCCTCATAGGGGATCAGAGCCGTACGCACGATCATCGGAATTTCCGGAAGTATAATTTTAAAAGGATCATTTAAAGGAACTACCGAATAAAATTCTTGAGGATCGTCATGACTGAGAAAAACTCCTCTCCCTCTAATAACCTTACAGACTGAAAAATCACCATATCTGAATTGTTTCCAACCTGCAACAACATCCAGATCTTCAGACCCAATTTTAAAGGGGTTATCCTGGATAAATCCGTCTAACAGATGTGGATTTCTCCAAAGTGTTTTCCTTAATTCATGCTCCGCGGTTGGATTAGCAAATCGGTCAAGCTTTTCCAGTACATATGAAGGCAAGGTTTTTGTGATTTGATTCACATAGATCAACAATCTTACAAATATAAAGTAAAAGCGATCTACTTGAACTCCTGTCAAAATCGTCTCGTTTTTGTTCATGGGATTTGTCTGTTTCTTCTAATACAAAAATCAATCATCAGCCAATGCTGGCAAGTCCTCAAGAATTAATACCACCACTGCCAAAGCATTTTCCATAGCCAAGCAGATATTTCAAATTATAATCAGTTTGTTTATATTTAGGAAAGAGGCAAAAACATACCTTTTTCCACTAAAATAATCTGATTTAATTAATAACGCATCCGGTAATATTCTTTCGATCCATAAAATATTTTTTTATAAAACCTATAGCCCCTAAGAGGAAAAATGACTCAACGAATGACTGAAAACCCTGCTGCACAGCTTGAACAAGAGAAAATAAATGTCCTTCATCAGATTGAAGAAGTGACCGAAGCCCTGCCCGGTTTTACACCGCAAGGTGAACCGATACAGCTGTCTGGCGGATTATTAAATTTCGTCTGGCGAATAAATGGGAAACCAGACTCCACACCAGAGTCACTCATCGCCAAGTGGGCGCCTCCAGTGATTGCCTCTGCACCAGGCGTCCAGCTTGACCCGCATCGGATCCTCATCGAAGCAAAAGTTCTGGAAGCATTTGGCCCCCATGGACAATTGGCTGAATTGGTATCCAACACCATCAGGCCGCCATACCTGATTGACCTTGATCCGTCTCTTCATTTTTTGTTAATGGAAGATGTCTGTGATTGCCCTGACTTGAGTAAGTGGGTCCAAAACCCCCAAGACATAGAAGATGCAGCTGTTATCGGAAAGAACTTAGGAGATTTCATCGGGCGTTTACATCACTTTTCTACCCTGCATCCAGAATTTGGATCAGTCTTCAGTAATAAGGCCATCCAACAAACCCGGCTCAATGTGCAGTACAGCAAAGTGTTTGACTATGCAAAGAAGGCTCGGTTGAAAAATGCCAGCCAAATCGGGAGCACAGCCCTTGCATTTGGCGAGTTGTTACAAACCCCTGGCACAGTGTTGATCATGGGAGATCTCTGGCTGCCATCCATTTTTGTAACGGGAGATAAATTACGCATCATCGATTGGGAGCTCTCCCATTATGGGCGACCTTCACAGGATGTTGGGCACCTGGCTGCACATTTATGGATGTATCAGCATCGCTATCCTGACAGCCAAACTGCTGAAAACAGCAGAATAATATGGGAGAACTTTTTGACAGCCTATCGGGCTGTTTTAGCAGATAGATATAAGCAAGTCTTCGGCAATGAGGGCATCCAAGAATCCGCCGTTCATTTTGGATGTGAGGTCCTCACCCGGACCGTGGGCAGCTTTCAAAGCGGATTCTTATACGAAGGATTGCGTTGGGATCATCCTGCAGTGCAAGAAGCTGCATCTATAGCGGCTAAGCATATCCTCGACCCATTTGCACAACCCACATTTAAAGAACTAATTTAACACAATTACAGACGAACCATTTAAACCATAGCAGCTTATTAATTTTCCATATCCAAGATTGAGTCGATCGTTGCCGAGAGCTGCTCAAAGGATGGCGGCCCGATCAAGCGCTGATCATTGACAATAAAGGAAGGAACAGAGAAGAGCCCATGGTTCGATGCTGCTTTCAGCTCTGCTTCAACAGATGGTGCATGCCTGCCCGACTCAAGGCATGCTGCAAATTGTGCGCGATCTAACCCAATTTCTTCGGCATATTGGATCAGGTTTTCAACACGCAGGGCAGGGGCATTCTCAAAGGCTATATCATGATATGCCCAAAATTCATCCTGATCATGCGCACAAAAACCAGCTTCTGCGGCTTTTGGCGATAATGGTGAAGTAACTGGAAAATCGTGCCAGACAAAGCGCACCTGTTCCCCATAGGCTTCAAGCACCCTTTCTCTGACGCCAAATTGATGCCATGCTTTACAGGTGATGCAGGCAAAATCTGCATATTCAGCAATCACAACCGGTGCCGTCTCCGGGCCGATGTCACGTGGAGATTCTCCATTTGCAGTTAGGGTATCTTCTTGTGGGCTTTGAGCTAACAAAAAGACGCCAATGCCGATGATCGCCAATATTAATCCAGGCAAAAACCAGCGCGGCAGCTTAGTCTTATGCTGTCCTTGGCTTTTTATCAGACGTTCATCACTTTCAGGTCTTGGTGTTTTTGTAGATTGTCTCTTCATCTTCACCTCAAAATATTAAAAAAATTTCCTTATGTATTTGTAAATAGGACATCGTAAACATTTGCTTTCTTACATAATTCAGCAAAATAGACCTTCAATGTAAGAATTAATACCTAAACAACATCCTATGGTCAATACAAAACCAATCACAACACGAAAATGTGAGGCAAAAATGAAATTCAATAAAATAATTCCCATCCTGGCACTAACGGTATTAGTGGTGACTGCCTGTGCACCCCTGGTCGAACAGGCAGCAGTTGAGGAACCAGCAGCAGAACCTGAAGCTGAAACCGCAGAAGAAACAGCCGCTCTACCGACTGAAGAACAAAACATCAACGGCAATCCACCAGCAAATGCACAGCGAGAATTTTCAACAGATTTTTCAATCAGCGCAGTTTCTTTTAATGAAATCCTCTCTGGGGGCCCGCCCAAGGATGGCATCCCTTCCATTGATGACCCAAAATTTATCCCTGTTGAAGAGGCTGATGATTGGATCGGCGCTTTGGAGCCGATCATCCAGGTTTCGATCAACCAGGAGGTCAAAGGCTACCCGATCCAAATTTTGACCTGGCATGAAATCGTCAACGACACCGTCGGGGGCGTCCCTGTTGTAGTCACATTCTGTCCCTTATGTAATACAGCCATTGCATTCGAGAGAACCGTTGATGACCTGGTGCTGGATTTCGGAACGACTGGCAGGCTGCGATTCAGCAACCTGATCATGTATGACCGTCAGACTGAAACCTGGTGGCAGCAAGGGACTGGCGAAGGGATTATCGGCTCACTGACAGGTACCCAGCTTGAATTTGTCCCTGCAGCGATGATCTCATGGGAAGCGTTTAAGAATGCCAACCCCGACAGTCTTGTATTATCTCGGGATACAGGCCATTCCCGCTCTTATGGCAGAAATCCTTATATTGGTTATGACAATGTGAACAACCCGCCTTTCCTTTACCAGGGGCCAGCCACACCTGGTGCACTGCCGCCAGTTGCCAGGGTCTTGGCCTTAGAATTTAACGGTGAAACAGCGGCTTACCCTTATGACATTTTGAGCGAAGTCAATGTCGTCAACGACCGTGTTGGTGATCAGGATGTAGCCATTTTCTGGGCACCTGGTCAGGCATCTGCGCTGGACACCGCTGCCATCGAAGAAGGGCAGGATGTGGGTTCAGCGATTGCCTATGACCGCAATGTCGATGGCCAAATATTGACCTTTGAATTTGATGGTGAGAATATTATCGACACTGAAACCGGCAGCACCTGGGACATCCTCGGGCAGGCAGTTTCAGGCCCATTAAGCGGCACTCAGCTAACAGAAGTTGTCTCTGTCAACCATCTCTGGTTTTCATGGGCTGCTTTTAAGCCAGAAACCCGCATCTACCAGCCTGATCTTTAGAATGATTGTAACTATTTCAGCTGATGAGGAAATCGGGGGTGTGGTGTGCACACCACACCTCCCACCTTTCAGTTGCAGGGTAGACTGAGCAATAAAGAATTATTATGAGCGACCAAGGAAAAAATCATGAACCACGTCACACCATCGAAAAAACCTGACATAACTCGCAGCAAGTTAGCAATAGGCATACTTGTATTTGGAGGTTTGAGCATATTATTGTTTGCATTATTTGCTGAGCCCGCCGGTCAAACCTTAGGCGCCAGTATGCTGGCACTGATCCCGGCTGCTTTTATTTCAGGTTTACTAAGCTTCCTTTCACCCTGTTCACTACCCATACTGCCGGCTTATTTTGCCTATACATTCCAAAGCAGTAAAAAGAACATTGTTCTGACGACTGTGGCATTTTTCTTAGGGCTGGCCACCACCATGACTCTCATTGGGGCTAGTGTGACCGCTATAGGGGGTCTGTTAGCCCGTAATATTTCAGCCCTCTCTTTGATTGGCGGCATCATCATTATTGTGTTCGGCTTATTAAGCATATTCGGTAAAGGATTCTCCGGCGTTCAATTCCAAGAAACACCCACCAAGACGTTAGGTGGGTCTTATATCTATGGAGCTACTTTTGCAGTCGGTTGGAGCGCATGTATTGGCCCAATTTTAGGTGCCATTTTAACCCTGCTTGCCACGCAGGGAACTGGAATACTTCAAGGCGCTTTGCTTTCATTCATCTATACGCTTGGGTTGGGCTTGCCGTTGATCGTCATCTCTGCATTTTTCAGCCGCTTGGGCAATGGAAGTCCCTTTTGGAAGTTTATTCGCGGCCGTGGGATTGAATTTAAGGTATTCAACCATACACTTTCTTTACACACAACAGGGCTGATCAGTGGGTTACTTCTTATTGGAATGGGCATCCTGCTCATGACAGGCACCTTAAACCGGCTGACGCAGTTGGGTCTTGAGAGCAATATTTCTACCTGGGTGATAAATTTAGATGAACAAATCCGCATATTTTTCGGGTTGCGTTAACCCAAGCCATTATAAAAACACACGTAACTACTCAGTTGATGAGGAAATGGGGGGTGTGGTGTGACGGCATGGCCGTCACACCACACCCCCCAACCTTGTTATTGAAGGGCAGCCTGAGCAGTTACAAACACATGAAAATAAAAGCATCTCGAGGCCTGGTGATGCAAATTAATTCAATGGCATTCTGCTGTTTATGGTACTGAAATTACTCATATTTTTAAACCACCCTTTTTTATACCCTAAACAAAATAGTTACTTCTCAGGTTATGGTGAAATCGGGGTGTTGTGTGGCGGCTCCGCCGCCACACAACACCCTGATCTTTCAAATGCAGTGCAGTCTGAGCAGTTACCAAAAATAATTATGCTGTTAATTCATGTTCAGCATTCAGCGTATCTATCAATACTTCATACTCTTCCCGACAATCGGGGCATAAATCCAGGTGTTTTTGAATAAGCGGCATGAATTGATTCACATCTTCGCCTTGCTTTTTCATCTCTGCAAACTCAGCTAACACAGTAAAAACTTCATCACAGTCAACTTCATCAGGGTCCGTCATGGCAAGCATATTGATCAAACCCTGCATCATTTCCGGTGTAAATGATTCTGGTGTGTGTTTTTTTCTAAACCAATTAAAGAAACTTTTTATCATAATAATTAGACAACCATTCTAACGAATTAATTACTGAACATTTTGAGTAAGTCTTGCAATGGCATGCCCTCAAGCTCTAAACGGTTTTTAAGTTTGACCCGGGCATCATGCATCATCTTATAGACCGCATTGCGATTGCTGTCCATCCGTTCGGCGATCACATCCATCGGAACGCCGTGAACATTGATGGCCATCATCACTTCCCTCTGTCGTGGTGTCAATTCACTTTGAATTAGCTGCATCACTTTCATCATGGCTTGTTTTTGTTCAAGGCTCACTTCTGGTCCTGGGTTTGGGTTAGCGAACTTTTTAAATGGCGTTTGATCAATTGGATCACCCTCCTCTAGTTTATCTAGTGAAACCTCTTTCCATTTTCGCAGGCGCAGTTCACTCAATGCGATATGGATACCAATCGTGTAAACCCATGTTGTGAACTTGCTGCGGCCTTCGAAAGTATCCAAACGATCAAGTACCCTTAATAAAGTTTCTTGGGCAACATCCTGAAGGAACGGTTCAAAATGACTGCTGTCTGGTGAAAGATAGCGTGAGAGGGCACCTGGCAGCATGCGCAAAATAATCTCACGCAGATCATCAAGGGCCTGATTACGACGTTTCCCCTCACTGTTTAAATCTCCCAGCCATGTTTTATTGTCTCGGGTCATTTTAATATTATAGCTAAAGAATTCCAATTTGGTAAGATTAGGGTAGATCAAATCTTCTTATTTTTAATGTCATTACTTTACTGATGAAAAAATGGAGAATGTGGTGTTCAAGTCAAACTGCGCAGTTAATGGTTAGAGAGGAAAACAATGCCAGAAAAGTTAAACTTACCCACCCTGACAACAGAACAGATGATTGAAGTTGATCGTTTGATGGTTGAAGCGTGGCATATCAGTCTCATCCAAATGATGGAAAATGCCGGTCGCAATCTTGCTGAGTTGACCAGGCAATTTTTAGGTGGTTCAGCCAAGGGAAAAAAGATCGCCATCTTATGCGGCACAGGCAACAACGGCGGCGGTGGTATGGTGGCCGCACGCCATCTGCATAATTGGGGCGCAGTTGTGGAACTAACAGCCGCAGGCTTCGCAACCCACCTCAAAGATGTTCCCGCCCATCAGTTATCTATCATTCAAAAAATGGGTTTAGTAACTTCAAACCCCGCACTCAACAGCGCTGACGTGATCATTGATGCAATGATCGGTTATGGATTGACGGGCGATCCTCGTCCACCAGTAGCGGATTGGATCATTTTGGCAAATGCCAGTCATAACCCTAGTATTGCATTGGATACACCCTCGGGTTTGGATACCACCACGGGGATCCCCTCCAAAATCTGTATTCGGGCGGATATCACACTCACCCTTGCCCTCCCAAAGGCAGGTTTGATGACCCCTGAAGCCAAACCCTATGTGGGCGATCTTTACCTGGCGGATATCAGTGTGCCGCCAGAATTGTATGCATCACCCTCGTTGGGATTGGGTGTGATCTCACCCTTTAGTACAGAACCGATCATCAAATTAATGTAAAGTAGAACAGGAAAACTTATGCCCAGGAATTTAGTACTTGGAAATGGAAATATGCTGGTCGCTTTAGACAAAACGCATCAAATTCGGGATTTTTATTATCCCCATGTTGGGCAGAGCAACCATGCCTTAGGGCACCCCTTCAGGATGGGGGTATGGGTTGATTCTGATTTCAGCTGGTTAGATGACGACCGGTGGGAACGTAGCATTCGATACAAAGAGCAGACTTTGGTTTCAGATGTTCGCCTTTCGCATCGCGATTTGGATGTTGAATTATCGGCAACAGAAGCGGTGGATTTTCACGAGAACTTGCTCCTGCGCCGGTTTGATGTCCGCATCCCATCGGGGAAGGCGCGCGAAGTGCGATTGTTCTTCCATCACGATTTTCACATCAATCAAAACGAGGTGGGAGACACCGCCTACTTTGAACCAGAACGCCGGTCGGTGTTTCATTATAAAGGTAAGAACTGGTTTATGATTAATGGGGCGGTGGAAACAGATCAGTCCACATTCTCATCAGATGAAGAATATGAACATGGCCTTACCGTGGGCGTTCACCAATGGGCGTGTGGATTAAAAGAAATTCACAATCTCCAGGGCACATGGCGCGATGCTGAAGATGGGGTGCTTTCAGGTAACGATATTGCCCATGGATCGATAGATTCGACCGTCGGCTTTACAGTGCATATCCCGGTTGAAAAAACGGTCAGAGTCTGGTACTGGATGGCTGTCGCGCCCACGTTTGAACAAGTTGTCACCATCAACAGATCAGTCCGAAGGCGCGGGCCTGAATTTTACCTCGATCGGACGGCAGCGTTTTGGAGACTGTGGTTAAGCAGCCATTTACCCAACCTGAACAGCTTACCTGAATCTATCAGCCGGGAATATGAGCGTAGTTTGTTGCTGATCCGCACGCAAATTGACAATGAAGGCGCTATTCTCGCTGCCAATGACTCGGATATCTCCTCTGCAGTGAGGGATACATACAGTTACATGTGGCCGCGTGACGGTGCTTTGGTTGCCAATGCGCTCACACGGGCTGGATATATTGATTTACCGCGTGCCTTTTTTCATTTCTGCCAGCGGGTCCTTACGCCACAGGGGTATCTGCTGCATAAATACAACCCGGATGGCTCTTTAGCCTCCTCATGGCACCCCTGGCGGAGAGATGGCGAGAAGACTTTACCAATCCAGGAAGATGAGACGGCCTTGGTGTTATGGTCATTGTGGCAGCATTTTACCCGCTTTGGCGATGTGTATTTTATCAAACCGCTTTATCGAGCATTGATCAACCCCATGGCGGATTTCCTGGCGGAATACCGTGATCCTGAAACCGGTTTGCCCTTGCCGAGTTATGACCTGTGGGAAGAACGGTACGGTGTGTTAGGGTGGACGGTTGGTACCACCTGGGGCGGGCTGGACGCGGGTGCAAACTTTACAGAGGCATTCGGCGAGTTTGATCGCGCGAAAAAGTACCGCCAGGCGGCTGATGAGATCAAACAAGCCACGAATCAATATCTATGGCTTGAAGACGAACACCGGTTTGCGAGGATGATCAACCGAACACCAGATGGAGAATGGGAGATTGACTCGGTCATTGATGCATCATTGGTTGGACTGTGGCAATACGGGATGTATGACCCCGATGACCCTAAAATCATCGCTACCATGCAGGCGATCAAAGATCGTTTATGGGTAAAAACGGAGGTAGGCGGCGTCGCCCGGTATGAAGACGATAATTACCACCAGGTCAGCCAATCGATCGAAGATGTGCCTGGTAACCCTTGGTTCATCACAACGCTTTGGCTGGCAGAATGGCTTGCTGTCACAGCAAAAAGCACCCAGGCGTTGGGTAAGTCACTTGATTTACTTCAATGGGTCGCAGAGCGAGCCCTTTCCAGCGGCATTTTAGCAGAACAGGTGAATCCCTATACCAATGACCCCCTGTCGGTCAGTCCACTAACCTGGAGTCATGCAGCCTTCGTAGCCACAGTTCAAACCTGGTTAAGCGCGCATGAACGAATTGAATTACATAACTGATAACGTCTGATGAATTCTTATCATAGAAATAATTGAGGTATGTTTCATGGCTGCATATATTTTAGCCGGTGATATTGGCGGAACAAAAACTGTTTTAAGTTTATATGAAGAAGGCTCCGGGCCGAATATTCCTCTCGACAAGGTGAGGATGCATTCTGAGAATCTTATGAGATCCTCGTTGAAAGTATCCATGCAAAACGATCGGCAATATTCAAAACACAATAAAGTTTTTGACAGCAGATCAAATCAGTTAAATTTAATAAATCGGTGGAAGTTAATTGCAACTGATGGATAAATTAGCCTATAATAGATTATGGAATAAAAGTATTGAGAGGATATTAGTATGAAAAAATATGACCTTGTAGTGATTGGCGCAGGTTCAGGAGGTTTGGTGGCTGCTCTAACTGCTCATCGGCAAGGTAAAAAAGTTGCTATGATTGAACGAGATAAAATCGGAGGCGAATGCACCCATACGGGATGTGTTCCAAGTAAGACCTTCATTAGCAGCGCCCGTCTTTTCCATGCGATTAAAAACGCTGACCTGCATGGTTTGCCAGAGTTTTCGGATGTTAACAAGCTGGAATTTCGGAATGTCATGGGTCACGTCGACCAGGTGATCCAGGGCATATACAACACAGAAAAACCAGAACATTTTGAACAATTAGGGATCGATGTTTATCTGAATCAGGAAGGTGCGAAATTTCTGAACCCGAATGAAATTCAAATCGGGGAAGAAACGATCCGGGCAGAATTTACCATCATAGCCACGGGTTCATCACCACGCATGGCGCCGCATGAAGGCAGCGAATTGTTGAACATCCTAACGAATGAAAACTTTTGGGATATTACAGAGTTGCCTCGTTCGATTGTATTCTTAGGCGGCGGTGTGATCTCAGCTGAATTAGGGCAGTCATTAGCTCGCTTTGGTTCTCAGGTCACCATTATTGATCGCAACCCCCGGATTTTGAAAGCTGTTGATGAGGAAGTAGGTCAACTTGCAACGGAAATTCTGCAGCATGAGGGCATCAATATACGCACCAATGCTGAGGTTGTTCTTTGTCAACAAGCCCCCAATGGAGAAATTAAAATCACCCTGGAAGAAAACGGTCAGAAAACTATGATGACGGCTCAAACCATATTTGCTGCCCTGGGGCGTGTTCCCAATATTGAGGGTCTTCAATTGGAGCAGGCTGGTGTGACTTACACTTCACATGGTATTCAGGTGAACGAATTTCTACAAACCTCGACACCCAATATTTATGCTTGTGGTGATGTGGCTTCACCGGCTAAATTCACCCACATGGCATCCTACCAGGCAGAGATCTGCATTGAAAACATATTGTCTGGTAACCATGTTAAAAATGATCTTTCTGTTGTGCCCTGGGCAATCTTTATGGAGCCAGAGATAGGACATGTTGGCCTCAGTGAAGCTGATGCTCGTCGCAAGTACGACGAAATCAATGTCTTTCGCCTGCCCACTGAAACTGTTAACCGTTTCACCACAGAATCGGATACTACAGGGTTCATCAAAATCATCATGGACAAAGACGATATCATTTTAGGCGCAGATGCTATTGGCGCACATGCCGGAGAGTGGATCCAGTTTTTTACGCTGGCAATCACACAAAAACTCTCTCTTGAAGCGATTGCAGAGACTATTTTTATTTATCCAACTTTTTCACAGATTGTCAAAAAAGTTGCTTCTAAATATTTGCGTGCTAAGTGACTTGGTTAACCTTTTGAAACCCCGACTGGTACTGAACAACAAACTCCCTCAGAAGATGGGGGGGTTTTTAGTCGATCGTCCCTCAATGACTTATTCATTGAATTTACGGAATAAATTCGCCATCTTTTCTTGTAGACTTTCAGGACCGTCAACGATGAATTCCTGATCCAATAAACCAGATTGGTGCAGCTGCCTTTGGGTCATCGGTGTTGCTACAGCCAATACAATCGCACCTGCTGCCAACCCGGCACTTACACCCGCGACTGAATCTTCAATCACCAAAAGTTCATGGGGGAATACACCCAATTCCTTTGCTACCAATAGATAAATTTCAGGATCAGGTTTTGGGTTTTCCACATCTTCACGGGTGGCGATGAAGTTAAACACACCTTCAAGCTGTAAAGCGCTCAGTGCTCGTTCGACTTGGTCGCAGTGAGACATGGTCGCTAATCCCAGTGTGCAATTTGCTGCTTTTATTTGATGTAATAAAGTCATGTTGTGCGACCAGGCAGCATCTCTTAAGGTCTTTTCGTTAGAAATGATTTCCTGGTAGATTTGCAAGCGAAGCCTGGCCAAGACCTGCCAGGGTGCACTAGCGCTGAATTCATCCATGCGTTTACGGGCAGCTTCTTCAAGGTCAAAGCGGTCCAGCAAACCTTTGGTGACCTCCTCTCGCGACCCACCAACAAAATCCTTGAATGCATCAACCACTACCTGTTCGCTAAAGGAAGCAGGTTTTAATTGCACAGCCGCTTGCGCATAGGATTGTGCTTTGAGACGTTCAGTTTGTATCAGGGTACCATCCAGGTCAAAGGCCACAGCACGGATCATATTCACACCTTCTATCGTTTCCGCTTTTTTTTTATTTTGTGATTCATTATTTTTTAGACAGCAATCGTTGGTGGTCTCTTACGGTTAGATTTGTTTCTATCACCCATGAAAACAATCCATAGGTTTCAAGAGGTAATTAATTCCTTTTAATCAGCATCTTATTTTTGTAACATAAGCATATCAGATTTCTAATTGTGGAATTGATAGCTGGTTGATTATCCGGATAACCCGCTTTAAAAATTTGTACGTTTATTCATACTTATTGAATTTCATTTTTGATGTTGTAGCAAAAAGCACAATAAATTATGATCATAGATATATCTGGAGGACTAGTTACATGGAACTGGCAATAATTGGTTTAGGAAAAATGGGGGCAAACATGGCTCGCCGATTGCTTAAAGGCGGCCATCGTGTGGTTGGCATGAACCGATCCTTTGAAGTTGCTCAAGATCTGGCGAAGGAAACCGCACTGATCCCGGCCCGGACGTTGGAAGAGGTTGTCGATATGGTTTCTTCACCCCGCATCATCTGGGTCATGGTGCCGTCCGGTGATCCAACAGAGGCTGTAGTTCAAGCACTTACAAACCTACTCTCGCCTGGCGATACAATCATCGATGGTGGAAATACTTTTTATCAGGATGACATTCGCCGCTCAGCTCATTTACGTGACCAGGGTATTAATTATGTGGATGTCGGCACCAGCGGTGGGGTATGGGGTTTATCAGAAGGCTACAGCATGATGATCGGGGGAGACGATCAAGTTGTTTCAAGACTGACACCCATTTTCGAAACGCCTTACACCTGCACCAGATCAGGGGTGGGGACATATCGGACCAGGAGGTTAACCCCAAAAGTTGGACTTAAAAATCCGTTTTAAATGTGAATCTAACT
>CAZCBW010000037.1:0-29615 GCA_964497065.1 uncultured Candidatus Brevefilum sp. | reverse complement strand
AGCCCACTCAACTTTCCCGGCTAGTGTCCTGAAAATCGCGATTTTACCCGTAAAAATGGCAAATATTTGGATAAATGATAAACTCAGGTGATACAATTATGGCATTTATTGACTACCTACGCAAGGAGGGATTGACTAAAGATATTGATTTCCTGCGGGAGGCAAGTGGATTTATGTATCAACAACTGATTGATTTAGAAACAGAGGAGGTGATTGGGGCAAGACGATATGAACGTACACCCGAGCGGCAAACCCACCGGAATGGGATAAGAGAGCGCCAACTGGAAACCCGGGTCGGAGATATCACTGTGAAGATCCCCAAACTGCGTCAAGGGAGTTATTTTCCAAGTATGTTAGAACCCCGCAAACGATCTGAGGAGGCTTTATTGTCGGTTGTGCAGGAAGCCTATATCCTTGGTGTGAGTACACGTAAAATGGACCAATTGATCAAAACAATGGGATTACATGGGATAGACAAGAGCAAGGTATCCCGGATCTGCAAAGACCTGGATGAGATGGTGGCACAATTTCGAGAGCGGCGGTTACAGTCCAACTATCCCTATATTTGGTTGGATGCGATTGCCTTGAATGTCCGAGAGAATCATCGGGTTGTGAAGCTCTCATTGGGAATTGCTGTGGGCTTTGATGAGCAAGGAGAGCGGCATATCCTGGGGCTTGACATGGGAGCAGGCGAATCAGAAGCCTTTTGGCTTGATTTTCTACGTTCCCTCAGGCAGAGAGGCCTGGAATGGTCCAAGCTAGTCATTAGTGATGCTCACAATGGATTGAAGTCCGCTATTGGACAGGCTTTCTCAGGTGGCACCTGGCAGCGTTGTTCAGTGCATTTTATGCGGAATGTGCTGGCCCAGGTGTCGCACAAGGACAAAAAACAGGTCGCCGAGGCCATCAAATTGGTCTTTGACCAACCAGACCAAGCATCTGCAAAAGCCTTTCTGGAACGTTTAGCTCAAGTGATGAAATCTAGATGGCCAAAGGTTTCTCGAATGCTCTTGGAAGCCGAGGATGATATCCTGGCCTACAAGAATTTCCCGGAAAAGCACCACCGTTCCATTCATTCCGTCAATCCCTTGGAACGCCTTAATCGTGGGATTCGCCGCCGGACCCGGGTGGTGGGCGTCTTTCCCAATCGCGCTTCTGTGTTCAGGCTTGTAGGAACATTGTTGATGGACGTTGATGAAAACTGGCGTGGTGGACGACGTTATATGGCTCAGGAAAGCATGAACCAGCTGCTCAATCCAAACCTTGAAGAACCTTCTAAGCAAAGTTTTGAGCTTGTTGACGAGTTATTGGAGCTGGAAGTACAAAATGCTATTTACACCACTTGACAAGACACTACCCGCTATAGCAACTATTCAAAGTTGAACCATATTTGATATTAAGTGTCATGATCGAGCATAATAATATATCAATTGCATATTTCGAGGGTATAGTTAATAAAATAACTTCATCCGCATTACATCAATTCCCCACATCAAAGCAATTATTTTTTATCTAAAGAAATTTTATTAACATATTACCCCCAATATTAAGGAGAGTGTGACATGCTCGAACATATTTTATTGCCGCTCGATGGATCTAAGATGGCTGAGTGTATTTTGCCGCATGCCGTCACTCTAGCTAAAACATTTGAGTCTAAAGTTACTTTACTTCGAGTAGTTTATTCCGATACTTCGGAGAATCAGCACTTAAATGTAAATCCGATAGCTTGGCAAATGCGTAAATCAGAAGCCACTAGCTACCTTGAAAAGATTCAAAAACAACTAGAAGATGTTGATGTTGAGTCTGAGATCCAGATACTGGAGGGAAAACCCGCGCAACAAATCATTGAATATTCCCGAAGTATTGATGCCCAAATGGTGATTCTCTCCAGCCATGGCAGCAGTGGTATTTCTGAATGGAATATCAACAGTACAGCTCAGAAAGTATTATTGCGGGCGTTTATTCCGGTGATGATCATCAGGGCATATAAGGAAACCGCATTAGATTTAGATAACCTAAAGTATGAACGAATATTAATTCCTTTAGACGGATCTAAGCGTGCAGAATGTATTTTGTCAATAGCAAGTTCGATTGGCAAAGCACACTCCTCTGAAATCATTCTGGCTCATGTGGTCGAAGAACCAAAACTTCCACGACAGTCTCCTATGAACAAAGAAGAGCTCGAATTAATAGATAAAATTACAACAATAAACCGCAAAGAAATGAGCAATTATATTGAACAGTTGAACTCTCAATTGTTAAATAATCAGGCGATAACGCACATCGAATCTTCAGGCAAACCAGCCGTTGCCCTGCATAATATCATTGATCAGGAAAATGTTGATTTGGTAATTTTAAGCGCCCATGGTTTATCTGGAGACAATAAATGGCCTTATGGGCAAACTGCCTTAAGCTTTATTGTTTATGGCACAACCCCGATCATCATCTTTCAAGACCTGAAAAAAGGCGAAATCGAGACATCGTTAGCTGAAAAATCTACAGAACAGATGAAGGGACACTAAAGAATGCAAGATTCTAGTTCAAATGAATCATTATCAGGATTGGCATTTGAGGATTTCATCACAAAAATAATTCAAGAGACCAAGTCGGTTTCTCAACAAATTAATAATTTTGATATTGTAAAAAATTTAGAAAATGACATAGATACTTTAGAAACTGCTTATACACATTTTTCTCGATTGACTGCAAAGCGCAAGATACTTTCAAAGGGTGTTGAATGGTTTCTTGACAATTTTTTTATCCTCAAAAAATCTGCAGAGACAATCCAAAAAGATCTTCCTGAGTCCTTTTTTAACCAGATCCCTTCTTTAAAAAATGATAAAGGCGTACCAAGGACTTATAAACTTTCTGAAGTGATGATTTTTTTCTTTCTATATGATCTTTCGGAAAATGATATCAACGAATTTCTCGAAAATTACCAGAAAGTAATTGATCTGCAGATGGGTGAACTTTGGGCCTTGGCTGCTTTCCTAAGGTTAGTTCTTATCCGATCTGTTGGAAACGCAATTATGTATCTAATGAAAGACGATGAGAAAAGTGAGAATACTTTTGTTTCGATATCTTCAAATGTAAAACCAGATGAAATACTTGCTCGGTCGATTAGAACACTGCTACTGCTAGACCGAATCAACTGGAAAAGACTATTTGAAAGGCATGCCAAAGTTGAAAAAATTTTGAAAAGTGATCCTGCTGGCGCTTATACCAATATGGATTTTAACACCCGCGACCGATATCGAAATGTTATTGATACCTTAGCAAAAAATTCTGATTACAATGAAATCGAAATATCTCACCAGGTTATCTCGATTGCAAAAAAACACAATCAAAATAATCGAAAAGCACATATCGGATATTATCTGATTGATAATGGAAAAGATGAGTTTGAATCACAGATTGGCTATGAGCCTAAATCTTCAGAAAAAATTCGAAGGTTCATTTTCAGGCATAACACATTTTTTTATCTTGGCGGAATTGCCCTATTAACACTTATTGTAATCCTTGGTTTGATATTTATCAGTCTATGGCTTGGTGTTAGTAATTGGGCATTGTTACTTTTCGGACTTCTAGGTTTGATCCCAGCATCTAGTGTGGCAGTTAATTTATTTAATTCTTTTTTAACGACTTTGCTTCCACCTACAACTTTACCAAAAATGGATTTTGATCATCGCATACCTAAAGAATATCGCTCGGTTGTTGCCATACCTGCGTTATTAACAAATTTTGATGAGATAAAGTTTTTAACCCGGCAGCTTGAATTGCACTATCTTGGAAACAAGGATAAAAATCTCGGTTTTGTCCTCCTTTCTGACTATGCTGATGCACAGATGGAAGTAATGCCTGAAGATGATGAATTATTACGAGCAGCAATTAATGAAATAATTTTGTTGAACAATAAATATCAAGGTGATAGTGGCCGTAAACCGTTCTTTATTTTCCATCGGCGGAGGCAATGGAACCCTAACGAAGACGCCTGGATGGGATGGGAGAGAAAACGTGGTAAGCTTGCTGATTTTAATCGGTTTTTACTGGAAAACTATGAAGAGAGTTTTGACACCATCATAGGAGAAAAAAAATATTTATCAACAGTGAAGTACGTTATCACTGTAGATGCAGACACTGTATTACCAAGGAACAGTGCTATCGATCTGGTGGCCACTTTAGCGCATCCTCTAAATCAAGCAAAATTTGATCACGAGAAAAACAAAGTCGTAAGCGGCTATACAATTCTTCAACCTCGTACAGAAGCAAAACCTACCAGCGTTATGAAATCCACTTTTTCTCGCATCTTTGCAGGAGACCTAGGCCTGGACCTTTATACCCGAGCTGTGTCAGATATTTACCAGGACTTTTTTGGTGAAGGCAGTTATGTGGGCAAAGGAATTTATGATGTAAAGGCATTTCACCAAAGTCTCAGAAATAAGGTTCCAAACAATTCACTGCTCTCGCATGATTTGTTTGAAGGAATCCAGGGCAGAGCCGGATTAGTTTCAGATATTGTTTTATTTGAAGAATACCCGCCAGATTATGCCAGCCAGGTTAACCGGCTTCATCGTTGGGTTCGAGGTGACTGGCAGCTGCTCCCCTGGTTGATGCCGCAGGTTCCCATGCATGATGGAAGTTTTACGCGAAACCCATTAAAGATAATCGACTGCTGGAAAATCTTTGACAATTTACGACGCAGTTTGTTTGCACCTTTTATGTTTGTTTCACTGTTATCTGGATGGTTTCTGATCAGTGAAAGAACCTTGATTTGGTCACTGGTAATTATTTTTATTTCTGCATTTCCAATCATCAATCATTTCTTAACGGTTTTATCATCGCGTATTTTGATTGGAGCAAAAATTGGCTTTTTAGGAAATTTTCAAACCTCATTTTCCCGCTGGTTGTTATGGTTAGTCTTTTTACCTTATGAAGCTCTTTTAATGAGTGACGCAATTATTACAACGCTGACAAGAATTTTCATCAGTCAAAAACGATTATTACAATGGCAAACCTCAGCACACACCATCAAGCTTTTTGGAAGGCAGCGAAAGATTTCAACGATCTGGCAAAGAATGATTGGTGCCCCAATATTGAGTTTGTTGATTGGTACGATATTTTATTTAATTAACCCAACGGGTTTTTGGATCAATTTACCATTGCTTGTACTTTGGTTTCTATCACCACAAATAGCGTATTGGGTAAGTTTGAGTTTGAGCCATGAAAAAATCAAACCTTTAAATAAGCCTAGTAGAAAAAAAATACATTCAATTGCCCGCAGGACTTGGTTGTATTTTGAACATTTTGTTGGACCAGATGAACACTGGCTCCCACCCGATCATTACCAAGAAGACCCTAAAGGTATGGTGGCCCATCGCACTTCACCTACTAATATTGGGTTGATGCTGTTATCAACCGTGGCAGCACATGATTTTGGTTATATTGGTACATTGGACTATATCTACCGGATAACCTATACACTTGACACCTTGGATGAAATGGAAAAATATCGAGGGCATTTATTCAACTGGTATGACACGCAAAATTTAGAAACGCTTTCACCAAAATATATTTCAACAGTTGACAGTGGAAATTTTGTAATGAGCTTAATTGGTTTGATCCATGCGTTAGAGGATATATTAGAAGAAACAACTTGTCCTGAAACGCTTTTTAATGGATTAATTGACACATTACAGGTTTTTTGTGAAATTATAGGATCTCTCGAAAATACACCAAGCAGAAAAACCATTAGAGCGATTAATGATGCTGTTCAAACTATCCAGGAAGAGATGCTTGAAAATAGTTCAAAATCAGTTCAGATACTGGATACTTTGAAAGACCTTGAAGAAAATCTCCTCGAATTGATTACGAATTATATCCAGAATATATTGGATTCCGATGTTTATATTGAGCCAACATCAATGCAAGATTTGAGAAATTGGTCTGATGCAATTTTTATCCACCTGCGAAATATTCGGCATCAAATCAATCAACTATCCCCATGGCGAAAAACATGGACAAATCGTCCTGATTGGATCGAAACTGTCGAAAACAAAAAGGTTAAAGATTTTCTCAATTATTTTGCATCTACCAAACTTGGGGCATTAGCTATCGATCAACAACCACATGTCTTAGAAACAGGGATTAAGCAAACAGAGGAAATAATTCGGTATCTTGAAGAAGAGGGATTAGAAGATTTAGAAAATACACAAATAAACTTATTGATTGAGTGGTTTATTGATTTTCTTGATGACCTCAAAAAAACACATCAAAATATTCTAGATATGATTGGACAGATTTATGATTTGATTGACCGAATTAATTTATTCATCGAGAGGATGGAGTTTGGTTTTCTTTTTGATCGTCAACGGGAAGTTTTTTATTTAGGTTACCTTGTTGATGCTGGCAAACTGGATAGGAACCATTACGATCTGCTCGCTTCAGAAGCACGCACAGCAAGCCTTTATGCGATATCAATAAATGCGGTTCCTCGAACACATTGGCTGCATCTAAACCGCCCATTTACGCTAATTAACAACATACCTACCTTACTTTCTTGGAATGGAAGTATGTTTGAATACCTGATGCCAGATTTGTTCACCAAAACTTACCCCGGAACTTTGCTGTATCAAACTAATAAAGGTGTTGTGCAGGCACAAATTGATTATGGCAAAGAAAAACATGTTCCATGGGGTATCTCTGAATCAAGTTATTACCGCTTTGATCAGAATGACAATTATCAATACAAAGGCCTTGGCGTTCCCAGTTTAGGAAGAAAGCGAGGATTAGGTGATGAATTGGTGATTTCGCCCTATGCATCATTAATGGCAATACATGTTGATCCTAGTTCGGTTTTAAACAATGTTTCATTCCTTGAAAGTGAAGGAGCATTAGGACATTATGGTTTTTATGAATCTATTGATTACACAACTTCGCGGTTACCCGTTGGCAAAAACAAAGCAGTCATTAAATCC
This sequence comes from uncultured Candidatus Brevefilum sp., assembly GCA_964497065.1. GTDB lineage: Bacteria > Chloroflexota > Anaerolineae > Anaerolineales > Anaerolineaceae > Brevifilum. The sequence goes on along the minus strand of CAZCBW010000037.1, from coordinate 22,641 downwards.
TATATGGTTCATCACCACGGCATGATCCTGGCAGCATTGGGTAACTTCTTAAATAAGAACAATATTATTAAGAGGGTTCATAGGGATCCCCGAATTGAAAGTTCAGAATTATTATTGCAGGAGAATATCCCACAAATTAAGGTAATTGAAAAACAGCAAGACAGTTTAGTGACTGATCAAAAGCAAGACTATGAGAAAATATCACTCACCCCCTGGACTATAGACACTGTTCCAGCCAGTAAAATTGTGCACATTTTGTCAAATGGGAATTTGCATTATCATGTGACTGATTCCGGAAGCGGATATTTCTCTTGGGAAAACGAGATAGCCTTAACTCGCTGGAGGCCAGATAAAACACTGGATAATTGGGGGAATTGGTTCTACATCCAGGATTTAGACACAGCAGAAACTTGGTCAGTTGGTTCTCAACCAATCGCAGGAAATGATAGCAGTTCTAAAGTAATTTATTCTTCGCATATGGTTGAGTTTCATAAGACATTTAATGAAATTCAAGTGGTCATGCAAATTACGATTTCTCCAAATGAAGATGTTTGTTTTCACAAAATAAGAGTTATTAACCAAGGGAGTAAGAATAGAAGATTTCGAATTGTCAGCTATGGTGAGGTTGTCCTTGCACCTCAAACCACAGATTGGCAGCATCCTGCGTTTAATAAATTATTTATTGAAAGTAAATATGATGAGGATTTAAATTTATTATTTTTCAATCGACGTAAGCGATCAGCAAATGAAAAAGAATTGGGTTTAGCCCATGCGGTTTTCTGTGATGCACCAGGCGAGGTTGAGTTTACTTCTGACCGGTCAACTTTCATTGGTCGTGGGTTGGATACACAAATTCCAGTGGCAATTTCGAGAAATAAACCACTTTCCTCCATTATCGGAAACACACTTGATCCTATTTTTGCACTTGGAAAACACATATCGTTAAATGCAGAAGAATCTGTGAAGTTAACTTTTATAACCACACCAAAAGCAACATTGAAAAATGCAAGAAGAACTGCACAAAAATATCAGAGTTCATTCAGAATCAGTAATGAATTTGCGGCTTCAAAATCTAATAGTGAAAAACAATTAAGAGCAATGAACATCGATTCGGACCAACTCAAAACTTATCAAGCATTATTATCAAATGTCCTTTACCCAACACCAAACTTAAGGGGGCCATTACAAGATATCAAAGAGAATAAACTGGGACAATCAGGACTTTGGGCATTTGGTATTTCTGGTGATTACCCAATTTTATTGGTATCGATTGACAGCAAAGATCAAATTGATGAAATTCAACATATTATCAATGCACATTCATACTGGCGAAAATTGGGACAGATGATTGATGTTGTGTTCCTAAATACAAAGGACGCTGGATATACTCATGAGCTCAATGACAGACTTCAACAAGCAATTAATGTGATGGATAGCCAAACCTGGGTAAACCGCCGCGGCGGTCTGTTTGTACTGACAGCCAGCCAAATCGATCAACTGCCTTTAAGATTATTAAATACTGTATCCAGTGTTTATTTAGATCTCAAATCTATGTCAATTGAGCAACATCTTGCTAAAACGAAAACGATAAAACTTCAATTACCACATTTTAATCCTCCAGAGCCGCATCAAGTATTGGAAACGAAAGAGGAACTAGCACGACCAGATGATTTGCTGATCGATAATGGTATAGGTGGTTTTTCAACTGACGGTAAAGAATACCAAATTTTTCTGAAAGATTATCCTCAACACCAACAAACCAATGGCCAGATTCCGCCAGCACCATGGGTGAATGTCATAGCCAATCAAGACTTTGGTTGCTTGGTAAGCGAATCAGGTTCTGGTTATACGTGGGCAATAAATAGTGGAGAAAACCGGTTAACTCCTTGGATGAACGACCCTGTTTCTGATCCGTCGGGAGAAGCGCTTTATCTGCGTGATGAATTAACTGGTGAAATATGGTCGCCTACACCTAAACCTGCTGGTGAAGGTGTCGATTATTTAGTAAAACACGGACAAGGATATTCAACCTTCGAATCATATCATCGAGGATTCAAACAGAAATTACAAATTTTTGTGGACCCTAATAAACCTGTAAAAATCATCCGGTTGACATTGACCAATAAAACTGAAATAAATCGGAGATTAACAGCTACCTACTTTGCTGAATGGGTTTTAGGTGCCAGAAGAGATCGAATAGAAACATTTATAGTGCCGGGATTTGATGATCAAAGCGGTTCGATATTTGCCAGAAATACTTACAGTGCAGAATTTTCAAAACGAGTTGCATTTTTGTCATCAGATCAACCAGTGCATGGCCTGACCACCGATCGCGAAGAGTTTTTGGGCACACCCGGCTCGCGTCGACAGCCAGCTAGTCTGTTAAGAGTCGGTCTATCAAACAGTGTCGATCCTGGTGTAGATCCTTGTGCAGCTCTGCAAACGCATATTAATCTTAAGCCAGATGAAGAAATTACGATCGCTTTTACATTAGGTCAAGGTGAAAATGAGGACAACGCAAAAGAGTTAGCTTCATTTTTTAGTGAAAAGGACAACATTGATAAAAGTTGGCTTGAATCCAATGAAAATTGGGATCAAATATTAAACACACTTCAAGTTAATACACCAGAACAGGAGATGAATATTGTATTGAATGGCTGGCTGCAGTATCAAAACCTAAGCTGCAGGATCTGGGGACGGTCTGGCTTTTTCCAGTCAAGCGGTGCGTATGGGTTTCGAGATCAACTTCAGGATATCACAGCAGTTCTTTTGGCAAAACCTAAGACGGGTCGAGATCATATCTTAAGGGCTGCCAGGCATCAATTTGAGGAAGGTGATGTTTTACACTGGTGGCACCCGCCTTCTGGACGTGGCGTACGAACTCGAATCACCGATGATCTTTTATGGTTGGTCTATGTGACGTCAGAATATATTCAGAAAACTGGGGACACGAGTATATTAGAAGAAAAAATCCCCTTCATAAGTGGGGAACCGCTTGAAGATGAAGAGGAAGAGCGATACGGACCTTATGAATCCGGCAAGACTGGTTTTTCCTTATTTGAACATTGCCGCAGGGCATTAGAGCATGGTGATACGCAAGGCCCTCATGGCCTTCCCCTAATCGGTGGTGGCGACTGGAATGACGGCATGAATCGTGTTGGGATTGAAGGCAAAGGAGAAAGTGTCTGGTTGGCATGGTTTTTATATGAGAATCACCTTCGTTTTTCAAAAATATGCGAAATCATGGAAGAAACAGAAAATGCTGACAAACATCAACAAAGGGCACAAGAATTAAAAGAAAGAATAAACGAAACAGCCTGGGAAGATGACCGTTTTCTGCGAGGATATTTTGACAATGGAGATCCGCTCGGCTCGAAAAATAGTGATGAATGCCAGATTGATTCACTACCTCAATCATGGTCGATTTTGACCCAGGGCACAACCAAGGAAAGGCAATTAAAGGCAATCGACGCAGTTGAAACTCACCTTGTACAAAAAGAGGGTCGCTTTATCAAGTTATTTACACCGCCCTTTAATAAAACTAAGAACGATCCTGGTTATATCAAAGGTTACCCACCTGGAGTACGTGAAAATGGTGGGCAATACACCCATGCAGCAATATGGGCTGTTTGGGCTCTAGCTAAACTGGGAAAAGGGACTAAAGCCCACCAGCAATTTGGTTACCTGAATCCAATCTTACACAGTCGTAATCTAGGCGAGGTAAATACCTATTGTGTTGAGCCATATGTCGTTGCCGCCGATATTTACAGCCAACCTCCATTTACAGGCAGAGGCGGATGGACCTGGTACACCGGATCATCTGGGTGGTTATATCGGTTGGGCACAGAAGGATTATTAGGCTTTAATTTCTATGGCGATCATTTTACAATCGAACCTTGTATTCCTTCTGGTTGGGAATCTTATGACATGACCTATCGAAAGCCAAATGGCCCAACATATTTTATAAAAGTAGAAAATGCTAATAGTGTTGAATCAGGCGTCATATCAATCACTTTGGATGGCAATGAGCTTGATGATTTTAAAATACCAATTTTGGATGACAAAAAAGAACACCAGGTGATTGTCGTTATGGGATAGTCAATAAAGTTTCATTATCCATAAAACCTGATAATATTAGTCCGTGACCGCATTAATTGAATTTGACCAGGTTTCTTACCGCCCTCCTGGCCTTGCTAATGATCAACCTGACATACTTAATGATATTTCAGGCCAGATCCAGCAAGGTTCATTTATTGCGATTATTGGTAAAAACGGCTCTGGTAAAACCACCCTGCTGCAGCTTATTAATGGATTGCTGATCCCCAATAGTGGACAGGTTATTGTCGATGGGTTAGATACAAAGCAACTTGAAAACCACAGAAAACTTCGAGCAGTGGCTGGCATGGTGTTTCAAAATCCAGCGGATCAAATAGTCGCATCCACCGTCAAGGAAGACGTGGCTTTTGGTCTTGAAAATTTAAATACCCCCTCAAAGCAGATCCAAAACCAAGTAACTGAGCAGCTTTCTGCGCTTGGTATGCTGGAAGATGCAGATCGTCCCCCACATTTACTCTCAGGTGGGCAAATTCAAAAAGTAGCACTAGCTGGAGTGCTCGCATTATCACCTAAAATTTTATTGTTAGATGAACCAACTTCGATGCTTGATGTTAAATCACGAGGGGAATTTCTTAATTCCATCCGCAAGCTTCATCAGCAAGGTATGACTGTGATCTACGTCACCCACCACATGGAGGAAACAATCCATGCGGATACTATTTGGGTTATCGATTCGGGAAACCTGGTATTAAACGACACACCATCAGTTGTTTTCCGACAGACTAATAAACTATACGAATATGGCTTGGCATTGCCTGAAGCTGCAATTCTGGCAAGAGGTTTTCATCAAATAGGTTTGGAAAATCTACATTCAGAAATTCTTACCTCTGAAGCATTATTAGATAAACTGCCACTTTATCCTCATTCTGTAAACAGCATACCTCAAACTCATCATCAAGATACCGAAATTATCCTGATAGATGATTTTATATCAATGGAAAATGTTTTCTACACCTACTTAGATAAATCACCTTTGCAGAAACAAGCTTTAAGTGGTGTTGATATACGAATTCCACCACAAACGATTCACGCTGTTGCAGGCGCTAATGGTTCTGGCAAATCAACGCTATTACAGCATATTAACGGGATTCTTCGCCCTCAAAGTGGTTTTATCAATGTCGCCGGGTATCTGTTGCATGATCCAGAAACAAGATTAATTGATGTGATCAAAAAAGTGGGATTGGTTTTTCAAAACCCGGAATCACAATTTTTTGAGTTCAATGTGAAGGAAGAAATTGCGTTCGGGCCAAAACAATTCATGATGAATTCTATTGATGACCGCATCCGAGAAGCCATGACCATGGTAGGTCTTGATTATCAAATAATGAACAATCGTCTTCTCAGCACATTAAGTGGGGGTGAAAAACGGAAGGTCGCTTTAGCATCAACACTGGTTTTAAATCAAGACATACTTTTATTTGACGAGCCAACAGCAGGTATGGACCCGCAATCACGTAATGAACTTCTCAAACTTTTTAACCACCTTCATCGATCCGGAAAATCAATTATTATTGCCAGCCATCGGCTTGAAGAACTGGCTGCAATTGCATCTAATCTATCAATAATGTCTGCCGGAAAAGTTGTTTTATCAGGCGGAATAAATAAAGTATTGTTTGACAGGTCCGCAATTGAACAGACGCAGATGATACAACCTTTAGCCGTTCAGGTTGCTGAGAAGTTAATCAAATTGGGTTGGCCGCTAATTACACAGCAAAACCCTACCCCAGAGCAATTGGTCTTCAACATGGCGAGGTTGATTTAATGAGCAGCAGGTTTGAATTTCTCAGCAGCACAACTTTAGGCCAATTTATGCCAAATGATTCCTGGTTTCATCAACGAAATCCTCGCGCGCGGCTGATGACTTTTATTATTCTCTTCTTGGGCATCACGTTCACGCAAGATTTCTGGGGATTAAGTCTGGGGTTAATTAGTTTGTGCATCGTGTTTCTGACTGCGCAGCTGCCTTTAAAACTAGCACGGCAAAGTATACAAAAAACGTTACCCTTTATTCTTGTTTTGGCAGTCATACAAGTGATATTTTATTCCTCGAATGATCAGGGCATTGTTTTGTGGACGATATTTTCAATAGAAATTACTGATTTAGCGGTTATCAGTGCTTTATCCCTCTTGCTGCGCTTCATGTTAATGATTTCACTGCTGAATGCTATGATTTCAAGTTTATCAACTTCACAAATCACAGCGGCAATATTCTATTTATTAAAACCTCTAGAAAAAATTAAATTCCCGGTTAATGATTTAACCATGATCATCCAAATCACATTACGGTTTATCCCGATTTTAGCGATGTCTGCAGAGAAAACGGCCAAAGCCCAAGCCGCTCGCGGCGCTGATTGGGAAAAACATGGTTTCAATCCTATAAGGCAGGCAAAACGTGTGCTGCCATTGATCATCCCGATTTTTATCAGCAGCTTAAAACAGGCTGAACAAATGGCGTTGGCGATGGAGGCGCGTGGATTTAATGCTGGAGTTCAACGCAGCTGTTATTATTCACTGAGGATTAATTGGGTGGATGGTGTTCTTGTAGCTTCTTCTATAATGGTCAGCGGCTTGATGGTCTTCAGTGTATTTTTCAGCTAAGCATCAACATGATATGTATTTTCAGGTGATGAAACCCGCTTCCATAAACTAACCACAGCCAATACGAGAACAGCAGACACGCCCGCCTCTGGTAATCCGTTTGCTAAAATGATCGCTGGGATGGCCGCCCAAGGCAAAAATTTAAGCACCCCTATCATAGTTAATACTAAAAATGTATTGGTTAAGCTGCCCACGATACCTGCAGTAATCAACGCAGGCACCTCCCATCTTTTAATACTTCTGTAAACGAGCCAGGCGACAGGTCCAATGAAGACTCTGGGCAAAACTGAAAGCAGAGGGTTTGTAAACCAGGCGTCAGCAGGACCCGTAGGCGCAACTGCAGCCTGGATAAGGCTGAATATGCCAAAAAGCAACCCAATGACCAAACCAACAATAGGGCCTTCGAGAACCGCACCAATGATGACCGGCACCTGCATAATGGTCAAAGACGCCCCTGTAATCCAGGGTATAAAGCCCAGGCGGGTTAAACCAAGAAATATCGAAATTGCACTCAAGACACCCGTTATGACTATTTTTCGTGTTCTTTGTTGTACCATTTGGCTCCAATACATACTAATAAATTTTCTAAGTGATTATACTAGGTTTAAATCGCAAATATCAAAAAAAATATTCAAAATATCTCCCACAGTATAATAGTTACCTGAATATTGATATTATTGTGGCATAATTCGCAGTCATAACCAAAATATAAGCAAATTTTATGGTAGTTTGGAGTTTTGTTTAGCTGAAAAACACTGTTGTCTCGGATAAGGGTAAATTATTTAGCCAGCACTTTCGCCGGGCATCACATTTTCTTGTTGCTGAAATTAAAGATGATCAAGTGGTGAATAGAAAATTACGGGATAAGTTAAGCCACACACAATTTGTTCATGAGAATAACCATGATCACAATCATGATCACAGACAACGCAGCGGTATGAATGCCGCTTCCCACAGTAAGCATGAGCAAATGGTTGACTTTAATAAAATTCCAGCATATTTGATTAATTCCCCTGATTATAGAATAATATATTTCTCAAGTATTTATAACTAGGCTTTACCAATGAAGAATGGAAGTAATGCTTATGTCTGGTGATATTATTCATCTGGATGAATCGCAAAACCAAAAATCTCTCCAAATCCATTCTCAGAGACCGCATCATAAAAACCCGGTCTTATCTTATTTGGCAAGTCTTGGCAGTAAAGACAGTCGTCGTGTGCAAAAAACTGCCCTGGATCAAATTTGCACTGCCTTATCCAATGGAATGATTGAGGATTGCCTGGATTTTCCTTGGGAACAGCTGGATTATGGCGCAGTCACAGCCATCAAAGCCTGGTTGGACTCAAAATATGCCCCCGCAACTGTTAACCGCTACCTTTGCGCTGTTAGAAGAGTGATCAAAGAGGCCTGGCGCCATCACCTGATTACCGCTGAGGCCTATCAGAGAGCGACGGATGTTCAATCTGTTTCAGCCCATCGGCTGCCAACTGGACGCGAATTGGAAAGCGATGAAATTCGTCGGTTAATCGATGTGAGTCTAAGTGACAAAGATAACCCCAAACTGGGCATCCGTGATGCTGCAATTATCAGTTTGATGTATTCCTCAGGTTTACGCCGGGCTGAAGTTGTTTCACTTGACTTAGATGACCTGGATTTAAATAAGGCTGAACTTCGAGTGATCGGTAAAAGAAATAAAGAACGCAGGGCATACCTTGCTAAAGGAGCAGTACGAGCGATTGAGAAATGGCTTGAAGAACGCGGTTATGACCCCGGTCCACTGTTTTATTCGGTTAATAAGGGTGGCAATATAGTCCGTTTCCGTCATAAAAAGCAGTCTTTAGATGCAAATGTCATGCATATTGTTCCCAAAAAGATTGTTGCCAGGTTGAGTGACCAGACCATCTATCACCTGATTGATAAACGAGCTATGGAAGCAGGGTTGATTAAAAAAACCACACCCCATGATATGAGACGAACTTTTGTTAGCGATCTTTTGGATGTTGGTGTGGATCTTGTGACTGTTTCTAAAATGGCAGGTCACGAAGATACCAACACAACAAAACGCTATGATCGCAGATCGTCCAAAGTTATGCAGGAGGCTGCAGACAAGTTGGACGTGCCCTACCCCAAATAGCAACAAATTAGGTAACTGCTCAGGCTGCCATGCAACTGAAAGGTCGGGGGTATTGTGTGGCGGTGGAGCCGCGTCACAACACCCCCTATTTCTCCATAAGCTGAGTAGTAACCAAGTTATTTTTATTAACCTTGATAATTTTGTAAGGGAATGCATTGCAAAAAATAATTCTTTTTGTTTTGGTTATTAAAGTAGAATATTCTGGATTTCCACTTTGACATCCAAAGATAAGAACAATACAATAATAACATCCAAAAACCATCCATAAACCATCTATATGGATTGCTTTAAGGAGTTACAAATGGCTGACACTGAAAAAATCACAATAAATATTGGGGTTGTGGACCTGGGCAGACTTGATTTGCTCGTTGATGAAGGATTTTACTCAAGCCGGGCTGATTTTATTCGCACAGCTATCCGGAATCAACTCGAGCAGCAGAAATCAACCGTGGATTCAATCACAACGAGAAAATCAATCGTTATCGGCACACTCACATACACCCGCCAGGATTTAGAACATATTTTAGCCAATAATGAGGTGGTCAATATCAAAGTTATTGGTACACTCATCTTGACGGATGATGTTTATCCTCAATTAGCGCTTGACACAATAAAATCAATCATAGTATTTGGTGTACTCAAAGCACCGGATGATGTAAAAAAAGCCTTGAAAACAGAAATTAAAAGTTAAAACTTATTGCCACTTTATGTTTGTGACCAGATTTGATAGATGCCATAATTGTTTGGCAAGTCTATCATTTTGTGCATTTTTACTGGGTTTTTTAGGTTGAGTACGTCGAAAATAATGATCGTTATGCTTAGGGTTGTCACTTTGGAAAGCTAATTTCACAATTGCCTGAGCAGAATCTTCAGGTGATATACCCTGGTGTCTTCGATGGCGCCAAACCCAATCTGATAGCCCCTTCCCATTTTTTGACCCGATCTCAGTATTAACAAGCCCAGGATCCACTGCCACTGCTGATATTTGATCAAACATTTGGTTGATTGCTCTGGTGAAGAGAACATTGCATAATTTTGATTGTTTATAAGCAAGCAGTCCCAAATAAGGATGGGGATTTACGATATTTTTCAAACACAAAGGCGTATTATAGTGAGCGTAAGAACTGATTGTGATGATTTTACCTTTATCTGCTTTTAACAATAAAGGCATCAAAGCATAGGATAACAAAAATGAAGCCAAATGATTGACTGCAAAAGTATATTCGATCCCATCCTCTGTGATAACTTTGTTTTGCATGTACACACCTGCATTATTCACCAAGACATCTAACTTCTCACCAAAATTCTGCTTAATACAATTGCCAATTTCTTTACCCAAATTAGACACTTGTGATTGGCTGCCTAAATCACCTTTAGAAAAGATCAGCTGCCCAGCAATAGTATCACTCAAGAGATAATCTTTAGCCTGGTTAATTTTAAAGTCAGAACGTCCAACCCCGATCACTGATGCTCCCTGTTCTATAAATAATTTCGCTGCAGCCAACCCAATTCCCGATGTTGCACCTGTGATGACAATTGTTTTTCCTTTAACCTGGTCGGTCATATGATTACAATTCCTTTGCAACTAATCAATAGTATATTGGATAAATCTATATCAAACGGTTACTTTCTGATAAAATAATTATATGCTACGTAACAAATAGCACCATTAAAATATAAGTCCTTTTATTCCAAAAAAGCTTACAACGAATGGAACCAAAGACATATTGCTATGATAGGTTAATCAAAAGTGAGGATCTGAATCACCATAAAACACTTTTTGCCGGTAGATGTGCAGAGTGGTTTGTTGAAGCAGGGTTCATCGCTGCAGCCAGTGCATTGCCGGCAGATCATATTGTTTGTTTGAAAATTCACGGATTATCTTTTACACAGCCTATGAAATCAGGTACTATAGCCAGTTTTCAAAGCAAGATCATCCATCTTGGACGGACTTCCCTAAAAGTTTATGTTGAGCTTAATCATCAAAATATCATTGAACCAATTGTTAAAGGTTTTATCACTTTTGTTCATGTTGATGATGATGGGAAAGCGGTTCCACATGGTTTAGCGCTTGAAATTCATAATCATGAGGATAAATTGTTGAACCAAATTGCAAAATCCTTAGATTAGAAACTTGTTATTGAAAGGAGATTTTATTAGAGATATTTTAAGCCTAATATTTTGCAATCAGAAAAATTTGACCTATAATAATAAATGGATTAACTTTATTCACTCTCTATCTGAAGGAGCAGACATGAAACGACTATCCTATTTTATTATCGCCCTATTTGTAATTGCCAGCATGGCATTGGCTGGCTGTCAACCCAGGGAAGCTGAACTCGGTACCGAAGAGAACCCAATCATCTGGGCGCTCGTACCATCGGGTGAAACCGATACAGTTCTTGCTGGTTTCTCGAGTGTTGCTGACATCATCTTCGAAGAAACCGGGCTTGTCCTGGAACCTTTCGTAGCCACCGAATACGCTGGTGTCATCGAAGCGATGTCCGCTGACCCACCCAGGGCTCATATGGCTTCACTGGCAACCTTTGCCTATATGCTGGCCTCAGAACGCGGCGCAGCTGAAGCAGAACTTGTTGCACTTCGTCGCGGCAGCGCCTCCTACAACGGGCAAATCTTTGTTCGCACTGACAGCGGCATCAACAGCCTCGCCGATCTTGAAGGAAAGACCTTCTGCGGTGTTGACCCCTTAAGCACTTCGGGTTGGATCATCCCCAGCATCACCATTGCAGCCGCTGGTGTCGACCCGGATACAGGCCTTGCGGGTGTTGTTTTCGCAGGCTCACACGATGCAGCAGTTGCTGCTGTTTATAATGGAGAGTGCGATGCTGGCTCTTCATTTGTGGATGCCCGTGCAAATCTGACCGAAGATTATCCAGACATCATGGAAGCTGTATCGGTTATCGAGGTTTCAGTCGATATTCCTAATGATGGTGTTCAGTACCATCCATCCATGGCTCGTGAGTTGCGTGACCAGATCAATGGCGTCTTGCTGACCATCCATGAGACTGAAGAAGGCGCTGAAGCGATCTTCCAGGCCTACGAATGGACTGAACTGGCATTACGTGATGATACATTTTATGAGCCTTTCCGTCAGATACTTGATGCAGCAGGTGTTGACATTTCGCAGTACATGAACTAGTCAAGTTAATTCCCACTCAAAAAAAGGGGGCTGGTGAAGCCAGCCCTCTTTTTAATACTTAACATCTCAAAAAGGTATGAATTATGCTTGAAATCCGTAATTTAACCAAAATCTATGAAGACGGTACTCTGGCGGTTGATAACGTCAGCTTTACAGTTCCAGATGGCGAATTTCTAATTGTTATCGGATTGTCTGGTTCGGGGAAATCGACCTTGTTGCGCTGTATCAATCGTTTGATTGATCCTACAGAAGGCGAAATTCTTTGGAACGGTGTAGACCTTGCTAAACTAGAAGGAGAAGACCTCCGCAAAGCACGCCGTAAAATCGGAATGGTTTTTCAACATTTTAATCTTGTATCACGTTCTTCTGTATTTATCAATGTCTTAGCTGGTCGACTGGGATATGCCAACCCATGGTCATCTTTAGCTCACCAATTTTCGAAAAAAGATCGAGAGAAAGCATGGGACATATTAAAACGTATGGATATTGAAGACCAGGCGATGAAGCTTGCCCGTGAACTTTCAGGCGGTCAGCAGCAGCGAGTGGGAATATCTAGAGCATTGATGCAAGACCCTGAATTAATTCTGGCTGATGAACCAGTCGCCAGCCTTGACCCGGTACTGGCACACTCCATCTTAAACTACCTTGAAAAACTCAATACCGAAGATGGCATAACTATCGTTTGCAGCCTGCACTATCTTGACCTTGTGCAGCGATATTCGACATCCGTAATAGGTTTACGAGACGGCAAACTGGTTTACCAGGGATCAAGAGAAGACATACGCCGTATGACAGATGATGAATTCAAATCTATCTATGGCAAAGAGGCTGAACGCGTCACCGACGGGCTGGAAGATAGTGTGGAAAGGAGTGTAGAGCAATGAAATCCAAAAAGAAACAAATCTACGAACCAAAACCATATTTACCCAGCATCGTCCCACCTGGTGTAGCAGGACTTCTTTCAGCAATCATACCTGGCTTAGGGCAGGCGTTGGCAAGACAGGTTAAGCGAGGCATCCTGATATTCTTTAGTTTTCTAACGATCATCAGCCTGTTGATTTGGCGTTTCAGGCTGGCGGCTCCCAGAGATGTTGGTTTGATGAATATCGTTAATAAAGCTTTCCGTTTGCAGCCTGTGCTGATTTTAATCACTGTCCTTTGTGCCATTTTATATCTTTGGAATATTCTTGACGCAGTGATGGTAGCCAAGGTTGCTGATAAACCTGAAAGAAAAAAGCCATTTATGATTTTTTTCTGGTTGATCATCGTGTTCTTCTTTCTTGGGTGGCAAATTGGCCGAATTAATATCTATACACTGGTTACCTCATTTGGTGATGCCGGCCCGGCCCTATCTCGTGTATTATGGCCCTGGGAACGTGCGATTACTTACCCAGAAACCACCTGGCGCGGTATTGCAATCTTAGAAAATCCATGTTCAGATGACCCTCCACCCCCGACACAACCACGGGATGACAGACCTTATCTAGTCGTAGATCCCACCTGTGGTGAACCCACTGTTCAGGAAGAGGCAGATGATGGATCGCTGATGATTGTTCCAGGCACAACATTGACTGTACAAGGATTTAATTTCGCACCAGAAGAAGTTGTTGAATTGTGGTGGTTTGACCCGGCAGGCTCACAATTTCGTCAACGGCAGGAAAGCGAAAATGTGACCGTTATACCAGATGAAAATGGCGAATTTGTGATTGATATTGTCTGGCCCTACCGGATTATTCCTCCATCCTATCGGGAGGGTGTTTCTGAATGGGAGCTACAAGGACGCCAGGTAACATCAATAGGCGATTGGCAATTTAGTGAAGAATTTAATCTCGCTGTTGAAAAGATGATTGAAACAATCTTCATCGGGATGATGGCGACTTTCTTTGGCATCATTCTGTCTTTGCCTTTCAGTTTCTTAGCAGCCAGAAACCTGATGAGTGCAAATTCTTTTATGCTAGGAATCTATTACCTCGTTAGGGGAATTCTGAACATCATCCGTTCAATTGAGCCGCTTATTTGGGCTATCCTGGCTGTGATCATCGTGGGGTTAGGGCCATGGGCAGGTATTATTGCACTGACTATCCACTCGATTGCTGCTTTAGGGAAATTATATTCTGAAGCAATCGAATCGATTGAGCCTGGACCGATTGAGGCCATCACAGCTACAGGTGCTAACTGGTTCCAGATCATCGTATTTGCTGTCATCCCGCAGGTTATTCCACCCTTCGTTTCCTTCACCATTTACCGGTGGGATATCAATATTCGCATGTCCACCATCATCGGTTTGGTAGGCGGCGGTGGTATCGGATACCTGTTAACCCAGTGGATCAGAGTTTTGGATTATCGTGCAGCAGGCATTGCAGTCTGGTTTATCGCCATCACTGTGGCAATACTGGATTATATCAGTGCTGCCATTCGTGAACGATTTACTTAAAATATTCTTAATCTTAGTAAAAGGTCCCTTCAATTCAGGGGCCTTTTTTTGTTTACTGGCTAATAAACTTCCCACGGTGTTTTGAAACGAATAATACTATTAATAAGACTGCAAAACCCATTCCTGTCATACTGAACAGTGCCCCCATCATTGGGTAGCTACCAAATCGATCAAATATTTGGCCAAGCAGCATGGGTAATAATGTGCTGCCTAAACTGCTGCCTAAGAAAAACAGCCCAGTTATTTTGCCGGTCATGTTCATGTGGCCTTCTGCAAAAACCAATAGTGTTGGGAATATGGACGACAAAGCTAACCCAAAACCAGCTGATACGACCCAAACAATAAACTTATTATCAGGCCATATGAGGATTAGTACAAGAATTAAAACAGCAAAGGTGAAGTTTCCAATCAATATAGTTTTCGGTTTTACTTTCCTTGCGACAGGTATCGTGATCAGCCTGCCTAATGTAAAAGAACCCCAAAATAACGAGTTTAGAATTGATGCGGTTGTTTGATTTGCCAGTTGTTTTTCAATGGAATAAGTAAAGATCCACCCACCATAACCAGCTTCAATTCCCACATACAATAGAAATAGCAGCATAATTAGGGCCACCAGCCCATTTTTAGGGATATCATTGTGTTTGACCTGGTCTGTTGGATCTGGATTTTCTGGTGATTCTAAGAGTAATAACCCGATGAAGCCTGGTATAAACAAAATAGCTAAAATCCAAAAAGGCCAATTAAGTTGGCTGCCTGTCAGTTCTCTTGTCAAATGGATCAGGATTGGCGCAATAAAAGCACCCACACCAAATGCAAAATGCAAGGCATTCAAATATGCGCCAGCCTTTACCTTTATGACCCTGAATATATTGACATTGCCGCCAACATCTAACAAACCTTGCCCCAACCCTAATATGAAAATTGCTGCGATCAAAATAAAAAACGAGGATGCCAGTGGTGCAACAACACACATGAGGGTCATCACCAGTAAAGCAATTAACATCAGTCGGTGGCCATTAAATCGATCAAATAATTGACCGCCACCAGCTGCGCCAAATAAATAGCCCAGGCTGCCAGCCGTAAACAGATAACTAATTTGTCCCAAAGAAACGCTGACATGGTTTGCCAAATAAGGCAGCATGGGGCCTATTGCCGCCATACCTAAACCCAAAGCAAAAAAACAAATACCATAGGTAACCAGGTATTTGATCTTTGTTTTTCGGTTAATGGGAATTGCTTGTGTAATTGATTGCAATGAGGTTCCTTTATCAAGATTGGGCAATTTCACAATCTTATCATGTAACTACTCAGGTTGCACTACAACTGAAAGGTCGGGGGTGTTGTGCGGCGGCGGAGCCTCCTCACAACACCCCCTAATTCTCCATCAGCTGAGTAGTAACTAAGTTTAATAAATTCAAAGCGGACTTAGAGATACTTTAATATTTTCAGCAACTTCTCTAACCTGTGTTTTGATAGTATTCTCATCTAAAGTAAGAAATAAACGATTTTCCATTAATAAATCACCGTTGATCATGACATGGCTGATATCCCCTCCAGACAAGGCATAGATCAGGTGAGAATAGATTTCATAACAAGGCGTTAGATTGGGTGACTCTAAATCTACTACAGCCAGATCAGCAGATTTTCCAATTTCAATCGATCCTACCTTCTCATCAAGTCTAAATGCTTGAGCAGCATCAATTGTCATCATTGCAAAGACTTTCTCTGCTGGGAGCACACTTGGATCACCCGTAAACCCTTTTTGTACCTTTGCAGCTAATTGAGCTTCGTGAAACAAATTCAAGTTGTTATTACTAGCCGGCCCGTCTGTTCCGATCGCAACATTTACGCCAGCTTTTAGCATGTCTGCAATTCTTGCAATACCAGAGGATAATTTCAGATTAGACGATGGGCAATGAGCAACGGATGTTCCCGTTTCAGCTAAAAGATTTATGTCGGCATCCGAAAGGTGTACACAGTGGGCCAGGACTGTTTGATTTCCTAGTAACTCAAATGAATCTAAGACTTCAATAGGTTGTTTCCCATACTTTTCCTGCACAAGATTTAATTCCCAAACTGACTCAGCTGCGTGGGTGACAAAAGTTAAATCATGTTCAACCATAAGGTTTTTAACATCATTCAGCATTTCCGGATTCGTCATATATGTAGAATGAGCCTGGATACATTGTTGGACTAATGGCTGTTCTTTAAATAGCTGAAGAAATTCAGATGCCAGTGATTTATTTGTATTTTTATAATTTTCAAAACCAGCAATATCAGCAAAACTTGGCCCATTGATAATGCGAAAACCTGCTTCGATAGCGGCTTGCGTTGTTTGTGGATAAAACCAATACATATCTGCAGCACAAGTGGTGCCAAACTGAAGCATTTCCAATATTGCAAGCTGCGACCCTAGAATGACATTATCTGGGGATGATGAGATGAATTCAGCTTCGACCTGCCAAATCTTTGCCAGCCATTCATTCAATGGGCAGTCATCTACCAATCCACGAAATAAGGTCATAGCCCAATGGCCGTGTGCATTGATCACACCAGGGATGAGGGCTTTATTGTTAAGCGGAATTATTTTTGTGGGTTGGTATTTTTCTAATGCTTCTGTTTGGCTGCCAATCCAAGAAATTTTCCCTTTAATTACAGCAACGCTGGCATTTGTAAAAATCTCTCTCTTATCATTCATCGTGACTACTGTACCGTTATGGAAAAGAAAATCTACAGGGTGTTTGTCCATTTCTTTCCTTTTAATAGAAAATAATGAGTGACCCAAAGGTCACTCATTATGTATTAAACAAAACGACCTTTTTATTCTACTTCTTCTACAAATTGCTCACGCCCTGAGAGCATGAAGCTGGCCACAAGTATCGCCAGGAGGAAAGGCAGCACCGAAAGCCAAACGGCTGCCTGTGCTTGTTGACCGGCAAAACCGTACAGCTGCTGACCTGCCGCACCAACCGCTACGAGAATGCCAACGACTAAACCACCTAAAGACCCGAGGATCATTAAAATTGCGCCGATATTCTTTGCAAAACCTTTTGCTACATCTTCTTCTTTCATAATGTCCGTCCAGATTAAACCCCATCGTTTAACACGTGGATAGAGCAAGACAATTAATATTGGACCCAAAATGAAGGCTGCGGCAAAATTGTTAACAGTGATGGTAATGGAAAGGAAAGCAAAAGGCACAATTGCTGCGAGGTCAAGATACCATGCAATGATGATTGCACATGCGGCTGAGGCAGTCAGGGCAATGATCTCGAATGCAATAATTTTTGGAAGGCTGTTGGTTGTTTGTGCCATGTCATCTTTTTTAACCAGACCAAAGGTTGCACCCCACATCTTGTAAGGGATGAAGCCCAAGAAAAAGTTACCAAAGAATCCAAAAATTGAGCCAATTCCCAAGGTTCCACCAAACAAGTCACCAATTAAGTTGCCAATAGCTGAACCCCAGGCTCCTGCAGGACCAAAAAGAAGGCCAAATACAGGTGGGAACACGTTGGCAGGCCTGACCTCGGTTATGCCCGGTACAATCGGAATACCGCCCTTAAAAACGATCAGGAAGGCAGCATAGATTGCAGCTG
Source organism: uncultured Candidatus Brevefilum sp. (assembly GCA_964497065.1). Lineage (GTDB taxonomy): Bacteria > Chloroflexota > Anaerolineae > Anaerolineales > Anaerolineaceae > Brevifilum. Next base: position 4,602 of record CAZCBW010000037.1, on the reverse strand, counting down.
AAAGTGCTACCAGGATAATCATCCGGGTATTTTTCCACATCGATACTACTTCTTTCATGATAGATCTCCTTTATAAAAAATAAAATTGGACAAATGGATAAAATCACACCTGGAAAAAATTTTTTTCGATAAACACCTCCTTTTGGAAGACAATAATTGGCAAGGCTATCCTTCAGATTTTGGTGCATGCATCATCATCACAGCATCTTCACATTTGCAGCCAAAATCAGGAATATCCATTAATATAGCCAATAAAAGCCTGGTTAATTTTTCTCTCAACGACCCCATTTGATCGCTCACAAAGGTAATTTCTTCTTCAAGTCCCGCTGCCCAATTGATTGAGTAAGCGACAGAAGCATAATGCATACCTAACTCTTTTGCCAAAACTACTTCGGGAACGCCAGTCATTCCAACAAGATCTCCACCTAGTTTTTCGTACATCCGTATTTCCGCCGGGGTTTCAAAACGGGGTCCATTTGTCGCCACATACGTTGCTTGATGGTAGATATTTAGATCAAACTCTGTAGATAATTCTAAAATTCTTTGATTAAGCCCCTTACAATAAGGTGTATCCATACTTGTATGCGCCAGTCCTGAATTGCCGCCTTCAAAGAAAGACAATGGCCTGTTATTCGTAAAATCTAAAAAGTCGGTCAACACAGATAATGCCATCGGTGGTATGTCTTTGCTGATTGAGCCAACTGCATTTGTTGCCACAATATATTTAACCCCAATTTTCTTTAAAGCCGCGATGTTTGCCAGGTAGTTTATGCGATGAGGGGGTGTTGAGTGGTCCAATCCATGCCTGGCTAAAAAAGCTAATTCAATCCCATAGGTTGAACAAATGTTGATTTGTGCCTGTCCATAATCAGTATCAACTGCTGTTTTCTCAAATAATAAACCGGGAATTTCATAAATACCTGTGCCAGTAATAATTGCAGTTTCCATCAGTTTTCTCCTGGATTAATTACCCAAAATAGCGATGAAGATCGTAGGGACTCAATATCCCATGCTGAGATATGACACCAGCCACATAGTGCGGCGGTGTAATATCAAAAGCTGGATAATACGCGTCAATCGCATCAATGGTTGTAGGTGTTCCACGACATAAGCGGATCTCAGCAGGATCTCTTTCTTCAATCTCGATAGATGCACGATCAGGTTTTTTCTTATCCGCAGCCTGGGTAAAGACAAAGTATGGGACACCATGAGCATGTGCTGCTATCGCATTTTGAAAGGTACCGATCTTATTTACCACATGACCATCAAGGGTGATCAGATCAGCAGCCGTCATATAAGTTTGGATTTTTCCTTGGGAGATCACATGCGTGGGCATATTGTCACTGATCACTTTAACTGGAATTTCAAGTTCATGGACACAGGGTGCTGTCAATCTAGCTCCTTGAAGATAAGGTCTTGTCTCAGGGGTAAACACTTGGATTTGTTTCCCCGCTTCCTTTGCCAATGCCAAGCTCAAGATAAATGAAGTTTCTGCAAAACACATGGTCAGGACTCCATCCCCATCTTTAATTAAACTTGCCCCAAATTCTGCACATCGCAAATGGTTTTCATAACTTTGATCCCTGATTTGTTCAATCGAGGTCAATATTTCAGTTTCTAGATTTTTCTCTTCTTTTATCCACTTTTTTACAGCATTTAGTGTGTTTTCAAGGTGTCGTGCGAGACTGGTGTTAGTTGGCCTTGTTTTAATCAGGCGATTTGAAGCATTTTCCAACGATTCTAATTGTGCATCTGGAGTTTCTTTTGATGCATGCCGGGCAGCCAAAGCCATAGCATATAACGCGACGTATTGTGGGCCGCCCCCCTGGGTAACCATGTCTTCAATAGCTTGGGCTGCTGATTCAACATCTTCACAATGGACAAATTCTTTAGAAAAGGGATATTTTCTACGATCACAAATAACAATCACACCATCTTCATAGCGAGCAACATTTTCACGTCTTAATAAAAACGGTAATAAGCTGTTAACATCTTTGACATCCATTAATCCTCCAGTTTTAGAACCGAGTTAATCCTTCAATTCTTCCATAACCCAAAATCGCAAAGTAAATTGATGTCAGGACAAAAAGAATTGCAAATGCTAAAACTATATAATCTACCGTTTTCATTGCCAGCACCAAGTAATAGGTGCGTTTTTCACGTGCACCAAAACCCTTTGACTCCAATGCCATGGCAAAAATATTCGTACTACGAATGGTAGAAATAAATACTGGCACCAATAGTGGCAGGAATTTTTTTATCCTTTCAAGCAAGTTTCCTGATTCAAGGTCTAGTCCCCGACTTCGCTGTGCCTGGCTAATCGTCATTGTACTCGCAACGATTGTGGGCACAAGTCTGAGCGATGTTGAAATGGCAAAACCAACCCTGTATGGCATGCCCAATCTGATCATTCCATTGACCAGCTCTTCATTCCTGGTTGAAGTAATTAGGATCATACCTGTTGATATCATCAAGATCATTAACAGGGTTCGAGCAATCGAAAAACTAAGAGATTCAACAGAAATCCGCCAGAATAAAACGGTTTCCCCGATTGAGAATAAGTTCCAAAGGATCATACTGGAAACTGTGAGTACTACGAGAATATAAAGAATTCTGCGCATATTCTTAAGCGCACCGGAGACAATCAGCTGGATAATGGTTAAAACCGCTATCGGCATCATCCATACCGGGTTCTCAAACAATAAAATAGCAATAAAGGTCAATAAAAATATGATTATTTTGACCCTGGGATCTAACCGGTGAATAAATGAATTATTATCGATATAAATTTCAGCATCCATCAGTTATGAGTTCCTTCCAGGCAATTTAACATTTCTTCAGGGGTTAAGAAGGTGTAGCCAAGTCTATGACTGAGTTCGACAAAATGCGGCGGTCGCAAAAAAGATTCTCGAAGAATATCGCCCTGAGAAAATATTTCTCGTGTTGAACCCTGGAGGATAATTTCGCCATTTTTCATTACAAAAGCACGCTTTGCATATTCTGCAACAACCCACATGTGATGAGTAACAAAAATGATCGTGCTGCCATTTTCATTTAACTTTCGCACCATCTCCATCATGCTTCGCTGCTCAAGAAAATCTAAACCAGTAGTAGGCTCATCAAGGATTAAAACATCAGGATTTGAAGCTAAAACCGAGGCAACCGCTACTCGCTGCCGTCCGCTTTTTGTCAATGTGAACGGATCCTCCTCTTTCTGGCCAGATAGACCGACAGCATTTAAGGCTTCAGAAACCCTTTCCTTAATTTCTTGATCAGATAATTTTCGAAGTTTCGGGCTAAATGCGACTTCATCGAATACCTTTTCAGAAAAGATCTGGTGATCAGGATTTTGAAAAACATACCCGACACTCTGCCCCAGTTTAAATATGCCCTGGTCTTTTGTGGGTTTACCGTTAACAAATACTTCTCCTTCTGTTGGTTCTAGCAATCCATTAAAATGTTTAGCTAGTGTTGTTTTTCCACTCCCATTTTGCCCAATGATGGCTAATATCTCACCTTTAAATATTTCAAGGGTGACACCATTCAATGCTTTGACACCGCCTTTGTATGTGTGTTCTAAATCAGTGCACTTGATCAAAGGTGAATCAGTGTGATGAGAAAGCTCATTTTCACCTTCAATTAACCTGTCATATTTCATTCTGGATATTTTGATGTTGGATGCCTTAAAGGCTTGCTCTCCTTCATCAGGTGTAAGCGGTAGATCCTCTCTTTTCATTCCAAGTTTGCTGAAAAATTTCGGGATACCTAATGGCATCACACCTTGAGATTCCAATAGTTCAACGTCTTGGAGTATCTCTCTTACATCTCCAACTTTCACTAGTTTCCCATCACTAATTAGTGCGATCCGATCAGCAAATAATGCCTCTTCAGTTTCATGTTCGACAATAAATAAAGTGAGATCATCCCTTTTACATAAGCGATGTGTAATTTCAAACACCCCCATTTTGCTGATAGGATCTAGATCCGTTGTGGGCTCATCCATCACTAATATTTTCGGTTTTAGGGCTAAAACAGAAGCGATTGCCAGTTTTTGCTTTTGGCCGCCTGACAAAGTTGAAGGAGGACGATTTCTTGAGGCATCCAAGCCTACATAATTTAGGTTTTCATCAATTCTCTTTTTAATTTCAACCCTTTCAACAGCAAAATTTTCCGGTCCAAATGCTACTTCCAGCTCTACATTTGTTGAGAAAAGTTGCGCTTCAAAATCTTGAAAAACCATCCCAACATTTTCTGCCATTTGTGCCACGGAATGTTCCTTTGTATTCCTCCCCATGACTTTGACATCACCTTTGAGTTTCCCCATGTGAAAATGTGGGATCAAGCCGTTTATTGTCGCAGCCAAGGTGCTTTTTCCTGCTTCACTTCGTCCCATCAGGATCAGGAACTCACCTTTATTTAATTCCAGGTTTATGCCATCTAGTGCAAAACCTTTCTGACCTCGATAACGATATTGAACATCATGCAATGAAACGACGGGGTCTGTCACCTAACCTCCTGGATTGTAATAAAACACATTAAGATCAAACAAAATAATCTGTTTTGTTTTCATAAAAACAAAACAGATTATTTATAAACCATGCT
>CAZCBW010000036.1:0-29798 GCA_964497065.1 uncultured Candidatus Brevefilum sp. | reverse complement strand
GCCGCCACACCACACCCCCGACCTTTCATTTGCAAGGCAGCCTGAGCAGTTACCTGGCATGTATGATTTGAATATTAGGAGGAAGTTATGACGGAACCTGTGTTAGTGGCTGTGGCGTGGCCTTATGCCAGTGCAAAAATCCATGTGGGTAATATCACCGGGGCGTACCTGCCAGCAGATATTCTCGCCAGGTATCACCGCCTGCGCGGCAGGGATGTGATGATGGTTTCAGGGTCGGATTCACACGGCACACCGGTGACCGTCAGGGCGGATGAGGAAGGCCTCACACCTGAAGAGGTTTACAAGCAGTATCATGCTGAATTCATTGAACTCTTTCAAAAGCTGGGTTTGACCTATGATATCTTCACCAGCACCCATACCAGCAATCATTTTGATGTGGCCAGCAAACTATTTTTATCACTGAAGGAAAATGGCTACCTGTATACTGAGGCATCCCGGCAGTGGTACTCGACCTCACAGGAACGTTTTTTACCCGATCGTTATGTGGAGGGAACCTGTTATATTTGTGGCGCCGGCAAGGCTCGCAGCGATCAGTGCGATGCCTGCGGTCATCTGTTAGAAGCCGAAAAATTGATTGATCCAAAGTCAATGATCGATGGGTCCACACCGGAACTGCGGGAGACGACTCATTTTTACCTGGACCTGGAAAAGTTACAAACCCCGGTGGCAGATTTCTTGCGTGAACGCCAGGACTACTGGCGGCCGAATGTGATCCGGCAGTCGCTGGGACAGATTGAGACCGACGGTCTGCACGGCCGGCCGATCACCCGTGACCTGGCATGGGGCATCCCTGTCCCTGTGGAGGGCTGGGACGGAAAGTGCATGTATGTCTGGTTTGAAGCGGTGATCGGGTACCTTTCCGGTGTGGTTGAATGGGGGCTGCTCTCGGGGAACCCGGATGCATGGCGTCACTGGTGGACGAACCCCGACACAAAGGCTTTTTACTGCATCGGGAAGGATAATATCCCCTTTCATGCCATCATCTGGCCGGCTGAATTGATTGGTGTGGGTGAGTCATTTGATGCCAAGATGGGCAACGAAAGTCCACAACCGCTGGTACTGCCCTATGATGTTCCGGCCAATGAGTTCATGAACCTGGAAGGGCGCAAACTGTCAGGCAGCAAGAATTGGGCTGTGTGGGGTTTGGAATTCCTTGAACGTTATGACCCTGACCCGATGCGCTATTACCTGACGGTCAACATGCCAGAAAATCGGGACTCCGATTGGGATTGGGAGGAATTTTATCAGCGCAATAATAATGAACTGGTCGCCACCTGGGGAAACCTGGCCAACCGGGTGCTTTCATTTGCTTACAAACACTGGGAAGGTCTGGTGCCTGACCCCGGCACATTGCGTGAGGCGGATGACGCGCTTTTAGAGACGCTGCGGGAGGGCTTTAATACAGTTGAGTCGCATTTGGAGGCAGTTAAACTGCGGGCAGCCATCCACGAGGGGATGCGGCTGGCGGCAGAGGTTAACAAGTATCTCGATACTGCGGCCCCCTGGTTTGAGATCAAAGAAAACAAAGAAGAGGCCGCCAAGACGATCTACACTGCCATGCAGGCGATTGACTGGCTGAAAATCATCTTTGCACCTTTTTTACCGCATACCTGCGAAAAGCTGCATAAGTATTTGGGCTATGAGCAGCCTATTTTTGGCAAACTGGCCACACGGGAAGTGAAAGACGAGTTGAGCACGCATACAGTCATGATGTATGACCCGGCTGATTCGCTTTCTGCAGGGGTTGCTGATCTCTGGCAGCTGCGGGTGCTGGTACCTGATAAGCCGTTCAACCAGCCGGCAGCACTGTTCAAGAAATTGGATCCTGGAATTGTGGATGAGGAACGTGCCAGGTTGGGCAAGTAGATTTTAGCGCACGATATTATTAACCACAAAGGACACAAAGTGCACTAAGGACACATAAGAATTTTGTTATTAAAAAATGTAGGGGCGAGGCACGAAGTGTCGAGGAATCGAAGACAGGCCTCGCCCCTACTATCGCAATGAATTATTAATCTCTCTTTTTACCTACCGTTGCCATATAGATGACGAACATCTCCGGTGGGTTGAAACCCATCAAATTATCCGCCTGGTCATCATCATACGCGCCGATGGCACATAATCCGCAGTCAATCGATTCAGCCGCCAGGTGCAGGTTCTGGCAGACGTGGCCGGCATCTATATAAAGATAGCGGTAGCTGCGTTCAGAATATCGCCACACCGTTCGTTCGGGGATCGCTGCCCAGATGAAGGTTACTGCGCTGGCGGCAACATGACGCTGCCCAAGGCAGGCTTCTGTCAGCTTCTCGTTGAAACCCACATCCATTTTCAGGGCTACCAGCTGATGGCTGCTGGACTTGTAACGGTACAGGCCGGGTTCCAGCCCCTCGACCATGTTAATCGAGAGATAGGTCTCAAAGGGATGCCGGCAGCCGGCTGAGGGGACAGTCCGCAGGGGGACGCCGCGTTTGGGGTTGATCTCGACGATGCCCTGGGTGACCCACAGCAGGTAGGCAAGTTCTTCCAGTGAGAGCGGATCTTTGCTGTAGTTGCGGATGGTGCGGCGGTCTTCGATGGCTTTGCGCAGGTCATAACCACCAATCTCAATTACCTCTGGTTTCGGCAAGTCAATCAGTGGTTTGCCGGCTTCCAACGGGACTTCGAACGGCGGTTGGGGCAGCCCCTGTTTTTGGCCCGGTTCACTCAGGTTGGGATACTTGGTGTTCTCGACAAACTGGTAACCATTGTCTTTGGTCATCCTTTTTTCCTCCAATGAGATTATTTAGTGATCGTTTTCCAATATTTTCGTTTAAGCCCGTCCCCCGGTTCTTCGAAGGTATCAAAAGCAAAGCCTTTTCCGACCAGGAAATGATGGGCATCATCGTCATTTTTTGCATTCGTGCCGGGGTGCAATAAGATCATGCCGCCATCCCGGACGACCCGGGTGATCTCGGCCAGTTCCTGGTCGAGGTGGTCCCCGAAGACATGCCCGGCCATGAGGATCTCGGCGAAATCATCCGCCAATGGAATTTGGGTGATCAGCCCGTCGATGGCATACACGTTTAACAGCCCAAGCCGGGCACTTTTTTCGCGAATATAACGGCGCAGGTTGGCAACCGGTTCGACCGCATAGACCGTTTTTGCCTGCGGTGCAACGGTGAATGCCAGCCTGCCGGTGCCCGCACCGATATCTAACACGATCTTGTCGTTGAAATCGGCCATGCTGAGAAGTGACTCATCCGGCCAGGCTAGAAATGCCAATTGATCATATTTGGCCGGGTCGAGCACATAGATCAGCCAGTCCTGCATGGTGTCCAGAACAGCTCGTTCAGCCTGGCGAACCGCTTCTGGTGTGGGGCTGGGACCTGCCAATGCCTGGCAATTATCGAGATAGGGCTGAATGGGGGGATGAATCTGTGCCAAATACCAGGCGACTGCCGGGTTGGCTGCGAGAGCCGTCCCCATCGCCGCATCCGGACTGCGTTCTGCCAGGTAAGCCGCATGGAACGGCTCCAGCAGGAGGAGCGCATCAAATGGAATATTGCTGGTATCCAGCCAGCCTAAACCTGCCAAAGGTCGGTCTCTCTAGAACCGGATGGCCATGGCGACCATTGAGATGATCATGATCACGGCGATCAATGCCATCACAACCTGGTAGACCCGAAATTTTGTTGATTTATTTTGTTCTTTTTTGCTCATAAATTATCCTTATTCTATCCTTATTATAACTGTTCAGGCTGCGACATGGCACCCCCTATATCCTCATATGCTGAGTAGTTACCCTTATTCTAACTGTACTTTGATGGATTGGGCCATTTCAAGCGTGATGCCCTTAATTTCAGCAATCTTTTCTGCTGATGCCTCTTTGATACCGTCTATCGAGCCGAAGGTATTGATCAGCGCCTTGCGGCGGGCCGGCCCAACGCCGGAGATCACATCCAGCCGTGAGGTCAGCCCCTGTTTGCTGCGCCGTTTGCGGTGGGCAGTGATGGCAAAGCGGTGGGCTTCATCCCGGATGCGCTGCACCAGGTAGAGCCCCTGTGAATGACGCTCTAAGTAGATTGAGTTGTGCTGACCGGGGACGAAGAGTTCTTCTTCACTCTTGGCCAGCCCGGCAACCGGCACACGGTCACGCAGGTTGAACGCCTCCAGCACAGCCACAGCCCGGCTGAGCTGCCCTTTGCCGCCGTCCACCAGCAGCAGGTCCGGCAGGATCGAGAAGGCCAGGTCTGGTTTTTTGCCGATCTGGTTTTCGGTTTCATGGGCTGCCTGCCAGCGTTTGAAGCGCCGGGTGAGTACTTCTTCCATGCTGGCAAAATCATCCTGCCCCAGCACGGTCTTGATATTGAAACGCCGGTAGAGCTTTTTATTGGGTGTGCCCTGTTCGAATACGACCATGCTGCCGACGGAGGCCACCCCCTGTGTGGTGGAGATATCGTAGCACTCGATCCGGTTGGGCGGCTCGGGCAGGTTGAGCGCTTCGTGTAATTCTACCAGTGCGTCAGTCTGGCGGGACTTATCGGCCTCCCAGCGGGTGCGCAGGGCGTTGAGCGTTTCGACAGCGTTCTCGGCGGCCATTTCGACCAGCTCTCGGCTGACCTTTTGGTGGGGGACGGTGATCTCAAATTTATCACCAGATGTACGCCCCCGCAGCCACTGCCCGATGATCTGCGCTTCGGCCAGCTCTTCGGGGAGCAGGACAGTTTCGGGTACAAAGGCAGCCTGGGCATAGAACTGTTTGACAAACTCGGTGAGGATCTCCTGGTCGTTTTCTTCCCCGGTGCCCTCCAGCACGAAGTATTCGCGCCCGATCAGCTTGCCGCTTCGGATGAAGAACACCTGCACGCAGGCTTCACCGTCGGCGCGGGCCATGGCGATCACATCGGAGTCGGTCTGGTCGCTGCTGACGACCTTTTGGCGTTCAACGACACGGTCTATTGCCGCCAGCTGGTCTCGGATAGCAGCGGCTTTCTCGTACCGCAGCTTGCTGGCTGCGGCTGTCATCTCTTTGTTCAATCGTTTGACGACCGGGTCTGTGCGGCCTTCGAGGAACTTGCACAGGTCATCGATCACCTGACGGTAATCATCTTGATTGATCGCGCCGATGCAGGGGGCCGTGCAAAGCTTGATGTCGTAATACAGGCAGGCGCGCTTATCTTCACCTGTGATGTCGCGGTTGCAGGTCAGGTAGGGGAAGATCTTGCGCAGCAGGTCGAGCGTCTGGTGCACCGCCCACACGCTGGTGTAGGGGCCGAAATAGCGCGCCCCATCATCCTGCTTCATCTGGCGGGTGACGGTCACCTTGGGGAAGTGGTCCTGCCAGTGCACCTTGATGTAGGGGTAGCGCTTATCGTCCTTGAGGCGTACATTGAAGCGGGGCTTATGGCGCTTGATCAGCGTCATCTCGAGGATCAGTGCTTCAAGCTCTGAGCCGACGACGATCCACTCGATGTCGGCGATCTCGGTCACCAGTTTGGCAGTTTTGGGGTCGTCCTGGGCACCGGCGTGGAAGTAGGAGCGCACGCGGCTGCGTAAATTGACTGCCTTGCCGACGTAGATGATGCGGCCACGGCCGTCTTTCATCAGGTAGCAGCCGGGTTTATCGGGTAGTGAGGCCAGGACTTGCTCGAGGTGCTCGGTAGGTGCCATAACGGGTTAATTTTAGCACATCGAGGTAGGGGAGATGAAGGGGTAGAGGGAATTTTTTGGAAAATTTATTCGTTTCAATCAAAAACGAACCGAAACGAATACCATTTGTTTTAGGCTGTGTGAGATCAACCCTGTTGTTTGTTTCCAACAGGGAAAAGAGTCAACATGACGAAAAATTCGCATAGGTTAATATTGCTGTAGGTCACATGTGGTCTGCCAAGACCCACGTGACTTTCATGCGGGGTGCTTGACCAACAAAATTAAAGGATTGAAATTACAAAAAATTAGTAATATTTCATACAACACAAGTTCATAAAGTTATTGTATAATTAAAAATAGTATTTAAAAGACAATTCGCTGAATGAAATTAAACTAAGGCAATTGTTTTGTGGGTGGTCATCAGGAGAATATTTTTTTCACTAAACAACATCAATTGGGAAAATGCAAGAATAATTTTATGATAATTGGGGATTCTGGAATTAATCGATTAATCAACAGCCAAAACGACGATAAGGAGATATTGATGCATTTAATAAAATTTACCGCGAAGAAATCTTTAATTTATCTACTTAGTTTGTTTATGATAATTAGTTTCATGGTCAGTATGGTCATTACAGTGCCTGAAAGCGTCCTGGCAAGTTCTTCCCAACAAGATGCTGCTTCCAGCCCACTTGCAATAGAGCAGGGCAGCTTGATGCACTATTTTTTGATGGGGCAGCAAGAGCTTTCTTTTAATTTGGATGTTAAGTCGCCTTTGGCAGGTGTTCATTATTTTTGGGCGCTGCAAATGGCCCCGGCATCTGGCAGGGTGACGATCCTGCCTGAGGGTTCTCATGCCCAGGTTAAATACCTTCCGGACTCAGATACCAGCGGGGATGTCTTTTTTAACCTGATGCTGACTTCCAGCACAGGCGAATCGGCACAGGCTGCCGTCATCATCACGGTTGAACCACAGCCAAGTTTCCCCACAATGGTCCCCATGCTGCCTGATAAACCGGCATTGATCAATACCTCCAGCGTAAGATCTGTATCTGTAAAAGAAGAAACACTAGGGGTTATGACTCGGGAAACCCCCGTCATTCTTGAAGGTGGGGATGCTCCATTTATTAGTGTTTTCCATTCAGCTGATTATATCCAGGGCTCAAATTTCCAACCCGGTGAGGCAATTACTCTCATAATTCAGGTTGAGGATCAGAATGAGATTGTACGGTTGTTGGAATCTCAAAAAGTTGCAGAAGAAAATGGCGATGTTTATTTTCAACTTGATTCGTTTGATGTCCAGCCTGGTCAGACAGTGGAAATAACGGATGGCACCAATACCCAGTCGCACGTGGTAGCTGACCTGAGCATTTCAGAGATTGACGAAGTCTCCAAAACCGTCTCCGGCATGACGGATGGCAGCATTGCCAATCTCGAGGTTTCTGCCTTTGATGGTGCAAATTGGTGTTTACAGAAGGAGCCTTTGGTTGGGGTTGATTCTAATTCCTGGACGGCCAATTTCTCTTCGTGTGAGTCAGACGTAAACTTCGCACCCGGTACTGATGGGTGGGCTTATCAATATGATGCCCAAGGTAATTTTACCCAGGAATATTGGGCCATTACTGCACCAAATATTGGAGTCAATTATTCAGATGATTTTATCATGGGCTTTAATTTTTTACCTTATCGCCAAATTACGCTAAGTATTCTTGGCGTGGATTGGGTAGAGAATTCAGATGAATTTGGCTTTGTCTCTTTTCAGCTTGATCCGGGTGATGTCCAGCCTGGCCAGAGAGTGGAAATGACGGATGGCACCGATACCCAATCGCATGTCGTGGCAGATATAAGAATTTCAGGCATTGACAAAGACAGCAAAATCGTTACCGGCACTACAAGTGGTGACAATAACAACCTTGAGGTTTCTGCTTCCTCTGATGGAGAGAATTGGTGTTTTCAGTGGGCGGTTGGGGATGATGGAACTAGTGACTGGACGGCTGTTTTCTCAGATTGTGAGGTGGTAACTTTTGAGCTTGGGACGGAAGGTTGGGCTACCCAATACGATGAAAATCGAAATTTTTCCCAAAAATATTGGGATCTCAGAGAGCCCTATGTTGGTGTTGATTATTCAGCCAGTAATAATAATATTACAGGCTATGGTTTCTCACATCACGTTTGGGTTTCGCTCAGTATGCTTGGCAGTGAGTGGGAGGGGTTGAGCGAGTGGTCTGGTGAAGATGGAAATGGCTATTTTTATATTGATTCATTTGATATCGAGCCTGGACAGACTTATGTTTTAGAAGACAGTAATAATAATCGAGTCGAATACACCGTTTCTGATCTTAAAATCTTAAAAATTACCGAAGAAACAAAAACCGTCACCGGATCAACGAATGGTGAATTTCGCAATCTCGTGGTTTCGGCCTCCTCCGATGGAGTAAATTATTGTGTGTGGGAGGGACCTGATAGCGATGAGACTGGTGACTGGACGGCCGATTTCTCTTCGTGTGATGATCCAGCTGTAGCTTTTGAACCTCTTACTGAGGGTTGGGCTTTTCAATATGATGATCATAACAATTTTACCCAGGCATATTGGCATATCCCGGCACCTGTGATTGGCGTTTTCCATTCAGCAAACTTTCTTCAGGGATTCGGGTGGACACCCAATGCAGAAGTCAGCCTGAGAATCGGCAGCTTTCGCTGGGGAACCACCGCTGATGATCAAGGGATTATCAGTTTTCATCTGGACCCCTTTAATCTACAGCCCGGTCAGACAGTGACAATCACGGATGGCTTTTATACCCAGTCGTATGATGTGGCTGATTTAGCTGTTACAAGCTTAGATGAAACCTCACATGTTGTCAGCGGTAGTAAAAGCCCAAATCTGCCAATTGTAGTTACTGGAGGTGGTGATGGGGATATGTGCTACTATGATCTTGGGACAGATGATTTTGACTATTTTGCGGTGGATTTTTCTGAATGCTTAGAGCTCACCACTGGCACTTATGGCTGGGTATTTCAATATGATCAGCGAAGGCACCATTTCACCCAGGAGTTTTGGATTCTTCCGTCACCTGTGATCGGCGTTTATCCTGCGGCAAATTACATTCAGAGCGCAGGTTGGACGCCCAATACTGAAATCACTCTTTCTATTGACAGCCTCGAATGGAAAGATAAATCTGATAAAGATGGCAGGGTGTATTTTAATCTTGACCCCTTCGATGTGCAACCTGGCCAAACAGTGATAATAACCGATGGCAGCTTAGAACCTCCACAGTATGTTGTGGCTAATGTTTTGGTGACAGATATTGATGTAAATACACAAAAAATCAGTGGCAGCAAAAGTGTGGATCTTCCTGTTCAAATTATTGGGGGGTATGAAGAAGATAGATGTTACTTTTTTATTGAAGGAATTGGATTAGAAGCTTGGGAGGTTGATTTCTCTGAATGTGATCCTGCGTTTGAAATCATCCCTGGTGTTACTGGTTGGGCTTATCAAATTGACGATATAGGAAATCTCACCCAAGATTTCTGGTTCGTGCCAGACCCAACCTTGATGGTTTATCCACTTTCAGGCTGGGTTGTAGGGCACCGATGGCCGCCAAACACCGAAATTACTCTCAGTATAGACGGCACCGAATTACAAGAAACATCCAATAATGAAGGTAGTGTTTATTATTACACCGGTCCAGATGTGCTGGAGGCCGACACGACAGTCAGTATGACTGGTGGAGTACATGCTCGGGATCATACGATCATAGATTTAAGAATCAATGATATTGATCTTGATGATGACCAAATATTCGGAACCGCAAACCCAAATGAAGACGTGTTTATCGTTAGCACCAGCGTTGGGTTTCCCCAGATATGGGAAGCTGTTTCAGCAGACGGTTCTGGAGTTTGGGAAGCCGAATTTCCTGGACTTTCGCAGGGTTCGTTTGGTTATGCCTGGCAATATGACGAAAATGGAAATTCAACTCATATTAACTGGTATGTACCGAATCCATCGATTGATGTGTTCATCGAAACAGGAATCATCACCGGTGCTCAATGGTCTCAATATGCTAACGTGACCTTAACAATAGATGGGGAAGTGTGGCATGCAACTTCGGATGCATTTGGTTCTGTGTTTTTTGATATCTCCCTCTTTGCAATGGACCCTGAACATATTATATTGATGACCGATGATATTTACACTATTGAATATCAACCCTGGCAAATAACAATCTCTGAAATTGACATAGAGAATGAAACGATCAGTGGTACAGCTCAATTCAGCGGCACCGCACAAATTTCAACGTTCGGTGTCAGAACAGATCCGACCAACGAAATTGAAGTTTGGGCTTGTAGTGCTGTTGGCTGTCTCTCGCAATACCCAACTTTGGATGGTTCGGGTAACTGGGAAGCGGATTTCAGCGGCGTACTTGATCTTGAGCCTGGCAATTCCGGGCATATCAAGTCGGAAGATGGCCCAAAGAACAGCACCAAGGTCTCATGGATAATCCCTGGGGAGGAACCTGTATTTACCGAAATCTATTACTTCCCCTTGTTTTTTAGATGAGTTGGATTTGTCCATCAGGATTTTCATGTTCAAAGTTTGAATAATATTAAGAGGTCGTCCGGTAATTAAAGGACGACCTCTAAAAATTTATATTTCTTAATATCTTTGTTAATTATATCACGCTGGAAGCGTGACCTACCACTAACCTCAATAAGATGACCTAGTTCAGTTGAAATCATGAGATTGCTTCTCCCCCTGCGGGTGATCGCAGTAACTGTGTTATTTGTCAAGTAGAAAAATGAAAAAATTATCCGGGACACCTCCATGGTGTAGTGTTTCTAACCATCACATTCATAATCGTAATCATTTTCCGCATGCAAGCTGTAATAGCCACCTTGAAAGGTTTCCCTTTCTTCATCAATCGTTCATAGAAAGTTTTGATCACCCGGTTGTGTTTGATTGCAGACAGAGCAGCCATATACAATACTCTACGGACACTTTGTCTTCCTCCAAAGATACGCCGTTTTCCTCGTTTTTTACCACTATCTCGATTATATGGGGCTAGGCCAGCCAGAGCAGCGATCTTTTGACGATTGAGCTCTCCCAGCTCAGGCATATTGGCTGTCATCGTAACTGCGGTGACAAAACCAACCCCAGGGATAGTTTCCAACAATTGGGTTTGTTGGGTCCATGCTTCTGAACTTCTCACCAGTTGCTTGATTTCATCATCCAGGATCCCAATCTGCCGTCCCAACCAATCCAGGTGCTCCCGAATATCTGCTTTTATGCTTTCGTGGCATGTTCCAAGCCGATTTCCTTCAGCCGAACGGATATCAACAAGTTGTTCACGACGGATAATCAAAGCCCGAATGCGTAAATCTAGATCATCTCGAGGTTTATTTGGCTCAGGATTGATCATTTCAGCATAAGATGCAATGTTACGAGCATCGATTGCATCGGTCTTGGCCAATAAACCTTTGGCATTAGCCAAAGCCCTTACCCTGGTGGGGTTTACCACGGCCACCCGATGTTCGTTGAGCATAAGCGCTTCTACGAAAGCTGCCTCATATCCACCGCTTGCTTCTACGGCGATCAGATTGGGTTGAAGGACTTCCATTTGCGCTACCAGTTTTGCAATATCCTGGTTGTGGTTTCCAAAGCGAGAGATTTTGTCGATGCCCGATATTGCAAAATCAAGCCAATCTTTTCCAACGTCAATCCCAATATATACTTTTTTTGCGCTCATTTTGTCATTCCTTGTATAATAAGATCAGCCCACACTAGTATTGATTCGGCCTCTCTGGACCACTCAACTGTTCGGGCTAATTTTGATGAAGGACACGACGGTCGCACTGCGAAACGGCCTTTCTGACCGAATGACAATCGGCCTGTCGTGTCCTTTTCAATTATCTCATCATACTAATGACAACGTGGGTTTTAAGGTTATGTGTGGTCTACCAAGACCCACGTGACTGTCACGCTGGAAGCGTGACCTTGTATCTTTAAAAAAGGTTTGCTGTGCAGAGAAATTGTGATTTAAATTGCCTTGATAATACCCCCTTTGGATATTGTGAATAAAAATGCCCCCTTCAACTACTCAATCATTTCATCCTTTTTCCGGATTGTCTCATGTTATAAATTAATCATCGGCATTATACTGAGCGGTGCTCTGGTTATGAACAAAAACTAAAAAGGATGGAAATTGATGACGGTCTTTAAACTCTTCTTGCTGGCGTTGTATTTTCTGATTCCCACGATCCCGACCGGGTTGATCTTCAGCTCGCCCAGCGGTGGCGTTCACCTGGCTGGTCAACCAGCTGATCATCAGCGCGCGGTTGAAGTTCATTGAAAAGCACTTTGGGATGGACCGGATGTACCGCTTCCATGCCTGGATGGCGGGGGTGAGATGGATTTTTATGTCTGCGGCCCGAAGATCATGATGAATTTGGTCACTGGCCATTTGAGGGAATTGGGTGTGCCGAGAAGGCGGATCCGGTCAGAGCGGTTTTCGTTTTAAGTAAAAAAAATGGTGGACTTACACTCACGCCCTGCGGGCTCAGTGCAGGCAACCGGAGTCCACCAACCGAATATTTTAAAATCCCCGGGATTTGGTGACGGTATTGTCAGTTTAGGTTAGATATGAAAATCCCGGGGATTTAGTTTTAGTAATTATCATTTCCCGATGTTAATAGCTTGATCTTGAAATTAGAAGACTGCTTCGCAGGCTCGCAGTGACGGAATTGATGCAGGGTGCGCACCGGTTTGTGCGCACCAAAAAATGGTGGAATCACACTCACGCCCTGCGGGCTCAGTGCAGGCAACCGGAGTTCACCTTATGGAAATATTTAGTAATAACTGGAGTGCGGACTTCAGTCCGCATTAATGCCTAAAACACTCATTCACCGGTTTCAAAGTCATTATCAAACACTGGATCATTATTGAAGGTTTCATCCATCCTGTTCTTGCCGAATGCGTTTAGATTTTGATGAAAGCTGGAAAACTGCCAGTTCTCAGGCTGTTGCACATACCCATGTTTAACAGGATTATTGTGTATGTAATTAAACCGCCGCCAATAGTCTTGATCATCCCTGATATACCGATCCTAATAGCTGTACCAAACCGACCTGCCTTGCTTTTGATCATATTTGTTTAGTTGGAAAGCCGTCAGACCGTGCAATCTCTGGATGAATTTTGGTATTTTTTGGCTTTCATTGAAGTAACACATGAGGTGATAATGATCAACCAGGAGGACCCAGGCAGTTATGTTAATCCCGAATGATTCGATCAATTGCAAAAATGTATCTTTCTAGATATTTTTGTGAGCATCGGAAACAAGTCTAGGTGTTTTTCCTGCTGTATGTGCTGTAATGAAATACCAGCATTCATTGATAAACAGGTGTGATGGACGATGATCTATCAAGGTAAATATCTTATGCAATTAACTGACTAGTGCGGACAAACACCAGGTGCTGTGTGGTTTTTGCGGACTGACATTTACACCCTGCGGGTTGAATGCATGAGTCCGCGCTCCATAACATGAAATTTTAGTAATACACCCACAGGATTTGTTAAATAAATTTCATCCTGCAATAATGGCCAGCTTAAAAGTACTTTAAGAATTTTCTCTGATAAAATCATCCAGTTCGGCGGTGAGTTCTGTTCTGCGCTCGGGCTCGAGGAAGGCGGCTTCGATGCTGTTCCTGGCCAGCTGGAAGATCTCACCTTTCGTCAGGTTTAATGCCTTCTGGATGGCGGTGTAATTCTCGTTCATATAGCCGCCGAAGTAGGCCGGGTCGTCCGAGTTGACCGTGACGCATAAACCGCTTGCCAGTAATCGCTGGATGTTATGATCGTCCATTTCGTCAAAGACGCGCAGTCTGGTATTGGAGAGCGGGCAGACGGTCAGGGGGATGCGTTCTGCTATCAATCGTTCCATCAGGTTCGGGTCTTCCTCGCTGCGCACGCCATGATCGATTCTTTTAACTTTGAGCAGGTCCAGTGCCTGCCAGACGTATTCCGGCGGGCCTTCCTCGCCGGCATGGGCGACGGTCAGAAAACCCTCGGCACGGGCTTTGTCGAACACCTCCACAAACTTCTCCGGCGGGTGCCCCACCTCGGATGAGTCCAGACCCACCGCGATGATCCAGTCCTTATAGGGTAGTGCCTGCTCGAGTGTTTGGAAGGCACTGCTGATATCCGCACTCTTATGCCGCAAGAAGCACAGGATCAGCCTTGTGGTCATGTTAAAGGCACTTTCCGCATCAACCAGCGCCTTATGGATGCCCTCGATAACCACCTCGAAGGGGACTCCGTGATCGGTGTGGGTTTCGGGGTCAAAGAAGATCTCGGTGTGGCGGACATTTTGAGCATTGACCTTATCAAGGTATGCCCAGGTCAGGTCATAGAAGTCCTGTTCGTGCTGCAGAACCCGCGCACCGGCATAATAAATATCCAGGAATGACTGCAGGTTGGTGAAGGCATAGGCCTCTTTGACCTCGTCCACGGATTGAAAGTTGAGTTTCACCTTGTTGCGATCGGCGATGGTGAACATCAATTCCGGTTCAAGCGTGCCTTCGATATGCAGATGCAGCTCAACTTTGGGGAGGTTTTGGAGCAGGTCTTTCATCAATTTTTACCCTTTCTGGTGAGTGACAGGGACGTTTGAGATCTGTTTTTGGATGTGTTTTTTGATTGGTACTATTATAGATAAATCCCCCGGCGTGTCAATTGTTTGTGAAAGGATAGATGGCACCCTGCTCGAAGGGTGTTGAGAATTTTCGGTGTGTGATATCCACAAAAAATATTATTTTGGAAGTTTACACTTCCTCTAATAGATCTCGGACCACATCTTCAGCCCAGTAGAGCGTCTGGCCGCAGCGTGAGAGGCGGCGGACGCCAGAAAGGTCGTTGCCTAATGTGACGATAGCCGGTTCTTCACCTCGGGAAGGGTGGATTTGCCCCAGGCCAACAGCTGAGAGAAGCCCGTTGCACAGGCAGCGTTTATCCGCGGCATTGAAGGGCAGCCCGCGCTTGCGTTTGAAGTCCTCTAACGGGGCAGCCGGGCAGCGCTGGAAGACCTGTCGTGCCCCATCCGGCGCAGGCTTATCAAACCCGCGCTGCTGCAGGAAGCCCAGATCGCAGACTCGAGTCCGATTTTGGTAGACAGTTTCTTCAGACAGTGTCCCTGCCAATTGTGCGACTTTGAAGGGATAACCCGTTGGTGAAAACAGTGTGGTGCGCACCAGGTCTGCATCGGTTGTGCCTGTGCGTAATGCTGAGAGGACCGCCATCTTATGTTCTGGGGCGAGGCCGGATTCCTGCGTCAATGCAAAAATTGTGCCGACCTGCACACCGGCTGCACCGACCTGTTGAGCTTTGGCCAACCCGCTGGGGCTGCCGTAACCACCCGCCAGCCAGAAGGGCAGCGACTGCTGGCGGATCACCTCGAAATCAGGTTCATCCTCCTGACCATAAATCGGCTGTTCCAGCGCATCCTTTTGCAAGGGACCCAGCGGCGGTGCATTATGGCCGCCAGCGGTGTGATGCTCGATGATGAACCCATCAGGCGGGCCGCTGGGGCTGTTGGCGAGCGCTGCTGCCAATCCCTCTGATGAAACAATGGCTAAAAATGCCGGTCTCTGGAGGGGCTTTTGAGCCAGCCTGCCGCCGGCGATGGAAGATGGGTCGAAGGTGACCAGAAATGTCTCACCGGACTCACGATAAAGCAGGGGAACTTCAGTGGAAACCGGCTGATGCACCGCAAGATTGGAAACATCCCGCGGAAGCCCATCCGGGTTGCCGGCACCGACAACGATCCCGTCCACACCGGCCAGCATGGCCCCATAAAGGGCGTAGATCAGCGGCAGCTGAACTTTGTGCAGGAAGTTGATCAGGATGCGGCCATTATGGCCTCGTTTTGCCAGCCAGACCTCCGCATAACCTGTCGCTATCAGGATCTCGATCAACGATTCGTCTACCGTCAGGTCTATGGGCGTTGGGTTATCGCCAGGCACAGGGAGTGCCTGGCTCCTATCAGGTGTGTAAAACCTTTGCCTGGGTCCTAATTTATAACGCTCACCGGGCTGTTTACCACCCTCGATAAAATATTCTTGAATAATCCTTGCGCCAATCTCAACCTGGAACTGGGCATCAAATGCCTGCAACGCAGACTGGATGTGCCCACCCGGGTCGCCAAGCTGCAAGAGGCGTACATGCACCACATCTAATGCGGTACCTGAGACGGTCCCGGCAGTCAGGCCGGGGCGGGCAGCTGCCACCGCACTGGCCAACCGAAAATTTGAAACGTACACACCCATCCCCCCCTGGATGAGTTTAATTTGTCTGAGAAAATCCATTGGCGAAACCTTTCAGTCTTGTTCAGGGGGTTTAACCCAAATTATACCGGTTCGATGCGGAAGAATACCATAATTGAGAGGATATGAGGGGTTGATCCCGGTACAATCCCATTGTACGAGGTTCAGGAAGGGTTGAATATAATCAATTTCCTGCAGTTAATACGGCCTGGAGTCGATTTTAACCAAACGATAATGTTCAATTGCGAAACCCAAGCCATAGTTTAGTGTTTGTTTGGATAGATATGTCAAATTCTGTTCGCTGTTCGAACCGGTAACCTTTGACCCGAAAACAATGCACCTCAAAAAACGCCTGATTTTCTTGTTTCATCCAGCGGAAAACCAGGTTTTTGATATATCAATAGTATTGGAGGCTCTAAGTTTGAATAAGGAAAGTCTGGAACAAAAACGTACTCAAGCGCAGGCGGGTGGAGGGGAAGCACGCGTTGAATCCCAGCACCAGCGCGGCAAACTGACCGCTCGTGAACGGATCGAGATCCTGCTGGACCCCGGCAGTTTTCATGAGGTGGGCATGTACACCACACATCGGGCGACCCGCTTTGGGATGGACGACTCACATCCCTACGGCGATGGTGTGGTGACCGGGTGGGGCACCGTTGACGGCAGGCAGGTGTACCTGTTTGCTCAAGATTTCACAGTAATTGGCGGCTCGGTGGGTGAAGCGCATGCCCAGAAAATTTCCCACCTGATGGATCTGGCCTATGAGAACGGCTGCCCGCTGATCGGGTTGAATGATTC
Source organism: uncultured Candidatus Brevefilum sp. (assembly GCA_964497065.1). GTDB lineage: Bacteria > Chloroflexota > Anaerolineae > Anaerolineales > Anaerolineaceae > Brevifilum. The sequence goes on along the minus strand of CAZCBW010000036.1, from coordinate 13,040 downwards.
AGGTGGTGCCCGCATCCAGGAGGGTGTGGATGCACTGGCAGGCTATGGCGATATCTTCTTTCGCAACGTGCGTAATTCAGGTGTGATCCCACAGATCTCGGTCATCATGGGCCCCTGCGCAGGCGGTGCGGTGTATTCACCGGCTATCACCGACTTTGTATTCATGGTCAATCAGACCAGCAATATGTTCATCACAGGGCCGAAAGTGATCCAGGCGGTGACTCACGAGGATATCAGCTCAGATGATCTCGGCGGTGCGCTGGTGCATACTACCCGCAGCGGCGTGGCGCATTTTACAGCGGAAGATGATCAGGGCATATTGGCACTGGTGCGCTGGCTGCTTTCATTTTTGCCGGCCAATAATCTCGACCAGCCCCCGGTTGTGCAGGGGGGTGATGACCCCAAGCGTTTGACGGCGGAGATTGCGCAGCAGATTCCCGAATCAGCCGACGACCCCTATGATATTCATAAAGTTATCCAGACACTATGCGATGACGGCGATTTTTTCGAGGTCATGCCTGAGTTCGCCAAGAACATCGTGATTGGTTTTTGCCGTTTGGATGGGCAGGTCGTAGGCGTGGTCGCCAACCAGCCGGATCACCTGGCTGGGGTGCTGGATATCGATACATCCGATAAAGGCGCACGGTTCATCCGTTTTTGTAATGCCTTTCACATTCCATTGCTGACGCTGGTTGACACACCTGGTTTTCTGCCCGGCGTCGCTCAGGAGCATGGCGGGATCATCCGGCACGGCGCAAAGATGATCTATGCCTATGCTGAAGCGACTGTACCGAAGGTTTCATTGATCCTGCGCAAGGCCTACGGAGGCGCATACATCGTGATGAGTTCCAAACACCTGCGTGGTGATATCAATCTGGCGCTGCCAGGAGCAGAAATCGCTGTTATGGGACCGGCCGGTGCGGTTAAAATTGTGTTCAAAAATGAAATCGCGGCCGACCCAGACCCTGCAGCCAAGGAACATGCGCTGGTTCAGTCCTATCGGGATGAGCTGGCTAACCCCTATGAGGCAGCTTCCCGGGGATATTTGGATGATGTGATCCAGCCTGAAGAATGCCGCATCAAGCTGATTGCAGCGTTTGATATGCTGCGGAACAAACGCCAGACACTTTCACGCCGTAAAAACGGCAATATGCCCCTGTGAGACGATGATGAAAATATTGATTGCCAACCGTGGAGAAATTGCCATCCGCCTGATCAGGGCCTGTCGCGAGCTGAGCTTGCCCTCCGTAGCTGTTTATTCCGAACTGGATGCCTACAGCCTGCATGTGCGCATGGCGGATGAAGCCATCCCATTGGGTGATAAGTCAGGCTATATGAACATTAAAGCAATTCTTGGCGCAGCTAAAAAAGCCGATGCGAATGCAGTCCACCCGGGATATGGGTTTTTATCGGAAAACGCTGAATTCGCCCAGGCTGTGGAGGACGCGGGGATGGTCTTTATCGGCCCCAAACCCAGCACGATTGCCTTGTTTGGTGACAAGGTTGCCTCCCGGCAGGCTGCCATGGACGCCGGCCTCCCGGTGATCCCCGGTACGGAAGAGCCGCTGCCGAGAGAAGTGCCTCTTTCTTTTGCGGAGCAGGTGCAGTACCCGGTATTGGTGAAAGCTTCTGCTGGCGGTGGGGGACGCGGTATTCGATTGGCCAGGTCACCCCAAGAGCTGCAGGATGTGATTGATGAAGCCCGGTCTGAGGCTGAAGCTGCGTTTGGCGATGATACGGTGTTCTTAGAGTCGATGGTGCAGCAGGCACGCCACATCGAGGTGCAGGTGCTGGGAGACGGTAATGGCCGGGTGTTGTGCCTGGGTGAGCGTGAATGTTCGATCCAGCGCCGACGTCAAAAACTGATCGAAGAAGCGCCGGCACCGGGCCTTTCTGACCGACTTCGGCACGCCCTGTATGATGCTGCTTTCCGCCTGTGTAAGGGTTTGAATTATAGAAGCCTGGGCACAGTTGAGTTTTTGGTGGATCAGAACGGCCAGTTTTATTTTATAGAATTGAACCCCCGGCTGCAGGTGGAGCACCCGGTCACGGAGCTGGTGACGGGGATTGACCTGGTCAGGGAACAGATCATGCTGGCCATGGGCGGGTCGCTGCGCTACCGGCAGTCACAAATTTCACTGCATGGGGCAGCGATTGAAGCCAGGATCATAGCAGAGGATCCTGCTGCCGGGTTTGTCCCATCCATCGGGACGATCACGTATGTGAAAGAACCGGGTGGGCCAGGCATCCGGCTGGACAGCGCCTTATTTCAGGGTATGGCCGTTACACCAACATATGACTCCCTGTTGGCCAAGCTGACGGCATGGGGTGAAAGCCGGACGGCTGCTATCCACAGGATGCAGGGTGCCTTGCGGGAATTCCATATCGCCGGTGTGGCAACGGATCTCGAATTTCTCCGGCAGGTGATTGAAAGCCCGCCATTCATGGCCGGCGGTGTGACCACATCCTACCTGGACGAATTCAAACCGGTGATCCAGGTGCGTGAGGAAATGTTTGAACGGGAAGTGGCACTGGCTGCTGCGCTGTTCATGCGCAACCAGGAAATGAAGAACACCGCTAAACGGATGGATAACCTGGATGGATGGCGGCAGGCTGCATGGCGTGAGCAGCTGCAGGGAGAGGGTTAATCGATGACTCTCTACAGCGTATTGATTGACGAGAATGAATACCAGGTTAACCTGACAGGCGATAAGGCTACCGTGAACGGCGAAACGCTGGATGTAGAGCTGGTGTCGCTGGAAGGCAACGGTTTATACCTGCTCAAGCGCGGCAATGCAGCTATTGAGATTTATATCCACCAAACCAGCCAGGGCACCGTAGAAGTGTTGATCGGCCGGCAAAAAATAGAAGTGAAAGTGGAACATTATCATCAACGGTTACGGCCTACTCAGGGTCAATACACTGACGGCGACCTGCGGGCACCTATGCCGGGGGTCGTGGTGGAGGTGCTGGTGGAAGAAGGCCAGACTGTGGCTGAAGGGGATGTGCTGGTGATCATGGAATCAATGAAAATGAAAATGCAAATGCGGTCTCTTGCCTCAGGTGAGATTAAAACCATCGCCGTTGAACCAGGACAGGACGTGGAAAAAGGCGATCTGCTGGCTGCTATCAGCCAGTCTTTATAGGAGGTACGACAATGTACGAATATCAACCCATTGCAATTATCGGTTTAGGCACGATCATGCCAGATGCGGAAAGCGTGAACAACTTCTGGCAGAATATCCTCGAGTCAAAGGTATCCATTCGCGAAGTACCTGCATCTCGCTGGCTGACGAATTTATATTATGATCCGCAGCACCTGGCCCCTGACAAGACTTACAGCAAAATTGGCGGCTTTGTAACCCAATACAGTTTTGAGCCCCTGCAGTGGAAGATCCCCATCCCGCCCAATGTGCAGAAAGCCATGGATATTCCCCAGAAATGGGCGATTGCCTGCACCCGTCAGGCTTTGCTTGATTATGGTTACCCGGAACGGCCTTTGAACACCGATCGCACGGCGGTGATATTCGGCAATGCGCTGGCAGGTGAACTGCATTATGCGACCACGCTTAGAATCCGTCTGCCTGAATTTGTGCGGGCGTTAGAAGAGACACCAGCCTTTCAAGGGCTGCCTGACAATGTGCAGCAGGCACTCAAGGATCAGGCAATTGAACAATTCCGGATGCATACTTTGCCTGTCAGTGAAGATACGATGCCAGGCGAACTGGCCAATGTGATCGCTGGACGGGTTGCCAATGTGTTTAACCTGCGCGGTCCAAATTTTGTGACGGATGCTGCCTGTGCTTCATCTTTCGCAGCTTTGCAGGCTGCAGTTGAGGGTCTGAATGCCCATCGGTTTGATGCGGCGGTCACCGGTGGGATTGATACCGGGATGGGTATCGAAGCTTATGTGAAATTTAGCAAGATCGGCGCGATCAGCGCGGACGGCTCACGTCCCTATGACGCGGGGGCGAATGGGTTTGTGATGGGTGAAGGCGCGGCAGTGTTCTTGCTCAAGCGGTTAGAGGATGCTGAAAGAGACCAGGACCCAATTTATACTGTTCTGCGGGGGATTGGCAGCAGCAGTGACGGTGCTGGCAAAGGTATTACTGCACCGAACCCGGTCGGGCAGGTCAAAGCGGTCACCCGTGCCTGGGAGAGCGCCGGTATAACCCCGGCATCAGCCGGGTTGATCGAAGGGCATGGCACATCAACCCGGGTAGGGGATGTGGTTGAGGTCAATTCCCTGCATACTGTTTTTGAGGAACACGGACTGCCAGTGCATTCCATCGCGCTGAGTTCTGTGAAATCTAATATCGGCCACCTGAAGAGTGCATCCGGTGCGGCCGGGATGCTTAAATCAGTCCTGGCACTGCACCATAAAACGCTGCCGCCCTCAGCGAATTTCAATACACCTAACCCGGGTATCGCCTTTGAGCGGATGCCATTTTATGTCAACACACAATCGCAGCCCTGGGAAAATCAGCCCGGCCAGATCAGGCGAGCTGGGGTGAGTTCCTTTGGTTTTGGCGGCACCAATTTCCATGTCGTCCTCGAGGAATATGTTCCCGGGCTGCACGAAAAACCAACCCGTTCAACCACAGTTATGGCGGCTGCTGAAGCGTCAGCACCTGCTGCCCAGCCAGATCAACCAACAGTCAACGTACTCGTTGACCAAGCGGCCGTCCAGGCTTATATCCTGGCGCAGGTCAGTGAAAAAACCGGCTACCCGGTGGAAATGCTCGATTTGGAACTGGATCTTGAAGCGGATTTAGGTATTGATACCGTTAAGCAGGCAGAGTTATTCGCTGCTGTTCGGGAGCACTTTGGCATCCCACGGATAGAAGACCTGCGGCTGACGGATTACAACACGCTCGAGCGGGTGATCCAGTTTGTGATCGACCATGCCGGTTCTGGCAGTGAAATAACTACAACTTTACAAGATGGCGCGGAAACGACTGAAGAACCAGAAACAATTCAAGAAGCAGCAGTTATCACTGAGGAACCTGTCTCAGATGCAGCACGATCAGCAGAATCGGTGGAAGCCTTTATTCTGCAGTTGATCAGCGAGAAAACAGGCTACCCGACGGACATGCTTGATCTGCAGCTCGACCTGGAAGCAGACCTGGGGGTGGACACAGTCAAACAGGCTGAAATGTTCCTCAACATCCGGGAGCATTATGGGATTGAACGGCGAGAAGACCTGCGCTTATCCGATTACAACACGCTTGAAAAAGTGATCCAGTTTGTGATGGACAGTTCACCTGCATCCCAGCAAGGTGAAGCATTTATTGAACCGCTAAACGATAAAGTTGTCGAAGTAAAAGTTGAACCAAAAACTGAACAGTTTAATCAAAACAATAACACCAAGCAGCCGCTGCGAAACCTGCTGTTCATCGGAGCAGATTCACAGGCTGAACTGGCTGAAAGGCTGGCAAAAGCCGCAGCTTCTGCTGAACAGGACATACTGCCGGCTAGAGAATTCCCAACCCGAGAGGCAGTCGCCAGGCCGGAACGGATCGCGATTGATTTTGATGACGCCGCTGACCTGGTTAAAAAGGTGAATAAAACCATCCAGGCGCTGAATGGAGATAACCCGAAGATCTGGTTTGCACTGGCAGGACAGGGTATCCGCTATGGTCAGGGGCAGGCTGGAAAAGTCGCTTTTATGTTCCCCGGGCAGGGCTCGCAGTATGTGAACATGCTCCGCGACCTGATCGACATCGTCCCAGTGGTACGTGAGACCTACGCCGAAGCGGATGCCGTTATGAGCCCGATCTTAGGCAAGCCGCTGACCGATTTTATCTTTGTTGAAGGCGATGCAGAGGACCAGGCCCGTGGTAAAGAGGCACTGAAAAACACGATCATCACCCAGCCAGCCGTGTTAACCTGTAATGTGGCGTTGCTGCGCATGCTGGCTGAATATGGCTACCAGCCGGATATGGTGGCTGGGCACAGTCTCGGTGAATACGCTGGGCTGGTGGCAGCCGGTGTGCTGCCCTTTGAAGATGCACTGCGGGTTGTTTCAGCCCGCGGCCAGGAAATGAGCAAAACCGGGAATGGTGATGGCGGCTGCATGGCTGCTGTGACGGCACCCCTGGCAGATGTGCAGGCTATTGTAGATCAAATTGATGGTTATGCTGTGATTGCCAACATCAACAGCCCTAACCAGTCTGTGATCGGCGGTACAACTCCCGCGATCGACGAGGTTGTGGCTGCATTTACCGCGGCTGGCTACCAGGCTGTTAAAATCCAGGTTTCACAGGCTTTTCATACAAAAATTGTGCAACCTGCCAGCGAGCCGTTACGGCAAACGATCAGCGAGATGCATATTTCAGCACCGCAGCTGCCCATTGTGGCCAATGTGCATGGAGGCTGGTACCCGAGTGAACGGGAAGAAATCCTCGATATTTTGGCTGCCCAGGTGCATTCACCGGTGCAGTTCGTTAAATGTGTGCAGACGCTGTATGATGCCGGCGGGCGTGTTTTCGTGGAGGTCGGGCCAAAACGGGTGTTGAACGTACTGGTCTCAGAAATATTAGCTGACAAAGATGATATTTATGTGACTGCCACCAATCATCCCCGTAAAGGCGGGTTAGTTTCATTCAATGAGACGATTGCCTGTCTGCTTGCGGCTGGCATCCCGATGGGTGGTAAAGAGGAAGCATCTGCACCCGTCCAGGTTGCAGTTGAAGAATCGTCACAGGCTGTACAACCAGACATGGACACAACACCGACGCATGCCCTGACTGGCTCTGTGGTCATCAGTGGAACAGGGTTGGGGCTGCCGGGCAAAAATAAACCTGTTTTTGCTGAAGATAATGTCGAGCGGTTATTAAACGGCGAGATCTTTATTGAACCGATTCCAGATGAAACCCGGCAGGAGATGCTGGATAAATCTGTTATCCGCCTGGTTAAATCTACAGCCGGTGCCCAGATGATCGAACTGGACCAGATGGAGCAGACGATCAAATTGGCCGGGCAGCCAGGGTCGTTTGACCTGGCCGAAGAGTTTGGGCTGCCGCCTGACCGCGTCAATACCTATGATATTTCCACCCAGCTGGCGATCGCAGCCGGTGTTGATGCGCTGCGTGAAGCCGGCATTCCATTGGTGATGTCTTATAAAAAGACGACCGTCGGGTCTTATATCCCCGATCGCTGGAAATTGCCCCAGGCGATGGCAGACGAAACCGGTGTGATTTTTGCCTCAGCTTTCCCTGGCCTTTCGCGCATGGCAGAGGAGCTGGACTCTTACCATGACCATAAAAATATGCAAAACGAGCTGGAAAGTCTGAAGGTCGTCTTTGACCAACTCGATGGCGAAGCAGGCACTGCCAGGCAGCTCCTGGCAGATCGCATGGCCGCACTGGAAACTGCCATCAAGGAAAAAAATTATCATCTTGACCGGAATTTTGTCTTTCGAATCTTGACGATGGGACACTCACAATTTGCAGAATATATCGGTGCACGCGGCCCCAATACGCACGTCAATGGCGCCTGTGCCTCTACGACCCAGGCTGTGGCAATCGCTGAGGACTGGATCCGCACCGGACGCTGCCGCAGGGTGATCGTGGTGGCTGGCGATGATGTGGCCAGTGGAAATTTGATGAAATGGATTGGGTCTGCACTGATGGCCAGCGGTGCCGCAACGATTGAAGGGGATCTGCGTCTGGCAGCGCTGCCCTTTGACCGGCGCAGAAATGGGATGATCATCGGCATGGGGGCTGCCGCATTGGTTGTGGAAGCCCAGGATGCTGTGGCAGAACGGGGGATGAGCGGCATTTGTGAAGTGCTCTCGTCTGAATTTGCTAACAGCGCCTTCCATGGGACGCGTTTGAATGTGGACCATGTCAGCGGCGTGATGGACCGACTATTGGCGACTGCCGAACAGCGTTTTGGTATTCAGCGGGCTGAGATTGCCTCTAAGCTGGTGTTTGTCTCGCATGAGACGTATACGCCGGCAAGGGGTGGGAGTGCATCTGCTGAAATTTATTCGCTGCGGCATACCTTTGGCGAGCATGCCAAACAGGTGATCATTGCCAATACCAAGGGCTATACCGGTCACTCCATGGGCGTGGGCGTTGAGGATGTGCTGGCTGTGAAAGCGTTGGAATTAGGGCGGGTGCCGCCGATTGCGAATTTTGATAAAAGCTTCCAGGCGGACCCCGAACTGGGAGACCTGAATCTTTCAGCAGGCGGTGACTATCATCCCGACTATGCCTTGAGGTTGGGTGCAGGATTTGGGTCGCAGCTGGCGATGACGCTTTATCGCCGGATACCCAGTGTGGGGGCCAGGGTCGATAAAAATAAATACCAGCAATGGCTGGCCGGGGTTTCCGGGTATCCTGAACCAGATTTAGAAGTTGAAAAACGAACGTTGAGGATCAAAGATATGGGTGAACCTGTGGCGCCACCACGAGAGTCTTCCTGGACCTTTGGGCAGCAGCCCATCGGTTGGTCTGACAAGCCAGACGATCTGCCTGCATCAACACCACAAATGGTGGATGCTGAAGTGTCACGCATTGATGTGGTTCTGCCGGATGACCCGGACGGACACCTAGACAGTGGTCAGACACCAGGGGCGCAAAGACTGATGGTTGAACCGATGCGGGACTACTGCCTGGACCTGATCAGCGAAAAGACCGGCTACCCGGTTGAGATGCTGGAACTGGACCTTGATTTAGAAACCGATCTCGGCATCGACACGGTCAAACAGGCTGAGGTCTTGGCAGAACTGCGGGAGCATTATCATCTGCCCAGGCGGGATGATCTGCGTTTGTCAGATTATAATACCATCGGCAAGGTGATCAGTTTCCTGGTTGACAGCAACGGTATGGGGGATGGACAAGCCGAGGCCGAAACCCAAATGGAGGAATTTGAATTAGGTGAGCCGGATGTCGAACCTGCAGATACTAATGTGAGCACCCAAGAGACGCGGGTCGCTCAGCCCATAGAAGCCAGTGCCGGTGATGCACTATCTCGAGAGGCGATCATGGTATTTTTGAGGGCACTGGTCAGTGAGAAGACGGGTTATCCCGAAGAGATGCTGGACCCGGAACTGGATTTAGAAGCAGATTTGGGCATTGACACGGTCAAACAAGCCGAATTGTTTGCTGCGGTGCGTGAGCGGTATGATATCCCGCGGCGGGAAGACCTGGTGCTTTCGGATTACAGCACACTGGAGAAGGTGATCCGGTTTGTGGAAGATTCTATCCCATCGCAAACGGAGGAACCGGTCTCCGAACCAGACTTGCCAGCGGCTGAACAGGCGTTGGAGGACTCGAAAATTACCGTAATCCGTCGGGTACCGGTGCCGGTGCTCAGGCCGAAGCTGTCTGTGTGCCAGGCTACCGAGGTGCGCCTTGCATCGGGTGATCGGGTGCTGGTTGTTGCTGATGACCCTGAGGTTGGGCAATCGTTGAGCGATCGCCTGGCTGAGATGCAGATCCGGATAGACTGGGTTGATTTTCACACAGACCCGGGGACTTACGATCAAAAAACTTATAAGGGCATCTATTTCTTGAACGGAATGGCACCCATGGGGCAGATGCGTGATCTTTCAGTGGATACTTTACAGGCTGTGCTGGATCAAAGCCTGTACCGCTTGCTCAACCTGGTCAAAACACTGGATCTTTCCAGCCTGGCTTTTATGATCTGCGGGACGAGCGCAGGCGGATTGCATGGATACAGCCAGACAAATGAACAACTTTCGATGGTTGGTGCGATTGCTGGTTTCTCTAAATCCTTTGCCAGGGAATATCCGGATGTACTGGTCAAAGTTGTTGATTTTGAACCCGGATCGGCACACCAGGGCATCGCTGAAAAACTGATCGCTGAAACACTGCGCGACCCCGATGTAATTGAAGTCGGCTGGCGCGGGGATGAACGCTATACCATCCAGGCCCTGCCGATGGACAGGGGTGCCGAAGAAAAAATGACCATCGGGCCGGAGACAGTCTTCCTGGTCAGCGGGGGTGCTGGGGGTATCCTTGTGCCGGTCGTTAAAGACCTGGCCGCACGCTCAGGTGGAAAATTTATCCTCTTCGGCCGTACGAAACCCCCAATGGATGTCAATGACCCAACATTGCGTCAGGTATTGGAGGATCGTCTTGGGCTGAAACAGGCGCTGATCGAACAGGCACGGGAGGCGCAGGAAAAGGTCAACCCAGCCCAAATTGAACAAAAACTGAATACCCTGGAGCGCCAGGCGAATATTCAGCAGGCCATCCAGGAAATTGCCCAGGCTGGCGGTGAAGTGTCATACCATGCCTGTGATGTGCAGGATCAAAATCAGGTCAGCGCGCTGATTCAAAACGTCATCGCACAATACGGCCATGTGGATGTGTTGATCCATGCTGCCGGGATTGAAAAGAGCCGTTTATTAAAAAATAAGGATGTCGATGAATTCAGGCAGGTCTTTGAAGTCAAAGTAATGGGGTTCTTTCATCTCTACAAAGCATTGATCGAGACCCAGCAAAAGCCACTGCAGGCTGTGCAGGTCTTTTCGTCGGTGGCGGGGCGGTACGGCAACCCCGGCCAGGCGGATTATGCCGCAGCTAACGATATGCTCTGCCGCTGGATGGAAGCCTTGCAGATGCAGGTGCCTGAGACACAGTTCCAGGCACTGGATTGGAGCGCATGGGATGAGGTCGGTATGGCCGTGCGCGGGTTCGTCCCGGCTGCGATGGAAAAGGCTGGTATCGAAATGCTGCCCGTCGGAGAAGCGGCACCCCATGTCGGTGATGAACTAATATTTGGCGGACCGGGCGAGGTGGTGCTGGCTGGAAAATTGGGCATGCTGGAGGAACACCTGGCAGATTCAGGAAATCTTGATGTAGAAAAAGCGAATAAACATCTACATGGTTATCAACAGACCCATGGCTTATTTGACCGTGTGGTCAGCTGCAGCCTGGCAGATGGGGTCACATTATCCGGAAAACTTGACCCAACGCAGGAGGGGTTCCTCATAGATCATGCAATGCGAGGCATTGCCGTCATGCCGGGTGTGATGGGTATTGAGGGGTTTGTGACGGCGGCTGAGTTTGTGGTTTCGGAATTGCTCTCAGACGGCGAGGCTTTTCATGGGTGTGTACTGACCGATATTGTGTTTGGACAGCCCTTAAAATTCTATCGGGATGAAACCCGTGAGGTACTGTGGCATGTGCAGGTGATCCATGACAGCGGCGGTTTGTTCGCGGATGTACGGTTACAATCCGTTTTAAAGACAAAACTGGGTGAAACCCGCCTGCTGGACCATTTTTCTGCCCGGGTACATCTAATTCGGCAGGATCATTGTGATACTGCTGGCCAGCGGGCGGCGCCAGAGATGAACGGCAGTACTGGTATTAGCTCTGATGATATTTACAGGCTCTATTTTCACGGCCCGTCCTTCCAGGTTCTTAAAAATGTACAACGGCAGGACAAACTGATGTTGGGCACATGCCAGCTTGATTTTGCTGATGGGATGGATGAAATGATGCAGGCTGTCAGCCAGCCCTTATTGATCGAATCTTGTTTTCAGACTGCTGGTATCTGGGAGATTGGCCAGGCCGGACAGTTCAGCCTGCCGCATTCGATCGGGAACCTGAGGCTCTACCCCCAGCGTGCCAACGGCAGGCCGGTTTATGCCTGTGTGAAACCCAGCCATGATAAAAACGGTCAATTGCTGTTCGATGCCTGGGTGATGGATGATCAGGGACAGGTTTTTCTGGAGATGGATGGGTACCAAACCACGCCGTTATTGGCAGACCTGGATGAAGCTGACATCATGCCGTTCAGGGCAGTTACAGGTGGTGATATTGACTGAAACGGTCTATTGGCATTTGACGCCGATACCGGCATTAGAAAGTGCTGTCTCAGGCTTAACATTAAATGAGCTAAGCATTTACCAGGCTTTCCGCTTTGAACAACGGAAGAAGGCCTGGTTGATCGGCCGTTATGCAGCCAAAACCTTGTTGTCGAGAGTTCTGCCCGATTCACCAGAAATTGCAGCAATCGAAATTGAAAATGATGAGCTGGGTGCACCGCTGGGTATCTTGAAGGGAAAGCCAGTTGCCGGTTGCCTGTCGATCAGCCATTCGGATGACTTTGGCGCAGCGGCTTATGCACCTTTGGGAATGCGAATCGGGATTGATATTGAGCGGGTTGCTGTGCGATCAAGTGCTTTCATCCAGGATTATTTCACCGAACATGAGGTCAGGCTGGTTGATGCGGATGAACGCGACGCTGCTCATAGGGCCACTTTGATCTGGTCTGCCAAAGAGTCAGCGCTGAAAGCATTAGGGGTTGGGCTGCGGCTCGATACGCGCAGTGTTGCGGTGAGGGCAGTGGACGATTCTGACGGGCTGCTAAACCCAACATGGAATCGCATGACAATGGGGTCAAATCAGTTTAATGCGTACCCCTGTGCTTACTGGCGTGATCTTGGGGAGCATGTGGTTACAATGGTCATTTTGGGGGCGAGCTGCCAAAAAATTATGTTAACTGAAGTGTGACCGGTTTGTTTTCGAATTTGGCAGGCAGCCCAGTTGCAGGGAAGAGGCCTGAAAAAATCATGTTACACTTTAATTAACATCAATTGAGGATTGGAGGAAAAATAACACAACAACCAGAAATGATGCAGCCGAGTCCCCCCCAAAAGCAGTCGAATACGCTGGCGCTGCTCAGTTTGATTGCCGGGATCATCAGTATTGTGGCACTGCTGGTCAATTTATGCGTGCCCTGTGTGGGCGTCCCGGGTGTGTTGTTCGGCATCGCCGGAGCCGTGATGGGCTTTATCAGCAAGAAGCAGATTGATGAATCAAACGGGGAGCAGACCGGCAGGAAGATAGCCATGGCCGGGATCATTACCAGCTTGATTGGTGCTGGAGTCTCGCTGTTGTGGTCGCTGTTGCGTTTTGTACTTAGCATGCTGGTTGTCGGCGCTGGCCTGTTTGAAGGCATGTTTGACATGATTTTGAACAGCATTTTTTAATTAAATCGTAACTACTCAGCTTATGAAGAAATCGGGGGTGTGGTGTGGCGGCAAAGCCGCCACACCA
>CAZCBW010000035.1:0-30024 GCA_964497065.1 uncultured Candidatus Brevefilum sp. | reverse complement strand
TCGAAGACCGGTGGCCCCAGTGAAATTCCATTTACACAAGATTCTAGACACTACCATTTTTTTCAGAACTAATCCTTACATTTAAGTGCCTTCTCCAACAGCTCACGAGAAAGTTTGGGGTCGGCCTGACCCTTCGTCTCACGCATCATCTGCCCCATGAACCAGCCAAACAGCCCTTCTTTGCCGCTGCGGTAGCTGGCCACTTCATCAGGATGATTTTCCAGCAGCTGATCTATCACAGTTTGCAGGGCGGCATCATCACTGACCTGTGCCAGGCCATCTTCTTCCACAATTTCCGCCGGTGCTTTGCCGCTTTCCTGCACCCTAACCAACAGTGCTTTCCCGGTGGCAGTATTGATCGTGCTGCTCTCCACAAGTTTGATCACCCCGCCTAAATGTTCCGGAGATAACTTTAGTTGGTCGGCGGACAAACCCAGGTCATTGAGCATGCGCAAGACCTCGTTCATGATCCAGTTAGAGACAACCTTCGCATCACCGCCATAGGCTTTCACCGCTCCTTCAAAATACTCCGAAATAGGCCAATCCCCCGTGAGGATATCCGCATCATACTCGGGCAGGTTGTATTCCACCATAAACCTGTGCCTGCGTTCCAGCGGCAGTTCCGGCATCGCTGCCAATAGTTCCTCACGCCAATCCTCAGTCAAGTACAGGGGCAGTAAATCTGGTTCACGGAAATATTGATAATCTGCTTCGGTTTCCTTCGTGCGCATCTTCGTCAGACGGTTATGTGTTTCATCCCAATCCAGCGTCCACGATTCAACCACTCCACCGGATTCCACCACCTCAATTTGCCGTTCAACCTCTTTGTTGATAGCCGCGCGCACCGCTTCGATTGAGTTAAGGTTTTTGATCTCGGTCTTCATGTTGAGATGGGTATTACCAACCTCACGAATTGAGACATTAGCATCGCAGCGCAGGTGTCCCCGCTCCATATTGGCTTCTGAAACATCCAGCCAGCGCAGCAGCTGCCGCAGGCGAATCAGGTATTGGGCAGCTTCATCCCCAGAGCGCAAATCCGGCTCGGTGACCATTTCAACCAGGGGCACACCGCAGCGGTTAAAATCCACATACCGGCGACCGTTCTCGTGCTTGGTCTTTCCGGCATCCTCTTCTAAATGTAATTTTGTGATCCCAACCCGTCGCAGGCTGCCTTCCGGCATAGGCACATCCATATAACCGCCATCCCCAAGTGCCTGGTCGAATTGTGTAATCTGGAAACCCTTAGGCAGGTCAGGGTAGAAATAGTTCTTGCGGTCAAAAAAAGAGACCAGCCTGATCTTGGAATGCATAGCCACGGCCAATCGGGCACCTTTTTGGACAGCCCCTTCATTCAGAACGGGCAGCACACCAGGTAAACCTGAACACACCGGGCAGATATTGGTGTTGGGCGGCTCTTCCCATGAGTCTGCTTTACACCCGCAAAATATCTTGCTGATCGTCGAAAGCTGGATATGTGTTTCCAGCCCTATCACTGCTTCATACTTGGTCATAAAAGATTCCTCAATAATGATCTGATCTTGAAATCTTGCAAAAGCCATTAGTCTACACAATTATTGTTGGCGCAGTACCTGTGGTTTCATCTGCCGCCATGCATCATCCTGGGTGGCCTGTTCAAAGGCATAGCTAGCCTGGAAAAGTATCTCTTCTGAAAAATCTGCACCCAGCAGCTGAATGCCGATTGGCAGCCCTTCAGATGATATGCCGCCGGGGATCGAAATGCCCGGAATGCCGGCATGGTTGGCAGTAACCGTGAACTGGTCGGCATACTGCATCAATACCGTATCACCGAACACATCATCCATCTTGAACGCCGGTGTCGGGGTGGTCGGCGTCAGTAAGGCATCCAGGCGGTAATCACCATCGGGGTCAAAAGCAGTTTCGTAATCAGACCGAATCAATCCTCGAGCTTTCAATGCTCGCTGATAATATTGTTCCCTGAATTGCACCGCCCCAATATACAGGCCCATCAGTATTCGCAATTTAGGCTGGGGACCGAAGCCCTCAGCCCGGGTCTTATGGTACAGATCATGAAGATGCTTAACTTCTAGTTGGGTTCGGTGGCCGTATTTGACCCCATCAAACCGGTGCAGATTCGAGGCAACTTCAATCCGGCTGATCACAAAATAGACCGGGATACCATAGATGATATTGGGCATGGGTACATCTTCGATGATCTCAGCGCCCTGGCTGGCCAATACTTCGGCAGCATGCAGGGTAGTACTGTTGATTTCAGCTGGCAAGCCTTGCGTTACCAGTTCTCCTGAATCAATATCAGGATAGGCTATGCGCATAAAATCAGGTGAAAGGCCGATACGCATTCCTTTAACACCTCTGTCAATATTCGCCGTGTAGTCCGGCACCGGGAGAGTTGCCGCTGTGCTGTCATGTTTATCTGCACCTGCCATTACAGACAGCATCAATGCCGCGTCACGGACATTCCTGGCAACCGGCCCAGGGCAGTCGAGGGACGAGCCAAATGCGATCAACCCATAGCGGGACACCCGCCCGTAGGTCGGCTTCATGCCCACAACACCGCAAAAAGCAGCTGGCTGCCGGATTGAACCTGCGGTGTCCGTACCTAATGAGAGCAGCCCCTCACCGGCTGCGACAGCCGCAGCTGATCCGCCTGAAGAGCCGCCAGGGACACAGGAGGTGTCCCATGGATTTCGGGTGGATGGTTGAAACGCTGATGACTCGGTTGAAGACCCGTGGGTGAATTCATCCAAATTGACTTTGCCCAGCGTCAGTGCGCCAGCGGCCTCCAACCGGGAAACTGCTGTTGCTGTATAGGGTGGGGTGTAATTGGCCAGCATCCTGGATGCAGCAGTGGTGATTGTGTCCTCAACACAAAAAATATCTTTGACAGTGATTGGTACGCCTGCCAATGGTCCGACGTCCTCACCTACTTTGACACGGCGATCAATTTCTTCAGCTTGAGCCTGCGCCCTGCCTGTTGTTTGTGATATAAAGGCATGTACTTTGGAACGGTCATCTTTATTCAATTCACCATAATCCAATGTGCCCGGCTGACCATCCACATTTTTAATGCGTTCCAAAGCAACCTCTAACACTTCAACCGCTGAGATTTCACCCTGCCGTATTTTTTCAGCCAGCAAAAAAGCAGAATTATCTAATAATGTCATCTTGATCAATCCAGGTTCGTGTGGGGGATGTCAGGGACGATGATGTAGCCATCTTCAACCCGCGGCGCTTGTTTAAGGATTTGATCAGGTTTATCAAATTTCTCCCAGATATCCTCTCGCAGCGATGGGCGGGTTTCTGGCGGATATGGTACACCATGAGAGGTCACCTTCACATCAGCATCCAGGGGAATTGCCTCTAATTGGTGTACTGCCTTAAGCTGATTATTTAATTCATTGCGCAGGTATTCGCCTTCCTGCGGATCGAAGGCAATCGCAGCTAGCTTAACGAGGTGTTCAAACATTTCAGAGGAGATTTCAGCGATCATATAATAATCCTATCATTCAACTAAACAACATAATTTCATGTCGGACATCTAAAGGTATATGATACCTTAAAGTGTAATTATTTTGCTCAAAAAAATTAATACCGGTATTTCTACGATAAAATTCATGGACATTATTAAATTAGATCTGGCTGTAAATCCCAAGGAGCTCCGAACTTGATGACCAAAATTCCTATTAGAAGATATCTGACACTTAGCGTCAACACATAAAAGGATGGCTATCAGTTTGATATGAGCTTTAGCTGCGGCTGCCTGTGCGATTTTAGAGCTGAGAATCAATATTTTTATGATATTAGACAAGTTATAATCAAGGCATGAAGTGTCAATATTCTTAAAATGGAGAGGAACCAATGGCCAATAAACTCAATTGGATAAATGAATCATTAACCAATCTCAAAGAAACCGGACTGTATAACCAGATCCGCACCTTGAACTCACCACAAGGCGCATGGCTGGTTGTCGATGGCAAAAAAGTATTGAATTTTTGCTCCAATAACTACCTGGGTCTTGCCAACCATCCCCGGCTGGTAGATGCAGCACAGGAAGCCATGGCAAAATACGGCGTTGGTCCCGGTGCGGTCCGCACAATCGCCGGCACAATGGAATTGCACAATGAGCTTGAAGAGCGTATCAGGCGGTTTAAAAAGGTGGAAGATGCCATCACCTTTCAGTCGGGATTTACTGCCAACCTGGGTGTGATCCCGGCCCTGGCTGGCAAAGAAGATATCATCTTTTCTGATGAGCTCAATCATGCCTCAATTATTGATGGATGCCGGCTGTCTGGCGCAAAAATCATGCGCTACGCTCATGCTGACCCTGAGTCACTTGACGCGGTCGTCCAAGAAAACCAGGGCGGTTTTCGCCGTGGGCTGGTGGTTACAGATGGTGTATTTTCAATGGATGGAGATTACCCACCGTTAGACAAATTGGTTGACATTGCTGAAAAACATGACCTGATGCTGATGGTGGATGATGCCCATGGTGAAGGTGTGCTTGGAGAGGGCGGTAGGGGTATCGTCGATCACTTCAACCTGCATGGCAGGGTAGATGTCGAAGTAGGCACCTTCTCTAAGGCATTTGGTGTGATGGGCGGGGTCGTTGCTGGGGACAGCCTGATCATCAATTGGCTGCGACAGCGCGGACGTCCGTTCTTATTCTCATCCGCTGCCACCATCCCAGATGTAGCCGCCACCATCGCATCTATTGATCTATTGGAAGAATCAACCGAGCTGGTTGACTTGCTCTGGAAAAATACCAAAGTGTTTAAAGAAGGCATGCAAAGCTTAGGGTTTGATACTGGTGCAAGTATGACACCTATCACGCCAGTTATGCTGGGTGACGCCAGGCTCGCAAAAGAATTCAGCAGTGAGCTATTCGAATTAGGTGTCTTTGCAATGGCCCTCGGTTATCCCACGGTGCCGGAAGGCAAAGCTCGCATCCGCGTGATGATCTCGGCTGCCCACTCTAAAGATGACATTAACCAAGCTTTAGAAATATTCCGAAAAGTAGGTAAAAAGTTAGGGGTGTTATCCTAAACAATATAAAATAATCTACACTTAACAATCAAAACGCCCATTCGGGCGTTTTGTCTTTAATAGTTAATCATTTTATGCTGGTTTTTCAACGGCAGCATCTTTAAAAGGATCATACCCTGGATTGGTGCCAGCCCAACAGCAGGACGGCTGCTGAAAGCTGTTGCAAGCAAGGCCGCGTGAACACCGGTGCGCAGTGATGCGGGGGGCTTGTTCCGGTAAAAATGTGGCCGGATAAATAATCTCAGCTTCTAAGTAGACCTCGTCGCCTGCGCGTTCACAATAAGATACTTTCAGCACTTCCCAATTTCGATAAGCCATGGGCTAACCTCCATCAATTGAACAGCCAATTCCATTAATTTACAAATCTCATTATAACATGTCAGGGTTTATATCAGTAATTATTAAACCGATAGATGTAATCACCTGCTTGGGTAGAAAATAATAATATTATCCATAAATATTCGTCAAGATGACCCAAAAATCAACTTAACCGCCCGATTCCAAGCTGTCTCCTGCCTGAGTTTGATCGTCAAACATCCGCTTACGGCGCCAATTGATCAAGGGGGCTGCCAGACGGCGCAAGTAATACTTCATAACAATTGGTGAAAACCAGCTACCGCCTTCACGAAAATGAACTTTGAGCATTTCCGGCCAGCAGCGAGCATCCGCCGCAATGGTTTTAGCATCCCCATGAAGCCTGAAACTCGCCCAGTCACGTCCAGGAAGGTAGGTAATTAAGCTTTCCTTAGCTAATCGTACCCATAGGTCATAATCCATTGCAAAATAAAAAGTGGGGTCCAGTGGGCCGACCCTGTGCCACAGGTCTGCCCTGAAAAAAGCAGACTGCTGGGGAATGTGCACATAACCTTGTCGCAGGTGCTGGTAATCCGTCTGCGCTGCTGGAAAATCACCAATCTTTTCGCCTTCTGCATTGATAAAACTGCAATCACCGTAGACCAGCCCAACATCAGGGTGGCTTTCTAAATAATCCGCAGCCTCAGCTACCGCCCCTGGCTGATAGATATCATCAGAATTCAGCCATGCAAGGTACTTTCCATTTGCCCTGGCAAAGCCCTTATTAATCGCATCTGTTTGCCCCTGATCCGGGATCGATTCCCAATGTGCCAACCGGTCTTCATATTTTTGAATAATTTCCAAGCTGCCGTCAGTTGAACCACCGTCAATGATGATGTATTCAATGTTTGGATAGTCCTGTGAAAGAACGGATTCGATCGTCTGACGCAAAAATCTCGCCTGATTGAACGATGGGGTGATGACAGATACAAGAGGGTGGGCGATCATAATTAATTTATCACAGGTTATGAAGAAACAATTCTATAACTATTGTTAACACTCTTATTAATTATACTTGGTGATTAATTACATCAAAATTTCTTTGGCACATGTCAATTTTGATTTACTAAGAAAATGTGAGCATCACCTTCAACAGAAGAAAATGAATGAATAAGTGATTTTCCAACCTGATCAAAACTTAAAACACTGAGGTACGACGGCTGCCGATTATCCAGCAAGATTGCATAAAAATCCTGCACCACCATCCAGTCAATAAAATCATCAGACGATTCAAAAACTGGTATATTCGGACTGCAAAAGTTAGCCACCTCTCTATCAGCCATGAATACAGCCGAGGGTGTACATGTCAGAATGAAATCACCGGGGTCTGTCAGCTCTCGCAGTTTTAACGAAGCCTGTTCCAAGGGCTCTTGACCTAGAATTCGAGGTTGGTAGATTAAAAACACGCCACGGAGTGTTAACCCAGCAGCTAATAATAACAAAAAAGCCAAATCTTCCCACTGCAAAGTATCTGAAGACCGTCGAGGTAAAAAATAAGTCAGAATTAGCCAACTCAGGAAAACCAACATCCCAAACTGAATAGCAGTATCCCCCTGAATAAAAGCAATGATTAAAACAACCAATAAAATACCGGCCCAAGCAAACCCTTCAGCGGATTTCTTTAATTTTTCTAATATTGTCTTTATTCCAAAAATCGCTAACGAAAAAACTACAAAATAGAATAAGCGGAAATATCCAACCCGCACCAAAGTGCGGGCTATCCCGGCACTGATGGGCATTATCCAAATTAAATGTATTATTGCTAACTGATATTTTTTCTGTTCAATTAGGGCAATCAAACCACGAAAAGCAATCAGACCTATAAATATCCCATAACGCCGATAATACGCTGTAAGAAAGAGCCCGGGCAAAGACCGCATCACATTAATTAACCTGCGAGTATAAGCTCGAGGATTTCTGCTGATTGCTCTGAAGACAGAATATTGGTTTTCTTCAGGTGTGCCGAAAAGCTCTCTGACCACATAATAGCTTTCAGTAGGTGCAGCAAATCGACCGCCAGTATCAGGTAAGTCCATCTCCTGTCCTTGTTCGAAAGCAGTATATGATCGATAATTCATACCGGCCTCATAATTACCAGTGATCACACCTCTCAGTAGAACATAACCCGCTGTTAGGGTAATAAATGGTATTAGTAATGCCATTAACAACCGCCACCATGCGTGGTGTTTATAACCAATAACAATGACAAATATCGATAGACTCAACACAATAATTAGCGCATCGCCGCGCGTCAACATTCCTAATCCCAACCAAAAAGAAGCCCACCAGATATTTTTAATTGATTTGGTTTTAAGAAAATTTAATGTTTGCGCAAATGCAAGAGCAGAAAGCCCACTAAAGAGCAAATCAGCTGGATATTCATAATTATAAGTAAGCAAAGGGGTTAAGAAAAGAAACCCAAATAAATAAACAGGTTTCAAATATTCTTTAAGCGATTTACCTACAAAATACGTTGCCATAAAAAGGAAACTGAAAAGAAGGAACCTGCCCAATGAATTTGCATGAATTAGCCAGAAAGGGGAATTTCTAAAAGGGAGATAAGTCATCTGATAGAGTAGAGATATTAATGGCCCGCTTGCTAAATCCGGAAGATTACCAGCCAATAAATGCCTTCCACTGATCAGGTAGTAAGTCTCGTCATATGGACCGATGTCACTCAGATTTGGTAAAAACCAGGGTAGATAGATCGCTGCTGAGATTAAATAAATAAAAAAGGTTGGATTTAATGCCAGATTTAATAAATTGATATTTAAAGTTTTTAAATGATCCTTATACATGATATCCCAAAATTGTTATTTTATTAATATATTCTTATTTGTCACAAAATTTGTTTGTATTCTTATATTTTTAGTACCTTATCAATATTGGAATGAATTATTGGTACCATTAATTTGATATTGAATCAGAAAGACTTAAATTATTCATCAATTTCATTTGCAGATAAATTAGTTCCATAGATACGAATTTCTTCTGATTCAGAAATATGAATTAAATCAAACATGTTTGTATCATCAATAATTATATTTTCAAGTAATGAGGAATAAATTGGTGTCTTATCATCGATATAGATCATGCTAATCTGTCTATCGGATAAAAACAATAATAATTCTTCTTTGTTGTTTATATTATAAGGAAAAGGTATATGATTCATTTTTGCGGCAACTGGCGATCGTGGAAAATAAGCAACCACATTTGATTGTTCTGGAAAATTTTTGATCATAAAATGAATCGCTATTTCATCCTCAGTTTTTCCAACTTGAGGCGTAGGAAAAACAAAACTGTTTTCAAAAAGAATTAAACCAGCCAACAATACCACTCCAGGTAAAGCATTAATTTTTATTGTTGAGTTTATTTTCTCATCAGTTAGTATATTGGTGGTAGAAACCAACAATAAAAGAATACTCAATGCAAATTCAGGTTTATGTTGACCAATTAATGAAATGATTAACAAGATAATTGAAAATAAAAATAAAAAGATTTTATCTTTTTGTGAACTTTGATTAGATAATAGATAGGTAATACCAATGCCACTTAAAATTAAAAAGAAATAACTTGATTGAGGAATAAAATGGAATGATTCAAAAATAAGTGTGATAATAACATGAGATGGCCATAACAATAGAAGTAATAATATTTTTTTGTCCTTGCCTTTGGCTAACACATAAACTCCAATTAAGGAAAAGAATATTAATAATCTACGATGAAGGTTCCCAAAATAATTGGAAATCATAACTGGTATTTCAAGTACATTAGCATAGATTCGTTCTAGAACTGCTACTGGATTTCTCATAATTGCGCGAATAACTGAACCTTGGTTTTCTTCAAAAGTTCCAAATATCGCTTCACCCCTTATAAATGCTTCATGATTCTTGCTTCCCGGAATGAAATTTTGAACAAGTGGGTGAGTAAAAGAAAAATAAGATTTGCCACCTATACCTAGATTAGGATGCCCTTTAATAATTAAATTTAAAATAATGAATACAGATAACAAAAATAATATTGGAAGAAAAGCTATTAAAAGGCTTTTAAATATAGAGTGTTTATCTAATGAAAATAATATAGTAAACAATATTAGCGGAGCAACAAGAATAATTGTCTCAACTCTTGCAAACACTCCTAAACCAACAAATGTTGAGGCAAGCAACAAGGATATTGTTTTATTATTATTTCTGTAGCTAATGAGATTTGCCAATGCCAAACTAGATAATGAAACAAATAATGCATCACTCTGATTTTGCATCACCCGAAAATAAATCATACTAGTAAATAAAATCCCTATAAAAACTGGTTTTGAAATTTTCTCAGGCAATTGACAAGCCAGATAATAGAAACTAATCCACATTAATAAAAACAACACAACATTGCCAAACCATGTAGATAACATGAACCAATTAGGTGATTGTCCAATAATTAAATAAATTGGTGCATAAATAAACGCAACCAAAGGACCCCATGAAAGATCTCTTAGTCCCCAATTAAATAACATTCTTCCACTTTCAATATACTTCACTCCATCGTAAGGATTAATCTCTAAAAAATCCTGGGTCAATTTACTGAGAACTATCAAAAGATTAAATAAAAGGATCACACTGATAATTATTGATTCTTTCATTTTGGGGGAAATATGTTCATAAAAAAAATTGTTTTTATTGTCCATAACTTTTCTAAAAATTTTTTGATATTCTTTCATTTCACTTTTGCCCAATTAATTATAAAAACAGATTATATGCCAATCTAGAAGACAGGCTTCTGCATTTACCATCTTTAAAACATCTGTTCCGTATATAAAGTTTGGTTATTCAATAGGGTAATTAAATAGACATGTTTACTCATAATAATTTTAATCCAAACGATCTAATCTATAATCATATCTTTTTTTAAGTAAAGTGTTAACGGCTTGCCTACATAAGGCGGTATTTCCCAAGACTCAGCCATCTGATATCCCTTTTCAAAAGCCATATCGGGGTGCCTCCCCTCAAATACGATGATTCCGCAAGGCTCAAAATCTACCCTCTCATGCATCGCAGATTGGTTCATAACTTCAATATGTTCTATATGATATGAGAATACATCTGGTTTTAACGTCCCCCATATTAGGTATTCGGGTGTATTGCCACCAATTACAAGGCCATAAACACGGCACCCTGAGATATCCATTTTGTTACTTAACCCAATGATCGCCCCTTCATAGATTTCGTGGTTAGCAAAGCGCAGTCCACGCCTTGAACGTTGCCAGATGCTATTTCGGTTGGCCTCTGACCACGAAAATGACCTGGAAAAATTATTCATCAGAGGATAGACTGCAGTAAGGATAAAAATAAAACTCGCCAAAACAACAAGCCAATCTGGTAACCAATCACTGATAATAAAACCAATAACCGGGGCATAAAAGATGAAATACGGAATTAAAAATCGGGCTCCAAAGGCTTGCCAACGAAATACAACTGAAAATAGGACCATTCCACTTAGGGCAATTAAGCCAAGAATCAAAACATTCTTATAGGATTCCTTCTTTTTTAAAGTATAACCAACCAGTGTCAGGATGAAAACAGTCAGGGTCAGCCCAAAATGCAAAGGGTTGCCGGCAGATTCTTCTCGTGTTGGCACACTGAAGAATTCTCTTGGCCCTAAAGTGATCTCAGGGTCAAACAACGACATATTCATCCAATTGTGAACGTGTTCAAGAAATGCTTCGGTCATTCGATTAAATACACCGATACTTCTGAGTTGAACCGCACTATTTCTCAAAACATTTGAAATTACAACATCCAAACCAAAACGGCTGTTCATCAAGTAATTCGCACTTCCAGTTCCAAAAGGATTATTAAATGTCCCAATATTCCTAGCCCAGTGACCACCATTGATCAGCACGACAATCATCAATCCGATTAATATCAAATTTATCGTGGTTTTCACACCTGAAGCCCTCATGATGATAAACAACCAAAGAAGGAGAGGGAGTATAAAGAAGATAAAACTTCCTTTGGTCAACATACCCAATGCTACAGCTAAACCAATTGAAATCCTGTCTACCCGGTTTAGAGATTCTTTGACTGATTTGATTACAAAATAGGCAAGTGCAGCACAGAAAAAACCCATCACAATGTCATTTTTTGCGCCAGATACCTGCAGAACAATGGTTGGCAATGTAAGAATAAATATTATTGACATCCATCGACCCATTCGATTGACTCCAAAATGTACATTTATGCCTGAAACCGCAACCATGATTAATACCAAACTAAATAATTGCGAAAGCGAAGATAGATAATCGCCCCTTGAAAGCAGAAACCAATGCAGTTGTGTGAATTCACTGAACGGCGGCTGCCAAAGCTGCCAAGTCATATGTGTCGCAAAAAATGAAATCGAATGGTTCTGCACCCAATGCATCACCCTGCTCATATGATAGATTGTCACATCATGAATATTCGGCGGTGACATTAGTCCGGTGATTAGCATAATGACTAATACACAAAATATGATGATTATAAAAAGTTTGTCAATAATACTTAATTTACAATCAATAAAGATTGCCTTTATGCCCTCGCAACCAGTGGCAAATAACCTTAAACGCTGCTGAACCATAACCAAAGCTAATATGGCAAAGGACCACAACAGAATAATTCCTAAGGTTGAGATTCCTTTGAATACACTGAGCAGCTCCGTGCCCAATACCAGATAAGCAGACCAAAACAAACCGGTTTTAATTAAAGGCTCTTGCCAGTTGTCAGATCCAACCTTATTTGATGACTGGACAGAAAGAAAGACCATCCATATTAAGAAAAAGGCAGCCAAAGGTAAAACAACAAAAATTATTGAGGCCATGTCAACACATGAAAATCTGATTATTATATGGGTTCACAAAATAACTTTTGGACAAATCGTCAATTTTACGCCTACCGTTATGTCCAGGATTCTCCGATTAGCAGTTATATAATCCTCCTCTGCCACAAATAAGCCAAATTAGGAGGAAACATTTACTCCTTCGTCCAATAGATACTTTTGGATTCGATAACCAATTTTCTTCTTTTATGAATTACTAATCGCCTCAATTCACGATATTTTAAAAACAACCAGCTAAAACCAAGCACCCCACCGATAGCTTGCAGTAATTTATACCAAACTTTTACGACAGCAGATGCGTTGTTCTTCCTGGCTTGATTGAAATGTTTTAATGCTTCCTTATGCATTCCTGCATCAATCAGCCTCTTTGCGGAGAAAATATGCAGTCCGGCCATGATTTCGTTGTCATGCTTTGAAACAACATCATCAAATAAAGGAGCGTTGCGTATTTCCTTGAGAAATTGAAAAGCTTCATTAACAAACTGTGCAGACTGTGCAATTGTCTTTGCTTCTTGGTGTGTACGCTCAACTGCCCAATAGGAATCGACATGTAATATTGGGTATCTCGCGAAAATTTGCACCCATAATTCATGATCTAATATCAGATGACTATCTGATCTGAGAAATCCTGATTCATATAGCACTTCCCGTTTCATAAATACAGCAGGCTGCAATAAAACATTGAAAGCTAACAGGTCTGCTAATGAATACTGCTGATATGGATGCCAATCTAAAAGATATCCTTCTGCATCCACCATCACGCCATTACCATACACCATTCCGACTTCTGGATGATCTGATAAGGCTTTTACTGCCTCGCTGACCACATCACATTGATAATACAGATCATCAGAATTGATCCATGCAATGATGTCACCTCTTGCCCTTTGAAAACCTTTATTGATCGCTTCAGACTGTCCCTGATCACTTTCAGACACCCAATAAGCTAACTTGTCCTCATAACTCCTGATAATATCCTGGCTGCCGTCGATTGAGCCTCCATCAATTATGATGTATTCGATCGGATGATAATCCTGGCAGAATACTGAGAGCATCGTTTGCTCTAAAAATTGCGCTTGATTATAAGATGGGGTAATTATTGAAACTAACGGTCCATACATAAAATACTATTTTCTACTCACTTATTGGATAATCAGGAGACAACAATAGTGAAAAAGGAAACTCTCCACCAATTTGCCACCGTCTAACCAAAGAATAATCCTTTAAATACTTATTATCGATTTCTGTTTTTTCAAAATAAACTATGCCGCAAGGATCAAAAGTCTTAGAGCTATGAACTGAAGTAGTATTCTCAACCTCTATATGGACAATGTGATAATCTGCCGAGTCTGGTGTAAGTGCTCCCCATAACAAGTATTCCGGCCCATTGTTTCTCATAATCAAACCATATGAGCGACAACCTGAAGTATCCATTAAATGGCTCAATTCCAATACAGCCCCTTCAATTTGCTCATTGTTTGCAAATAATAAACCCCTTCTTGACCGACACCAGATACTATTTCGATTTTCTTCTGCCCATGAAAACGACCGGGAATAATTATTATGCAAAGGATTTATTGATATGAGAACAAGAATTATTCCAATCAACCAACAAATATTATCAGGGAATAATTTACTAAAGACATAACCAACGACAGGTGCAAACATGACATAATAGGGAATAAAAAACCGGGTACTCCAAGTTTGCCACCTGAACACAGCTGAAAACAGAACCACTCCAAAGATCGCCATAAAAGCCAATAGGATAACCATCAATATCTGTTGCTTGACTTTTTTTACAATCAAGCCAATCAAACTAAAAACAAACACGAACCCTGAAATAATAAAATGAAATGTGTTGCCGGCAACCTCTTCCCTTGTCGGTACATAATAAAATTCTCTTGGCCCTAAAGTTATTGATGGGTCAAATAAAGGAATGTCTAACCAAGCATGCACCTGATGTAGAAAAGACTGTACAAATTCGTTTATAAATCCATATTTACCATTCATTTGTACAGCTACATGCCTGGTCAAATTTGAAACGACCACATCAAACCCAAACCGTGCATTGATCAAAAAGCTTTCTTCTCCTGAAAAGTACGGGCTGCCAAAGGTAATCGAATTACGAATCCAATGGCCAGTATTTAATATCACTGTCAATACAATACCAATAAGGATAAAGGAGAGTGTTTTTCGCCAATCTGATTTCTTCAATGAGGAAAACAGCATCCAAATCATTAGAGGAAAAGCAAAAAAAACAAAATTACCCTTCGTCAAAACTCCTAAGCCAAAACAGAGACCGCAAGCATAATAATCCATGGTATTCAGAGAAGCAAGAGATTCTTTGACGACAAAATAAACTAGTGCTGAAAATATAAATGCCAATGGAATATCATTCTTTGCACCAGAAGCTTGTAGAATCACAATTGGTAATTTGAGGATGAATAATGCTGAGATGATTTGACCTTTTCTGCTCGCCCCGAGCAGCTTTGATATACCAGCAACAGCTATGGTCAGAAAAATCAAGCTGTACCAATTATGAAAAGCGGAAAAATAATCACCACCCGTCAATAACTGCCAATTCAACTGGGCTAATTCACTGTGCGGCGGCATCCAAAGCTGCCATGTGTTCGGCGTGGGGAAAAACATCAATGATTGATTCTGAGCCCAATGCATTACCCTGCTCATATGATAAGCCAAAACATCATGAATATTAGGGGGTGACAGAAATCCAGTGATCAATAAAATTAGGAGGATAAGAGCAATCAATCCAATGCTTATTATTTCGAAAAAGCTCATCCGAATATTTGAAAAGAATGTAATAGTTCTTTGCCATCCCTTTAAAAATGTGTGCATTTTCCAATGAAGTGACGCGACTATAAAGATGAAAATAACCCATAAAAAAACAACACCAAATAATGTCAAACCGCGTATTAAGCTTAATAATTCAAATCCTAAGGCAATGGATGCAAAGTAAATCAAAGCCGATTTGATAACCAGTTCTTCCCAAGGCAATTCGTTTTTAGCTGCCAGAAAAATAAATAGCAAGAAAAAAGCAATTATGGGAAGCAAAGAAAGAATAATCATAAGTTAATCATGGTATATCAAAACAAATCGTTGTAATCAACTTTAGGAAATACCGTCAATTTCCCACCAACTGTTGCATCATAAATTTGCCTGCCATCTGCACTATATGCATCCCTTGCCATCATATACGCCCGCTCTGATCCTTCAAGGTCAGGCAGCTGCCAGCGGAATCCTTTGCCAAAATAATTACCTGAAAAGTGGTTTGGATCCTCTCCCTCTGAGGTTACGATCTGATTAGCAGGGCCTTTGGTGACAAAATTATGGTCTACCCCGATCAAGATCACTTCCTTAAAACCCATAAAATAAGCAAGCTGCTGGCAAACATACGTGACGGTGAACCCTTCAAACAAACGATCAAGGGCATCTCCATTAAAATTTTCTGGCAATGTGTAATCTGTATCCAAAAATAATGTACTGCGATCTGCTTTAAAATATTTCCTTGCCCGCCAGGCAATAAACTTCGGTATTGTCAAATTCTTAATATCCTGGTGGCATTGCTCCAGAACTAAATCGTTCACTGAAACCAGGCAAGATGTTTCGAAATCATATTCATCGAATGCTAAATAGATACGATTCATGCCAATTGTAAATTCATTCTTTAGTTTATTTAAGTCTGTTTTCTTTAAACTGGGTCCATTCCCGACAATAAAACAGCGTTCACCTTGATATCGATTCTGCCAGTGTTGTAAGTTCTGCTTATTTTTCATCCAATTTGGTGAAAAAATCCTGGCAACAACGTGTCGATCACGGTTGTACCATTGCCAATATTGGTTTGATAACTTAGACCATACTTTTTCTGGGATGAGTTGTTTCAGCGATTCTTTAATCGACATTTATCACTCCGTACTCAGACGTGCCGTAGCTCCGCCATCTACAATTAATGCCTGCCCAGTCATAAATGATGATTGGGTATTGTCAGCTAAGAAATAAATCGATTGGGCAATTTCCTCTGGTTGCCCAACCCGGCCATTTACCGTCTTACTTGCCAGGTTTTCTAACCGGTCTAATACATCATCACCCCCCACATGGCCGCGACCCAATCCAGCACGTAACATTGGTGTATCCACTGCACCTGGCAGAATGGCGTTCACACGGATTTCATCAGGTGCAAACTCAATTGCCATCGCCCTGGTTAATGCCAACAACCCGCCTTTACTGGCTGCATAGGCAGCTATATTTGCAGACGTTGCCACAGCATGCACTGATGATACATTGACAATCGCCCCACCGCCCTGTGCTTTAAGCAAAGGATAGGCTAACTTTGCCCCTAAAAAAACGGACCGTAAATTTGAAGCCATCACCATATCCCACTCTTCAGAAGTTGTTTCCAATAATGGTTTGGCAATCTGCACCGCTGCGTTATTAACCACAGCATCCAGGCTGTTGGCTTTCTCAAATACTTGCTGATAGATCTCTTCTAATTTTTCAGGTAGTGAAATATCCGCCTGGATATAAATTCCATCAGCAGGAAATTCAGGATACCTATCACTTCGATCAATGCCAATTACCTGCCATTGCTTTTCCACAAAGACTTTAACGCAAGCTCTACCAATACCCCCTGCTGCGCCGGTGAGTAATAAAGTTCGCTTTTCTTTAGTATTCATATTTTTTTCGAACCTCAATAAATACTGATTTGACTCTTAATTTCAGACAATCTATCAGTATTAAGGCCTAATCCAATCAGTAAATTCTTGATCGTATTCCAGTGCACATCTTCCCAAAATCTGGGGCTAGAATTTGAATTATGAGGTGCCAGCATGACCCGATCCATCTTGAGCAATGGACTGTCTTCTGGTAACGGTTCATCCTCAAAAACATCCAGCCCCGCACCCCTTATCAGGCCGTTTTTAAGGCCAACAACCAGGTCATCTTCTTTAATAATTGGCCCCCTGGCGGTATTGATTATAACTGCCTCCGGTTTACATAATGCCAACCGCTCTTTATTGATTAGGTAAAAGCTGGACGGATTCAAGGTGCAGTTGATACTGATAAAATCCGACATAGCTAATAATTCTTCCAAGGAGGTCATTTTAACCTTATTTTCAATTAAAAAATCTGGTGCAATATCAATAATATCGTTTCCTAACAATGTCATACCAAAAGGACCTGCCCTCCGAAGCACCGCTTTGCCAATATTCCCTACGCCAATCACACCCAGCACACATTCACTTAACGTTTTACCCACTGTTTTTTGCCAGCGCCCTTTTTTTATTTCTTGATCTAACCAGGGCAATTGACGGGCGAAAGCCAGCATATAACCGATTACACTTTCAGATACTGGAACTGTAAATGCGTTAGGCGTATTCCCAACCACCACACCAAAATCTTTAGCAGCCTGTTGGTCAATCGAATCTATGCCTGTGCCCCATTTTGAAATAACCTTCAAGCGCGGTGTGCATGCCGCAATGACCGCTTTTGTATATTGATCATCTCCGCAAATTGTGCCGTCAAATTCGCCAGCATATTTCATCAATTCAAATTCCGAGAGCCGCTCTTGTACATCAGGTGTAATGACCTGGATGGTATAAGCCTCAAAAACAGGCATGAACCGTTCAACTTCGGGCAGAAAATATGGCGCTGATATCAAAACTGTACTCAAAATGACGCTCCGTTCGAAATAAGATGGGGAAGGAAAAATCGCCTATCATTTTATTTATTTAAATGACAAAACATAGCCTCTGCTACAAGAAAATCAATTTCTTCATCAATATCCCATGCTTCAAACGAAGGAATTTCGAACATCAGCGGCCGTTCCCCTAACCGGTTTCTTCGAGAGAGAAGTGTTTCTTTAGAAAAAATATACACACAGGAATTTTCCTCATAGACAGGCGGCAGGTCTTGGGTACGCAGAAGCACATTTGGATTATGATTGATGGGTCTCCCTAACTGATCCCATAAACGTGTGTTGAGCCTTGTTACACCAAATAACGAGTCATACTCAGGAGTTTGAGTGATAAATCTTGTGATGGCCTCGGAGATTGTTTCAGCCCTTAACAGCGGATTGGTTGCATGGGTCTGAAGATAGTAGTCCGCTTCAACAACAGATGTATCGTGAATCAGAATCTCATTCGTGGGTGTAAGATCACTGCGGAGATTATCGGGACGATTTATGATCTGTACTCCAGAGAAAAAATGATTAATTCCTTCTATCACATCTGGGCTATCTGTATCAACAACAATACCGCTTAACTCAGGCACCAATTGCAAGGTATTTAAGATATGATGAAACAGAGGTTTCCCCGCAAAGGGTCGATAATTTTTCTTGGGAACCCGTACTGAATGATGACGCATTGGGACAAGGGCAATAATTGTATATTTCATATGAAACTTTAATAAATCCTAATCACTATAAATTCTTATTATATTTAATAACTCATTCGCTTATTCAATATTATAATTATACAGGGATATCAATGTTTCAGACTAAACTATTTATAAAAATTCTTAAAATACTTCCATTTATTGTTGTTATTGCTATTATGATACCTAGATTAGCATCGCCACAATTTGGTTTGTTTGATGATGCAGCCACATTACAAAGATCAAGAGTTATTTTAGATGGTGATTTTAGTATAAGCCATGATATTCAAGCTGGAAGGTTCCGGCTTATTTATTGGATATTTAATGCACTAATTTATTTTCTTTCAAAATCAGAGCCTTTCTGGTATTTTTTTAGTAACTTAATAATTTTGATAATAATTATTGGTGAATTACACATATACTTAAAATCAAGAGAATTTAATTCCATACAAATTTTCTTATCAAAAATTATTTTTATATTTTCAATACCTATCATCGAAAACTTTTATACATTCTCAAAAAGTGAACCATTGCAGTTATTACTACTTTTAGCAGCAATCATTTCTTTGGAAAATTTATGGTTTATCCCTACATATAAATTGTATATTAGCCCCTTTTTTTCCATCTTATTCATTATTTGTTCTCTATTGGTTAAAGAAACTTCCATTATCATTTTCCCCATAATAGGAATATGGATAGTGATTGATTGGCTCAAAAATAATAAACAAAAAACAGAGATTAAAAAATTTATAACGATAATAATTATCCTTCTTTCTTCCATCATAATTTTCTTTTTATTAAGAAGTCTCTGGAACACCCCGCTATTCACTGAAGGTTCTTATACTAAACGATATGAGATTAGCATATTAGCAATTATTGAACGGATTCTCAGGTGGATGACACTTCTAGCACACTATTTTCACTATGCTTTACCAATTTTGAGTGGTGTGATAATAATATTTCTTAAATATCCAAATGTTAAACAAATAGATAGATTAGAACTATTTTTTTGGATTCTCTGGAGCGTTTTATGGATAGCAATATTGATTCCATGGGAATTTGCTGAAGCTTATTTCCTTTTACCATTCTCATTGGGTATTGCTTGTTTTACAGGTTTTAGCATACCAATGATTTTTGAACATGCAGCAAAAATCCACAAAAATAAATCTTTTACACTTATTACTTTTTTATTCCTTTCAGGTTTTTTATTTCTTGCTACTCTTCCAACTTATCGTACACATGCTAGAACTCAATTATCATATGATAAAACAAATGAAATTTTATTATCATATGTCGCAAACGAAACACCTAATAATAGATATGTATTTCACAATATCCAACAGACTAACGAATATGTAGACATGTTATATTTATTTCTTAGTAATGAATATCAACGTGAAGATATAAGTCTTAACACTTTTAACATTTTAGATAATAATCTGGAGTATCCTCAAGGATCAATTGTAGTCGTTCCAATAGTAAACAATCAACCTAAATTACAGGTACGTGCTGGAATAATTGAAGAAACGCAGAACATCTGGAATGACCAACTATTCAGCAATTTTTCTTCAAAATTATTATATAAGAATTCTATCATTGACTCATTTAATATCACAAATATCAATTTTCCTGTTCTACTATGTCCTGTAATCGGTGAAAGAGGGTTTTGTGAAAATCCAGACCCTTTTATCGACACAAGAATTTTTGAATATGGGTGGGAGATATATCAAATACAATGAATGAACAAAAGAGATCAAGTATCGGAATAATTATTCCTGTTTTTAATGAAGAAACAATAATTGAAGTGTTCCACCATGATCTCTTGAATGTTTTAAAGGTATTAGAAAATCCCTGGAAAATCTATTATGTCAACGACGGTTCAACTGATCAAACAGAAGAAATAATTATCAATCTCTCAAAAGAGAATCCTAAGATAACTCTAATCAGCCTGACCAGAAATTTTGGCCATCAGGCAGCTCTCTCTTGTGGAATTGATTATGCAACTGAAGACATTATTATCACAATGGATGGTGACGGCCAAAATCCACCAGAAGTAATTCCAGAAATGTTATCTTTACACAAAGCAGGTTATGATATCGTTATTGGCCAACGACAAGATAATTCATCAGAGTCAAAATACAAAAATATTTCATCGAAATTCTTTTACCAATTATTAAATCGAATCGGCGAAATAAATATTACACCAAATGCAGCAGATTTTCGCTTACTATCTCGTAAAGTTGTGGATAGTATTAAATCTATGCCAGAATATCACCGCTTTTTACGAGGGATGATCAATTGGCTTGGTTATAAAACAATCATCTTGCCTTTTTCTCCTAAACCTCGATTGGGAGGTCATTCAAAATATACCTTTAAGAAAATGGCAATGCTTGCCAGTGACGCAATATTCTCTTTTTCTCTTGTTCCTTTAAAAATTGGTTTAGCAATAGGAGGTTTGTTTTTTTTACTTGCGTTCTTGGAAGTGCTTTATGTTACAAGTTTGTGGTTAACAGGAAATCAGGACAATCTAGCACCAGGGTGGAGTTCACTGATGTTTATCATACTTCTTGTTGGCGGCACATTAACTACAGTTGTCAGTCTTCTTGGGATATATATTGGTTACATCTTTCAAGAGGTTAAAAACCGGCCGATATATATAATTAACGATATCCATCAGGTTGAGGAAAAACAATCATAAAATTATGATTGTGGTTCTAAGAATTGGTTCACAATAAAAAAGCTTGACCTTTTTGAAGACCATTTGAAATGACATCCATTATATGTGAATTATATGGTAATAAATCCTCAACCGCAAAATCCTTTAATTTCACAAACCCAGGCCAAATACCATCCGGTTCTAGAAATCGGTCAAACGGTAAAGAAGTTTTGTATAGCTGATAATAAAGGAAACGACGTGCATTCAGTCGATGGTTTTCATTTACTTCGATATTATCTATGTTAATAAACTCTTCCAGCTTTATAAAATAGTCACCCCTTGAGACTGGGAAAAATACCGTATCCAATTGCGTAAAACGGGCTTTTCCCGCACAAAGTACAGGTGCTCCCATGATGGAGGCTTCTAAACCAATCGTCGAATTATAGACCATCACAAACTTTGCCAACTTGATCATCTCATAGGAGCTGAAATAATCTTCAGGCTGAATGAAAACTACATTTTCTAATATGCCCATATCTCGTTCGTAAACCCAATCTGTTACACTTTCGCGACTGGCTTTGCCTGGTCGTGCCTCATCCGGGTGTGCTCTAATCACAAAAAGGGTCTCAGGGTGTGCCTTAATCACCTCTAAAACTTGGTCTAGCCAAGCGAACATATCAGGAAAAAGCACATTGGCATGTGGTTGGCTGGTGTCAAAAATAACATTGGTAAAAATCGGTACAACTTGTTTAAAAGAATTAATTTTTTCTAATATTTTGTCATCCAAGCCCATAATTTCCGGCCAAAATTGAATGCCTGCCATACTGAAATCCCCTTTGAATCTTTTTGAGAGATAATCGTCCAAGCGACCATTCTGTGCATCACTCAATTGAAAATCATCAGTGATATTTACCGGATACGCCGTGGCATCACCATCTGTAAAAAAGGCTGAAAAAGGCTGCAAGCCAACCTCGTAAGTGTAGGCTGGTATTTCATATAATTGTGCCACCCACCTGACCACTGCCTCTGGAAACTGCATCCCGTTGAAAATCAATATAGAAATAGGGGTGACTTTTTTCATCAACTCATCAAATTGCCTGGCAACTTTATATCCTGAAATGATGTAATGTCGATAGAGGATCCGCGTTTCTTCATTATCAATTAGATGATGCCGCCTGAGGATCCAGCGCATTGATGGCAAACAAATTTTACCCAATGGAATTTCGTCGAAAGAAAATTTCATCAATTCAGAAAGGGGTAAACCTTTTAGCTCTTTTGCCAATTCAGGACAAGGGTAAAAAACTAATGTGCAAATATCACTTTTATGATAGATGACCCCCGACTGCCGAATACATTTTTGACAAGGAGGAAATTGATGAACGTCATTATTATTTGTGCCTAACACACAGCGTGACATCCCCTGCTGACACACAACATTAATAACTCGAATACCCTGCAATCGCAATGACCAACCAGTTAGCATCGAAAAAGCCGCATTTAAGCTTAATCCAGTAATTCTCGTTGAGGCATTAAAAATAATAATTGTTTTACTTTTGTCCGCTTTCGGAGCAATTCCAGCCACTAATTTAGCCATTGACCGAATATCATCATTGATACTGTGCCTTATTGACTGAATATTTAGAAAATTTTTAATTTTTGTTTTCATCTGCTTCATAACACAATGGATCAATGGCTATATCGCCGAAGCTTCTTCAACGATGATTGCTCGCTATCATAGACTTTTTTCATTCCATCACCTAATGATTTTTCGATCACCCTGATATACTTGACCAGTGTTCGAATTCCATGCGGCTCAACAGATGCAGCCTGGTCAGACCCCCACATAGCCCTGTCTAAGGTAACATGCCGTTCCACAAGACAAGCACCTAATGCCACAGCAACCGCTGAGGGGACTAAACCTACTTCATGCCCAGAATATCCCACAGGACAGTTAAATTCATCTTTTAAGGTTTGAATCATTTTTAAATTAAGTTCCTCAGGTGGACATGGGTAGCTGCTGGTTGAATGACAAATCAGTAAGTTCTCTACACTAAGAATATTGACAGCCTCTTGAATTTCTTCCAACGTTGACATGCCAGTCGACAGGATCACCGGTCTGCCCATATCTTTGATAATTCTCAATAACTTGTGATCTGTTAATAATGCAGAAGGAACTTTATGCGCCGGCGGCTTATATTGGTCAATAAATTCAAGGGAGTTTTCATCCCAACTGCTCGCAAGCCAATCAATGTTTAATTGCTTGCAGTAAGCGTCTATCTCGTTATATTCATCTTTTTCAAATTCCACCTTATAGCGATACTCCAGATAGGAGATATAACCCCAGGGTGTATCTCGCATTTGGCCTTTTTGATGTTCCGGGACGCAAAGCTCAGGTGTTCTTTTTTGGAATTTTACGGCATCAACCCCAGCTTCGGCAGCTAACTTGATTAATTCTTTGGCAATATCGACACTGCCATTATGATTGATGCCGATTTCAGCAATAATGTATGTAGGAAACCCTTCACCTACTTTTTGGTCACCAAATAATAATTGATTTGGCATAAACTTCTCCTAAATCATTGATTTATAAAAAGGGGGTTTTTAAATATATCGTTGGATGAGGATGTCGCACACTTCTCTGACAGCACCACGTCCGCCACTTTTTGTTAATATTTGATCAGCTTTTGATAGAACTTCTGGATGTGCATCAGCGACAACAAATACCCGAGCGACTAATTGAAAACATGGTAAATCATTCACATCATTGCCAACATAGACCGTTTCATCTGCGGATATACTCTCATTTCTTAAGTAAGTTTGTAGTACCTCTTTTTTATTGTTGACATCGTAAAAATAAGGCAAGCCAATCTTTTTTGCCCTTGCAGCAACAACTGGATTTGGCTCTGTGGAAAGAATAACTGCTTTGATACCAGCTTCAAGAAGTTTCCTTACACCCATGCCATCACTGCGGTTTGCCGATACGCTTTCAACACCAATTTCGTTGACCCAAACACGATTATCTGTCATCACACCATCAAAATCAAATACAACCAAAGAAACTTTTTTGGGCCAGGGTCGATTGATAGGCCCAGGATAAACTATCTCAGATATCAATTCATCGACTAGCCCCTCATTTCGAACCCAATCGATTGGGGAATCAATATCTATCGCAAATTTTCTATCAATGAGAATTGGCAAGATGACATCTCCACTCATCGAGCCTTTATTTAAAATCGTGTTTGGTCTAATAACATCAATATGACCTGTTTGCCAATATGTTATCGGTAATATTTGACGTGGTGCATTATAGGGTTCGTTAACATCCGGGAAATTTAATAACGGTTGGATTTGTCCATTATCATCGATTATCCACATTTTATAGGGGTTTTGTCCCGCCTGGACAACCCCTCTTATTGAGTCAGCACGTGGATTTTCAATCATTTTTGTTACAGCTTTATCAATTAAATTTTTTGGCCGAATAGGTGAAGTTGGCCTTAACTGCACTATCAAATCAGGTTTATAGTTTTCATTCTCTGAAAGCCAGTTTAGTGCATGCTGAAAAACTGGTAAATCCAACGTGCTATCACCAGCTAAATTTTTTGGACGGAAAAATGGAATTTCTGCACCTAAGTTTTTAGCTACATCTGCAATTTCTATATCATCAGTTGAAACGATTACCCGTGTAACCATATCACTTTGAAGTCCAGCAGCAATACTATATGCAATTAAAGGATAACCAGAATAATTTCGGATATTCTTTCGTGGAATTCCTTTTGACCCCCCCCTGGCTGGAATTAATGCTAAGACTTCGTAATTTCTTACCATGCGGTCCACCCACCATCTACCACAAGATTTGCACCTGTCATATAAGAAGATGCATCCGAAGCTAAAAACACAATCGCCCCATTCATCTCATCCTCATGAGCCATTCTCCCCATAACAGTTCGAGCAGAATAAGCTTTCAAAAAAGTATCATCATGTTGGTTATAAATGCCGCCAGGAGTTAATGCATTTACCCGTATATGCTTTTCTGCAAAATATGTTGACAAATATTTGGTTAATCCCAAAACACCAGCTTTTGTCACTGAGTAATGTACAGGTTTAAATTGTTGAGTCCCATCATGCCTTTTATATATTCTTTGGTCTGGGCCAACCAATCCATAAGTTGAACAAATATTGATGATGACGCCTGAACCCTGTTTTATCATTTGTTTCGCTGCTGCCTGGCAAACGAGAAACATTCCTGTCAGGTTTACAGACAATGCTTCATTCCACATATCTATTGGAAATGTTTCGAAGGCATTATCTGATTGCTGTCCGATGTGGTCTGCATCAAACTTTGGGTCTAAGGCTGCGCTATTAACTAAAACATCAAGACTGCCAAAATTTGACACCGCTAATCCAACTAAATTATTGACAGATTTTGTATCAGTAATGTCAGTTTCGACAAAGATTGCATTGATATCATCAGCTTTTAATTTTTCAACCTGGTTATCTGAAGCTTTCCCATCAGTGTCAGCAACCAGAATTTTCGCACCAGCTTGTCCTAATGCTTTAGAAAATTGTCTGCCTAATAATCCAGCTCCACCTGTAACTAATGCAGTCTTGCCAGTTAATGAAAATTTATCCATCACATTCATTTGGATAGTTCCTCTTTAATCTAAAAACGAATTGATAATTATACCAGTGGTAAATTTCATTCTTCATGATAAATGATTACAAAAAATCTAAAACGTCACTTTGCTGCTTTTTTGAAAATTTGATATGTGAACTGCTTCAGTCAATTCTAACGCCTTTATCCCATCATCCAATGTACAACGAGAAACTGCAATTCCCTTGATCAATTCAAGAAAATGTTTAATCTCGTCTATAAACAAATTGTTTCGTGAAAAAGCTTCTGGTAGGGTAATCAATTCAGGTGTCCCATTGTTTGCCTTATAAACGCTGGTAAACCCGGTTGCATTATCCCATTTAATTAATCCACTGTCACATGTAATCTCAAGCCAATGGGCAGGTGGACGCTGAAAATAATCCAGATGGATGCTGCCAATACACCCTGATTTGAAATGCATGGTTATCTCAGCAGCATCCTCAACTTCCAAATCCAGATCGGAAATATTTCCAGTAAATGCACTTAAGCTTCCAACATCTCCAAATAACCAACGAGCATAATCCAGTGGATGACTCAGGGTATTAACAACACCCCCACCTAAATCCTTCCGTGCCGCATAACTGGATTTATAATCCTCCCATGGATGCCAGTCTGGCAAATATTCACCCCAATGTGACCTAAAAGCTAGTGGACGACCAAGTTTGCCTGAACTTAAAATTTCATGTACTTTGTTCAATGTCGGATGAAAACGAAATTGAAATCCTATTAATACATGGGTATTGTTGTCTTTGATAATTTTTTGAAGCTCAGTAACTCGTTGATCATATTTATCAGAAATTGGTTTCTCAATAAGCAAATGACAGCCAGCTAGAGCAGCAGGGATTGCCACATCCAGATGCAATGCTGTTGGATTGGCAATAATCACAGCGTCAGGTTTATGGGCTAATGCCTTGTCTAATTCGGTTTCTACTGGAAAATTACTTAATTCCTCATCAGGCAAGGTACTTTTATTTGTTCGATAAAGAATTAAATCCTTTTCTCCTAAAGAGATAAGATTTCTCAAATGACGTCGCCCGATTGATCCAAGCCCCGTAATAAGAAATTTCAAATTAAGCTTCCATTTCTATTTCTATAACAACTAACGATCATGAACAATGGTGGATAATGGCAAAGTTAATTACTAGTTTAACCACTTATAAATTCTATTCACAATCCCTTGCATAAGATAACGCAGCCATTTAATTTGAGCTACCTTTTTCATTAAGGAGCCACCTCTATATACGTTATTTATTGGCATAACAGAAATTCCAGATTGATCTGCCTGATCAGCCATTTCTTCCGATATTGCATTCCCCAATAAACGCACTGTCTGATCGCGAGTGCACAAACGTAAATAACCTAAAGAATCCATTAAATCATCCATCTCAACCATTCGGCCCATTAACTGGTTGCTCCAACCATTTGGCAGCATCTGAGCCAATAAATCTTGGATAACTTTTTTGGGGCACACCATTTGAAAATGATGCGCTGAAACCCAGGCTTCGAGACCTTGATATTCAACGATCATATCTTCAATACCTTCTACTTCAGACTGGTAAACTTCCCAGGTGCGGCCGGTGTTTTGGATATATTCCTCTTCCCATTTTCTAGGAATTAACTGACCACATTGTGTTTCTACCCCATAATACTGAGCGAAGGCTACTGTACTATCTGAGCTCATTGCCACCCTTTGTTTAATATAAAATCCAGTCACCGCACCTACATTTGGAAAAGTATCAATGATTCTTAGGTGTTCGCTTAACCAACCAGGCAAATGAAATACATCATCATCTGTATATGCTACGATTTCACCAGGCGCAACATTAAAGATAATGTTTAACGCATTTATTTTCCCAATATTATTTTTTGATAGGATCAGGTAATCAACCAAACCTTTAGAGTGCAGTGATTCTAAATATTGCACTATCTCTTCACAACTGCCATTGTCAAACACCAATAAATCAAATGGTTCTTTTGTGTTTTCCAGGATACTCTCAAGTGTCAACCGGGTTACATCTAAGCGGTATTGAAAATAGCCAGCATCATGGGGTGCATGAACCAGTACGGCAACAGTCGTTCGTGCTGGTTTAATCTCAATTTTTTTCCCTCGTGAAGGATTAACGCCAATTCGCGGCATGATGTTTTCCTGACTTAATCGATTTTCCCTAAAACTACATTAATTTTGTAGGTCAGCCATCCTTTAATTTCATTGAAGGCTTTTATAGGATGTAACAAAATAAAAGCAAGCGATCCTAAGAATTTAGAACGCAGTCCAACCAAGGGAAATGTCTCAATTCTTCTAAAAAAACTTTTCCTGTCGAGCTTCTTTCTCTGCAGACTGCCATTCTTAAATTCATGAGTTGTATCGATCAAAGTGAAAATTGTTCGCCGCCCACCCCCTAATTTTACATTGACGGTTGATTCAGGTTGAAAATAATGTTTGCGCCCACCTGCAAGATGACTGTAATCATGATTTTGATGAATGGCAGTCAAAGAATTCGTTAAATCAATCACTGGCCAATGATGCCAGCGAGCCTTATAAATCATCCAATTATCCCATCCTGCCCTTCCAACTGAAAAATCCGGGATATTTAAAAAGCTCTGTTTTGAAAAAATAAAATAATCGCTGCCCGATTGTTCGTGTTTTTTGCCTTTAGACCTAATCAATCGAGAAATATCTAGCTCCCAATCAGATGAAAAATCAACAGATTTTTGGATATCAAGATCCCATCGCTGGCCAACCCCAAGAAATGGTTGGCATAATTCTAATAATCCATCAACTGCATCTAATAAATCAGACAAAAACAGAATATCCGCATTGCAATATGCCATTAATGGTGCATCATTCGCTCTATGAGCTAAAGAGAATATTGAACTTAACATTGGCGTACCGTATTCATTACAATGGACCTCAGATATGTGTTCGACGCCAATTTCCTCACAAATTTCTCTAATTCCCGGTTCATCACCAACAACAACAACTTTTATTACTTCACCTAAATTAACCCAATTTAATAAAGCGTTTCGTTGAATAATTGATACATGCGAATCAAGAAAAGGTTTCGGAGCAGTAAATATAGTCAGTTTCGGTTTATGATCAAGAGAAGATTTCATCAGGTATTGGTATCCATGCCTTCTCTGGGGCTATTTTTTGAATTATTTTTCGGTAGAGAAACCCTAAGCGACGTTTTTCACGTACAAAACGTTCTGGAATAATTTTCGGTTTATCTTTAGTTTCAGGTTCTGGTCGCGCTAATAATGTAATATAGAGATTCAATAAAGAAGATCTTGGAAGACCGTGTGTATTTGTGAATAGAATCTGATATCCTGCTTGTTTCACAATTTCCTTCAAAGTATGCGGGGTAAAACATGTCAGGTGCGCCAGTTCATAACTGTCATGAAAATAAAAATTTGGCACTTCTATGAGCAGATATCCGTTTTCTTTTAACAATGCAGTCCGGATCGTTTGTAAAGTCTCTAATGGATTTTCTAGGTGCTCTAGCACATGAATTATCGAGATAAAATCAAACCTTTGAGATTCCGGTTTAAGAAGACTATCAATCGAAGGATACATCTCTAAGCCTTGCCGCTCAGCAAATTCACGGTAGGCAATGCCAGGTTCTATTCCAACGCTTTCACAACCGTATGCCTGCTTAAACGTTTCTAACAATAATCCTGAT
The DNA here is from genome assembly GCA_964497065.1 of uncultured Candidatus Brevefilum sp. Classification (GTDB taxonomy): domain Bacteria; phylum Chloroflexota; class Anaerolineae; order Anaerolineales; family Anaerolineaceae; genus Brevifilum. The sequence goes on along the minus strand of CAZCBW010000035.1, from coordinate 389 downwards.
GATGCCCCAATATCAAGGTGCCTATCAGGTTCACCAAAAATCAAAGTTTTTACAGTGCTTAACAAAACCTCAGCCCTTTTTTGTTGGACCCAAAGATCTTTAGGCGTGGGCTCAGCACTATCCTGGTAAATCTTCCGGTATGTTTCAGAATAAAAATCAGGATCCAATGTGTTACTATTCTTTGGTGACTGAAATATAAAACCACAAGTTTCACATTGATAATATATTAATTTAAGGCCAAATGAATGTGTTGATTCAAATCTCGTGGTTTTATTTGAATGACAGAGAAAACAATCCATAATTTTTTGCATCATTAAATTATATCATTTACAGCTTTCTGACACTGAGCGCATCTTTTTGTGCACCTAACGGTACTAGTATCGTATAAC
>CAZCBW010000034.1:0-30982 GCA_964497065.1 uncultured Candidatus Brevefilum sp. | reverse complement strand
AAGCCGCCACACCACACCCCCTACCTTTCATTTGCATGGCAGCCTGAGCAGTTACACTAAATTAATATTTGGTTTGGTATCAGACAGGTTACCTGCGTAAATATTTAATCAAGTTTTGGGTTTTTGGAAAATGTGAATTTATTTGATATTGAGGAAAAAGATTTTCTAGAGCAATTAGAAAAACAATAAAATTCATGCTATACTGAAAATAATCTCATCGGTATGAACCATCCAGGATCTGGGGAGGTGTAAACTTTGAGAATCACGTTCTTGAATCACCTCATTAAAATAATATATTCAAAATAATTTATTTACTTAAGCCCAAATTAATCCATGATGGTGCCGGATTGTTGGTGGTGGAAACATCAGATAAAGAGCTTGTCAGGAGGATGCTGTTATTTTAAGCGAGATGGTGTTGTTTTCCATAATTTACCTCTATGTGCCCTGTTCTTATAATTGTTAATGATGTTATGTGTATGTGTGTAATTAAGCTTTAACCATTAGGCAAATTTGTTAGTTATTATCTGGTTGATAAAGTAAATAAACCAACATATAAAAAACAACATGCGAACCAGTAAATAAGCTCCAAAATTCTCAATAATTGGAGGACATAAGATGAAGATAAACCAACAACGATTGATTTTTAGTTGCCTTTTAATTGTTCTTATAGCTGTTGTTTTTACGATTTCATCTGTTCCAGTGTTGGGGGCGCCCAATCCATTAATTAATTCTGTCCAGCATCAACAAAGCCGATTAAATCAAAGTATTTTTATGCGGGTTAATAGTCAGGGGGACACCCACGATGAATTGAAAGCAACTGCAGAAAAATTTATTGTTTCTGGAAGTTTTCATTGGTCACCGGAAGGCCCTTATGGTGGGAATGCTTGTCCCCATGAAGATAGCGGCGGGTATTTAGAATTTGAATTATGGAATGTTGGTGCGTTAGCTGGAGAAGAATATGCAAAAGGTGAGGTGCATGGATGGCTTGAGTGTTGGGTTGTGATCAGCGGGGTGCCGCAATGCGCACCATGTAGGCATGAGGGCAGGTTTGAACAATACGAAGTCATCGGTGTGAGATTTAGCGGTGGGCCAAATGGGATAATTTCTCTTGTAGATGATCGGGGTATTCATGACATTGCAAGATTTGAAAATGGCACACGCCTGATATGGTTGTGTGAGGATTCTCGTTTTTGTTTCAGCGGCGTAACCTCTGTAACTGACATAACTATTTTCCAAGTTTGGACTGATTCCGATTCTTCTGAATCTGAAACACCTGAAGGCGAAGCTGAGATCACCCGGGAGTACATCAAAACCACCTATGGCATTGACGTTTGGGACAGCTTCGGCGATGATGGATACGACCGGGCGGTGTGGAGCGACCAGGAGCTGACCTGGCTGAATGATGTCTTGAAGGAATTGCCCCCTGAACTGATCAACCGGATGGCAGTCAACCGGATTGTGCGGAATACCGTAAATATTGATGAAGATGGAAATTCACAGCCTTCCACCTTTGGCGTTTACGAACCTTGCGATATATCCGTTGACCCCCACTGCGATGGATCTTCTGCCACCATCCGAATCTTTGACCATGCAAAATCACCCTTTGATTTCTTGAATGATCCGGATGGTGAGAAACAATTTAAGGCAACAATCTTACATGAAATGGTTCATGGTATGCAGGATTATAAAGACCGGCACTCGATCTATGTAAACGATTATTCACCTCTTGTAGAAAACTATCTTGATGCTACCCGGCAAATCACTGATATGGAGGCCCCCGGTTTTAATGGCTGGAATGGATGGAATTGGGACGGGCAGCGTTGGCGGTATACGAATGATTCCAGCAATCAACCCCCAACTAATTATGGTCTTACCGATCCCTTTGAAGATATGGCTGAATCGGTCATGATGTATGTCTATGACCCTGAAAGGCTGAAGAACAGCTCTTATGAGCGGTATTATTTTATTCGCGATGAAATGTTTGGAGGCGTGGAATATGAAGACGGCGTCCAGAAAGAACCCTAAAAACTCGATGGTGATATGGATCATTTTCAGTACAATTCCCCTCTTGTTGGCCTGCCTTGGCTCACAAGGCCTGGGGTCAACCAATCAAAATGGGCCTGCCAGCGATCCCGAATCGAATACGGATCAAGGGCAGGGGGTAACCCATCCTTTCACCCAGTCTTGCCTGGGGGGGATTGTGCCCGGGGTGACGACCCGGGAAGAAGTGATCGCTGTATTGGGACAACCTTCGATCCATGAGAATGAAGGAAACCAGGAATCACTGTATTATTCCTCAGGCACGAAAGGTATTTTCAATTCAGTGCTGGTGGAACAGGGGGTTGCCTATTACACGAGCAAATTGCTTGGAGAACAGGAGGGGCTCAGGCTCTCTAATATCGTGGACAAGCTGGGTGACCCGGAATACCTGGCCTACAGTTATTTTGTGGCGGGCAGCAAGACTTATCTTTACCCGGAGCTTGGCGTCTCATTTATTGCTGACCCGAACATGGATATTGTATTCATCCAGGACTGTTTTGTGCCGCAGGATCTGGCGAGCTTTTTAGCTGCCTATGGCGAAAACCTCCCAGAGGAGAACCCTTTTATCCGATGATACTGGTAAGGATTGATGTGTAAAGGGCAACGAATGTGGCATCAATATAGGTTTGATCAAACACGGGATTAATACTTTCTTTTAAGATAAATGAAAAGGAATCAAGGAAGGTTTGGACAGCTGATTTAGACCAGTGAATTAATTTTAAGGAGGAAGTTATGTGGAAAAGAACAATTAAGTTTTTTGTGCTTGGGGGGTTGATGATAGTTTTTTTAACCGGATGTTTTAATATCTACAGCGAGATTTATCATCATCCGGATAATTCTGGCCGCTTGAGGATTGAATATGAGTTCCCAGAGGAAATATTAACCCTGGACGAGGAAGAAGTGACCATGGAAGAAGTCAGGGAGGACCTGTTAGGGTGGATCGATTTGGATCAGACTTATTCAGCTGATGACCCGAATATTCTCTCGGTCTCATCGGAGGATTTCATTGACCCAAACACCGGCTCGCTCCATTACATCATTGATATTGAAGTAATCAACATGCTGGAACCCTTTGGTTCTTCGGATGAAGAAGGCACGGCTTTGACCATTGAGGCGAATCCAGATGGGACTTTTCGCTTTTCACTGATCTTAGAGCCAACAACCCAATTAGGACTGGATAATGGAGAGTTAGATCTGAGTGACATGCGTTCACTGATGGAAGGCACGGTTTATGTCTGGAAGTTGCACGTGCAGGAGTTCATCGATGGGGATTCCCGGGCAATCTACACCCCGGATGAAAATGTGGTCACATGGAGAATTTCGATGAATGACCTGTTTTATCTTGAGACAGCTTATGAAATCTGGGCGGTTTACCGGACCGAAGCCAGTGAAGTGGAGGTGAATGATACAGAACAGGACGAAATTCAGTCAACGGAAATCGACCAACCTGATCTTGAAGACCAGGAACAATCAGGATTTTTAGACGGATTGCTGGAAGGCTTCCCGGTCTGGCTGCCGATTGTGCTGGCGGGCCTGTGCTGCCTGGCACTGGTGGGTGTGGTTGTTGTGGTTTTGGTCTTTGTAGTGTTGAAGAAACGTAAGGTGAAGGGGCCGGCAGACTTATATTGAAGATCAATTTTCAATCAATGGATCAATAATCACGCAAGTCTTTCAGCCTTGCTTTATAAATACGGTACAAAGCCCATGTATGAAAGCACTGAAGTGCAGTGAACGGTAGAAAGTATCTTCCTTGAAAAACCCAAAAGGAGTCTGTTTGATGTTCAGGCTAACGAAAAAATTGCTCATCACTTTCCTTGTCCTCTTGCTGTTTACCACCGCTTGTGAAGAATTCATAGATGCTTTTTCGGACTTTTACGCACCGAGTGAATGGTTTGGTTTGGATGAGACCATTATCGATGAGGATCAGGTTCAAGCCGACCCACCTATTCAAATTGAGCGCCAGGAGGCAGAGCCCACTCCAACCGTAATTGTGATCGAGCAGCAGCCAGAAGTGCAGGGTTGCTTTTGGCACAACTATGAGATCAGCCCCCCAGCTGAGAGCACTTCCAACCCTGCTTACGAGATAGATACGGGCGAGCCATTCGCCATCACTACCATCTTCACCCACGGCATTTCTTCTTGTGAGGACCAATATTTTAAGACCCTACACAGTTGGTCTGATGTCTCGCCTGTCATGTGGCCTGGGAAAAATATATCCTATTGGGTTCGCATGGAATGGGAGAACATTGGTTCACGTGATTGCTCAGCCCTTGTCGCCGGGGCCAGCACCCATTTGTCCATTGATGACTTCCGCCTCAAAGCCTCCGAAGAGTCGATCAATGTCAAATCGGACCCCTTCGGTAGCCGCGAAGATTCAAGCACTTGGGCCGTGCCGGAGGGGAAAGAAGGCGACACCTTCACTCTCAGCGTTCAGGCCATCACCGGCAGCTATGGTGGCACCACCCGCTACCGCTTTAAATACAGCTGTAACCTTACAGTCCTTGAAGACTATGAGGGTTTTTCTGCTCCCCCTGCCCTCCAACCTACCGATGATCCTCAACCAGTTGAACCGGTTGAATCTGAACCAGAGGAGCAACCCGTCGAACCGGTTGATGATCAACCTGAACCTGATGTAGAATCACCTGAGGTCAGCCCACCTGACTCCGATTACGACTGGCCGAGCTCAAGCCCAACCGATTATGACATAAGTGGATCTTTATTAGGGCCACTCGCTGTCATCGGTGCTCTGGGTGCCTTAGGTGTCGTTGGTGTGGTGGGTGTAGCAGTGGTTGCGATATTGGCAGGGATGTTAAAAGGGGGTGGTGCAACAGGGGCGGCAAGTGCTGGTATTCCCAAGCGTGGGTCTACCCAAAACCTCCCCCGGGGACAAAACTTGCCAGAAAATTTTATTCAAAGTTCACAGTTTGGCGGTCCTTCAGATAATCCCAATATCAATTATGACCATCAAGATGATGAATGCCGGCCGTTTTAGAGAAAAATATCGGAGGTAAACTTATTATGAAATCATTTGGTCTTCCCCACTACTTCGTTAATACCATTAACCTTGGCCTTTTTGTCACTGACCGGGTTTTTTATCATAAGGGTCTTGGGCCTGCTGTTGATTTGACGATCAGTTACAATTCCCTGGCTAATGCATCAGGGATGTTTGGAAATAAATGGATCTTCTCTTATGAGGGTCTCATTATGCAAGGGGAGAACAAATTAGATCTTTTTAGCGCCTCAGGGAAGGTGACCTCATTTAAGAGAGTTTCGGTTGATGAAAACACAACCGGATGGCAAGCCCTAGAAGGCTGCTTTGACACCTTAGAAGAGCATGATGGGTTTTGGTGTTATTTCAGCAAGGATGACAGACTGCGTTTCTTTTATAACAAAGCACCTGGCAAGGATGAAAGCCGACTTTCTGCTATTGCTGATCAAAACGAGAACACTGTACGTTTAGAATATCAGACAGATGGGAAAATCTATAAATTAATCGATGCGGTCGGCCGCGAAATTGTTTTTGACTATTATGAGGGGGGGGGGTGCCGATCCTTTTCGCTTCAAGATGGCAGAACAGCTACATTTGAATATGATCTGAATGGGGATTTGATTAAAACCATAGATTTTGCTGGCATCCTATCTACTTATCAGTACGATACGGAAGGTTATCTTCGAACAATGTCGGTTGGCAGAAAAAAACGAACCACGCAATTTTCTTATCTGGATCATGGTAATTTCAAGACATTGGCATCAATAACAGATGCCAAAGGTCATCAAACAACATACGAGGTTGCCTCTTTAGATCCCAGGATGATTAAGGTAACGCACCCGGAAGGAAACACCACCCTATACCAGAGCAATAACGGGCTGACCGAACGAATTACAGATGCCTTGGGCAATTATTCATCCACCCAATATGATAATGGTAAGCCCATTCTGTTTCGTGATAAACGAGGTAATGAAACCTCGTATGCCTATGATTGGCGCGGCAACCTGATTAAAATTTTCTATCCAGACAATCGCCTGTATCAATTAGAATACGACGATGAAGATCGTTTGGTTAAAGTGATCGATCCATCAGCCAATCAAACGGTATTCGCCTATGATAACAAGGGAAATCTTACTAAAACCCTTACCCCATCTGGGATTGATATTAAATATTATTACGATGGAAAAGGGCAGCTAATTAAAATTTTGAAAACAGGCGGTTTTAAAATCTCACTAGCCTATGATTTCCTTGGAAACCTGGTCAGCGTGGAAAATTCCGACGGTATCAAAGAGAAATTGACCTATGATTCCTATGGTTACAGATTGACTGAAATAACAGATGACCATGGAAACACCTATCGTTATGATTATGATGCGAATAACCGGGTGACTTTTACAAACAACCCTGATGGAAGTTCAGTCAAGAGGGTTTATGACTGCTGCTCTGGCATTCAAACCATAGATGAAATAGGCAACAGGATATCTTATGAAAGAGATGCCCTTTCCAATATCACCGGGCTGATTGATAAGATTGGCGGAAAAACGAAATTCTTCTATAACGACAATAACTGGTTGATAAAAATGGTTGATCCCATCAACAGGGTACTGTCCTTTAAACCGAATGCGGTTGGTTTAATAACCTCGATTGTAGATCCTTCAGGTCATCAGTCGTATTTTGATTATGATCAGGCCGGTAATTTGGTCTCATATAAAGATGCCAAGGATAAGACCATCAGGTATGAATATAACAATAATAATGAGATGATCAAAAGTACAAATTTCATGGAAGGGACAATTCATTACCACAGAGACCCGCTTGGCAGAATAAAAACTATTGTAAATGCCAGAGGGAATCAGATTGAGTACAGCTATGATGCTGAGGGCCGGATCCTTGAAAAGAAGTTCGATAAAAAAATTGTGGCAGCCCAGGTCATTGATGATGATAAAAATCTAATTGAGCTTGAGGATTCTCGTGGTACTACGCTCATCCGATTTAATAGGACCTACCAGCCTGTTGAGATAACCTATCCAGACAGCTCACGGGTGACCTTTACTTATAGCAAAACCGCCAATCTTGAAAAAATGACATATGGAGACCATCTTTCGATTAATTATGTCTACGATAATCGGGATCGAGTCATCAGTATTAAATGGCAAGATCATTTTATCAACCTAACTTATGACTCAGCGGACAATTTGCTCAAAGAAACCAGGTCTAATGGTACACATACGGATTACCGCGTTAACGCCAAACATATGATTTTGGGGTTGAGCCACAACAGGGGCGATGATTTGTTTGCCGGCATTGAGCTGAAGAGAGATACGGTTGATCGGATCACAAAGGCAGTTATTCATAGCCCGCTGAACTTGCCAGAGGATTTACAACCCTACCAACGATCTGTTGAGATGGATTATGCCAATCAAGCTTTATCAATTAACGGGGCTGAATTCTCCTTTGATTTAGACGGTAACATGACAAGTGAAAAAGATTGGGCAGCAAAATTTGACGCGGAGAACAGGCCCATTGAAATTTCTCGGCATGGGCAGACCAGTCAATACGAGTATGATTTGCATGGGTACAGGGTTTCAGAAACAGTGGAGGGCATCCGGACTAATTTTCATTATGATTTAGCTGGTCGGCTGTTATATGAATCAAATCAGAAGGATGAAATAATCACGGTATATATTTATTGTGGCAGACAGTTGATGGCAAAGGTTGTCAATCATACCGGTGTGTTCTTCTATCATTATGATGCCATGGGAAATACCATGGCTATCACCGATTCAAAGGGGGCTCTTGCTGCGGCCTACGACTACGAACCCTATGGAAAAATTCGAGCGCGTTTGGATGAGGTTACCCATAATCGCTTTACTTTTGGGGGGGCGTATGGGGTGATGGATGAAGGGGATGGACTATATGCGTTTGAACGACGTTTTTATCATTCTGATTCTGGCAGGTTTATCCAAAGTGATCCATTGGGGCTTGCAGGGGGTGGTAATGATTATGCCTTTGCTGCTGGAAACCCACTGCTGTATATCGACCCGGAGGGGACTGCAGTCATCACAGGATCCCTGATCTTGCTGACTGGGATCGGTATCCTTGTTGGCGGGGGGACAGCTTATTACCAAAAGAAAAAAGCTGATGCAGCATTTCAACAGAGGTGCCAAGCTTCAAAATTGGCTGCAAGAAGACTAGAAAGATTTGAAAGTTATACACGCAGCGGCAAAACTGAACCGGAAATTCAAGAAGAAATTATAAAATTTCAAGGTGAAATGCAGGAAAACTTGGTCACAATGATTGATTCAAATTTAAATTCTGCAAAAACAGTCGCAGAGACCGCGTTTGATGCTGTTGCTCCGCCACTTACTGGTGAAATCCGTGCTGGAGTTAATTGGGGTTATGATAAATATAAAACTAATGTTAAGGAAACAACACCAAAACCCACCGACACCCAGAAAAATAAACCGGGGAAAAATCCCTGCCCGCCGCCTTCTGCTGGGACCGCCAGACGGCAGAATCAACTGCCAAAAGTAGATCTTCCTGATGAATTGGAATGGGATTCACTTGATGAGCGTTTTTAAAAACCTCAGATCACTTCTAGCTATAGCAAAAGGAGAAACATGATCAAAAAAGTACATCATTATTCAATTGAGTATCAATATGATGACATAAACCGGCTGATTTCAGCGAAATTCAATGATGGCAGTCAGTATATTTATGTTTATGATCAAGTCGGGGATATGAACAAAATGATTTACAAGGATCAAGCCAGCTCAATGACTGAAGAGGCTGAAAGTGTTCCATTAAATGCCATTTCTTTGGATAACACTACACAGGCTGTCTGGTTTATATCCAGAGAAAATCAGCAGTTTGGTCCCTATTCATGGAATGACCTTAAGAATTTTGTCCCTCAGAACCGATTGTTCAGAAATGACCTCCTCTGGAGTGAAGAACTCACAGAATGGACGAGGGCAGAAAAAATAAAAGGTTTATTTTAGGACATTCACGATAATATATTGGAGGATTCATGTACCGAACTCAACAACCCCCACCGCCCCCCAAAGTCCCTGAGAAAACTAATTCGCTGGCGTTGATCAGCCTGATCAGTGGAATCCTCAGCTTGCTATCCATGGTGGTATCGTGTCTGGGGTGCCTGGGGATTATCGCTTTTCTGTTTGGTGTTGCAGGCGCTGTAACAGGCTACCTTGCCAAAAAGCAGATCGATGAATCGGGCGGGTCGCAATCCAGCCGCAAGATGGCAGTCGCCGGAATGATCATGGGATTAGCGGGCGTGGTTTTATCCATTATTGTGACTGTGATAGTTGTCATCTTTTACGGCGGCGTTATGGTACTTGGTGAATTTTTATAAAATAATTTTGCCTGGAATATTGTTGACATAGCGGACTGCGCCTTCCTGGCTATGACCGGTGGATCAACAACCTTGAGCGTTGGGAATGTACAAATCAAAACCTAAAACTCAAACATTAATATTCGCATGGATCCACAAGGGTTCCTGTCAGATGGTGTTACCTGGGTTGTGCCTGAAGGTGCTGAGCATTATTTTCAGCGGCTTTATGATGCTGCCGGCCTTTTTGATGGATTTGTATTAAACCATGGGTTTGGTTTTGATCAGGTATCGGCGGAGGGCTGATGCTACCGGTCATCCTGCACGCAGCGAAAGCCGAAGGTCTCGAACATGATTTCCTCAAAAACCGCCTCATCGAGGGAAAACCGATAAGTTACCCGCAGAGCGTCGGCGCGAGTCAGCCAGGAACCGCCGCGCAGTAGTTCCGCATAGCCGCTGCCTTTCGGTCCCTGGGGATTGCGATAAGGTGAGCTGCTGTAATAGTCTGGGTCATACCCATCTGAAACCCATTCCCAGACATTACCGGCCATATCCAGTGCACCGTAAGGGCTGGCACCAGCCGGGTAGCTGCCCACCAGGGCTGTTTGCGCGTAGCCGTCATCCTGAGTGGGTTCTGGAGAACCCCATTCCGGGTCACAGTTTACATCGCAGAAGTTGGCATGGTCACCGGTGACAGGTTCATTGCCCCAGGGGTATAAGCGCTCATCGGTCCCACGGGCGGCTTTTTCCCATTCGGCTTCGGTGGGCAAGCGCCCACCGGCCCACTCGCAGTATTTACGGCCATCACGGCGAAATACTGAAGTAACAGGATAGTCGTCATCCGGGTTTACATTCCATGTGCTTGAACACACCTCTGCCTGGATGCACTGGTTATACTGCCGGTTGGTGACTTCTGTTTGGTAGATCCAGTAGGCATCCAGGTAAACGAGATGCTCCGGCATTTCGTCCTCAAAGATGCCTTCATCTTCGCTGCCCATCAGGAACTCACCTGCCGGGACATAGACCATCAGCATACCGTCGATCGGGTTGACCTTTGTGCGGCCGATTTCTTCTGAAGGGTCATCCGAGCTGGATCTTCCTGGCAGCAAATCGCGGGGGCTCTGGCAGGCAGTGATAAACAGAATGATTACAATAACGATCCATTGTATTTTGATCCATTTGCTATTCATGTTAACCTCCTGTCCCCAATTGTTTAATGAAACCAGCTGGCTGAAATGAAGTGACTAAATTTGTGATTAGGGTTAAATCTATCTGTGAATGAGAGAATGTTATCATAAAAACCCTTCATTTTTTATACTCAGGGTTTTTGCATGGTTAGATTTTTGATGTTGAACCTTTTTGGCCCAGTAATGGCCTGGGCTTCCGGTGCGTTCATCATGTATCTCCATAGTTGGATCAGGTTAGATTTTATTTTTCATTGAAACTGTGAAATGTCCTTATGAATATTATAAAAATCCCCGGGATTTTCGAAAATCCCGGGGTTTTGTCATGTTTTTCGTAATTATGTTTGGTCTATTTGTTAAGGTTTTCTTGTCTGATAGTCTCAAAGATCAATCCATCGCCCTCGCGGGTGATGTGGATCGTATCACCTTCACTTACCTCACCGCTGACGACCTTCAGTGCCAGGGGATCCTGCACCTCACGCTGGATGGTGCGTTTGAGGGGCCGGGCACCGAAGTCCGGGTCGTAACCGACCTCCGCCAGGTACTCTCGAGCTGCCTGGTCAATTTCCAATTTCAGGTCTCGCTGTGCCATCAAGTTTGCGACTCGGTCCAGTTGAATATCCACGATCTTTACAAGGTCATCCCGGGTGAGGGGGTGGAAGATGACGATCTCGTCCATGCGATTGAGGAACTCGGGGCGGAAATGTGCCTGCAACAGACGGTTGATCTGGTCCCGTGTTACTTCCCTGACCTGTGATTTATCTTCGACCGCGCTCATCCACAGTTCACTGCCCAGGTTGCTGGTCATGATCACAACCGTGTTGCGGAAGTCCACCGTGCGCCCCTGGCCGTCGGTCAGGCGGCCGTCATCCAGCAATTGAAGCAGGGCATTGAAAACCTCGTGGTGTGCTTTTTCGATCTCATCAAACAGCACCACGCTGTAGGGACGTCGGCGAACAGCTTCTGTTAACTGGCCGCCTTCTTCAAACCCCACATACCCGGGCGGGGCACCGAATAAGCGGCTGACGGTGTGCTTTTCCTGGTATTCGCTCATATCGATGCGCACCATGGCATCTTCATTATTAAACAGGAAGGATGCCAGTGCTCGAGCAAGTTCGGTCTTGCCGACGCCGGTGGGGCCGAGGAAGATGAAGGACCCGATGGGGCGGTTAGGGTCTTGCAGTCCAGCCCGGGCACGGCGCACAGCGTTGCTGACCACATCGACGGCTTCATCCTGTCCGATGATGCGTTGATGCAGCCTGTCTTCCATGTGCATCAGTTTTTCCATTTCTCCTTCCAGGAGCCGTGAAACAGGGATGCCGGTCCATTTACCAACCACTTCTGCGATCTCTTCTGCATCGACTTCTTCTTTTAATAGGGTTGATTCTGCCTGGAGCTCTTTTAACCGGGCTTCTGCTTCAACCAGCCGGGTTTGCAGTTCGTTGAGTGTGCCATAGCGCAGGCGGGCGGCCTGCTCGAGATCTGCCCGGCGTTCAGCCTGCTCTATTTGTATCTCGGTTTCATCGAGCTTTTCCTTCAGGTCCCGGATTTCCTGGATAGCCTCTTTTTCTAGCTGCCAGCGGGCATGCAGCTGGTTGGCCTGTTCCTGCAGGTCTGCCAGTTCCTTTTCGATATTGGCCAGCCGTTCTTTTGAAGATTTGTCCTTTTCTTTTTGAAGTGCCTGGCGCTCAATTTCATACTGCATGATAGCGCGGTCAACTTCATCCAGAGCCTGGGGTTTGGAGTCGATCTCTGTGCGCAGGCGTGCGGCAGCTTCATCGATCAGGTCGATCGCTTTGTCAGGCAGATGCCGGTCTGCGATATAGCGGTGTGAAAGTGTGGCGGCTGCGATCACGGCCGGGTCGGTGATGCGAACGCCGTGATGGACTTCATAACGCTGTTTCAGACCGCGTAAAATGCTGATCGTGTCTTCAACGGAGGGTTCGACCACAAATACCGGTTGGAAGCGGCGTTCAAGTGCGGCATCCTTTTCAACATGTTTGCGGTATTCATCCAATGTGGTTGCCCCGATCATGTGCAGCTCGCCGCGGGCGAGCATCGGTTTAAGCATGTTGCCGGCATCCACCGCGCCTTCAGCAGCGCCGGCCCCGACGACGGTGTGCATCTCATCCACGAACAAGAGGATCTCACCGGTCGAGTCAGTGATCTCTTTCAAAACGGCTTTCAGGCGTTCTTCAAACTCACCCCGGTACTTTGCGCCGGCGATCACAGCACTGATATCCAGCGCAACGATGCGTTTGTTTTTCAGGCCATCCGGCACGTCACCGTTGACGATCCGCTGGGCTAAACCTTCCACGATGGCCGTCTTGCCAACCCCCGGGTCGCCGATCAGCGCCGGGTTGTTCTTGGTGCGGCGCGAGAGGATCTGAATCGTCCGGCGGATTTCTTCATCCCGCCCAATCACCGGGTCTAATTTGCCAGTGCGGGCTAAAGCCGTCAGGTCTCGCCCGTATTTTTCCAGTGCTTCATAGGTTGATTCCGGATTCTGGCTGGTAATCCGTTGGGAGCCGCGCACCTCTTTTAGCGCTTTCAAGATGGTATCTTTGCTCAAACCAAAAGATGCCAGCCGATTACCTTCTGGGCTCTCGGTCAGTCCTAACAGGAGGTGTTCGGTGGATATGTATTCATCCGACATCCCTTTGGCGTAACGCTCTGCGGTGCTGATCACCTGTGCAGTCTGCTGCGCAAGGCCGGGCTGGCTTGCGCCGCCGCCGTACACCTTTGAACGGCCTTCCAATTCTCCTTTGATTTCCTCACGGATAGCCTGCGGGCTGCCCGACACCTTGGTGACGATGGCCGGGACAATGCCCTGTTCTTGTGAGAGCAATGCCAGCAGCAGGTGGGCTGGTTCGATGGTTTGGTGGTTGAGGTTCGAAGCAAGCTGTTGCGCGCTCATCACGGCATCTTGGGCTTTTTGTGTAAATTTATTTAAATCCATAAAATTTATCTCCAAAAATAGAAAACATTAGTAACTGCTCAGGCTGCCATGCAAATGAAAGGTCGGGGGTGTGGTGTGGCGGCTTTGCCGCCACACCACACCCCCATTTCTTCATAAGCAGAGTGGTTACAAATATTATTCACTTTAATTTCTAATTGTGTTTGCCTCTGGCTGATTGTTAAGGGGTTGATTTATCATCCAAACCAACTAAATTAATCTTAAAGGATGGTTATAGGATTTTTATTAAAAACTTATCAGATTATTGCTAACAAAAGCATGTTATTGGTATCAGCTCATGATAAAGGTCCCCGGGATTCCAAACAATGATTTTTTCTCATAAATCTTTTTTCGAAAATTCCAGGGATCTGTGCTTATATTTTTATAAAAATTGACTGAACCAGAATGCGGATTGTGAGAATGTGCAAGATGGCATAAAATCAGGATGAGGTATGTTGAAGAAAATTTGTCAGGTGCAGATTTTGGGGCGGATGCCTTTTCAACAGGCCTGGGATTATCAAAGCACCCTGGCTGAAGAAATTGCGCGTGGGGGACAGCCGGATACACTGCTTTTCGTTGAACATCCTCATGTGTTTACATTCGGGCGGCAGGGCAACCAGGACCACTTGCTGTGGTCGCAAGAACAATTAGAAACATATGGGGCTGAGGTCCTATGGATTGATCGGGGCGGCGATATCACCTATCACGGTCCGGGGCAGCTTGTGGGATATCCATTAATGCAGTTGGTGCCGCTGAAAAACCAGCCTGGCCCCCTGCCAAAATCTGATTACATCGGCTTTATCCGAAAACTGGAAACTGTTTTAATCAATTCACTTGCCGAGTTTGGTATCCAAGGTGCCCGGCTGGAAAGTAAAACCGGTGTTTGGGTTATTGATGATGAAGGAAAGGTGCGCGGAAAAATTGCTTCGATTGGGATTAAAATAGATGTAAACGGTGTTTCACGCCATGGGTTTGCTCTGAATGTGAACCCGCAGATGAATTATTGGTCAGGTATCATCCCATGCGGGTTACCAGCGGTAGAAATGCTCAGTATGGAGAAGCTTCTGCAAACCAGTGTTACCCTTGAAATGGTAATGGATGAGGTTATCGATTCTTTTGGAAAGGTTTTTGATGCATCAATGATACTGGACTCATCCATCACAAAAAATGAAGGTTAACAGGTATAATATTGAAGACATTAGCTTTACTCATTGGCTGTATAAACGCAGAGAGGGATTTTAGGAATTTCAGTAAATTATCAATGATATTTTGAAAATATTTGACATTAACCGAAAAAATCATTAAACTAAAGATTAAGATTTATCATAATATTTATTGAAATTATTACAAAAGACATAGGCATACAGGAGGTTCAATGGCAGCGCCAACTTATCAATTAACCATGCGGTCAGGCCCGACACCTGGGAAGACCTTTCCCTTGGACCAGGAAGAACAGCTGGTCGGTCGAGACCTGGCCAACGATATCCCCATCAGCGATCCGGAGGTCTCACGCCGCCATGCCCGTTTTTTGATCCGTGAAGGGGGGATCTTCGTCGAAGACCTGGGTTCAACCAATGGAAGCTTTTTAAATGGAGAGCGAGTCTCTACACCTCAACAGCTGCGTGTTGGGGATGTGGTCACCTTAGGTGAGAGCATTGTGTTGATCTTTGAAAGGGCTGATGATGAGTCTGGCGATGCCACGGTCGGTCTTGCAGCTGCTGCGGAGCCCTATCAGCAGGTGTATACCGAACAGGCAGCACCCCAGCGACCAGCAGCCCCTGAACAAATGCCGGTACCGCCTCAGGCTTACCAGCAATCACAGCCAAAACCGCAAACCCCAGCCGTCAGGCCCCAGCAGACCCCTGAACTGGCAGAAGAACCGGAAGGCAAAAAAGGCTTGCCATCCTGGATGATTATCTTGATCGTGGCCATCGTGGTTCTGGTCTGCATCATTGCCGTGACAATGTGGTTTATGCCGGCATCCTGGTGGTGTGCCATCGATATCTTTAATTTATTGGCCGGCTGCCCAGTGCCGTAACATAATCACAAATAAATCGATCCCGGAGACCGATAAGGCCCCGGGATTTTTATTTTAAATATTTCGTAACTACTCAGCTTATGAAAAAATAGGGGGTGTGGTGTGGCGGCAAAGCCGCCACACCACACCCCCGACCTTTCATTTGCAAGGCAGTCTGAGCAGTTACAATATTTCTTTAGTATATAGGCGAAGTTGACCCAAGGGCTATATGCGTGTAATAGTGTTTGAATAGGTGGGTTTAGACGGGGACAGACGATAATAATTAACAGCCTCTTAATATCTTGATAATAAACTATTGACAAAGGTCAAGAAAATTGCTATACTGTTATCGTTATCAGGAACGTTATCGGTAACGATAACATTTTAGTAGCCTGTTTTGAGGGATGGGTCATAAGATGGTCATTCATAAAACCGAACGAGTGACAATGAAGGACGTGGCGACCATTGCAGATGTGTCCACACAGACTGTCTCAAGGGTGGTTAACGATCATCCCGATGTTGCGCCTGAAACTCGCAGCCGGGTTCAAAAAGTAATTGCGCAGGTGGGATATCGTCCAAATTTCCTTGCACGCAGTTTGATCAGTCAACGCAGCTATACACTTGGTGTGGTGATTGCCGGCCTCAAACTGGTTGGTCCGCTGACTTTATTGAGCGGCATCTCAACCGCTGCTGAGGAAGCTGGCTATTCATTATTACTGATGGAATTACCCAGTTTTGATACCGATAATATTGAGCCCATTTTTGATGGGCTGCTTTCACGCCAGGTGGATGGCATTATCTGGGCGGTACCTGAGGTACAGGATAATCGGCGTTGGTTGCACGAAATATCGCAAAATAGAAATATTCCATTGGTGTTCATGACCATGGAACCGGTTGAAGGTGTGACCGTTGTCTCAGTGAATAATTACCTCGGCGGAAGGTTGGCCGCTGCACACTTACTCGAACAGGGTTACAAGCAAATTGCTCACATTGCTGGCCCTTTGGATTGGTGGGAATCGCGCCAAAGGATGCAGGGTTGGCGGGATGTATTGACCGAAGCAGGGTTTGAAGAGCCAGACCAGCACATGGTCATGGGTGATTGGTCACCTACCAGTGGTGCGGAAAACGTCAAAAGATTATTAAGTGATCACCCAGAAATAGATTCAATTTTTGTGGCGAACGACCAGATGTCATTAGGTGTGTTCCAGGTATTACACCAGGCTGGTATCCGGGTTCCGGGTGATATTGGTGTGGTTGGCTTTGACAATATCCAGGATTCTGCGCATTACTGGCCTTCTCTGACCACAGTTCAACAGGATCAGCTAACAGTAGGCAATATTGCAGTTAAAGAGTTGATTGCAAACATCGATCAGCAAAATCAAGGATTGGAACCAATTTCACCAAATGCGATTTTAGTAGACCCAATCCTGGTTGTGCGAGACAGCTCCGTTCGCCAATCATCAAAATAATTAGGGAGGTTAATTTAAGGAGGTGAGTGAATTATAAGTCAAAGGACCGGGTAAACGAGAATGATGAAATTGCTCAAAGCAATTGCATCAAGAATATTTCCTTTCGGAACTCCGTATGGAGAAAATATGTCTACTATTTTAGGAGAAAAAATGAAAAAGAATTTGTTTATTTTGTTAGGTTTTTTGTTGCTGGCTTCCATGGTACTGGCAGCCTGCAGCGGCGGCGTAGCCGGCGGCGATGAAACCAAGCTGGTAGGTATCTCAATGCCTACAAAGACCTCATCTCGATGGATTTCGGATGGTGAGAGTATGGTGAAGGCTTTTGAAGATATGGGTTATGAAACCGATCTACAATTTGCCGATGATGACATCCCCAATCAGCTGAACCAGATCGAGAATATGATCACTAAGGGTGCTGATGTTTTGGTCATCGCTGCGATTGATGGTGCCACACTCACCGACGTACTGCAACAAGCTGCTGATAATGACATCCTGGTGGTTGCATATGACCGTTTGTTGGTTAACTCAGAAAATGTCGACTTCTATGCCACATTTGACAACTTTGGTGTTGGCGTGATCATGGGAAGTCAAATCGAAGAAGGTCTTGATCTCAAGAATGCTGGCGGCCCATTTAATATCGAGCTCTTTGGTGGCTCACCTGATGACACCAATGCTTATTATTTCTATGATGGTGCCATGTCTGTTCTGCAGCCTTACATTGACAGCGGAAAGCTGGTTGTGCAGAGCGGCCAGATGGGGATGGATGTTGTCTCAACCTTACGTTGGGATGGGATCGTCGCCCAGGCTCGTATGGATAACCTCCTGAGCGCACATTATACCGATAAGCGTGTGGATGCTGTCCTGGCACCCTACGATGGCTTAAGCATCGGCATTATTTCCTCCCTCAAAGGTGTTGGTTATGGGACTGAAGGTCAACCCATGCCGGTTGTCACCGGGCAGGATGCTGAAATTGCCTCAATTAAATCCATGATCGCTGGTGAGCAGACTTATACAGTCTTCAAAGACACCCGTGAGCTGGCACAGCAAACAGCCTTGATGGTTGATGCCGCATTAAAGGGCGAGGAAGTTCCGATCAACGACACCACCACCTATGATAATGGTGTCAAAGTGGTTCCTTCCTATCTGCTTATTCCTCATAGTGTAGATATTAATAACTACGAAGCGTTATTAATTGGCAGCGGTTATTACACTGCGGCAGATTTAAATTAGTCCAATCGTCACTTTGGTGTGTGAGAGCAATCCGCTCTCACACACCTGATGTAAAATTCAATCAGTTTATAATTTTTGTCAGTGAAGTTAATTTTTTCTGCTGAAGTGACATTTTAGATTTCATGAACTCATCTTAGAAGGATGCGTAATTATGTCAGATGTAATTTTGGAAATGCGCAATATCACCAAAGAATTCCCGGGTGTAAAAGCATTGGATGATGTCAGTTTTAGTGTGCGGGATGGTGAAATCCATGCCTTGGTGGGGGAAAATGGTGCCGGAAAATCAACTTTGATGCAGGTGCTCAGCGGGGTGCATCCTCACGGGACTTATGAGGGAACGATCATATTTAAAGGAAAGGAATGCCAATTTCGCGATATTACACAGTCTGAAGATGTTGGCTTAGTCATCATTCACCAAGAATTAGCCCTGGTTCCTTTTCTTTCAATTGTCGAAAATCTCTTTTTGGGGAATGAACGCGGGAAAGGCGGCATCATTGATTGGAATCAATCGGTGTCTGATGCAAAGAAACTGCTTGAAAAAGTTGGCCTTGAAGACAATCATACAACCCTGGTTAAAGACCTTGGGGTTGGCAAACAGCAGCTGGTCGAGATTGCCAAGGCATTGGCAAAAGAAGTCCAGCTGTTAATTTTGGATGAGCCCACAGCTTCATTAAATGACAGCGACAGCAAAAAAATGCTTGACTTGCTGCGTCAATTCAAAGCAAATGGCATTTCTTCGATCTTGATTTCACACAAATTAGGTGAGGTCTTGGAAGTGGCCGATTCAATCACCATCCTGCGGGATGGGGCAACGATCGAAACCCTCGATTGTAAAAAGGATATCGTCACCGAAGATAGGATCATCCGGGGGATGGTTGGGCGTGATCTGACCAATCGTTTCCCTGAACGGAAGGCGAAAATCGGGAAAGTGATTTTTGAGGTTAAGGATTGGAATGTCTATCACCCGCTTCAGGACGATCGCAAAGTGTGTGATGATATTTCTATCAATGTCAGGGAAGGCGAGGTTGTGGGTGTTGCCGGTCTGATGGGTGCAGGAAGAACTGAGCTGGCGATGAGCATTTTTGGTGGCGCTTACGGGAAAGATATCAGCGGCAAAGCCTATAAGTATGGGGAAGAGATTGATGTCAGTACAATCGAAAAAGCTATCGATCATGGCATTGCTTATGCTACAGAAGACCGAAAAGCTTATGGATTGGTGTTGATCCATCCGATTAAAGACAATATATCCATTGCAAATTTAGAGGCGGTCTCCCACAATGGTGTGATTAACGATCCTTTAGAATTATCTTTGGTGAGGGAATTTCGAGAGAAATTGGATATCCGTTGTTCCAGTATTTTACAGCATGCATTAAATCTCTCAGGTGGGAATCAACAAAAAGTGGTGTTGAGTAAATGGCTATTTGCTGACCAGGATATTCTCTTGCTGGATGAACCAACCCGTGGTATCGATGTCGGTGCGAAATATGAAATTTACACCATCATCAATCAGCTGGCTAACGAGGGCAAGGGGATCATTCTTCTGTCGTCTGAGCTGCCAGAGATTTTGGGTATCTGTGACCGGATCTATGTGATGAGCAAAGGCAAGATTGCAGCAGAATTGAAGGCCAGTGAGGCGACTCAAGAAAAAGTGATGAAATTCATAATGAACAATAACAAGAGGTAATGGAGAAAGAAATGGAAACATTTAAAAATCTATTGAAGAAAAATGTGCGTGATTACGGCATTTTGATCGCTTTAATCGTTATTATTGTCTTTTTTCAGTACAGAACTAACGGCATCTTTTTACGGCCGATAAATATCACCAACCTAGTGTTACAAAACAGCTATGTGGTCATCATGGCCTTGGGGATGCTGCTGGTGATCGTCGCTGGCGGCATCGACCTTTCAGTAGGTTCGGTCGCTGCGGTATTAGGTGCTGTTGCTGCTGTCTTTATGGTTCGTTATAACATTCACTGGTTCTTGACCATCATTTTAACCTTAATAATTGGTGGATTTATCGGTGCTTTCCAGGGTTATTGGATCTCTTATACTAAAATTCCATCATTTATTGTCACCCTGGCAGGCATGTTGATTTTTAGAGGTTTGACGCTGGTCATGCTCCAGGGTGAAGCAGTTGGGCCGTTCCCGGTGCCGTTCCAGCGGTTGAGTTCGGGATTTATCCCGGATTTCTTCAATCATAGCAGTCTCCACATTACAACGATCCTGATTGGTGCCCTGGTTTCTGTTTTCATCGTTGTTTTGGATTTGGTCAACAGGAAAAAGCAGCGTAATTATGGCTTTGAAGTATTGCCAATTTATTTGATGATTGCCAAGAATATCCTGCTTGTCGGGGCTTTAATGGGCTTATGTTACTTGATGGCTTCATATAAAGGCTTGCCGAATGTGATGATCATATTATTTATATTGATCGCATTATATGCTTTTGTGACCAGCCAAACGGTAATTGGCAGGCGGATCTATGCCATGGGGGGGAATGTCAAAGCGGCCATGCTCTCTGGTGTCAACACCACCCGGCTCTTATTCTTGACCTTTGTCAATATGGGTGTGCTGGCTGCTTTGGCCGGATTGATTGTGGCCGCCCGGTTGAACGTCGCCACACCCAAAGCAGGTGATGGTTTTGAGTTGGATGTAATTGCTGCTGTCTTCATTGGCGGTGCCTCTGCGACTGGCGGTGTTGGAAAGATTATTGGTGCGGTAGTTGGTGCCTTTATGATCGGTGTGATGAACAACGGTATGTCCATCCTTGGCATTGGCATCGACTGGCAGCAGGCGATTAAAGGTATTGTGCTTCTGCTGGCGGTTTTGTTTGATGTCTATAACAAGAAAAAGAACGCCTGATTTTCTCCGCAATCCACACTGCATTGGCTCTCAGTCATTTCTGGAGTGGAAAACACTTATACACTTGATGCCAATAATGTTTAAAAAGTTAGCAGGCTGAAAACTGAGATCTGGAAAAAACATATTATCTGATAGCGTTTAACATTAGTGACATTCGGGTTTAGGCATTATAAAAAATATTTATCAGCAGTATTAGATAACCAAATAGTAATCCTGATAAATGTTGTTTGTTTGAAAAGTGAATTAATCATTTTGGAGGTGATCAATGTCCACGTTCGATGTTGAAAAACAAAAGTCCATCAATAATGGTTCAACAGCACTGGGTATTGAATTGGGCTCAACCCGTATCAAAGCAGTGTTGATTGATCTCAATCACACACCGCTTGCATCAGGGGGCTATGCCTGGGAAAACCAGTACGAAAATGGGATCTGGACGTATAATCTCGAAGATGCCTGGTCGGGACTGCAGGCATGTTATCAAGATATCTGTAGAGATGTGTTGGATAAATACAAAGTTAAGCTGGAGAATATTGGGGCGGTTGGTTTCAGCGCCATGATGCATGGTTACCTGGCATTTGACCATGATGGACACTTGCTGGTGCCATTTCGTACCTGGCGCAATACCATTACTGGCCAGGCCTCTACAGAACTGACAGAATTATTCCAATTCAATATTCCACAGCGCTGGAGTATCGCCCATCTCTACCAGGCGATATTAAATGCTGAAGAGCATGTGCATCAGATCAGCCATTTGACGACACTGGCCGGATATGTCCATTGGCAGTTGACCGGTGAAAAAGTATTAGGTGTCGGTGAGGCCTCAGGGATGTTCCCCATTGACAGTAATATCAATGATTATGACGCAAAAATGTTAGACCAGTTCAATCAGCGGTTGAAAGAAAAAGGCATCACATGGCATCTTGAGGATGTGCTGCCAAAAGTTTTGAATGCCGGAGATTCTGCCGGAGCGCTGCTTGCAGATCGAGTGAAAATGCTTGATTCCAGCCGCATATTGCGAGCAGGCATCCCATTTTGTCCGCCAGAAGGTGATGCGGGCACAGGGATGGTAGCGACGAACAGCGTTGCAGAACGCACAGGGAATGTTTCTGCCGGTACTTCTGTGTTTGCAATGCTCGTGTTAGAGAAATCACTCTCTAAGCTTTATCCTGAAATTGACATGGTCACCACGCCAGCCGGCAAGCCGGTTGCGATGGTGCACAGCAATAACTGCACCTCCGATTTGAATGCCTGGGTGGAATTGTTTAGAGAATTTTCTGAGCTGTTGGGAGCTGATCTGACAGAGTCAAAGTTGTTTCAATTGCTGTATCAACAAGCCCTACAAGGACAGGCTGATGCAGGCGGCCTGTTGGCATTTAATACAGTGTCAGGTGAGCATATCACCCATCTTGAAGAGGGGCGCCCATTATTCGTCCGGAAACCTGACAGTCAGTTCACATTGGCGAATTTTATGCGGGTGCACCTGTTTTCAGCTTTGGGGGCATTAAGAATTGGCATGGATATTCTTTTTGAGCAGGAAAAGGTTGAGATTGATCAATTACTCGGTCATGGGGGCTTTTTTAAGACTAAGGATGTCGGGCAAAAAATGATGGCAGCCGCGATGAATGTCCCGGTGACGGTTATGGAAACAGCCGGTGAAGGCGGTGCCTGGGGCATGGCAATCCTGGCTGCATACATGCATCAAAAAGATGCGCAAGAAAAGCTTGAAAGCTATCTCTCTATCAATGTTTTTTCTGGTGATCAGGGTACAACTATCCCCCCGAATCCGATTGATGTTGAGGGGTTTAATACTTTCATGAGTCGTTATCAAAGTGGGCTGGCTATTGAAAGAAAAGCCGTGGAGGTGCTTCGATAATATGCTTGAATTGTTGAAAGAACAGGTCCTTAAAGCAAACTTATTACTGCCTGAACACCACCTGGTGAAGTTTACCTGGGGCAATGTCTCAGGAATTGATCGTGAGCAGGGCCTGGTCGTTATCAAACCATCGGGTGTGCCTTATGAGGTCATGGATGCTGACGATTTGGTGACAGTTGAATTGGAGACGGGCAGAGTTGTTGAAGGGCGGTTAAATCCTTCTTCTGATACTCCCACACACCTTGAACTTTTTAAAGCATTTGAGAATATTGGCGGGATTGTTCACACCCACAGCCGGTGGGCGACGATCTTTGCCCAGGCAGGCCGCAGCATCCTCCCGCTTGGCACAACTCACGCTGATTATTTTTATGGCACCATCCCCTGTACCCGGAAAATGAGGAAAGAGGAGATTAATGGTGATTATGAAAAGGAAACCGGGTTGGTGATCACAGAGACATTTCAAGATAAAGACGCTGACAGCCTGCCCGCTGTTTTGGTGCACAGCCATGGCCCTTTTGCGTGGGGGAGCGACCCAATGGATGCCCTCCACAATGCGGTTGTGCTGGAGGAAATTGCCTTTATGAACTATCACGCGCATATGCTGGAGACGAATTTATCAGAGATGCAGCAGGAATTATTAGACAAACATTATTTGCGTAAACACGGCAGCGATGCTTATTATGGTCAGAACAATAAAGAAAAATAAGGAGACAACATCAATGATTGACCTTCAACAACTGGAAATCTGGTTCATCACCGGCAGCCAGCATTTATATGGCCCTGAGACCTTAGATAAGGTCGCTGAAAATTCCAGGGAAATTTCAACAAAACTATCCTCCGGGTTGCCCGTCAAGCTGGTCTATAAACCTGTGCTGACGACTCGCGAAGCAATCAAAACCCTCTGCCTAGAAGCCAATGCAGCCGAGAATTGCATCGGCTTGATTGTTTGGATGCACACATTTTCACCTGCCAAAATGTGGATACCCGGTTTGAATGTGCTTGCCAAACCATTTGCACATTTACACACACAATTCAATGCCGAAATCCCCTGGTCAGAGATCGATATGGATTATATGAATCTGCATCAATCAGCCCACGGCGATCGAGAGTTTGGTTTCATCTCGAGCAGGCTGCGGTTGAACCGAAAAGTTGTGGTTGGTCATTGGCAGGATTCAGAAATGCACCAACAGCTGGCTGTTTGGGCTCGTGCGGCCAGTGCCTGGCATGACTGGCAGGGCATGAAAGTTGCCCGTTTAGGCGACAATATGCGTGATGTGGCCGTCACTGAAGGCGATAAGGTCGAAGCTGAGATCCAGCTTGGTTATAATGTCAGCGGCTATGGTGTGGGAGACCTTGCAGCGTCTGTTAAGCAAGTTAGCGATGCAGATATTGGCCAGGTAGTAGATGAATACCTGGATCTTTACGATGTCGTCCCTGCACTGCAGCCGGGCGGTGATCGGCATCAATCGTTGCGTGATGGTGCTCAAATTGAAGCCGGGATGCGGCAGTTTCTTGATACAGGCGGCTTTAAGGCTTTCACCACTACCTTTGAAAACCTGCATGGATTATCACAGCTGCCCGGATTAGCAGTTCAGCGGTTGATGGCTGATGGTTATGGATTTGGAGCTGAAGGCGATTGGAAGACCGCTGCATTGGTACGTGCGATGAAGGTCATGGGTGCTGGCTTACCTCTTGGCACCAGCTTTATGGAAGATTATACGTATCATTTCAGTCCGTCAGGTGATAAGGTCTTGGGGGCGCACATGCTGGAGATCTGTGCATCGATTGCGGCTACGAAACCTAAACTTGATATATTACCGCTTTCGATTGGTGGAAAAGCCGACCCGGTGCGGTTGATCTTTGATTCTCAGGTCGGCCCGGCAGTTGCAGCCTGCATGGTAGATATGGGAAAACGGTTCAGGATGATCATCAATGAAGTTGATGTTATTCCCACAGATGAACCGCTACCAAAACTGCCGGTCGCCAGGGCGTTTTGGACGCCGAAACCCAACCTCAAAGTTGCAGCTGCAGCCTGGATTTTGGCTGGCGGTGCTCACCACACCAGCTTTAGTTTTGATATCTCATCTGATTATTTATATGATTTTGCTGAAATGGCCGGCATCGAAGTGGTTGTCATTGGTGAAACCACTGAAATAAACGCATTCAAAAAAGTACTGCGTTTCAATGACCTGTATTATCATCTGTCGAAAAGTCTGTAAGGTTGGTGTCGTGCTAATCATTAATTGAAGATCTGCGATCGCCGGACTGCCAAGAGCCTGGCAATCGATAAGATTGAAGTACTAACCAATACAATAATCCCGGATTAAGTAATGCCCGGGATTATTGTATTTTCAGGATAAACAGGGCATTAAACATCTGTAATATGGTAAGTTTCTTGTTTGCCCCGTGTGCTATAATGACAAATTGTGAAGTAATAAAATCAACTTGATGGGCAAGGTATGAAAAAATAATGTTTAAACAAATTGTAAAAATATTTGGCGGGGACCCACATCAACGAAAAGTCGAAGACTTAAAAGAACATGTTGACCAGATCAATGCATTGGAACCTGAATATGAAAACCTGAGTGATGAAGCGTTAGCTGCTAAAACTGATGAATTTAAGATACGTTTGGCAGCAGGTGAAACGCTGGATGACCTGCTGGTTGAAGCCTTTGCCACAGTTCGAGAAGCCAGCAAACGCACCTTGGGACAGCGGCATTATGATGTGCAGTTGATCACCGGGATGACGCTTCACCGGGGTGAGATCGCTGAAATGAAAACCGGTGAGGGCAAAACTTTGGCTGCAACTTTACCGCTGTACCTGAATGCTTTGACCGGTCGCGGTGCACACCTGGTAACGGTCAATGATTACCTCGCACGCCGTGACGGACGCTGGATGGGGCAAATCTATCGGTTCCTGGGTCTTTCTGTGGGAATCTTGCAGATGGCAATTCGCACTGAGCATGGACGCAAGGCGTTCATTTACGAACCCTCCGAGCGGTCTCCCATAGAAGAACAGGATCAGCTGCGCATGGTCGACCGAAAGTTGGCCTACCAGGCTGACATCACCTATGGCACCAATAACGAATTTGGTTTTGATTACCTGCGGGACAACCTGGCTAGCAATAAAGAAGCCCGGGTGCAGCGCTTACATTATTACGCCATCATAGACGAGGTTGACAATATCCTGATTGATGAGGCCAGGACACCGTTGATCATCTCCGGCCCTTCTCACGAAGATTCTGAATGGTATATCCGCATGGCTCAAATCGTCAAGCAGCTGCTGCCTGAAGATTACGAGGTCAGTGAAAAAGACCGAACAGTCACATTATCAGAAATTGGGTTGGCACATGTGGAAGAATTATTGGATATGCCGCTGAGAGATCCTGAACGGCCTGAGGATATCACACCTGAACAGGCGCGTCTGCTGGGTTACCTGGAGCAGGCATTACGAGCACAGTTCCTCTTTCATCGTAATAAGGAATACATCGTTCAAAGTAACGAGGTGGTGATTGTTGATGAGTTCACCGGGCGGTTGATGCCGGGCAGGCGTTGGTCAGATGGGCTGCACCAGGCAGTAGAAGCTATAGAAAACGTGAAGATCCAGGCAGAAAATGTGACCTATGCCACGATCACGATCCAAAATTACTTCAGGATGTATGAAAAATTAGCAGGCATGACCGGTACAGCTGTGACGGAATCAGAAGAATTTCATAAGATTTACCAGCTGGAAGTACTGCCAATCCCCACCAACCTGGAATACCGGGCGATGGCAGATAGCCCAGACCTGATCGAGTCAGAAGACAGGGATGAGTATGGCTATAAATACACCTATTATTATTTCCCTGAAGATAAAAACAAAAGGCCAGTGTTCTGGAACCGGAAAGACTACCCAGATGTAGTTTACCGGACGGAAGAAACCAAACTTCGGGCAATCGTAAAAGAGATCATCTTTTTCCATGTTGTCGGACGGCCGCAGCTGGTGGGGACGACCTCCGTCGAAAATTCAGAGCGGTTATCCAACCGCCTGAACGCCACCAGCGTGCGCCGATTGATCGAAGTCTTCCTGATCCGAAATGCTTACATTGAAAAAAATGACCTCAAAGACCGTGATGTGATGTCGACCCCTGAATTAGATCAGCTGTACCAGCCGCTGGACGAACTGCACAGTGCAGAGCTCCGCCGAATGGGCAGGGAGTACGGCTTGCAGACCCTCAACCCACTGGATGAGACCAATCGAAAGGCGTTATTGGATATCTTCAACCTTGAGCCTGAGCATTGGGAACGGCTGGAATCTGTGATCAAGGCTGGGGTTCAGCACCAGGTATTGAATGCCCGAAAGCATACAGAAGAATCAAAGATCATTTCTGATGCCGGCGCTTTTGGCGCGGTAACAATTGCCACCAATATGGCTGGCCGCGGTGTTGATATAAAACTGGGCGGAGAGCTGTCTGAACAGCAGCTTGCCAATGTCAACCGCCTGCTGGCAGACACCGGCGTAGAAGACCCCTATAATATGCGCATGCAAGACCGGTTGGAAGCACTGCAAACAGTTCCAGCAGAATCCTATGGTGATTATGCTGAAGATGTACAGGCTTATTTTGATTATATGGCAGAGATGAAGCGTGTCCGTGAATTAGGCGGATTGCATGTGATCGGTTCAGAGCGGCATGAAGCCCGCCGGATCGATAACCAGCTGCGCGGCCGCGCTGCCAGGCAGGGTGACCCAGGGTCTTCCCGGTTTTACTTATCCCTGGATGACGAGTTGATGCGGTTATTTGGCGGCGGGCAGGTCGAGTCGCTGTTGGCGAGGCTTAATATTGATGAAGGCGTACCGATTGAAAGCGGGATCATTGGTCGATTGGTGGAATCTTCCCAAACCCGCGTCGAAGGTGCAAACTTCGATGTGCGTGAACATCTGCTGGAATACGATGACGTTTTAAATGATCAACGAGAGCGAATATATGAGCAGCGTGAAAAGATCTTCGACAAAGAAGACCTGCGCGAAGATGTCACCGAAATGCTGCATACCGAGGTCAGCCGCAGGATCAATGAAGGCATGCAGGTTGAGGAAGGTCCCTGGAAGCTGCTCGCTTATCTGGAAGATATCCAGCCCCCGATTGACCTGGATGGAATTACTCACCCCTCTTATTCAATGAATTTGATGATCGAGAAGATTGGGCAGCCAGGGTCCATTGAAGCACTGCGAGCAAGTTTATTGGACATCAGCGCGGAAGCATTGAATGCCTGGCATGACCATTTACGGCAATGGGCCCAGGCTTTGATCATGAATGCTGAAATGGGCTATGAAACACAGCTGGCAGAGCGATTTGAAATGCTGGATACTTATGTCGAGGGAATGGGATACGACGATGACGATCGGCAGCGGGATATCCAGGCAGAACTATCGAACTACGTCCACACACCGCTGCGGCTGTCTGAAACCGATCTCCGGGATCTCTTAGTAGGTGATAAAGCAGCTTATAAAGTAGTGCAGTCACAGGTAAGTGGAACGTTAAAACAGATTTTTATCAGGCGGTTGATCCTCACATTTGAACGCCGATTGAATGACAGCTGGAATTTTAAGGCCGCTGAGATGGCTGATTTAGGCTGGCAGACTATCCAGAACACACTTATATCCCAGGTGGATGAGACGCTTGACCGCCGCCGCAGCTTTATTTTGGGCGATGATGGTGAAATTGCCCGTGACCTGGATAATAACATGGCGCTGATGGAAGAGGGTTTGGACAGTCCAAGCGCGTTGATGCGGTTGTTGCTCTTGATGACCCAGGGCAAGGTGATCACATTTGACGAGCGCACCCATCGCCGGAAGATGAAAGCGACCATGCGACTGACCTATATCTTCCTTGCTGCTCAAATATTGACTGAGCAGCCCGTAGAGGATGCCCGCGCAGACATTCTGGCGCATTTTGACATTGCACAGGATAAACTTTGCCAGATGTGGGGCAGGGCAGAACTGACGCGGCTGCATCAATCAGGCCATTCACTTGGCGCATTTTCTACTGAATGGCAGGATCGGTTGGCTGCAGCGATGGGGGCAGAACAGTGGGCTGAGTATAAAGGGACGCCAATTGACCAACTGCCAAAAGATATTTACGATATTGCTGGTGAGGTCTTGGGGAGGCATGCACAGAACCGGCTCTATCGGCAGTTATTACTTACCAAGATCTCAGAACTCTGGGTTGAATATCTCACCAAAGTCGAAGCACTGCGGGTCTCTGTGAGGATGGAAGCCTACGGCCAAAGGGATCCTCTGGTGCAGTATAAGGGCCGGGCGACAGCAATGTTTTCTGAACTGCTCTCTGATATCCGGGCAGGTGTGATTGACCAGATGTTCAGGGCCAGGCTGGTCAGCGGTGAGGAACTGAAGAAATTACAGGAACAGGCACAGCAGGCAGCTAAACAGACTGCTGAAACAGAAAAAAATAAAACGAAAAAGAAAAGCCGCAAGCGGCACTAAATCGAAGTAGGTATTGGGTGAGGTCAGATGCATATTTTGGTGACAAATGACGATGGTGTTTATGAGCCGGGCCTGTTGGCACTGGTACAATCCATGCGAAAAGTTGGCAGTAAAGTTTCTGTGCTGGCACCAGATCATAACTGGTCTGCTGCCGGGCATGTCAAGACTTTACACCGCCCGCTGCGTGTCAAACCGGCTTTGCTGGCAGATGGTTCGGAAGCCTGGAAGACAGATGGCGCGCCGTCGGATTGTGTGGCGCTGGCAGAGATGGGTTTCTTGGAGGATAAAATTGATCTGGTCGTTTCAGGCATCAATCCCAATGAGAACATCGGTCATGATGTGACCTATTCAGGGACGGTTACTGCTGCGATGGAGGCATCCATTAGGGGAATTCCTGGTATAGCTGTTTCACTCCACCGCCCTGAAGGCTTCACAGGAACTATTGATTATCATCCTGCTGCTGAGACAGCCGGGCGGATCGCAGCCTGGCTGCAGGATCAGGCTGGCATGCCTGAGGACTTGATTCTTAACATCAATATCCCGTATGGCCCGGTGAGTCAATTGAGAGGTTATAAGATCACCCGGTTAGGCCATCGCATATATCGGGATGTTTTGATGGTGCGGGATGACCCTCGCGGCAAGCCCTATTACTGGATTGGGGGAGAAGCACCAACAGGTACGGCCGAAACTGGTACGGATTTTGGAGCACTTACAGAGGGGTATGTATCGATCACGCCAATTTCGTTGGATATGACCTGTGATAAAGCGGGTGCATGGCTGAATTCTAAGAAATTTGAAATGCAGCTATCAGCCAAATGAGATAAGCAAATATTTTAAGGTTGAAATGACTGGAAAGCCTTGACAGGGGGAGATGTTTCGGTATAATCCTCTCTCGTGCTTAAGGCACAGGATTTGCCCGCCAACGGGCTGATCAATAAAAACAGAATATCGACCAGCGTCAACAGGCAACAAGCTCAATTGGGATGAAAGCAATTTGGACCAATTTGAGAAAATACCTTGACACCGGGTGGAGATCATAGTAATATTAATCTTCCCCGGCAAACGGGGCGATGATCTTGCCTGGAAACAAGCAGATCCTTGAAAACCTAAGACGCAGAGCGTGAGCAAAAATTCACCTCAACCCAGAATACATCGAAAAGAGGCGGCCGGTGTTGGTAAGTTGGCATCGGCGCTTTTGTCTGGAAGTAAGCAACTGGAAACAGGAAATTACTACTTGACAGCACAGAAACTGGTAGGTAGAATCAAGCTCTCGTTTTGAGAGATAGCACCTTAACAACTGAAGAGTGATAGGAAGATGACATACCTCGTCAATGAAAGAAGATCGAATCAGATCTAACTAAATCCGCTAACAAAGAATGTACGAAACACCTTTATAGGTGATATTTTTTGCGGAGAGTTTGATCCTGGCTCAGGATGAACGTTGGCGGCGTGCCTAATACATGCAAGTCGAACGAAGAGCTTAGAGTAGCAATACTTTGATAACTCTTAGTGGCGAACGGGTGAGTAACGCGTTGGTGA
>CAZCBW010000033.1:0-32506 GCA_964497065.1 uncultured Candidatus Brevefilum sp. | reverse complement strand
TACCTGTGGTATTCTTAAAAAATCACTGTTGCACTTGATACTTGAATCTAGCTTTCTTTCCTGTCTTTTAATAATGCTTAACTTTCCTTTATGTTGAACTACTCAGCTGCCCGTGTGGGTATTTTTTGGGTCCCAACTCGGCCCTGTATCTGTTCATCAACAATGGTGACACGCTACCAGAAGCGCATCTCTGGCCCGTTGTTGGATCGGATCGATATCTTCATGCAGGTGCTGAGGGAGGAATATCAGAAACTGCAGAGTATGCGATTGGGTGAGACATCCTCAGAGGTGCGAGTAAGGGTGGAGGCCGCCTGTCAGGTTCAGCGTGAACGTTTCTCTGGCACCTCGCTGGCATCCAATGCGGATATGCGGCCTGTTCACTTCAGGCAATTCTGTCTACTTAATGAAGACTGCCAGGCACTGATGAAAACTGTCATGCACCAGCTGCAGCTGACAGCTAGGGCCTATCACCGGGTGCTTAAGCTCTCAAGAACGATCGCAGATTTAGAGGGGTCGGAGGCGATCACGCAAGTGCACCTGGCAGAGGCACTGCAGTATCGGCCCAAGTTGGATTTGATGTAGATGTTTCACACTAAAACTATAAGAGAAGTTGAAAACCATTTTAAATTTACTGATTAATTGAAATAAAAACTGGATTAAGGTTGACATCTGTCTTTGATAAGACCACAATGGTGGTACTTGTATTATTGTTAAAAACTGAACCTTCCCAATGGGAAAATTGATAACCATTATCTGGTATGGCTGTGATTGTTATGGGAATATTCTGAAAATAAGTACCTTTAAAGAATCTTTGGTCATGGATGCCAGGGGTGGTCGATACGACTTCAATAGAATTAACTTGGATATACCCATTCTTTATATCAGACGTCAACACAAATGTTCCGTCCAGATCGAAAAAATCAATTAAATCCTGAAACATGATTTCCGGGCGCTCACCTGCAAAGATACGAAGATATTCAACGTTATTATGCCAATGTCTCATTTCTCTTCCTGAGGAATGCCATCGGTCAATTTGCTCCTGCATTTCTGGTTCCAGAGTGGATTCTAAATCATTGATTACCTGGATCACCCTTTCAGTTTGAAAAGTTGTATTTATGTGGTCCGCAAAACGGTTGAGGAAGCGAATCTTGAAATCTGGATTCTCAATAAGACTCCGAAATATTACTGTAGGTTCATTTTCATTAGTGGCATGTTCAATACCATTAAAATCTAAGTTTTGAAATCCATGATCAAGATCAAACAACAACCACCGCCAGCGTCCGTCATCAGGTGAAAAAACATTTGGGTCTTCAGTAGTTGTTCTTGATCGCCAATATTTGATGTTGGTTGCAGGCCAATCGCCATTGCCTGAATAAATTTGTGTGATTTGATAGTCAATAAAATTATCTATGTCAATTAATCGATTGATTTCTGAATAAACCGCATGATCACCAGCGTCATTGGAATTTATGAAATTCAGCATATCACGATATTTGTTTTTATCCTTTGGCGCTCCAACAACGAGTTCGCCATAGCCTTCTAAAAGTATTAGGTTTTTTGGTTCAATTCCAAAATGGTCAATAAAATAATTTTCACGTTGATGTTCATATATAAAATAAAGTCCCCAATACTCTCCATTTAGAAATACGATAACAGGGGTTGATTCCTGAGTTGCATTGGCTGTGTGATCAACCAACCTTTGAATAAATACGTCCCTCATAAATGATGCTCCAAAATCCGTTCCCGCATTCCGAAGAATAAAAGATTTAAAAGTGTCAATCTTCTGATCTTCTGATTTTCCAGTCAGGTTTGGGAATAATGGGTAATGGAATTCATCAAGTACGTCATATTCACTTCTTGCGTACAATCTAAATGATTTTTGCCTAAAACTTCTCGATGCGCCGCCATGAATTCTGATGCCAGCATTTTGAGAAAAACCTATGTTTCCTTCGGTCTCGAAATATTCAATATGAGTGTTTTTCTCCCAAGTTTTACCTCGCCTTGAATAATTCGCGTCCCAATTAAAATAATATTCATCAGCCCTAGCCGCAACCTCACCTTCTTGTCCTGTAACATAAATTCCAATATCTTGATCAAAAAAATCTTTTGGGTCAACAACTATAGAGATGATGGGGAGTGTATATTGATTGAATAGATCATTGCCAACAAGGTAAGTCTTGGTGATTATTTGGCTTTCTGCCTTTGTAAAATTGTTAAAGCTTCTTGCCCTTAAGGTAGTAATTTTATTGACATTACCAACAGGTTCGCGATACCTGTATGAAATGGTTCGGATCATAGAGATATCGTTTGGGTCATCAGATCGATCTGTAATTAACAATGGTTCGGTATAAATTGGCGAATCTAATGTTGGAACGCTTCCATCAAGCGTATAGTGAATGGTTTCATTATGCCCTCTTGGTGATAATGATACTTTGATAGATTGTGTATAAAAACCACTTGGTGTTGATACTTTTGGAGGTGAAGGATGGTCAAATAAAATAATAATTAATATTAAACCTATTAGAATTATGAGACTGATAATAAAAATTGAGTATCTCTTCATCATCCCTTAACCATGTAAAAAATATTGCGAACTATCAATTCGATTTCTTTCTGAAAATTCAATGGAATTTATATATTTGCTGTTGGAAACTACTTTTAAGTTGAATTTTTGTATAATCTCATTTAACCATAAAGGGGTTTTATTCTTGTGTTTGATTTCCAGCACTATTTCAGATAGGTGTTGCCAATGCCAAATAATATTTTCTGGAAATAATTCTTTAGACGAAGAACTTCTTATTTGATGATCAAAGGTAAGACGGATCTCTTCATGTGCCCTAGATTGATAACCTTCTCTGAAATACTGAACCAGTGTTTTGGGGCGAAGGTTCCATTTATGAACGTACCTTAAAAATTCCATTAATACTGGGTCATCAGAAGGACCCCAGTTCCGATATTTCATGAAATTCTGATGATCTAAATAATTAATTAATGAACCATATTTCTCGATAATATTACCCTTCCGTACTTTAATTTCGACACGGATATCAGGGTTTAGACTTGAATTAATTCCATAAGTACGAATGCGAAATTTTATTCGATTACATAAGCCATCAATTTTTTCATTGTAAAGTTTAAGGTCCCATGTATCAAAATATAAACTTCGCACAAAGTATTTTTTTGTTGGTGACCTTTGTGTAAAGGGATCTGGTTTTAAATAAGGTACTATTGCATTTTTAATTGCAAGATATTGAGAAGTATTTATTCGATATTTTGTCTCAAATCGCCAGTTGGGATCAATATCATCCAAAGGCAGTATATTGATTGTTGTCATAAAGTGATTAAGCGGGGAGCGGTAGTCGTGGTGAAAGAAGGGAAACATTTTTGACAAAACTTAGATCATAAAGCTGTTTTGTGAGGAGCTTATATTCACTTGATTTCAAAGACTTAAATGCCAATTCTATTACTGTTTCAATAGTATCATTTTGAATTTCCTGTGATCTAAAATTCGAGTGAGCAGCAAATTTATTTATGATCTTGTCAATTTCATCAAAATTTGCCGAGTCATCACTTGAGATTATCAAGATGTAATCCAAATTCTGTGACTTTCCATAATTTACTAGAAACAAAATAAATATGACTGCCACAATTATGAGTGAGCCAAGAACAACAATAGACCAATTATATGTTCCTGCACCAAGTCCAATGGCGACACTCCAAAAAAGAAAAACCATATCTCGAGAGTCTTTTACGGCTGTTCTAAAACGAATGATCGAAAGTGAGCCGATTAAGCCAAGTGACACAATCAGGTCTCCTTCAATAAATAGCATAACCAATGTCACAATAGGAGCAAGAATTACAAGGGAACTCATGAAGGTAATTTCATGATTCATGCCTCTCTGAGTTCGTTTGTAAATTTGTGAAATTATGAAACCAACGATAATAGCTACAAATAAAGAAAAGAGAATATTGAAGGTAAATCGTCCTGATAAAGTAATTCTTGATGTTAAATCATCAATGACACCTTGAATGTTTTCGCCCATAGTTAAATATCGCCTCCAATGATTGTGTCAAAACGGCTTAATTAATTGCAAAAAATTAATATAATAACTGTTTTTTGATTGAATATAGTACCACAATATCGACAGGGTGAAAATTGTCCTTTCTGTTTTCAGGTTATGGCTTTCTAGGGTCCATCTTTGCATACACCAGTATCGCACCAAGCATGATTGAGAGATAAGCGGCTGCTACCACGCGTAAATGTTCTGGCAGGGTAAAGGTGATCGTGTGAGCCGGGATCCAAAATATCGGGATGGTTTTGAACACCACAAATGATATAAACCCGTCCCATTGAATGGTCTGGATGAGTTCATTCAAGGATGGCTTCTGCTCATTGATCCGCAGCTCGATATAGGTGTCGCTCAACCTGTGGAGAGCCATGAACACGATGCCAAAGGTCAAATTCATGATCAAGCTGGTCAGAAAGGCCCTATAAATGGTGGATAAAAAGCCCTTTCCAGTGTTTATGATTCCTCGTTCTACCATTGCGGAGACACCTGTTGAATAGAATGAGAACATAAATGTGATCATCATGCCGATCAGTCCCCAGACGATGACCTTGTATATTAACCCAATCGGGAGTTTCCAAGCATGGTGAGCCAGTCTCAGTGCTAATAATTCACCTATTGAAGCAAGGATGGCGAATTTGACGAAACCCATCCAATAGGGATAGCTTTTGGTCCACCGAACAAAAACTTGGTGTGTCTGGGGTACTGCTAAAAGAGCGGTAATAATGAATAAAGATAAAACCCACAGCATATCACCGATTATGGTGCGCTTCGTCAATAAAGTTCCTCCTGAATCAGATTCATTTATAATCCCTCTCAAGAAGCTATAACCACACGGTCTCTTCCTGAGTTTTTTGCAGAATAAAGGGCTGTGTCTACAGATCGCAAAACTTCGTGACCGGTAGCACCATGATCAGGAAAAACTGCAACGCCTGCTGATATGGATATCTTTCCCAGGTTTTTATTTTTATATCGTAATTCAAGCTTTTTAACTTCTTCCCATAGTTTTTCTGCTCGTTGGCATGTGATATTCAATGATGCCTCGGGCATCACAACAACGAATTCCTCCCCGCCATACCTGCACACAATATCAGCATACCGCATTTTTGACTTCAATAACTTTCCAATTTCCTGTAATACAACATCGCCTGCAGCATGACCGTACTTATCATTTAGGCGTTTAAAATGGTCAATATCCATCATGATGAACCCAACCGGAAATCCAGACCGCTCAGCCCTCCGTATCTCTCGCTCTATCGTCTCATCCAAATATCGTCGGTTAAACAAACCCGTCAAATGGTCACGGATCGATTCCTCAAATAATTTTGCCTCACTTTCAATCAGCAAACGCCTCTGATAAACGATTTGCTTCATATCGCGCTGCCTGATCATACTGGCAAGAATGCTGACAGTTGAGATGATAATTATGAAAGTAAAAAAACTAATCCAATTAATTGAAACGGAGGCAGGTATTATTGACTGCACATGCGCAAGTGCAGCCAGTTGAACGGCAGCTACTATCGTGGTCAACACTGGGGGGAGAAAAATACTGGACAAAAGCACTGGAATCACAACAAAATTCAGCGGGATTATATCCCCCTGAAGAATTACGGGATCCAGGATCAGTGATCCCCACGGCGCCAAAACTGCACCAGCAACCGTTAAGGCAGATGCTATTCGATAACAGCCAAACCGGTTCAAAATAAACGCAATTATGAAAACGATTGCCAGTGAAAGGATCAAGCAAATATAATCAGTTTGCTGGGGATTGTCAGGCGAAATGACGATGGTTGCTGCGAGGGCGAGTGGAATAATCAACATCAGCGTCCATGCCAGCAGAACCGTTTGGTGAATTAAGTATTCCGGGATCGATTTGGAAGGCGTTGTCAGCCAAAGAAGGCTAGCGAACAGTCGGCATTTGATATGTCTGAATATTGATTTGAATTTAATAACTTCATTTTTTGCCATTACACTGATTTAAATCCAGTTGCTGCTTAGAATTTATTTTCCAGGGTGCTTTGTTAATAAACCAACATAATTGCTGCAAAGTAACTGCATCGTCAATGTATCAATTATCGCATTTATTAATAATCATTATATATCATTAGAGACCATTATTGGCATTTCTGAAAAACTATTGAGCAGAATACAAAAGCAATTTCCTAAATTTATTTAATTATCACAGCATAATTGCTATCAAGAAGCAAAATATTCAAATTTCCGTTTATAGCCTTTTTTAATTATTGATTTTGCAAAACTTTCAAAAAATCATAAAGGAATAATGATTTTATTGGAAAACTTAATTCAAAAATAATTAAAAAATGAAAAAATAGATAAAAAATATCTGAAAAATTAATTTAACCTCGGGCATCAAGAAAGATCGCCAGTAATGCAGCCACATGACAATTTCCCGTTGATCATATAAATTGGCGTATGTGATGCAAAATAATATTATTGTATTAGCTGCCACAGGCAGCTCTCTGGCACGGGTAGAAAAGATGAATTGTACCTGGTCAGTGACTCATTCATTAGAAGGTGTAAAGATCAACAGTCTGGTCAGACATTCTGAAAACAACCGGTTATTATTCATAGGTACGCAAGAAGATGGTGTTTTGTTTTCTGAAGATGCTGGCTTAACCTGGCATAAGAAGGGGATGGCTGGTATACCAGTTAAATCTTTAGCAATTGACCCTAACAATTCCCAAGTGCTGTATGCTGGATGCAAGGCGGTTTCTCTCTATCAATCAACGGATGGCGGAGATACATGGCATGAGTTAGGTGCCATCCGCAAAACCCGGCGCTGGTGGTGATTCTCCCTGGATACAGCTTTCTGGCGGGTTGCCTGAACCAATGGACTATATGGCTTAAGATCTGGCAACCCACGAAGGACAACCTGGTCATCTTTATGCGGGTCTGGCAAATGGTGAAATTTGGCACACCCGGGATTATGGTGTGCAATGGGAAAAACTTCCAGTCAATGTTGGCAGGGTCTATACCGGATTAACTATTATCTGATCAATAAATTGGCAATTTAATATTATTTCTATTTTTAACAACCCTGGCTTGAAAAAGATCAAGCCAGGGTTGTTTTGAGTGGTTTCTACCTTAATAAGTAATAATTGATGTCCCCATAGATGACTATACAATGATAAAATAAACCGGATTAATTGTTTTGATCTGTATCTGGTTCCGATGATAATTATTTTTAGCATATTTTATGGAGGACATTATGGCAGTTCATTTATATTTATCATTGATGCCCGAAGCATTGATTGCGTCGATGCTCAGCCCCGAGGAATTTGGTGCTTATTACTCGGTCGGGTCTCAAAAGAAGTCCAGAGGTCAGGCGATATTTTTTGAAGTCGACCCCGAATTTAAAAGCAAGTATTTTCGGATTAATGAAGGTTTATCGCGATGTGTCCCGCATGAAAATGGCGAACCAAAAGCGTCAATTTATATCAGCGTCTATCGGGTGTTGGAGCATGTGCCGGTTTCTGCAATCGGAAATCTATATCTGGTGACCCAGGATGGACGGAGCATAAGCTTAGAATCAAGACCCGATTTCCCAGAAATGGAGAATGGGCTTCATCTTTATAAAGAGATTGCGCCTGTATCGCCATTAATTGCCAGCCGTTTAAATGCGGTTGATTTTCATGAGCTGATCGTTAAGAATCCTACTTCCCTGGTCACATTACCTGCAGTTGTTTTTGCTGAGCTGCGCCTGGACGGGTTGGCTGTGGATCCAGCAAATGGATCTGCCGATGATTTACCTTATTCTAATGTCGAACATTTGCGAAATGTACTGATGGAATTAAAGACCAAAGCTATTGCTACAAAGATGGTTGATCGGATCAGCCCGGCGAATTTTCCCTTCAGGATGATAAAAAATGGGGTATTTATTGGTAATGAAACAGATTTAATCTATTATCCTATGCCATCCAATGAATCGCTGCGGGAAAATCATTATAATTGGTGGCGTTCTGCCAACATGTAAAATCTCAATCTATTAATATCTTCATTCTTAGGAGCACATCATGGAACAAATTTGGCTTTATCTCAGTTTAGCTGCAAGTATGTTTTCAATTGGGGTGGCATTGTATTTGTTTTTCTGGGTCAAACGTCAACCTGCAGGGACGGAAAGAGCGCAAGAGGTGGCAGGGTGGATCAGGGAAGGGTCACAAACGTACTTGAAGCGGCTTTATTTAACGCTGACAGCTGTCGCAATTATTCTTGGATTTATCATCGCCATCGTGTTTAGTTTTGATCTTTCAAATATCGGTACAGGTGATTTTAATATCGTACCGATGAATGGTATTCAAATGGCAGTTTCTTTTATTATTGGGGTATTGTGCTCTGCTGTTGCTGGTTATTTGGGAATGGGTGTTGCAGTTGAAGCCAACGTTCGCACTGCCACTGCTGCCAATGAATCCATCAATAAGGCTTTCCGGCTCTCATTTTATGCAGGGTCAGTGATGGGGCTTGCCATGGTTGGTTTGGCTGTTTTAGGCATAACTGTCATCTTTATGATCACAGGCAATGCTGAGACGGTTTTAGGATTTAGTTTTGGTGCTTCTGTTCTGGCACTTTTGGCGAAAGCTGGTGGTGGTATCTACACAAAAACTGCTGATATTGCGGCTGATCTGGTCGGCAAGGTCGAGGTGGGCATCCCTGAAGACGATCCGCGTAACCCGGCCGTTGTCGCAGATAATGTTGGTGATAATGTCGGTGATGTGGCTGGGATGGGAGCAGATATCTTTGATAGCTACGTTGCTTCAGTTGTGGCCGTGATGCTGCTTGCGGCAGCTTCTGTAAACCTGGGACCAGGTTATGTTGTCCTGCCTTTAATTTTGTGCACGCTCGGCATCATTGCATCCATTATCGGCATTCAATTTGTGCGTGTTGGAAAGAACGGGAAGCCAGGACCGGCTTTGAATTTTGGGACGGTTATCACAACTGTAATCTTTGCAGTATTTGTGATTGCATTTGTCTTGATAAGCAAATCAAATCTCGGTATCATTTGGGCAACACTTGTCGGTCTTATTGCCGGTGTGATCATTGGCTTTACATCGGATTATTTTACGTCATCAGACCAAAAACCAGTCTTTGAAACTGCCAGGGTTTCAGAATCTGGTGCAGCCATCAATATCATCACAGGATTTAGCTATGGATTGGTGAGCATTGTGCCTTCCATCATCGGCATTGCTGGAGCAACCTTGCTGTCGTTCTATCTTTCAGAAATGAGCGGCCTGCCGGGAATTTACGGTATCGGGATCAGTGCTGTCGGTATGCTATCGATAAGCGGGATGATCGTATCTGCAGATGCTTATGGCCCCATCGTTGACAATGCTAGAGGGATTGCCGAAATGGCTGGTATGGAGACTAGCGTCATTGAGACAACGGATATATTGGATGCAGCCGGCAACACGGCTAAAGCCATCACAAAGGGTTTCAGCATCAGTGCTGCTGCATTAACAGTGTTAGCATTATTTGCTGCTTATGCAGAGGTCATTACTGCCAGCGGCGTCAATATTAGTATGAGCCTGCGCGACCCGATTGTGGTGGTGGGGGTTTTCCTAGGTGCAATGATACCACCATTATTCAGCGCTCTTACAATGCTTTCGGTAACAGAAAATGCCTTTATCATGATTGAAGAGATTCGCCGCCAATTTCGTGAGAAACCAGGCATTTTATTGGGTTCAGAAAAACCGGATTATCGAGCTTGTGTTGATATCGCAGCCCAGGGTTCTCTCAAGTCATTAATATTGCCAGCATTTTTAGCTGTCGGTGTTCCGCTTTTGGTGGGCTTTGTATTAGGTCCCAATGCGTTGGGTGGGTTCTTAGGCGGCAGTATTTTCACCGGTGTGATTTTTGCGTTGTTTATGGCTAATGCGGGCGGCTTGTGGGACAATGCTAAAAAATTTATTGAGGCCGGCAATTTTGGCGGCTCAGGATCTGATGCTCATAAAGCTAGCGTGGTTGGAGACACGGTGGGTGATCCCTTCAAAGACACTGCCGGCCCTTCTTTAAACACGTTGATCACTGTGATGACACTGGTTTCTTCATTGTTTGCGCCGATTATTGCCGCGTTTCATTTGTTTAATTGAGGATGTAGACAGGACAGAAATCCCTGAAAGAATCGTCTAAGGGCAATAATATCTGGAAATAATTAGGTCTCAAAAGCTTGCGAATGGAATCAGTTTCGCCTCAATAAAGGAATGATTGGATTGCCTTCCTGGTGTTTGGTCAAAGGTAGTTGTTTATTGCCAGGGTTTGCAGATGGTGCACGGTGAATGGAACAAGGATATTTCCAATGCTGTTATTTATCTATTGATTTCAAGATTCATTTATAGTGCACTTTTTATGCTTTGATCTGGGTGCTGCATCCATGGTTGTTAGAAACGCTTAAAGATGCCCGGGGAACCGGGCAGACTTATGTTTTATTGGTGGTTGTAATAGTTTGGGTCCAGCTGCTTGAGCTGCCGGGTATCTGGTTGAAAAAAACCTGGTCAGCGAGTGTATTCGTCAACGTCCAAATGATTAATTTATTGCCCATTTTGCCATTGGCTTAGCTCAGCTTAGCCATCTTTTCTTGTCCATGATGGTATTTCTACATGTGATGCCATTATTTGGTATTAATGGGATGTGTTTTGATTATGAAACCCGGTTTTTACCGTGTATGATGACCAATTTAGGATTTATTGCAATTCTTGCCAAAGAATGTGTGGTTTTTTATCTCGCATTAGACATGCAGAAACCTGGTAGCACAATAAAATCAGATGCATTCAGGCTAAAGATTTAAGCAATAGTCGGTGAGATACCCCTATTGGCTTTTGGGTTGGTCACATTCACGATGAGCGGGAGTGCCATTATGGCCTTTTTAACGCCGGTTCAAGCTGGCGAATTGTGGATCAATGTGATATTCAGTGTGATCCTTTTTATGATGCTTTTCCGCCGTCACAGTTAGTTTTCATGATCGAGTCATGGCTGGTAAAACAAACTTTGGCAATACGCCTTATTAACATATTATTCTTTGGGGTCACTTTATTAGCTGCGCTGCGAGAGATTTTGGTTTTTTTTAAACTTCAGAAACAGAACAATTAATTGTAAACTGTAATTAAATTTGCTAATTAACCTTTTACATAACTTAGTCGAAGCTGACAATTAAACTATAATTAAATTAAATTGTCGCCCTAAATATTTTGGGATTAATCAGCATAAGG
This sequence comes from uncultured Candidatus Brevefilum sp., assembly GCA_964497065.1. GTDB lineage: Bacteria > Chloroflexota > Anaerolineae > Anaerolineales > Anaerolineaceae > Brevifilum. Next base: position 21,219 of record CAZCBW010000033.1, on the reverse strand, counting down.
AGATAAACCGTGTCTATCCATATCGTAACTGACAGCACCAGTGATATACCTCAAGATTTGTTGGCTGATCTGCCAATCACGGTCCTTCCACTGTATGTGATACTCAACGGCGAAAGCTACCAGGACACAGTAGACCTGACTCGGGAAGAATTCTATCAGGCATTACCCAATTCCGAACCTTATCCAACCACGGCGGCACCATCCCCTGAACAATTTATCCAGGCTTATGATCAAATCGCCGACCAGGGTGCCACGGCTATTTTTTCAATCCATATCTCAGCAACACTTTCAGCAACATTTGCCTCTGTAAAATCTGCTGTGGAATCCTACAAACGCATCCCGGTATTCGCAATTGACTCGGGAAATCTTTCAATGGCTGAAGGACTGATCGTGATCAAAGCTGCACAAACAGCCAGGGAAGGAAAATCGATCGAAGAAATTCGTAAGGTGATTGAATCCGTCATCCCTCGAACACATGCCTATGCAAAATTAGATACGATTGATTTCCTGTTGAAAGGCGGCAGGATGAGCTCAATTCAACACAGCATCGTCAGTATCCTCGGGATAAAACCGATATTGAAGATGAACGACGGCGTATCGAAAATGGAAATTGCCCGAACAAAAGGAAAAGCGTTTGAACGTGTCGTCAACACTGCGCTTGAAAAAATCCCTTATGCCGAAATGATTGGCATCACACATGCCAATGTGCCTGACCAGGTTGAAAAGCTGCAAGAACTGCTTCGGGAACAGATCCTCAATTTACCGGATTTATTGATCTCCGAAGTGACACCTTCTTTAGGTGTTCATGTCGGCCCCGGGTCGCTGTGTGTGAACTGGATTGAAAGTGAAGCGCATCATCAGAAATCGGAAAAGAGCGGCTTGAGAAAGTGGCTGCCATAAGTTGTTTCATGGCGATCTATTGCGTTCATTCGAGATAAAGGAATTTAAAAAATGAAAACAGCAAAAAATATTGCAATATTAGGTTTGTTAGGGATGACAGCGGTGCTGTTGAACGGTTTCATTAAGGGGAATTTTGGCCAGGATGGCAGTGAACTGCTGGCTAACCCATGGGGTATTGTATCGTTGGTGGATCTTTATGCCGGGTTTGTCCTTTTTTCACTGTGGATTGCATTTCGTGAAAAGACTATTTTTAGCGCTGTCATCTGGATCATACTGATGATGGTATTGGGCTTTTTTACCGGCAGTTTGTATGTATTGATTGCTTTATATCGCAGCAATGGAGATTGGTTGGTCTTCTTCTTAGGTGCAAAGAAAAGCAAAATGATTAATATCGAAGCGGGTAAAGTTTAATAATAACTACTCAGCTTGTAAGGAATTAGGGGGTGTACACCCGACCTTTTAACTGTAGGGCAGCCTGAGCAGTTACGTTTAAAATAAAATATTTCTCTCAAAGAAAGGATTCTCGATGACAGTTATTTTGCCAGTTCTAAAATTTTTAGCAGCCTTAGCCACCATGATCACTGGCGGGATTGCATTGGTGAAACCTAAATCTGTTTTTGGTTTCACGGGCTTAATAGCAGAGGGGGGTCGGGGAATTTCTGAAATACGATCGATCATGGGGGCAGGTATTTTGGCATTGGGGGCTGTCCCGATGATATTACCGAATGGCCAGACGTTCATGATGTTGGGGATCGCCTATTTAGCCGTGGCTGTGGTGCGTTTTTTCTCAATGATTTTTGACCATGCATTTGAAGCATCGAATAAAATCAGCCTGGTAGTTGAAATTGTTCTGGGTGTGATCCTGGTTTTCCCTGGTTAAAGGGAATCTATTTATTTCGTTATTAAGGACGGGTCTGGTTGAAATCAAAAACCTCAGAAATCAAGGAAGAGCTTGCCTCTGTGCTGTCAGGCAAGACGATTGATGCATTGATTCCACCGTTGGTTTATGCCGGGGTCAATGCATTGTTTGGTTTGGATACAGCCGTTATTGCTGCGTTGTTAACAGCAATTGTTCTTGGGCTTTGGCGAATGTTTCTTAAGCAGACCTGGATTTATGCTTTGGGTGGAATGCTTGGTGTAATACTGGCTGCTGGTTTGGCATTTCTGACCCGCAATGCTGTTGGATTTTTTTTACCAGGATTAATCAGCAGCAGTATTTTGCTATTCATTGCTTTGAGCAGTTTATTAATCGGTAAACCACTGGCAGCCTGGGCCAGCCACCTGACGCGAGGCTGGCCCCTTCACTGGTTTTGGCGAAAAGATATTAAACCTGCTTATCGTGAGGTTACTTTAATATGGGCATTATTCATTGGTGGGCGGTTTGCAATCCAGGTATTGTTATATCAACGGGGGCAGGCAAGTGAACTTGCCTGGGCAAATACGCTGCTCGGATGGCCGGTGACTATCATGATCCTGGTTGTCAGTTATGTTTATGGAATCTACCGATTAAAAAACTTAGGCGGACCTGGTGTAGATGAATTTATCGCTGGGGATGAGCCACCCTGGGTAGGCCAAACTCGTGGTTTTTAATTGATTTTTTAAAAAAACTAAGCGGCAGAAATAATTTAGCGTTGCAATCATTTATTCTATTGTCAGATCCAGCAATAAAATATAGCCTGTGATCGTCCTGCCTTCGGGACGATATTCTACCAACACACATTCCCGATTTAAGTTATCGAAGACACGCTGCGGCAGGGCGATGATCGTCACAACGGACCCTTCTGGCGCCCTGCCAACCGCTAGCTCGGTTTCATAACATTGTTCCCGAATGAATAGATCCCGGTTGACTGTGGCCAATACGATAGGAGTTGGTGTCGGTGTAAAATCTGGCGTTTCTGATGCTTCCGGTGTGGGTGTGCCTGTCTCGGTAGGCGTTAAAGTGATTGTTGGTATCGGGGTGATTGTGGCGGTTGCCGTTGCTGTGGGCATCATGGCCAATTGCCGGGCGCCTATGATGCCAGCAATACCGCGTCCGCCAAGCCAGAGTAAAAGGATCACCAGGATGCCGGCGATGGCACCACCCCCATAAAGTGTAACGGGGTACCACCGCATACGATTTTTTAATGCCAATACTTCCGGGTCCTCAGGGAACCTGGTTCTGACATTTTTACTGATTGAATGTGCATTGCGCGGGAAGAAACGGTTTTCATTATTTAATGCCTGGTTTGCCCTTTGGAGGCTGTCCTCAAGGTCTTCAATCTCTTGTTGAGATTCCTGGATTTCTGCCTGAAGGTTTTGTTTTTCTTCATCCCCAGGTTTAAGTGTTTGAAATGTTGTCAGGGATGAATCTGCTGCTGCATATGCCTCTTTTGCAGTTTTTAAGGTGTTAGCCGCATCGCCCTGTCGTTTAAGACGTTGAATTTGATCGATCAAAGCCGCAGCAACAGCCGGAAGAATGATATCCATGCGGTTGCGGACCCGGGTGATTTGTGGGATTTCGCCATATTTGATCGCAAGTAGTTCCAGCTTAGAACGGGCTTCTGCCATTTTCTCTGGTGGTATACTGCCGCTTAGATTAATGACATCATTAATTTCCTCCATGGATGAGATATCGTCCCTGATTTCTGATGCTTTATCAATATATTCCGGCAGTGCGACGGCGTTAGCTGCGGTTTGGATTTTTGTGTATGCACCTTGAAGGTCCCCTTGCCGTAAAATTGACAACCCTTCTTGATAGACTTCGTTCGCCTGCATCTGGTTTTCTAGATCCTGGCGCAGTTCTTCTCCTTCCCGCCAGCGATTGATTCCGGCTTGTTTTAAGGTATTAAATGCTTCGTCAAGATAGTCCAATGCCGTTTGATAGCGAAATACCCGTGCTGCAGATTGGGCTTTGCCATAGGCTTTCCCGGCTTCCGGAGGCAGCGCAACAGAGGGGATGTTACCTGATCGTAGGAAGTCTTCAGCTTCGTCTCTATGTTCCTGGGCACGTGACCAACCGGGTTCTATTTGTAAGACTTTTTCAAACAAAGGAATGGCTTTTTGATAATTACCTGCATAAAAAGCTTCTTCAGCCTCATCCATTAAGCCTTCTGCTTCGGGGTCGTGGCTGGAGCTGAGGAACTTCTTTAATGGGTCGTAGGAGTCATCATCTTCAAGGTGCGGGGAGATCACGACACTTGATTCTGGTTGTTTAATCTCTGAGTCATCGTCCTTTGTTGTTTTTTCTTGATTGGTATTTTGTTGATTGGTTACCAACCGTCTTGAACGTTGTCGGCGAATTTCTCGGAGAAGTCGCTGCGCATGTTCCATATCCGTGATATCTACGGGTTCGGTGATACGTTCTGTGGCAATTGCTTCAAGAAAGGCACTGAGGGCGTTTTCAGCTGTCATCAGGTTTTCATCTGGCGGATCTTTATGATCCAGGACATCAATGGCTTGACGAATGAGGTCTTTTAACATGGCATTCCTTCCTGGTTTTTAAAATCAGGATTTCGATAAGCGAAGTTCGTAAAGGGCTTGTAGATCATTGAGTAAAGCTGGGGCAGTGTCGTAGTGCCCCAGGATCGCATTTGAGAGAAAGTCAATTTCCTCCTGGGTCAACCGTTCCTGATCATCAAATGTCCAGATCGGTTCGTATTTTTTGGGTGCATTCCGAATCTCTTCAGGTTTATTGGGGCCAACGTTGACAGAACCCTGGGCCTGGCGCCCTGTCATCAGGTGATGTAAAGCCCGGGCACAGAACTGGAGGATGTCGAACTTGTAAATGTCCTGGGCATTACCATTGGTCACCAGCCGGCCGATATTCCAATCCAGGGCAAAAACCTGCTGACGGGGTTCATTCCAATAATAATGCAGGGCTTTATGGTCGAGATAAACAATCTCATTTTCGTGAGCTGTTTGGATAATCTGGCAAATTTGTATTGCTGCATGGAGCGCTAATCGGACCGGGAAAGTACGAATGTATTCACCTCGGGTATAACCTGCATCACATCGCAGGTAAAGATTATCTTCCCAGCGTCGGGGCATGAAAATCGCAGCAAGCTGGCCCCCTTCAACCCGGGCATCAAATTCAGAGAGGAACAGCTCAACTTCATTGGGTAAAAAAAAATCCACTCTACCGGTTAAGTGTGATGCCGAGGCTTCCTGTAAAAGGTTTGAAGAAAGGGGGGCTATTTCATCGGGCCATCGCCCTTCGGTGACTTCGAAATAACCTGTACCTAAAAGCGGGGTAATGCCATTTACTTGGCTCAATTTTGCCAATATTTTTACTTCGTTTTTAAACAGCGGGTGAGCATAGAGTGTTCTGTCGGGCCGCATGATTTTTACGACGGGGTAATCAGCATATTCACCATTTAGCGATGGGAAATTGACGCTAAAAACCCTGGCTGACGATCCTGCAGCTTCTGGGACCGCATAATCACGCATCCCTGCAGAAAGCCAGGTGTCTAAGGGTTCTCGTAATGTCATATTTTCATTCGGTCCGAAATTAATCGTTTCCATCATTTGTTCCACTTCTCATTTTAATCAAGTTTGGGGTAAATGCCCTGGATTAACCAGTTTGTTTTATGATTGTTTATCAGGAAATGATAATACCACCTGTCGCTTACCAGTGGTAGAGGTTGTATAAGATACCTTGTTATATGGATTTTGCAATTTAGATGTAAAACATTCGTATCTAATCAGGCTGCTCTGCAGCTGGAAGGTGGTTGGTGTTGTTTGGCGGTGGAGCCGCCAAACAACACCAACGATTTCCTTATAAGCTACATAGTTATAATTATTCGTTATTGCTGGGGATTTTTATCTTTTTCTATTGGGATTGGAATATCAGCAGCTTGACCCAGGGAAGAATGATTAAGCAGCCAGGGAGTCCATTCTGAGATTACAGACTGGTAATTTGCTATGGGTTCATCCTGGATGATTGCCTCAAATGCATCAAGGATATGCTTGAGCCAGACTGGTAACCCCAAATATTGTTCAATGTTTGGTCGTTGATAAAAATGGTAGATCAAAAAATCCTTTGGTGAATCGTCTTCTGGAGGACCAGAATAAAAATTTTGCCGCCAAAGGATAAATTGATCAATTTCATCTCTGATTTTGACCAACCCCCAACGGTCAGGGTCCCACACAAGTACAGGCATAATGGCATTTGGCAGGCTATCCCAATCAGCATTCATCCAGGCGTTAAATAAATCGCGAATAGCTGTTTGACCCTCAGAAAAACTGCGTTTGCCTTCAGCCCACAATCGCTGTGGCAAATCTGGCTTATCGCGGATGATATCCAGCAGCTTATATTCCAATGGATTGTATTGATCGGTTTGACCACACGTACGCCAGTTAGCTGTTATTGTCTCCAGCATGTCACCAAGCTCGCCAGGCTGGCTTGTTTGCCCGGCTGCCCATTGAGTCAGAGCCTGTGCTATTTGATAGGGCGATGCGACTGTTGAGTTAAGTGCTTTTTGCCGCATAACTGGGGCGATGTTTTTCCACCAGGGGTGCACACCGATATCATTGGCTACGGCAGCAAGATTCCACAGTGCTTCCGTCCATTCTTCCGCGAAAGTATGCTCAACCAGCGGTTGAAGCAAAGGATGGTTGATCAATTCAAGATAGTGAAAGAATTCCCTGATCAAATGCCATGTCAATCCAAGGGTGTCGTTGTACAAGTCCCAAATAATTTTTGTTGCTCTGACGGCAGAATTAATATTTGCAGATTTAATTTGAGAAACGACTAATTTTTCACCATAAGTTAGGATTCTTTCTTGGTCCCATGGTGCACCCAAGAGTTCCAGGCGCTTTAGGTATTTGCTTAACGTTTCTAAACCGCTTAATGTTGGTTCATTGATAAGAATAAGCTGTATCAAGGATTGATATTCCATAACGTTTAGAGCAGCGGTTTCTTGTAGGTAGGCGATCCGCCTGGCAAGGATCGAGACGGTGGGGGCATCTAATTTCTTGTCTTTGAATTCTCCCCATCCTAAATCGTTATACAACTCAGGTGCATTATGCTGCAAGAAATTTCCTAAGGTGGTGACCATTTGCTGATAGTCTTCCCAGCGTGGTTGTATTCTTTTTAGGCTTTTTTGTTCATGTTCGAGAAAGACTGCATTCCCCCAGTCAATCACTGTGACCGTGTTTGATGGGTTGTGCCAATAAATATGGTCCAGTTTGACATCATTCCATAACACACCTGCTTTATGGGCACGGGCAAAAAGATCAAACAAAGCATCCAAAACAGTGATGATCACTCGACGCGGGAAGGGTCTGCCAGCCTGGCGTGTTCTTGCCAGTAATGAGTCCATATCTTCTCCGGCAGCAGTTTCACTGACAAAGAAATAATTCGCTGTGCCGTTTGTGAAATCTGGAGCTGTATCAATAAGTCGGGGTGGATGGGCTTTCCCCAGCGGCAGCCCATCCAGTATCAACAAAGCCTGGGCTTCCTGTGCGATCTGTCCGGCCTGGCGTTGAAGCGTGCCCAATGAGGCAACACGGGCAGGTTTTTTTAGAATCCCCTGAAGTTCTGGCTGTTCGTGGCAGGCAGCCGTAAAGACTTCACCGGCATCACCAGTGCCGATGGGTGAATCACTTAATTGCCAGGAAAATTTTTTCCCTTGCAACATTTTTGCCACGCCATACCTCCAATATAAGAATTTCGTTTTTATTCTACCCAGATCGGATTTGAAGGTTAAGTTTGTTCCTGGATACGGGAACCACATCCAAGGCATGTCTTTCCAATTATTTGGTACTTAATTTCTTTAAAAATTAAATAGCATAATTTCATTTTGTCGAGGTTTCTAAGGTTCATATGAAAGGGGTGAAATAAAAAATTACTTGATCAGCTAAAATACTGCAGAGCTTTTCGCAGGCGGTCTTCTGCATTTGAATTGGCATCCTTGCCAATGGACTGCAAGGCAGCTTGCGCTTCGATGATGGAATACCCTAAGGCTGTCAGTGCTTCCATGACCTCGGTATCAATATCATCCATCCTGGCGGCGGATTCTAATGGCTCAATGGGTTCGATTTTCCCTTGCAGATCAAGGATGATCTTTTGAGCGGTTTTTTTGCCAATGCCAGGAACCCGGCTGAAGATTTCCGGCTGCTCAGCTGTAATCGCCCGCCGGACGGCTTGGGGTGAGAGTGTTGAAAGCGAGGCCAATGCGATCTTCGGCCCAATACCTGCAACGCTGAGCAGGTGGACGAACAGGTCACGCTCCTCTTCTGTCTCAAAACCGTACAAAGAAAGATGGTCTTCACGGACAACCAGGTATGTGTGGAACTCTTTTTTCATCCCAGTCCGGCAAGCAAGGCAGGATTCATCCGTCAGGCTGACAATTAAACCAACACCGCCCACCCGGATAATCACCTGGCCATCGAGGACATGGCTGATTTCTCCAAACAAGGTAGCTATCATGAGTCTATTTTATCAAGGTTTCTAAATTGATTGAAAATTTCATACAGCATGATCCCGGTGGCAACTGCCAGATTAAGCGAATCACTGCGGCCTGCCATGGGGATGCGAACCATAAGATCGCATGCTGCCTGTACTTCAGATGAAAGACCGTGCCGCTCACTTCCCATCAGCAAGGCTAGGGGTCGAGTGTATTTGACACCCTGGTAATCCTTATCTGCGCTGTCCGAGGTGCCGACCAGGTTGACCAGGTTTATTTTACACCATTGGCAAACCTGATCCCAAGTTGATTGGATGAGATGCAAGGTGAAGACAGCCCCCATGCTGGCTTTGACGGCAGTTGGGTCATAAGGATCTGTAGCATGCCCGGTCAAGATGATGCCGCACGCGCCAACTGCATCCGCTGTCCTCAGGATCGTACCAAGATTGCCTGGATCAGCGATTTCATCCAGCACGACCCATAGATCATCAGGTTTGACAATCTCTTGCTCAAGGGTGGCCCATGTCTGTTGTACAACTGCAGCGATACCTTGAGGGCCATCCTTATGCGCTAATTTCTGGAAAATTTCAGCACTGACCTCAATGACATCAATTTTTCGTTCAGCTGCCTGATTGATGATATCGATGCCGAATTGGCTGGTGAGCAGGTCAGGTGCGGTAACGAGGTATTGGATAGGAGCTTTGATTTGTACGGCTTCACCAACAATGCGCAGTCCTTCAATTAAGAAAATGCCTGTTTCCTGGCGATATTTTTTCTGTTCTAGTTTTCTGAGGAATTTAACTTTTGGGTTAGAAAAGCTGGTAATCATGATGATGTTAGGGCTTGTTGAATACGGTCATTGAATGCTTGATGATTGATGTGGCATATGGCAACTGCCAAAGCATCGGCTGCATCATCGGGTTTGGGGCATTGGTCAAGATTTAACAATGTCTGAACCATGCGCTGAATTTGGATTTTATCTGCACCACCGTACCCACATACTGTTTGTTTGATCTCGTTGGGGTTGTATTCAGCGATCGATAATCCCGCCTGGGCCAGCGTGAGGATTGCCACACCCCTGGCCTGTCCGACAGAAAAAGCTGTTTTTACGTTCTTTTGAAAAAATAAATTCTCCACCGCACTGGTATCTGGCCTGTGGTGTTGGATCAATTCTGACAAGGCTTCATACAAAATCTTTAAGCGGTCTGCGTCTGGTAATCCAGCTTCGGTACTGATGATGCCGTAATCTATACAAGAGTAATCTTTTTTTTGTTCAGTGCGAACCAGCCCATAGCCAGTGATGGCTATCCCTGGATCAATACCTAAAACAAGCATATACAGCTTAGCCGTTCTCTATGGCTGCAATTGCTTCGACAGTGATGTTCAGGTTTGAATAAATATTTTGGACATCATCCAGTTCTTCGATGATTTCAATTGTTTTCATCACTTTAAGTGTTTGTTCAGTATCCAAAGTGATCTCTAGCTTCGGTAGAAACCGTAAGCCTGAATCCTCAGGCTTGATATTGGCTTTGCTTAGATGATCAGCGATGGATTGAAAGTTATTTGGCGTCCCAAAGATTTCGATCAATTCTTCATCTTGCTCAATATCCTCTGCCCCTGCTTCAACTGCCAGCTCAAAGATCCTTTCAAAATCTTGATTGGTGCTGGAAATTGCAAAATAAGTCATTCGTTCAAATTGCCAGCTGACTGACCCTGGGTCCCCCATGCCTCCCCCAGCTTTAGACAAAATATGTCTCAGTTCGGCAACAGTGCGATTTCGGTTTTCTGTCACACATTCGATCATCAATGCCACGCCATGCGGTGCATAGCCCTCGTAAAGAATTTCAATGAAATCTGCACCTTCTTTGTCTTCGCCCGTGCCGCGTTTAATAGCCCGTTCAATGCTGTCTTTTGGCATGTTGGCTGCTTTAGCCTTGTCAATTGCCAGTTCCAGGCGAACGTTTGATGAGGAATCTCCTCCGCCTTCGCGCGCGGCTATCACAATTTCCCTGGCGATTCGTGTGAAAATCTTTCCCTTTTTTGCGTCAGCTGCACCCTTCTTGCGTTTAATGGTTGCCCAGTGGGAATGTCCTGACATGTCTATTCTCCTTATATCCCTGATAAAAATATCGGGAAAAATTTCTTCAACCGATTATACCATTATCAGAAATTTAAATTTAAACATAATCCTTTCAGTATCATCAGATTTAGGTATTGGTATTTGACAATAACCGCCGGTTTAAACGGTTCAACCGGTGGTTCAGGCTCTCTTGCCAATCATTAAATTGGTAAGCGGGGATATTGATTTTATCGAGGATAGTGATTGCCCGCAATGTCCAATCTTGTGCAGCAGTCAAATCTTTGACCCGGTGTTCATAATACTTAGCAAGCTCTTCGAATGCATATAAATGGTTTTGCTCGGCTGCCTGCTCCCAAAGTTCAACAGCTTGGTTCCACTTTTCCTGCTTTTTATAAAGAAAGGACAGCTGTTCCACTGCGTCCCAATAAAGAATATCCTTCAATTCAAATCTAAGTGCCTTGCGGAAAAGTTCTTCTGCCAGTTTGTGGTCATCTTGTGCTGAAAAGAACCGTGCCAGAGAGATATGATCTTCACCATATTCGATTTTATCGGTTGTTGGGTTGTGCAATAGAAAAGCCGTATGGCTTAACAGCCCGGCTAAACTCAGAATGTCGATGGCATTGTGATAAAAGATCCCTGCAAGAGGCCGAGCATCCTGTGTTTTTAGAAAATCAAAGTAAAGTTCAGGGATCAGGTATCCAGGCACCTCTTCATCTCCCCTTTCAACGCCAAGGATTTCATTTTCAACATGGCCTAAGGTGCGGCTCTCAAGCCTCAACCGCCAAAGCCGCCTGGCAAGCGGAAGGAGATCAAAATGGTGGATGTCCTCAAAAGGACTTGGCATACCCATCATCGTGTAACGGGTATTCAACAGGGGGATATCAAAGGACTTGCCATTGTATGTCACTACAGCTTTCATGCCGTGCATGAACTCAGAAAGTCCGTTAAGCATGGCAGGTTCCTCACCTGGATGACGCATGAAAAATTGTGCTAATTGGAATTCATTGTTCACAAAGCGGCCCAGACCAACTTCAAAGGCATAGGTGCCGGTACCGCCTGCTAATCCGCTGGTTTCTGTATCTAAAAAGATGAAATCGGATATATCAGAATTGGATAAAACCTCTGCGTCAGCCCAATGGCAAAGGGTCTGGATAGAATCTTCGGGATAGAGTGTTTGCCGGCCATGACAATAATCGTTTGGATAATGCTCAGTGTGGCAAAATACCTGGCCATCCTGGGTGTCAATAAAGCGGCCCTCTACGACTTTCTCAATGGGGTATTGTTTTTTGGGTTTGGATTTTAATTCACTGTTTTTTCCAAAGGTAACACCCAATGATTTCAATTGTTTTTCGAGTGCTTCCCAATCAGTCATGATCGATCAATGCCTCGAAAATTGTTAAAGTTTCCTGCTTTCCACCGGAACCGCCGTCCCCAATGGGGCCAACACAGGAGGGACATCCATCTGCACAGGCACAATAATTAATTGTCTCATACCCCTGATCAAGCAATGCGTTATGTCTTTCATATAACGATTCTGACAATCCCAGGCCGCCAGGTATATTATCGTACAGGATGACAGATGGCTTGCCTTCTCCGAAAACCGCCTTGGGATCGAAATGAACCCCAATATCTCCACCATCACACATTACCAACAGCGGTGCTAAATTATGCAGCAGGTAACTGTAACCCGCTAAACCACTGCGGATCCTCACATTGATTTCTGCCAGCCGATGGCAGGCTGGGCAAAGAGTGATCAAATTTTGAAGCTGGTTAGCAGCTTCAGGGGTGGCATAAGACTTAAAAGGTTCAATATGGTGGACGTGAAGCGGCGTGTCATCACCCGATGCACCACAGACCTGGCATCGTTTGCCGTCCCTGTTGATGACTTTACTCCGTAAGGTGTCCCATTGTGGTCCATAATCATTAGGTTCTGCTGACCACATGGATTTATCTTTGAGCTGGTTGATGGTCGCTTCATTCAGTATGATCCAAAACCCGATGGTATTGAGTGAGGTCTCAGGCAGATCGACCTTTCCCTGACCAAGCCGTTCATGGGTGAACCAACGAATTTTTCGATATCCTGTCACCTGGTTTGTAACATTGATTTCTCCAAGGCTCTTTTCACCACCTGTGACCAGCATGGATTGATGAATACTTTGAATTTCGACCTGTGTTTCACTGATCGCCTGGGTGTAATAATCCACCTGTGTTGGTTTAAGATGTGCTGTGCCGGTTTCAAGGTCAAGGTCTTCTACAAAAAAAGTTACCCCTTCATGCAGGTAGACTGCCTCTGGATGGACCATCCAATAAGCGCTGTTCAGGTCGACCTGTCCAATCGTGAATATTTGTTCGTCCGCTTCCATGATCAGGCTGACCTGGTCAGGGGATGCATTGCGGAGTGAAATTTCTGCTGCGGGGTATTGATCCGACATCCAGAAATATCGTTTTCCTTGCTGATGCAGTTCCCCAGTTTGGGATAGGAGCTTGAGAAAAGACTGTATTTTTTCGCCTGACACTGCACCAAAACCTTCGTTGGGCTGAAAGGGGAGTTCAAATGCAGCACAGCGAATATGCTGCAGGAGGATCAACAGGTTATTCGGCGCAATCAAAGCTCTTTCAGGTGAACGCTCAAAGAAATAGGATGGGTGGGAGGCCAGGTATTGATCCATGGCATTGGCTGATGCCACTAAAATTGCCAGCGAAGGAAAACTTTTTCTGCCGGCTCTGCCGGCTTGCTGAAGCGTTGCTGCAATACTGCCTGGGTACCCGATCAGAACTGCAGCATCCATGCCCCCGATATCAATGCCCAGTTCGAGTGCAGAAGTTGCCACAACGCCCTGTACCTGACCATTTCTCAAACCCGCCTCAATTGCCCGGCGTTCTTTGGGCAGGTACCCGCTTCGATATCCCCGAACCTGGTTTGGCTGCCCTGAAAAGTAACGATCTCGTAAGTAAGTCAGAATCAGCTCTACAGAACGACGAGTCCGGCTGAAGATAATCGTCTGGATATTTTCACTGATCAGTTCACCCGCCAAAAATGATCCTTCTAACAGGGAACTCTGCCGGATGCCTAATTTTTGATCGATGAATGGCGGATTATAGACCAAAAAATGGTGTTCTCCATGAGGAGAGCCATCCTGATCTATGACTGTCACTGGTTTTTCGATCAAATTTTCTGCCAGTTCTTGTGGATTAGCAATTGTTGCCGAGGTGAGAATGAATTGTGGCTGGCTGCCGTAAAATAGACAGATGCGCTTAAGCCGCCGGATGACATTTGCCAAATGGGACCCAAAGACACCGCGATAAATATGCATTTCATCCAATATGATAAATCGCAACTCACTGAGAAACTCTTTCCATTGGGTATGGTGGGGCAGGATGCCAGTATGGAGCATATCCGGGTTGGATAAAATGACAGATGTATTCTTGCGCAGAGCTGATCGGGTATGTTGCGGTGTGTCACCATCATAAATATTCGCAGTTATTGGTTCTGTGAGGGTGATTTCGTTAATTAAACTATTGAGATTGTTCAACTGATCTTGGGTGAGGGCTTTGGTAGGATAAAGGTAAAGCGCTTTACTGCCAGGATGTTTGATCAGCGAATCGATCACCGGCAGGTTGTAGCAGAGGGTCTTCCCACTGGCAGTCCCCGAAATAATGGCCGTGTTTTCACCATTGATAATGTGCTGATACGCAGCAGCCTGGTGTTTGTATAGTGCATTGATGTTTTGGCTCCTCAAAGCCTGAACAATCAATTTTGACAACGCTTGTGGAAAGCTGGAGAAGTCAGCTGGTTTCTCGGCAAGCACACGCCACTCAATAACGTTTTCAGCAATTGTTGGTTGACTTCGCCAACGGTTCAGGATGGTTTTAATGGGATAGCTCATAAAAATTCTTCGAATATTTGTTTTATCTATCATAATCTGAATGGAAAGCAGAATCAATACTTATCAACCTTTTAAGCGATCCTAAACAATTGATTGAGCCAAGGGATGGAAGCAGTTATACTTGAAGTGTGTCAGGAAAAATCAGTACAAAGGAAACAGTGCAAAGCGAGAGGAAATGATCAAAAGCCGCCGCATATTTATTGTGCTTATGTTTTCATTTTTATTTTTTTATCAACTTAGTTTCTCCTTGCTTGGTTTTTTGACCAGTCAGGTATTTTACCTTCAGCAACTGAATGATCTGTGGCAAGACCCATTGATCCATGCTGGCCTTTTCTTGGGAATCATCTTTTTTGTCATTTGGGGTTTTTTGTATGATCGACATAATCGCAAAAAATTACTATCTGTTGCTGCTTTCCTTTTTGGTACGACATCGGTGCTGCTAGGCATTGCTCCGACATACGCCACTTTTATATTTTCATTTACTGCTGGAAATATTTCCCGGGCAAGTCAGCCCGGTATATTTGCCCTGGTGGGTGACTATTTCAGCCCAAAACTCAGGGGCAGAATCGTCGGGTTGTTATTATTAACACAGCCATTGGCACTCATCTTTGTATTAATTTTTATGCCGTTAATTGAACCCTATTTAAGCTTTCGTTATATTTATTTAATCTTAGGGGCTGTCGGGTTTTTATTTGCTGTGATGATCTTTTTATGGCTTGGTGAACCCAAACGTGGTGCTCATGAACCTGCTCTGGCGCAGATTCAAATGACCGGTGTGTACCTATTTGATTGGGAAAACGCCAAAGAGTTTCTTAAAAATCCATGCATGATCTATATTTATGCGCTTAGTTTTTTTGCTGTTTTTCCCTGGTCAGTGAATTTGTTTTGGATGCCACGTTATCTTAACCAGTTATGGGATTTGCCCGAACTGATTTTCAATATGAGTTTTCTGCCAGCTATATTGACGTTGGGAGCAGGGTATTTTTTAGGTGGTTTTATCGGTGATTTGTTTTTCGGTCGGTGGAAAGCTGGCCGAATCATGGTATTGGTGATCGGATTGGTGATCCCGGCGTTCTTCTTCTATTTTTCGATGCGGTCATCTGGATCATTAAACACAGGCTTTGTTGTTTTAATGGCTGTCATGGGATTGTTCATATCTTTTACCTGGCCAAATATCATCGCTTCAATTTTTGATGTGATGCTGCCAGAGATCAGAGCAACAGCAGTTGGGTTCGTACTGTTACTCCAAGCGTTTGGGCTCATTTTCAGCTCATATCTTGTTTCCTTTTTACAAACCAGGATAGAGCTAGATCAGGCGATAATTTCTGTAGCTTTGTCGGGTTGGTTGATCAGCTTACCAATCGCTGCCGCTTTGCTAATATCCATCCCAAGGGGGATTGAGAAACTTCGGCGTCATATGGCTTATCGCAGTCATTTGGAAGCCCGTTTAACTGCAAGAGAAAAATGACTGCATGATGCAGTTTTCTTAATTTAACTTTATTATTGCTTCTGTGCTTTTCGAACGATCCAATCCATGATGGGGTAGGTCAGGTTTCCCGCAATATTGACCAGGCGATAGAAAATTTTCCCCTCCAGGCCTGGGATGATCACATAGCTTCCCTTTTCAAGTCCACTCATTGTTTCTGAGGCGACCAGCTCTGCTGAAACGACTTTGGCATTCCCGGCAATTGCCTTGGTTTCAGGGGGCTTGAGCGGTTCTTCAAAAGCCAACTGCGGCGTGTCGGTGTCAGGCGGGAATACAATATGGACATTGATCCCATGCGGTTTCATCTCTGCCCTGAGGACATCGGTGAATCCCCGTACGGCATATTTAGATGCACCATAGCCTGCATATCCAAACACACCGATAAAGCCAGCCTGGGAGGAAATATTGACCACGGTGCCTGCTTTTTTTTCCATCATTCTTGGGATGATCGTTTTCAATACATGTACGGTTCCAAAATAATTGATTGACATTAATTGATGGTAAATTTCGATATCAAGATCCTGAAAGTAACCAGGGTAGGTGATACCGGCTGAATTGATGACTAAATCGGGTGTACCTCTTTTATCCATCCATGTTTTCAGTGCATCAGAAACTACACCAAAGTCGGCAATGTCACAGGAGAGGATGTCAATTTGCTGATCTTGTTGATCGATTAATGGGATCAGGTTCTGTTTGGCTTTGTTCAGCTTGGATTGATCGCGAGCCAGTAAACATACATTGCCACCCTGTTGGATGAGTTGTTTTGCCAGGGCCAGGCCGATTCCGCTGGAGCCGCCAGTGATCAATGAGGATTTGAATAGTGTCATGATTAATGTGTCCTACAAGTGCCGCATGAGCCTCCGGCACAATTGCCACAGCCGCTGCTGCCAACAACTTTTTGCCCGCCAGAGTATGCATTAAATAATGATATTCGTCGGATGACATTTGAGCTGTCGCAATCTGTGCACATAAGGCTAGTGTCGGCATCTTTGATCTGGCGTATCAGCTCAAAATCTGTGTGACAATTCTGGCAAGTGTATTCATAAATTGGCATAATTACTACTTATAAAAACAAAAATTTTGGCAACAAAGATATTTTATCGGATGGTTGAACTGAGGTCAATTTATTGCTTATGCTATAATACTTAATATCCAGAGTATTTTATTGATCACGCCTCCGAATTATTTGAAATTGAAGGAGAAACGGATTTAACAATGTCCCCCTCCCAAAAAAATCTCTTTCAATAAAAATTGTCGTATTGATCAATTATTTTACTGTGAAGTTTTACTAATTCATCAAGGAACAGATGAAATCTTTGTCTAAACCATTGATTTAATGTAACTGCTTAGCTTATAAAAAAAAAGGGATGTGGTGTGGCGGCTTTGCCGCTACACCACATCCCCGCCCTTTCATTTGCAAGGCAGCCTGAGCAGTTACTTTAATTCTAAGTAAATTCATTCTACAAGGACAAAATTCTCACAATAAAGTGATTTTTAGATCAGGTGAGATATCTCTCTTTGATGGCAGAGATCAGGTACCCATTGAAGGATCGGTCACAATCAAAATCTGGCTGCCAATCCCAATCCGTTCTAGCAGCGGAATCGTCCAATTTTTCTGGCCAGCTGTCAACGATTTTCTGGCGGCAGTTGTCAACAGAAAACTCAATATTAGCGCCAGGGAAGGCTGAGATGACAATATCATAAATTTCTTGTGCTGAGAGGCTGTAGCTGGTCACGTTATAAACAAGCCGAGAAAGTTTGCCTTGAGGAACAGATTCAAGCTTCACAAGGGCTTTGATGGCATCGGGCATAACCATAAACGGGAGGGTCGTATCGGGTCTGACAAAACATTGATACGTTTCACCTTTAGCTGCTGCGTGGAGCATTTCAGGGCCGTAGTCGCTGGTACCTCCGGTTGGCATGGTTTCAGCGCTGATCAAACCCGGAAAACGAATGGCTCGAAAATCAACTGTTACCTGGCTGCCGCAGTCTGCTGCAAGCTGGCGATAGTGGGATTGATAATAGCGACCCAGGTGTTCGCAGTAGAGCTTATTGCATCCATACATGGTGGTTGGGTGATGCCATTCATCCTCTTTGGTAGGTGCAGCGGATTTCTTTTCCTGCAAATTAGGGATGCCATAGGCGGCAATTGAACTGGGGTAGATGAATTTCACAGAGACACCCTGCCACTGAGATTGTTCAATAGCCAGCCTAAGCAGATTCATGGTGCCTTCAACATTGATTCGATGTGCTGTCTCGGGGTTGTATTCTGCCTTTGTCGATAGGATGGATGCCAGATGATAGATGGTGCAGATCTCATGCTCGACGACGAGCCGGCCTAAAAGCATCTGGTCTAAGATATCACCAACAATGTAGTTTTCACATAATGGGCGCAGTGATTTATCCAATGGAACGACATCCAGGGCAATCAACTTTGCTTCTGTATTGGCTGCAAGATACCGGATCAAGCCATGACCCATTTCCCCATTGGCACCTGTGATCAGCACGACCTTTTGACGCATTTATTCCTCCTGGGTGGTTGGTGAGTTTGTATTCTGAACGGTTATTGATCTTTCTCTAACGACCGTAGTGTGTCAATTATCCTGACTAAGCAAATCATGACTCCAGCGACATAGATACTGTCATGCGTCGGATGCGATCCGTTGATTCTGGTGAGACGAGCAGCACAACAATGCTCATATCATCTTCCGGCCGGCCTTCATCAAGTCGGATGGCGCGGTTGAGCAGAAAATCAGCAATCTCTTGCGCGGTTGGTTGTTGATCTTCGATCAATGCTTCAATTGTTGTGCAAAGGTCCAGGTTGATCTGGTTTTGACGGCCTGCATTATGAACGCCATCTGAAGATGCGACGATGGCCATGCCTGGTTTGATGGGCAGCTCAACAATAGAAGGGGTGATGTCATTTCGCCCACCGATCGGTTCTGTTGGGCTGGTAAGACAATCAACCTCTTCATCCCTGATCAGAAAGACCGGGACCGGGTTATTTCGGGAAACAATGATCGTATTGGTTTGCAGATCTACACTGATCACATTCAAATTCGATTGAATCCGCCCCTGATGTTCTGCAAAAATACTGCTTGAGGTCGCACGGATGGCAGCACCATCCCGTACGCCTTCGCTGATGTGATCGATCACGCGGTGGCTGACCATCGTTGAAGTGGATTTATTATCCTGGTTGTTGATTTGGCCGTCTGCCAATACAACAGAAATGCCACCATTGGGACGTTCGATGACTTCAACGGTATCACCGCTTTGTCCATTGCCATGTCGATTGATCTTTGCGACCGCGATTTTTATCTGCATGTTTAGATTTTACTTCAAATTTGAATTTCTGAGGTTGGGTGTTAATAAGAGGGAATTTGCTGGAATTATTGATTGGATTTTTAGTAAAACGTTATAATGTTGGCTAGGTTCAAGGTGTTCAGCAATATTGTTCTGATTGAAAGGGGCCAAATCATAAATCTTCATCTGTATAATCATCTGAAAAAGCTTGTAATTTTAAGTATCGTAGGGTTGGGTTTTTTAACTAGCATCACCGGATGTGATGAAATCCTTCACGCAAAGCCTGTACCTGAGGGTTTGACTATCGCTGAAATCCAGGGCAGCGGCCATTTTTCACCTTTTACAGGACTAAAAGTGGAAAATGTTCACGGTATTGTGACCGTGGTTCGAGCGGCCGGTTTTTATATGCAGAGTGTCCATCCTGATGATGACCCTGCTACTTCAGAGGGAATTTATGTGTATACACGTTTGATCCCATCTGTCAGGCCAGGCGATGAAGTTCTGGTCAGTGCAGAAGTTGTCGAATGGGTACCGGATGCCATCTACCCAGCCAGCCTGACTGTGACCCAATTAAGTTATCCGCAGGTGGAAAACCTGGCTAGAAGGCAGCCGCTGCCGGCCCCTGTTGTGATTGGTTTGGATGGACGAATGCCGCCGTCACGGTTAATTGCCAGCCCAAGCCATTTGAGTGAAGAAATTTTTGATCCCGAAGTTTATGGTTTGGACTTTTATGAGAGCCTCGAAGGGATGCTGGTTCAGGTAAACAATGCTGTTGTTGTTGGTGCGACAAATCCCTATAAGGAAATTGTGATTCTGCCAGACCGGGGAGATTGGGCAGGCATTCGAACGCCAAACGGCGGGATCGTGATCAGGGAAGATGATTTTAACCCGGAACGCATCATTCTCGATGATGGTCTGCGGGCATTGCCCTTTGTTCAGGTGGGAGATTTTTCAAATCAGCCTATCATCGGTGTCATCGACTATGCATTTGGTAATTATCGGTTGGTTACGGTGGAGAATGTTGCATTTTTACCAGGCGGATTGCAGCCAACAGCATCATTGGCACCAACAGCACCGGGGTTTTTACGGGTTGGCAGTTATAACATTGAAAACCTTACAGCATTGCATGCAACGCGAATAGAAGAACTAGCTGATCAAATTGTGAATTTGTTTGCATCACCAGATATCATCGGGCTGCAAGAAGTAATGGACAATGACGGCATTGCGGGTGATTTCACCGCTGCTGCTGACCAAACATATGAAGGCATCATTAACGCCATCGCTGAAAAAGGCGGTCCACCTTATGGCTATTTGAACATTGACCCCTTGCCAAACCAGGACGGCGGTGTGCCTGATGGGAATATCAGGGTGGGATACCTATATCGTCTTGATACGGGTCTAACTTTATTGGAAGCACCTCATGGCGATGCAGACACAGCAGTTGAAGTTTGGCAAGAAAACGGCCTGCCTGTCATCTCACACAACCCTGGCAGGGTTGAACCCAATCACGATGCCTTCGTCAACAGCCGCAAACCACTGGCGGCCGGATTCGTTTATCTGGGAGAACCATTATTTGTGGTCAATAATCATTTCATCTCAAAACAGGGTGACACACCGCTATTTGGTGCTGTGCAGCCGCCATCATTAAATTCAGAAACTAAACGGTTGGAACAATCTAAAGTTGTTTATGAATTCGTCGAAAAAATATTAACCCTCAATCCTCACAGCCATGTTATTGTCCTTGGAGACCTGAATGATTTCTATTTTTCAGCACCACTTCAAACTTTAAAAGGGGATATTCTAATCAACCTTGTAGAAACGATGCCGTTTGAGGATCGCTACAGTTATAATTACCAGGGCAACAGCCAGGTGCTTGATCATATCCTGGTCAGCCAGAGTTTGGCCGGCCGTGTTGAGTCTTTTGAATTTATGCGAATCAACAGTGAATTTGATTACCTCCGCCAATTCAGTGATCATGACCCTGTGTTTGTCACGCTTGATTTCAATCAATGAGCGCGAATTATTGAATTTTTTGAGAATTATTTTCCTGATTACTGATTCACTAAATTCCTGATCACAAAATTAACCAATAATTAATACGTATGGTGTATAATGAAAGTCCTTTCGGGGATGATCGGCTTCGACGGGAGAGGCTGGTCCCGGATTGCGAGTCGAGAG
>CAZCBW010000032.1:30720-32737 GCA_964497065.1 uncultured Candidatus Brevefilum sp. | reverse complement strand
AGCCCACTCAACTTTCCCGGCTAGTGTCCTGAAAATCGCGATTTTACCCGTAAAATTGGCAAATATTTGGACAAATGATAAACTCAGGTGCTATAATATTCATCATGGGAAAAATGAAAAACAGGCCATTAAATCCTTATGCACTGCAGGGTATGAAAAAGTTCAATAACCGTGAATTTTTTACTGCACACGAATTATTTGAAGCTGCCTGGCGTGACACCGAAAATGAATCGAAAGAATTTTATCGTGCATTGCTCCAGATTAGCGCAGGGTATTTCAGGTTAACTGAAGACCTCCCAAAAGCTGCATCCAAATTTTTTAGAAAGGCAAACAAATGGCTGGAAGGCTTTCCGAACAATTACTTAAATTTTGATCTCCATGCCCTCAAGAAAAACTTAAACGACCTCTCCCACCTTTTATCACAGGGGGTTGCGGGTGAAACAATCGTTATTCAAGCATATCAACCGCTTACATATAAAGAAACTGCTGAAGAATCATGAATATTTTAATTTCTGGTTTTACAACTTTTCATTACCACCGGATCAACCCAAGTGAAGAACTTGTAAGAGCCATTGAAAATGAGGTTTTCGATGGTGTGAACTTAACAACCTGCGTTTTACCCGTCGATCAGAACCAGGCACCAAAACAGCTCTTGGCACATTATCAACATTGCCAGCCCGATGGGGTTCTATTACTTGGATTGGCCTCTGGAAGGCATAAGATCAGCTTAGAGAGAGTGGCGATTAATTTAATGGATTTCAATATGCCGGATAACGCCGGGTTGTTGCTTAAAGAACAACCCATCATCTCAGAGGGACCGGCTGCATATTTCACCACACTACCCCTTCGGCAGATCCTCGCTGCATTGTATACAAACAATATTCCTGCGGAAATTTCCCTGTCTGCTGGTTCTTTTATTTGTAATCAGGTCTTCTATGTCATCATGCATGAAATATCAATCGGCCAAAAACCTGTCAAAGCAGGATTTATTCATTTACCGGCCCTGCCAGAAATTTCTAACTCAGCCTCCGATAAAACACCTTTGATTCCATTAGACCAGATGGTGCAGGCTGTAAGAATCATCATCAATCAAATTAGTAATTGCTCACGCTGCACTGCAGCTGAAAGGTAGCGGGTGTTATTTGCTGCACATAAACAATTCAACTTCCATATTCAACCCACTAATAATTTTATACTTTAGATAGTTGAGAATTAATTTGAACCAATTAGTCATTGAAAAAACAGACCAGGCTGTCAAAATATTACAGGAAAAAGGTATGGATCTCTGGTTGACCTTTGTTCGAGAAACCAGCGCTGGCGGTGATCCTATCCTGTCTTTGATTTATGGCGATGCTGATCTGACCTGGCAAAGTGTCCTGATCCTCACTGCAAAAAATGAAAAGATTGCCATCGTAGGCCGTTTTGAACTTGCCACTACTGAAGCTATTGGGGCTTATGACACCATCATCCCTTACGATGAAAGCATTAAACCATCGCTGCTGCAAGTGTTGGAAAGGACAGATCCAAAGCAGGTTGCAATCAACTTTTCAGAAAATGATGTCCTGTCTGATGGGTTGAGCTATGGTTTGTACCAGCTATTATTGGCGATGATAGAAAATTCACCTTACAAAGACCGAATTGAATCGGCTGAACCTGTCATCACTGCGCTCAGGGGAAGAAAAACAAAAACGGAGATTGAACGCATCAAAGCAGCCATTGACAGCACCTTGCAGATTTACGATCAGGTGTTTTTAATTATCAAGCCAGGTTTGACAGAAATCGAATTTGCCCGGTGGATGCAAACAAAGGTGGAAGAATACGGGTTTGGTTTCGCCTGGCCCAAAAACAATAATCCAGCTGTCAACAGCGGACCGGAATCTCCAGTCGGCCATAATGCGCCAACGGAGATTTCCGTTCAACCCGGACATTTGCTCCATTTTGATTTTGGGATTAAACAAGCTGGCTACTGCTCAGATATTCAACGCATGGCCTACATCTTGAAAGAAGGTGAAGATCA
>CAZCBW010000032.1:0-30620 GCA_964497065.1 uncultured Candidatus Brevefilum sp. | reverse complement strand
GCTACTGCTCAGATATTCAACGCATGGCCTACATCTTGAAAGAAGGTGAAGATCAAGCACCTGAGCCGGTTATCAAAGGCTTTACAACAATCGTTAAGGCAATCCGGGCAGCCTTTGCAGCCATCCAACCTGGTTTACCTGCTTATGAGGTCGATCAGGCAGCCAGAAATATCGTCACCAGATAATAAATCTTAATTCGGTTTAATAACAGCCTTAACCCAAAAATTCAATAAATAAACATCAAGAGGCATGAAATATCATCATGCCTCTAATCTAATTTCGGGAAAATATTAACCAATAATTTATTCTGTCAGGATTTCCACAGATTCAATTATGACACCATCGTTTTCCGGGGAGAGAGGATCTCTCGGCGGGATAGAAAACAATACATCCATCCCATCTACAACTTCACCAAACACAGCATGCTTTCCATCTAGCCAGGGTGTGGGAACATGCGTGATAAAGAACTGTGAACCATTAGTATTTGGGCCGGCATTTGCCATTGATAAAATTCCAGGCTTGTTGTGTTTCAAATCTTCATGGATCTCATCATCAAATGAATAACCCGGACCGCCCGAACCTGTCCCGGTCGGATCGCCACCCTGGGCCATAAAATTCATGATCACCCGGTGAAAGATGGTTTCGTCATAATAACCTTCATTAGCGAGAAATACAAAATTATTCACGGTTTTAGGCACAAACTTTTCGAACAAATTGATATGGAGATCACCGTTGTTGGTATGTAAGATAGCCTGGTAATCTTTTTCATCATCAATTTGCATTTCTGGCGGGTTTGCCCATTGTTTTCTCTTATTTGTCATCTTTTCCTTTCAACTTGAGTATTTATTCAGTGATTTGATAAAGTTCAACAAGGACACCACTGGCAGATTTTGGATGAATAAAAGCCATCCGGCGCCCTGGCAGGTCAAGCGGTGTTTCATTAATTAAATTGACATCCTGCTTCTTCAATTCGTTTAACATGACTTCAATATTTTCCACTTCAAAGCAAATATGATGCAGACCCTCACCTCTCTTTTCCAGTGCTTTTGCCAGGCTGGATTCAGTATCTGTGGGCTGTACCAGTTCTATCTCCCCCTCACCTGCAGGCAGAAATGCAACCTTGGAGTGCTGAGAAGGAACATCTTCGATATGGGTTAAGGATAATCCCAGTTGATCACGCCAAAACTTTAAAGCTGAATCCATATCTTCGACCAGGATAGCAATATGATTGATTCTTTTAGGTTTTGCCATTTTATCCCTCCGCATCAAACCGTTGTTGGTGATTGATATTGACCCCACACATCCCGCAGTACATTACATATTTCACCCAGAGTGATTGAATTTTCTGCACAGGTTATAAAAATGGGCATCAAAGGCTCATTTCCCCTGGCAGAAGTTTCAAGGTGCGTTAATAACTGCTGAACTCGATCTTGGTCTCGTGAAGCACGCAATTCCGCCAGTTTTTGAATTTGATTCCTTTCAATTTCTGGATTAACATCTAATGAGTCAAGTTCGATTTCTTCCTGTGACTGGAACGAATTCACACCAACAACAACTTCCTCACCGTTTTCAACTGCTTTTTGGGATTGGTAAGCTGCATCTGAAATCTCATTTTGCATAAAGCCGGTTTGGATCGCGTTCAAAGCACCACCCATTTCATCGATTTTTTGAATATAGGCATATGCTTCGGTTTCAATTTGATCAGTCAGGTTTTCAATGACATAAGAGCCTGCCAGCGGGTCAACCATATCAGCCACTCCTGACTCATGCGCAATGATCTGTTGGGTACGCAATGCAATCCTGACAGCTTTTTCAGTTGGCAGCCACAAGGCTTCATCCATACTGTTAGTATGCAAGGATTGCGTCCCACCAAATACAGCTGCCAAAGCCTGCATTGTGACCCTGACAATATTGTTCTCAGGCTGTTGGGCAGTTAAGGTCGAACCAGCAGTTTGGGTGTGGAAACGCAGCCGGCATGACTGGTCATCCTTTGCGCCAAAACGTTCTTTCATTAGGCGTGCATACAACCGCCTTGCTGCTCTAAACTTCGCAATTTCTTCTAAAAAATTATTATGCGAATTAAAAAAGAAAGAAAGCTGACCAGCAAATTCATCCACTGCCAGGCCGCCGTCAATCGCAGCCTGGATATAAGCGATTGCATTTGCCAGGGTAAACGCAACCTCCTGCACCGCCGTAGAACCAGCCTCCCTGATGTGATAACCAGAGATACTAATCGTGTTCCAACTTGGGATATGCCTTTGACAATATTGAAATACATCTGTAATTAAACGCATCGACGGACCAGGAGGAAAAATATACGTCCCCCGGGCTATATATTCCTTTAATATGTCATTTTGAATCGTCCCGCGTAATTTCTCAATTGATACACCTTGTTTTTTCGCCACAGCAATATAAAACGCTAAAAGGATCGCAGCAGGTGCATTGATGGTCATACTGGTTGAAACCTTATCCAACGGGATTTCTTGGAAGAGCGCTTCCATATCTGCTGCTGATGAGATAGATACACCGACTTTCCCAACTTCACCCTGGGATAAAGGATCATCGGCGTCATACCCAATTTGTGTAGGCAGATCAAAAGCCACTGATAATCCGGTTTGGCCTTGATCGAGAAGATAACGGTAACGTTGATTTGATTCTTCCGCTGAGGCGTAACCGGCGTATTGGCGCATCGTCCAAAATCTGCCGCGATACATCGTTGGTTGAACGCCCCTCGTAAACGGATATTCACCTGGAAAACCCAGCGATTCAAGATAATTATCTATCGGCTTGGGAATCATTATTGGTGGAAGATCAAACCCGGAAGATGTCTTAAACATCTCCTTACGCTCAGGATAACGATCAACAAGCGGCTGATAGGTCTCGTGCTCCCAGCGTTTTTTTTCGTCGTGCAAATTCATGGACACCTCGTACTGGATAAATTCTGGCAGAAACAAGTATACCCGAAATCAATTTGCTCCTTCTAAACGCCACTTTTCTTATTGCCCAACTCCCAGCTATCTGGTAAAATCTTTTAGCTTGTCCGTTGTACCCTTCGGGCAAGACTATTCTATAAACGAAAGGGCTTGTTCCAAAATGAAAATCGTATTAATTAAAGATGTGTATAAACTTGGCAGGGCTGGTGAGATTAAAAAAGTAGCTGCAGGTTATGGGCGTAATTATCTCATCCCGCGAGGATTCGCTATTCAAGCTACTCCTGGAGCTATCCAGCAAGCAGAACGGATCAAAGTCAAAGCAACTGAACGCCGGGCTGTACTCAATGAAGAGCTGGGCAGTGTGGCTGAGGTTCTGGATGGTAAACAATTGTCATTTGCGGTTAAAGCTGGTGAGACCGGACGTCTTTATGGTTCAGTCAGTGATGATGACATCCTTGAGGCAATCCAGAATAATTTTGAGATTGAACTTGAAAAACGCCAGGTCGAAACAGAACCGATTCGAAACCTGGGCACATACCAGGTGCCGATCCATCTGACTATGGACTTGATGCCAACGATCACTGTCATTGTTCATCGTGAAGGAGAACTGCCTGGCGAAGAAGAATCACAGGAAAAGGCAGATACCATTGTAGAGTCCACAGATGAGGTTGCTGCTGAGGTAAGTGAAGTAGAACTCGAAACCACTGAACTTGATGAACTGGTAGAGGTTGATGAAGCCGGTATAACGGATGGTGCAAATGAAGAAATCGTTGAAGAAGCACCATTAGAAACTGAAGAATAATCTCTAAACTTCAATTCAAGCAAAATAACCGGCCTGTTGAAATATAACCCACAGGCCGGTTTGGCGTTAGAATATAATTCACGTATGACAGAAACACTTGCACAGCAATTAAAACAGATCCGGGAAGAAAAAAGCATCCATTTAGAGGATGTGGCTCATAAAATCCATGTTCGCCTGGATTACCTGGAAGCAATTGAAGCCGGGGAAGCCGACGAGATTCTCTCCCCGACCCAGATCAAAGGGTTTTTACGCTTATATGCCAATGAGATCGGTGTCGATCTTGAGAAATTACAAAAACCAGGGGTTAATCTCAGTAACGATAATGTATCTGATATATCAGGCACTGGCGAACAAATTTATCAAATAGATCATGACGCTCAAATTAATGAAACAAGTGCAGCTGCCCTGCCCGATGAACAAAATGAAGATCTCGGTGGCCGAATTTCACTGACTAAAAAATCAATCGATCCCATTTCTTCTCACTCAATTATCGAAAGTCAGCCAGATTCATCAAAAATATTTACTGAAATTGGGCATACCTTGCGGACGCGTAGAGAATTGATCAGCCTTTCAATTAATGAAATCCATCAGAATACTCATATTCGAAAAGAATACTTATCAGCCATTGAAGCAGGTGAATTTCAAAAATTACCAAGCAGTGTTCAAGCAAAGGGCATGCTTCAAAATTATGCCGAATTCCTTGGTCTTGATGTTGACGAAATCTTGTTATCATTTTCTGAAGCGCTTCAACTACAACGGTTAGAAAGACAACAGTCGCCTGGTCAAAAGAAATCTGGCTTCAAAGAACTTTCACCAACTGCTCTGCGGTTGAAGAATTTTTTTACCCTTGACCTCCTGGTGATTTTAACCCTTTTATTCATGTTCGCTGTTTTCGTGGTCTGGGGGGTTAACCGGATCATTGGTGCAGACACCGCTGTGCTGCAAACAGAAAATATCCCTGGTGTATCAGATATCCTATTAGCGACTTCGACACCCACACCAGAGCTTTCCAATGATCTAGAAGACGATGGCGTTACAGAAAATGAACAAACTGCGGATGACACAGGTGATGATCCTCAAGATGCAGATATACCTCCGCTGATACCAGGTTTAAACACCGACCCTATCAATATCGTCATCATCCCACGGCAGAGAACCTGGGTACAAATAACCGTGGATAATGAAATTATCTTTGAAGGCAGGTTGTTAGCTGGCAATGCTTATGATTATTCAGGTGAAGACATGATCGAAGTTCGAACTGGCAATGCAGGTGCACTCCAAATCATTTTCAATGAAGAAGATATCGGCACCCTTGGTTTGATCTCACAAGTTGTGACCATTACATTTACAGAGACAGGAATTATCTTACCAACACCTACAATCACACCGACACTCACCAACACCCCTGAGATTACACCAACACCCACAGAGACACCCGTACCAAATGGTGAATAATGACCAAACGTAATTTAAATACTTATCACCTTGTTTCCTTAGGTTGTGCCAAAAACCTGGTTGATTCAGATTCGATGGCACAACTGCTCAACCGTGAAGGCTTTACACCGATGGAAGAGGCCGACAAATCTGAATACCTGATCGTTAATACATGTGGGTTTCTAAAAGCAGCCCGGGAGGAAGCCATCGCTGTCCTGACTGACTTGGCCGCTGAAAAGATGCCCTGGCAAAAACTGATCGCAGCAGGCTGTATGACCGAACACCACCGCCAGGATATTATCGATTCAGTGCCTGGTATTGACGGGCTGCTCGGCACTCGCCGCTGGATGGATATCACAGAGGTAATTAAAGAAACCAGTAAATCCCGCTCAAACATACCCTATACCCATTTCCCTTCAGCCACGCTTGACATCAATGATGAAAGCGAGACTCACCGCACAACAATACAAGGCGGTAGTGCTTACCTCAAAATTGCAGAAGGATGCCGGCGCACTTGCGCTTTTTGCATGATCCCTTTGATCAAAGGCGGGCTGGTCAGTCGTCCCGTTGAAGCAATTATCAACGATGCCAAAAAGCTGCAGGATCTTGGTTTAAAAGAGATCATCCTGATCGCGCAAGATGTGACAGACTATGGGCACGATCAAAATATTAATGACGGCTTGACCGGGCTGTTAGAAGATCTTCTTACTGCTGTTCCAAATGTACCCTGGATAAGGTTGATGTATGCCTTCCCAGGCTATATCACCGAATCCCTGATCAACTTGATGGCTGCTGAAACACAAATTCTGCCCTATATTGATATACCGTTGCAGCATGCTGACCCATCAATCCTGAAGGCAATGCGCCGTCCATCCAACCCTGAAACTGTGCGTGATACCTTGGCCAAACTACGGTCAAAAATTCCAGGTATCGCAATACGATCCACATTTATTGTCGGATACCCAGGTGAGTCAGCCCAATCGTTTGAAAAACTAATCCAATTTATCCAGTCAGTTCAGTTCGACCATCTTGGCGCTTTTGCCTATTCATTTGAACCGGGCACACCAGCAGAACCATTAGGTGACCCGATCCCAGAACAACTAAAAACTGAACGTCTGGAAACCTTGATGCAAATCCAGGCTAAAATTTCGCTTGATCGAAATCAACAATTTATCGGTCGGGAGATGGACGTTCTGATTGAAGGCGTTGATGACGACAACCAGATTTCCATCGGCAGAACCTACCGGGATGCACCTGAAATTGACGGGTTGGTCATCGTCGAAGGCCTTGCACTCCTGGGTGAACTGGTTAAAGTAAAAATCAACAGTGCCATCACACATGATCTGGTTGGTGAACTGGTAGTAGATTACAAACTTTTCAGTAGATAAACCGTAATAAAAAACCCTTCTTTTTCAATAATTTTTCGAGGGGTGTTTGTTTAAACTTTATTCTCCGCCGTTTTCTGCTGTTGATTCAGGCGTTGGCGTTTCTGTTGGTACTCCAACACCGCCATCAGGCGTTGGCGTCGGTGTGGCAGGCTGCGTTTGTGGGGGCGCAGGTGGATTCTGAATATTCCAGCATTCCTCAGCTACCCATTGCGCTGTCGGTTGAACTTCAGGGTCCGGTGCTAATGCAAAAGCACGATCAAAGTATTCCTGTGCCAGGCAAAACTCTTCAATCGCTGCCAGTTGAGAACCATATTCAATGGCACCAATCCTGAATCTTTCTGTTGCGGTCATATTTGTGCCATCGCGCAAATTCGGCAAATGTGGGTACACCTGTTCAAAATAAAACACCACTTGTTCCCAGTCAACGCCCCAATAACTGGCGCCAGTCAGATAAAAACGCGTCCATGTTCTTAAACCCTCTGCGCGGGAATCAAGGGGGGCAAAACGTTCTGCCAAAGTCAGATCATAAATGCCTGGCTCAAGGCTGCCTTCAATTAGAATTTTATCTAAACCGCGATTGCGCAATGCAACATACAGCATGCCGTCAACCTGAATGCTTCGGAAATATAAATCTTTTTCTCTCAAGGCAATAATGGTATTGATGGCATCATCCCATAGTTGATCCATGAACTGTTGACGGGCTGTGTTGTAAAGATCTTCAACCCCACGCAGGTCAGGTGTGGGTGTGAATTCTGGTTCGATTGGCGTTGGTGAAGATGCAGGCGTTGGTGCCCCGACCTGAGATAGAAGTAATAACGTCTGGCTGTAGACTTCACCAATCTCAGCCAATTCTTCATCATTGAGATACTCTGACATCTCATCCAAAATCCAATCCAATCGGCCTAGGGCAACTTCATAACGCCCTTCTTCAATATCCTGTCTGGCCCTGTCCAGTTGAGATTGGATCCTGGGCGCAGCCTGGGCTTCTGCCAGCTGTACCCGGTCTCTGATGCCCTGAAAAACACCGAATGCAGCCCCAAGTACAACGATCAGCAGAAACGCCAAGAACGTCATTAAATACCAGAATGAACGGCGTTCTAAAAATTTCTTTTTAGTCCGTTCAGTTTGATTATTTTTCAAGGTTTTTGCCTGTTTATTTTCTTTTTCAGTCATGGGCAGGATTATACCTTATTCCATTTAAAGTTGAAAAAGCAATCGCAGTTCTGGGAGAATGGGGATCACACAAACCCCGGTTCCCACAATCATGGCCGTCAATGCAATTAACAGGCCGGAAATCGGCAACGACAAGACAGACATGATCATCCAGATGACCCCTGCGGCAACTAATGCACTTAACAAACCTCTAATTAAAGACCCTCCTAATCGGAATGTTTCTGGCAATGTGCGATTTAATAAGATGATTAATATTAACGCCTGAATCGTGTATGAAATTGAGTTTGCGACTGCAATTCCAGAGGATGAAAGCACATCCATTAATGGGATCGCAAGTCCAATAAAAATAACAAAACCCAATGCGGAAACCAACATCGGGACCGTTGGCTTTTGTTTGGCATAAAATGATCGTACACCTAATTCAACAATCGCATGCCCTAACAGCCCAATTAAAAAACCCTGAGCAGCCCACAGAACCATTTGTGATTCGTCAAGGGTAAACCCGAATGCTATTTGGATAAATGGCAGGCTGGTTAATGAAATGATAACTGCGACAGGCAGCGATAATCCAATCATCACCTTAAATGACCTCTCAATTGTTTGCTTAAAAGCCAGGTTGTCACCAGCCGCAAGTTGATCTGAAAGGGTTGGCAGCAAAGCTGTGGCGATAGCTGTGCCGAGGATTGTTTCTGGTACCTGCTGAATCCACCAGCCAAAACTCAATGCAGTCACTGAGCCAACTGGCAGCCTTGAAGCCAGGTTGTCCTGGGCTAAAAAGATCATCTGGATAAACACCATACTGACTAATCTTGGCCCCATCAATCGCAGCACCTTGCGAACGGCTGTATCATGCAAATCGATATTCGGAAACCATTTAAACTTAAATTTGATCAACCCAGGCACCTGCACGAGCAGGTGAAGTGCAGCGCCAAGGATCACACCATACACCAGGCCGTGTATCCCCATCCCGAATCCAGGGAGCTGAATCCCTGCGACACGGTAACCAACCTGAGGCGCAAGGATCACTGCACCAAATATCTTTCCACCATCATACACGAGAGGGGCAACTGCAGGCAGGAGAAAATGCTGGTTAGCCTGCAGCCCTGCCATCACCAGTCCGCTGATCGAGAAAATTAACGTTGCGATCAGGTTCAGCCGCATCAGGTCAACTGCCAGTTCTTGCTGTTCTGGAGTGAAACCCGGGGCGATCCCCAGTTCACCTCGTACAAGGGGTCCAGCCAGCAAAGCAACCATGATTGCCAATACGGCGGTGACCAGAAAAGCCAGGTTAGCGATACGTGAAAACAATTTCCAGGCAGACTCTCGTCCTTTTTTTGATAGTGTCTCGGATAATATCGGGATAAAAGCAATCGCCAGAGCACCGCCTGAGATCAATGCAAACAGGAGATCCGGAAAATTGTTGGCAGCATTAAAGACATCCAGCTCTTTGGAAAGACCGAATTGCCGGCCGATGATGATCGTTCGGAAAACCGCCATCAATTTGTCTAAGCCAAAGAAAATGAATAATAAGAATGAAATTCTAGTCAACCGGCTGAATTTATTCATCCTGCTCCAGTCTGAAGTGCTGTTGCAACGTCCTGATTATCCCATAATCGAGGGGTAACGACCAGTCACAACCAATAAACTTACCGACAAGGGGTTGGGGATGTTACAATTATTAATATGGTCAATCAAACCAAACATGGTAAATTATATATCGTCGCGACGCCTATTGGCAACCCGCGCGATATCACCCTCAGGGCGCTGGATGTATTAAAAAATGTCGATGCCGTCATCTGCGAAGAATATCGGCAGGGAAGCCGTCTGCTCCACAGACTGGGAGTCGAAAACGAACTGTTAATTCTAAACGAACATAACGAAATCACTGAATCCCAAAATATCATCGCTCGGCTGGCACAGGGTGAGTCCATGGCAATCATCTCTGATGCCGGGACGCCAGTATTTGCCGATCCCGGCATGCAGTTGCTGCAGCAAGCGTATCAGCTAGGCATTCCCGTCACACCAATACCCGGCCCGGGCTCCTTATTGGCAGCCTTATCATTATGTGATTTTCCAATTGACCGTTTTATCTTTGCAGGTTTCCCACCGAGAAAAACTGAACACAGAGAAATTTTTTTGAGGAATTACCTTTCCGAATCAATACCAATCATTCTAATGGACACCCCCTACCGGTTGACGAAATTACTGAATGAGGTCGCCGCTGTATTCGGAATGAACCAGGACATCCTCCTGGCCTGTGACATGACCCAAAAAAAAGAAGCGATCTACAGGGGACCTCTATCTGATATCCTGCCTACGGTATCAGGCCAAAAAAGAGAGTTCGTCCTGATTCTCAATCGTACTAACAAAAACCGCCGGCGATAAGATGTTAAAAAATCAAATAATGTATATACGAAATAATAACCTTCAGCTCCCTGCCTTCCTGCCGGATGCAACCTCAGGTTATGTTCGGGCAGTGGACTCTAGGGATTTAGAAAAGGTTGGCATCCAGGCTTTGGTGATGAATACCTTTCACCTGATGCAAAAGCCCGGCTCCAGCACCATTCAATCTTTCAATGGTCTGCATCAGTTTGCAGACTGGCACAACCTGATCATCACCGATTCAGGCGGATTCCAGGCATATTCACTGATCCATCAATCGGATAAATTTGGGATATTAACCGACCGCGGCATCCTCTTCCGCCCTGAAGGCAAAAACCGGAAATTCATCCTCTCACCTGAAAAAAGCATCCAGCTTCAAATGTCTTATGACAGTGATGTTGTTATCTGTCTGGATGACTGCACCCACGTAGATGCCTCTCGGGAGGACCAAGAACTATCTGTCCGGCGGACCATTGATTGGGCTAATCGCTGCAAAAAGGCATACCGCCAGCAGGTCGAACAGCGCCAGTTGAATGAAAAAGACAGGCCGCTCATTTTCGGGGTGATCCAGGGCGGCGGGCACCCTGATTTGCGGAAAGAGTGCGCTGAAGCATTGCTGGAAATAGGCTTTGACGGGTTTGGTTACGGCGGCTGGCCGCTCGATGCTCAGGGAAATTTATTAACAGATATCGTCGCATTGACCCGGGAACTGGTACCCACGGATTATCCAATGCATGCGTTAGGCATCGGCCACCCTTTGAACCTGGTCAAGACTTTCAGGCTTGGTTACCAAATCTTTGATTGCGCGCTCCCCACCCGGGATGCCCGGCATGGACGGTTAATGCGGTTCAGTACAGACCACAGCGAGCACCTTTCTGGTGAGTCATGGATGGAATATGTCTACATCCAGGATAAAAAACATATCAAAAACAGTGAGGGGATCTCTGAAGTTTGTGATTGCCCTGTGTGCAGTCATTACAGTATCGGGTATCTTCATCATCTCTTTAAAACCGGTGATTGGCTGTTCCAACGCCTGGCAACACTGCATAACCTTCGATTCATGACCCAGCTTACAGACCGATTGCGAAAATATGGGTAATCAAGAACCTATCCAGCAACTAGTTGACAAAGTCAGCAAATCAAAAAAATACCAGGCGATTGATCTGGGGCTAGTGAAACATCTTGTTAAAAAAGCTGTCGCCAAGGGGTTGAGAGAAAAAGATGTCATCAAGGATGTCAAAAGCAAGCTTCACCAGGTTGGTGGCGCGTACCTTCAACATCATCAAGATTATGACACAGAAATCGGTGAATTATCCCAGCAGCCGGCTGATTTGAAGTCAGAAGAACTCAAGCAATTCTGTTTGGACACGATGCAAATGCATACATCAACTAACGAGCGGTTAACCATCGTTAAGGATTTTTTTGAGGTCTGCCTGGCATCGATTGCGCCGCTCACTAAAATACTCGATCTGGCTTGTGGATTGAACCCCCTGGCTCTCCCATGGATGCCCACTGCCCAAAATTTTACCTATGATTGCTGTGATATCTACCAGGACATGATGGCATTCATTCAGATGTTTTTCAACCACTGCCTGGTCTCCGGTCAAGCCCATCTCTGCAATCTGGTCAGTGATATGCCGGATGAAGAATTCCAGATTGCCTTTCTGTTAAAAGCCATCCCCTGCCTTGAACAAATAGAAAAGGAAATTACCATTCGTTTGCTCGAAAAAATAAATTCTGCGCACATCCTTGTTTCTTTTCCTGTCCACAGTTTATCCGGTCAAAACAAAGGGATGCCGGATTTTTATCGTGATAACTTTTACCAGTTTTTAAAAAATAAACCATGGGATATTCAGGAGTTCCTGTTTTCTACAGAACTTGCTTTCCTGATCAGCAAATAATATGCATCTATCCAAACCTCAAACTCAAGCTATCATTGATCAGATCAATCAATCAAAAAAATACCGCCATTCCGGTGTGAATGAAAAAACCATCAAAGACTTGATCCAACAGGAATCAACACCTGAGCTGTCGGATAAAGCCTTGCTGAAAGCTGTTCGACGGATTCTCCACAACATCGTAGCACCTTATTTGGGAGAACTGGATTATCAAACTGCTTTTAAACAACTGGAAAACCTGACCGATTATTCAATTAAAGGTTCACAGCTCAGAGAGTTTTGCCTGTCAATTCTGGCTTCTCATGCATCATCTGCGGAGCGACTGCCCAACCTGACCACTTTTTATGAACAGCTCTTCAAAACCACAGGCAAGCCAAACAGTATTATTGACCTGGCATGCGGGCTGCATCCCTTTGGTTTCCCGTGGATGGGACTGCCGTTAACAACACGCTATTCTGCTTATGACATTATCCAGCCGCGGATTGATCTTCTCAACCAATTCTTTGTACAGATTGGCTTGCCTGGTGACGCAGAAAACCGTGATATCCTGGTAAATCCACCCGAACAACATGCAGACCTCGGGTTGTTTTTCAAAGAAGCACATCGCTTTGAAAAAAGGCAGCCTGGCTGCAATCGCTTGTTTTGGCAGCAGCTTAATGTTGATATTTTGGCAGTATCATTACCTGCTGTAGACCTAACTGGCAGTCATTCCTTGCTGGATCGGCATCGCCAGCTGGTCAAATCCAATTTATCAGCACAACAATCAGTACAGGAAGTCTTGATCGGTGAGGAGATAATCTTCCTGATCACACAAAAAACGGCAAAGAAATGAGTGATTACATAAACCTCAATCATGAGGAATTTTATTCACGGTTTGCTTCACTGCTTTCACCCAATGAGCTAAAAAAGCTCTCAGCAATTCAGGATCAACCCCTGCCTGCCGGTACACGAATCAATCGACTAAAGATGGATCCGTCATCAGCCATCCAGGATTTATCTCAAAGATATGGCTGGCTGGTAAAACCAATCCCATTTTGCGAAAATGGCTGGACGATCCATTCTTCGGAAACTGCACCTGGCACCACCATCGAACACCGCTTAGGAAATTATTATTTACAGGATGCAGCATCTATGGTGCCGGTCACCCTGTTCGATTTTAATAAACAGCAGCCAATTATCCTCGATATGGCTGCTTCCCCAGGCGGCAAGACCACACACCTGATCGATCGAACATTAGACCAGGGTTTTATCATCGCCAATGACAGCAGCAGTTCACGCATTCCAGCACTGCGGTCAGTTTTGTCCAATTGGGGTGGCGCAAACCAGATTGTCACGCAGTTTCCAGGTGAATCTTTTGGCAGCTGGTTCCCAGAACAATTCGACCATGTATTGCTTGATGCGCCATGCAGTATGGAGAACCTGCGCCCAACTGCAAACCATCCGCTTCGGGATACAACCCCAGATGAACGGCTGAGGCTGCAATCAAGGCAAGTGGAGTTGCTTATCAGCGGATTGGCAGCATTAAAAATCGGGGGACAGATGGTCTATGCAACTTGCTCCCTCGCACCAGAGGAGGACGAGGCTGTGATCGACACCGTGTTGAGAAAATATCCGGGCATATTATCCATTGATGATGTTTCTCACCGGATTCCCTTCAAAGTACCCGGCATAACCCGCTTTGGAATTAAGGAATTTCACCCAGACCTGGAAAAAGCCTTGCGTTTATGGCCGCATTTGACCGGTATGTCAGGTTTTTTCTGCGCACGATTAACAAAATTAGCATCCATGAGCTCCAAAAACGAAGCATCGCCAACAAGGGATTTTGTACGAACGGGTTTGCAGTCCTTAGACAGAAACACCCTCTCAACTGTTTGTGAAATCTTGTTTACATGCTATGGTTTAAACATAAAAGAGATTCTTGAAAATTTCCATCTTGAGATTTTTCAGCGCTTTGATCAATTATTCCTTATCCCCCTTATATATAATGAAAACTTCCTATCATTGCCCTTC
Organism: uncultured Candidatus Brevefilum sp.; assembly: GCA_964497065.1. Classification (GTDB taxonomy): domain Bacteria; phylum Chloroflexota; class Anaerolineae; order Anaerolineales; family Anaerolineaceae; genus Brevifilum. The sequence goes on along the minus strand of CAZCBW010000032.1, from coordinate 16,600 downwards.
TCACTGATTGGGCTTTTAATGGGCCAATTTCAGAAAGATACGCTGAAACCATCCCCTGAATTCATCAGCCGGTTTGGCCGCCAATTCACACATGGGATAATTCAAATAGATGATGAATTAATCCCACAATGGATTTCAGGCCGGGATATCCGGCATCCAAAAACCGATATTATACCGACCGGTCAGTACCTCTTGGTGACTGATTCTGCTGGCAGGAATCTCGGCCTGGGTAAATTGCTACCCAACCGCCTGCGGAATATGCTGCCCCGATAATTTGATCTTTCCATCAGACATTTCCAAATATTCGATCAATCCCCTATCACTGATTCCTATCTCAGCATAGACACCCTGGTACTTATCAGGCATCAGTTTTGCGATTTCCGCCATGATCGCATCAGTCACCATTTGCATGGTTTCCCGATTTTTTTGCCTGCCTTCAAGATTGACCAGAAAAGGCTGGCCAACGCTTATGTTCATAGGGGTTCGTTTAAATCGTTTAAGGTTCTGGTTTAATGTCTCGTGACCGTAATAAGCAATCGGTAAGATCGGAACATCCAAACATTGGCTGACCAGCATGGCCACGCCGGGCTTGGCTCGTTGTAATTGGCCAGTTTCTGACCGGGTTCCCTCAGGTGCAAACGCAAGAATTGTGCCATCATTTAAAACAGATTTAGCTAATTTAAAAGCTCCAAAATCTGCCGTACCCCGCTCTATTGGGATGATATCCCAAAGTCGAAATAGAAAACCATGCAATACATTATCCCAGGCTTCTTTTTTTGCAATGCCACTCACTGGACGAGGGTATAAGATCGTGTAAAGCACCGGTGCATCCAAAAAATTCACATGATTGGCGACCACTAATATTGGACCTTTTTGTGGGACTTTCTTCAGCTCTTGGGCATCAATTTTCAAAATAATATGAATAATCAACAGGATAATATGATTGACCACCCACTCTAGAACTATTTTCATACGCAAATCAACTCCAACTGCTGCTTTAATACTTCAATTTCAAGCTTCTTTCCGGCTTTGCAAATCGTTTCTCCATCAGCATGCACTGGTAAAGTCCCACTGATTGCTTCAACAACAGCATGGCGTGTTGTTGGCATCTGGATAGCAGGATGGGCAGCCTGGGTACCGCTCATCACCTTGGGGAAGAGCCCCAGAACTTGCAACCGGGTTACCTGTCTGGCAATGCACAGGTTTAACAGCCCATCGTCGGATTCGGACTCAGGTGCAAACATAAACGAACCACCCATTCGTTTGCCATTCATTAGTGAAACCATCAGGCAGTGTTGTTCAATCGTTTCGCCATCCAACTCAACACGCAGTAATGGCGCCTTGAAATATAAAAAAATAGTCTTTACTGCAGCAATTAAATATCCTGGCACACCACTCAAAAAGGCAGGCAGTTTGGCAGCCTCAAACCCCACGATTGTATCAAAACCAACCCCGACACCATTTCCAAAATATCGGCCACCGGGGAAATCCCCACCTTTAAGGAAGCCAATATCGATTTTCCTGGATTTCCCATCAACAAGGATTCGGCAGGCTGATTCCAGATCTTGGGGAACGCCCATGCTGTAAGAAAAATCATTTCCGCGACCAACAGGCAGTACAGCCAACTTTGCTGTCAGTTCAGAATTATTTTTTGCTTGCATGAGTCCATTGATGACCTCATTGGCCGTACCATCCCCGCCTACCGCAACCACAGCAGCATAGCCATTGGTTCCGGCTTCTTTTGCCAGGCTGATGGCATGTCCGGGATGCTCAGTCAGGATGAGGTCATAATCCAACCCAAGATATTTTAATATTGTTTCGATTTCAGGTTGTGCTTTCTTTGCCGCACCTTTGCCAGCCGCAGGATTAACGATGACGCATAGTTTATTCAATGATAACTCCAGTCTTATACCTGTAATAATCAACACAAATAAGCAAATTAAGTTGCCAAATCATAACATGAAACAAAAAAATTGAAACTTATTGCCCTAATTCATGCAAAACCAGGGCAGGTAATAGGATGGCAGCCGTTTCCATCCGCAGAATTCTGGGACCCATCGAGACAACTTGACAACCTGAGCTGATCGCTGCCTGAATTTCTCCTTCACTGAAGCCGCCTTCTGGGCCTACAAATAACTCGATAGAAGACCCTGAAAAAACCTCCAGAAGGTTTGAGAGCATCTTGGGCTCCGGTTCAGCATCTTCAAAAGCAATGATCCTCATACAATCAGCACTTCTTGGTTGATCGAACCAGGTTAGTAATCGGTCAGGTTGATGAAAAACTGGCAGTCTGCCGCGTCCGCATTGTTCAGCAGCTTCTCGGATGATTTCTTCCCAACGACGGCGTTTATTTTCTTTGATTTGTGTGCTCTTTACCTGTGTGCGGGAAGAGACAAATGGGAAAAACGCCCCCACCCCAATTTCAGTGCCTTTTTGCAGTATCCATTCAACTTTTTCGCGATTTGTCAGACCAAAATATAATTTAATTTGCATCTGTGGTTCCGAATCCACATCAACCTTTCTTTTTATCTCTCCCAAGAGATGAATCTGTCCCTTTGTATCAAGCAGGGTAACGTGAAATGCCTCTCCAGAGTTATCCAGAACCTCCACGCTGTCGCCCTTTTTTAAACGCAGTACATGCAAAATTTGATGAGCAATATTCTCAGGAAAATTAACCTGGTCCTTTTGAAAGGATTCAGAACTTAGAAAAAATCGATGCATGGCAAGGTATACTTAGTCCCAAAATAATCCGGAGTTAAAACATGGAAAAAGATGATTCTACCATCCGAACTTATAAATATCTTGATGTAATTATAGTGGTATTTGTTCTCGTCCTTGTCTTGAGCAATATCGCCTCATCTGCCAAGATCATCGACTGGGGCGTCAGCTTATGGTCTATCCAGCTGAGTTTTGATGCCGGCTCTATCCTCTTCCCGATCAGCTACATTATCGGCGATGTTATGACGGAAGTGTATGGTTATAAACGCGCTCGCCGGGTCATCTGGATCGGGTTTGGTGCGCTGGTATTCAGTGCAGTCACCTTTTGGTTTGTCCAGGTATTGCCTGGAGAAGCGACCTGGCAGGCAAGTGTTGGACAGGATACCTATAACCAGATCCTCGGGAGTATGAGCAATGGCGCCATCATCATCGCCAGCATCGCGGGCTATACCGCCGGATCATTTGCCAATGCCATCATGATGGCTGTGATGAAAGTGATGACCAAAGGGAAATTATTATGGTCCCGTACGATAGGAAGTACGATCATCGGGCAGGCTTTTGACACCTTTGGTTTCATTTTTGTCGCAGTCCTGTTGAATGTGTTTCCCTGGAGCCTCTTTTGGAGCCTTACCATCACCAACTATCTTTTTAAAGTCGTCATGGAAACTGCTGTAACACCCCTGACTTATTTGATGGTGAATGGCCTCAAAAATTCTGAAGGAATCGACATCTTTGACACCGACACAAATTTCAATCCCTTCAAATTCAAGCGGTCTTAATCCCCGGCACCTTCAATCACAACCGTATACTCACCCCTAACCTTTTGTTCATTGAGCATTGCGATAACTTCACTAATCCGGCCGCGTAGCACAGTTTCAAATTTCTTGGTCAGATCATTGGCAACCGCTGCCCGGCGGTCACCAAGCACAGCCTGGGCATCCTCTAGAAATGCCAAAATGCGGTGTGGGCTCTCATAGTACACCTGTGTATGGGCTGAATCACCATCAACAGCAATAAACCGGCGCCTGGCACCTGACTTGCGAGGTGGAAACCCTTTATAAATAAAGCTGTGCGCCGGAAGTCCTGATAAGGTCAGTGCCATCACTACCGCAGCCGGGCCGGGAATGGCAGTCACAGGGATTTCATTTTCAATTGCAGCTTGCACGATCGAATAACCAGGGTCAGAAATCCCGGGTGTACCTGCACTGGTGACGACTGCGATTGATTTTCCATCCAGCAGCTGTTCAATCAACTGGGGGACAGCCTTCTTCTCATTAAACGCATGGTAGCTCTTTTGGGGTTTGTGAATATCATAATGGTGCAAGAGGATGGTCGTTTTTCGGGTATCCTCACTGGCGATTAAATCCACCGAGCGAAGCACGTCCAAAGCCCTTAGAGAAATATCACCCAGATTGCCAATCGGTGTCGCGACAAGGTATAACATCGATTATCCGTCTGTGCCCAGGTAATCCTGGATCGTTTGAATGGTCTGCTGGTTATTGATGAACTGGACAGCTTTCATGCCAAAGTCACGGGCTGCCTGGACGTTTGGCAGATAGTCATCCACAAACAGAGTTTCCTCAGGGACAGCATTCAGCCGTTCCATTGCAATTTGATAGATGGCAGGATCCGGCTTGATCACACCTTCTTCAGCAGAGATGATGATTTCATCCACAAGTTGATCCAGTTTATAAGATTCCACCAGGATTTTCCGGGTTTGATCGCCAGCGTTACTGAGTATGGCCGTTTGATAATTCTTGCCTAATTCAGCCATGTACTTGATCAAAGCTTTGTTCAATGAACATTTCGAAAAAACGAGCCGCCGAAGTACGCGGACCAGCTTCGGTTTAAGATTCCATTTTTTAGCCATTTGTCCCCAAACTTCGTCCTCGGAGGTATTGCCAAGGAAAACGTCCAGCACCAACTGCGAACCATTGGGATCATCAAACATTTGGATAATTTCAGGCTCATCGGCAAATCCCAATAGCTTTTTCCACCTGTTAAGCCATCTTAAACTGGGCATCTTCAAGATTACACCACCAAAATCAAAAATAATTGTTTTAATGCCCATTAATGCCTATCAGCCTTGCTTTATAAATAAAATAATCAACCTTTTATTCGGTCAATTGATTATATCAGACCGGGTCAGGTAAACAAATTACGTTGCACAGGTTGAGCAATGAAAATTATCATTAAGTGTCACAGAATAAAAACGTAAATTAAACAAATTAACATAATATCAAAGTCTAAATATATATGATCCAAATTTCCAGAAACTCAAATCATGACATATTAAAAGTTGTGTAAACAGGGAGTTTCACCACTTGGGTATGTAACACCCCCCCAATTTGAATAAAGATAATTAACCCTTATCCCAATCCATCATAATATCACCGATTGTGGTCGCGGATAAACTCAATCTTGCTTCCCCATCTTGGGAAATCTATTTTCGAATATTAATAATTTTCAATTTTAATTGTGTTTCTTTTTGGATAATGATCTGGCCACCATGCTTCAATTTCCATTTCTAGATGCGGCAGCAGAGCAATTTAAGTTAAAACATCAAGCTTGTTTCAGCTTTCTAACAAAAGTTGATGGTGTTATAGGAATCTTATTAAAGCGGAGACCTGTTGCATCAAATACTGCATTGGTAATGGCAGGGGCAGTTGGCACAAGGACAATCTCGCCAATCCCTTTGGCACCAAACGGTCCGGTTTTCTCTGGAATTTCCAGCAAGATTACATCCAAACTTGAAGGCATGTCTTTAGCAGTCGGTATTAAATATTGAGAAAAGGAATCGTTCCATTTCATATCTGGCATTAGCACTAATTCCTCATAAAGCCCATATCCCAATCCCATGGAAATGCCACCTTCAACTTGTCCTTCTACTGACCGCTGGTTGATAACCCTGCCTACATCATGGATTGCTACAACATCTGTAACATTGATGCTGCCTAATTCGGGATCGATTTCCACTCTAACTATCTGCGCGCCAAATGAAAAGCGTATATGGGGCATACCAATTGGAAGATGTTGAGGTGTAATATCTTTAGGATAATCAAAAATAGCCTTTGATTCGACTTGGATATAATTATCATCATCTGCTGCACGACTTGTGAATTCCTGAATTGGATAAGACTTTCCATCAGTTATGATTATTTGACCATTCTGATAAGATAAAGATTCAACGGGAACCTTCAATATTTCAGCTGCTTTGTTTAAAAGGCAAACAATAAGTTGCTCTGAAGCTTTTAATAGCCCGTTGCCAACAAGATAAGTCATACGAGAGGCACATGAAACACCACCGTTTGGACTGACAGAAGTATCAATTTGGGTTGTGAACACCTGAGAATATGGAAGTCCTAATGATTCTGCAACAAACTGTTCAGCAATGGTTGCCAAGCCCTGACCAATATCTGGTGCGCCGAGATCTATTCTTACTTTGCCATCTGGTTGCCAATGTAGCCGATTCGTTGAAATATCAGGTACTTTAGCTCCAAGACCCATGCTCTGTACCGCTAGTGCTAACCCGACTCCACTTTGGCAGCCATCCTTTGGAGGAATTTTTCTCAAACGCAATATAGATTCTTCGGCTTTTTGAAGGCATAAAGCGATAGCATCAGCAGTTTCATCTATAACTACTCGTGTAAATAATCGGTCACCAGGTTTTAAAGCATTAATTCTTCTTATTTCGATGGGATTTATCTTAAGATTATAAGCGAGCATATCCATCATGCTCTCCATCGCAAAATGGGGTTGTGGGCTTCCAAATCCCCGCATAGCACCCGCTATCGGACTGTTTGTGTAACAAACAAGTGTTTCAGCATATACATTTGGAATATTGTAAGGACCAGGGATTAATTCAGTTAATAGGCTCCCAACAGCAGGTCCGTATGAGGCGTATGCGCCGGTATCAAGATGGACGGTGGCTTTGAGTGCAGTAAGCCTGCCATCTTTGGAAGCAGCTAGCTTATACTGCAATTTTGCTGGATGACGCTTTGGATGGGCTAGGAATGATTCCCAGCGTGAATTGACTAGTTGCAAAGTTCCTTTTATTGCCCAGGCACCCACTGCGGTAATGACTGCTAGGCTCGAATCTTCCTTCCCACCGAAAGCTCCACCGATTACAGCGGACTTAACTTGTACTTTATCTTCCGGTAAATTGAGCACACATGCGATCTCATGCCGGTCTTCGAATGGTTTTTGCGAACTAACCCATACTGTTATACTTTCATCATTGTTCCAGCGAGCTAAGGAGTTTTCGGTTTCCAAATAGCCAGGTGATATTCGTGGAACAGAAAACATTTCCTCAAGGATGATATCTGCCTGAGAAAACGCAAGATTTACATCGCCTTCAGAGACCTCATACCTTGTTACAAGGTTTCCCGACGTATGAATTTTTGGTGCTTGTGGAGAAAGCGCTTCTTCGGGATCAAAAACTGCTTGTAATACCTCATATTTGATTGAAATTTCAGAGAGTGCTTCAATTGCTGTTTGTTTATTCTCCGCAATGACAAGCACCACAGGTTCACCAACAAACCGAACGACCTCTTTTGCGAAGACAGGTTGATCCTGAATAAACGCCCCAAAAAGATGATTGCCAGGAATATCCTCAGATGTTATTACAGCTTTGACACCCAATTTTTCCATTACAGATTTTGTATCGATGTCTTTGATAAGTGCGTGATGATGTGGTGAACGTAAAATAGCTCCGTAGTTCATATTTGGTAAAGTAATATCTGCTGTATAAACTGCTTTACCTGTGACTTTATCCCATGCATCTTTACGTAAAGTTGATTGACCTAATATTGATGTTTTAGGATCCATGATAATTCTCCTGAGAAGCTTTCTGAACTGCTTCGATAATTTTTGTATAACCTGTACAACGGCACAAATTACCTGCTAAACCATCACGAATATCTTCTTCTGTTGGATGTGGAATTTTGTCCAATAGAGCTTTGGCTGACATTATTACACCTGGTGTACAAAAACCACATTGCACTGCACCAGTCTCAACAAAAGCTCTCTGTATTGGATGCAATTTACTGTTTTTTGAAAGGCCTTCTATTGTCTCTATATGATGCCCATCAACTTGTCCAATTAGGATCATGCAAGAATTTATTGCCTTGCCATCCATAATAACCGTACATGCCCCACATTCCCCCTCACCACCACAAGCATTTTTTACTCCTTTTAATCCTAAATCGTCCCGCAAGACCTCCATAAGTGTGCGGTTAGGTAAGGTTGTTAATATTAAAGTCTCTCCATTAATGACAATATTGACTTGTATATGTTTCATGGAAGTCTCCCTTTGGCTGCAACATAAGCTTGCTTTACAGCTCTAGAAATCAGAATAGCTCCAGTTTGATTTCTATGAAATGCTGTCGCGCGCAGATCGTCAATCGGATTTATTTCTTTGAAAATTAAATCAGGTATTAATTTTAGAGTTTTTTGAAGGTTATTTGTTTCAAGAACAACCTCTTCGGCAGATCTTACTCTAACAGGTGTTGGCGCTAAAGAGCCAACAGCTATTCGCACCTTAATAATTCGACCTTCCTGATCGAGAATAATAAATGCTGCAGCACTCGCAACAGAAATAGCCATCCCTTGCCTGTTACCATGTTTAATAAAACTACTCCCCCAGACCCCTGATGGCTTAGCGAATGAAATGCTATGAATAATCTCTTGTTCAGTAAGGATAGAATTCCCTGGGCTGGTAAAAAAGGATTCCAGCTTTGCTTGTCGAATTCCCTGTTGACCATAAATATTAACCTTAGCCTTAAGGGTTAGTAATGGTGGTGCACAATCAGCTGCAGGAGAGGCATTTGCCAAGTTGCCACCCAATGTACCACGGTTGCGTGTTTGAACACATCCTATAGATTCAGCTGCTTGAATGAGAGCAGGCGTATACTTTTTCAATACATCAGACTCGAGAAGATCATTATGGGTACAAAGTGCGCCAATTTGAATATGGCTTTCCTCCTCATCAATAAACCGTAATTCACTGATGTGTGTGAGATCTATCCAAACTCGTTTATGTTGCAATGAATTATATCGATTCCATCTTGGAAGGAGGTCAGTACCACCTGCTATGAAGCCACAGTTTTCATCTAAACTTGCATTTTTGAGTTCATCAAGTGTCTCAGGCTTATGAAAATCAAATTCTTGCATCCGCATAAACTCCTTGTTTTATTTCAATAAAAATATATTGACAGTATTGAGTATTTTCTTGAATTAAACGGATTAATTATTCATCACGTGAATAAGGTAGCGTAAAAGCAGCTGGAAACTCTGCACGGCGAGAGACACCGATTAGGACAATAATTGTGATGATATAAGGTAGCATCAATAAAAGATCTGATGAAATTGGAACACGAATTGTCTGAAAAGCAAGCTGTAGTGCAGAAGCACCTCCAAACACGAGCGCTCCTACAAGGGCTCCAACAGGATTCCAACGAGCAAAGATGACAACAGCAATAGCTATAAAACCTCTTCCAGCAGTCATGTTGGTCCAAAATATTCCTAAGTTAGCAATGGAGAAATAAGCTCCACCAATACCTGCCATAGCACCACCAATAACCATGGCGAGATATCGTAATCCTGAGACGCTTAATCCACGAGTATCGACTGCATCAGGTCGCTCTCCGACAGCACGAATAGATAAGCCGAGCCGCGTTCGAAAGAGAAAAACCCAGAAAACTGGAACCATGATCAAGGCAAAATAGGCAAGTGCATTTTGGGTGAATATCATTTGGCCGATAACAGGAATTTGGCTTAAAATGGGAATAGGATATGTAGGGAAGGTTTTTATGGTCGGGGGAGAATCTCGCAAACCGAAAACGAGACGAAATATTAGTGTAGACAAACCACCACCAAGAATAGTGAGTCCCAGGCCAGCCACAACTTGGTTAACTTTGGCTGTGATACAGAGGAATCCCATTACTAAATTCATTAGAATCCCTGAAATCATAGCTAATAATAAGCCAATCCAGAGGCTCCCTGTCATATAAGCACCCACAAAACCGACAAGGGCTCCAACCAGCATCACACCTTCCAGCCCGAGATTGAGTATTCCAGCTCGCTCAACTACCGTTTCACCTAAAGCAGAAATCAATATAGGGGCAGCAAGCCTAACTGATGCTGACAACCAACCCACGATAAAAGTGAATGTGATAAGATCAAGATTCATTTTTTAGCTTCTTCTTTTTAAAGAAATAGGATCTGGCTAGGACTAATAAAATCACACTTCCCTGGATGACCTCGACGAGAGCAAATGGGACACCAGCATTACGCTCCATAGCATTTCCCCCAACAACAAGTGCGCCAAAGAAAATGGATGAAAACAGCATCCCAATAGGGTGTAGTTCACCTAGCAGCGCAACCACAATTCCAAGAGAACCAAGTCCTGATTCAATCTGCTCAATAAGTCGGAAATGAAGTCCAAATAAATCACCCCACCCAGCGATACCGACCAAAGCACCGGAGATAAGTGCAACAAAGATAATCATCCGGGGGACCTTTAGTCCAATAACTTTAGCAACATGCTGATTGGCACCGACGATCTTAATTTTATTCCCTATGACACTACGCCAGAAGAAAATTGCCAGAATTAAAAAAATCAAAGCAATAATAAACGCAACATTCAAACGAGTCCCAGGGATGATGCGTGGAAGGATTAAGGAACGATCAAATACTGGAGATTGGGGCCAGGTACCATCCATTAATGGGCCTTTGACAAGATATGCTAGAAAGTAAACAGCAATGTAATTCATCATGGTAGTAGAGATAACTTCATTGACTTGCAAATAAGCCTTTAGTACACCAGCTAATCCGCACCAAAGGGCACCACCAATTGAACCAGCGATGAAAGTAAAAGGAAAAAGGATCCAAACTGGCAACTGAGCAAATGTTAATGCAACCCATCCTGAAAAAATTGCTCCCATTAGAAACTGGCCTTCAGCCCCTATATTCCAAAATTGGCATTTGAATGAAATCGAAACTGATACAGCAATTAATAAGAGGGGAGTAATTTTTACAAATGTTTCAGTAAGACGATCAATTGAGCCGAAAGCTCCAAAAATTAAGCTTTGATATGCCTCAATTGGATTTCGACCGTTCGCAATTAATAGAATTGCTCCAATAAAAATTGAGAGTAATATTGACAATAATGCTTGAAAGACGGTTTGTTTAGCATTCTGATTTTCCTTTATCCATTTTGAAAAACCTGAAATCTTTTGTTCTTCGGTCGTCATATAATTACCTCTTCTGAATGCATGTCTTCCTCAATGTTCTCGAGCGTGGTTCCTCCCATCAATAACCCTAAATGTTCTATGTTTGCATCTTTCCCATTCAATACACCCATTGATTTCCCATTAAATATCACAAGAATACGGTCGCTAATCAGGAAAATTTCATCCAAGTCAGAAGATATTAGCAATATGCCAGCACCTCTTTCTTTTTCAGCCAACAATAAAGAATGGATGTATGCTGCAGCACCAACGTCAAGACCACGAGTTGGTTTGTTAGCAATGATTAAATCCGGTTTACCATGCAATTCTCTAGCTAAAATTAGTTTTTGCTGATTCCCTCCTGATAGTTTTCCTGCCAATGCAAGAGGACCTGGCGCACGAATATCATATTCTTCTATTAGTTTCTTTGCGAGTGCAACAATTTGTTTGTTATTTATCAAACCTCTGGTGCAATATGGCTCTTTGTCATAGACCTTAAGTGCAGAATTTTCACTAACTAAAAAGTCCAGTATTATTCCTTCTTTGTGTCTGTCATCTGTGATATATACAGCATTGCTTTTTATAAAATCGAGTACCGACCAATGCTCTGCAGGTCTTTCATTAATTCTCAAGTTTCCATTTTCAATTTGGCGTAACCGGACAATAGCCTCGACCAGTTCTTTTTGGCCATTGCCATCCACACCTGCTATACCCAGTACCTCTCCAGGGAACACTTCAAGACTTAAACCTTTAACCGCAGTTGTTTCCCGATCATCTTCAACAAATAAGTCGCTAACTTCCAGAATTGGTTTTTGTTGTTTTTCCATTTTAGTGGAAGTTGCCAGAGTCTCTAATCCAGCTCCAACAAGTGTTAGATATTCTTTCTTTTCGCTCCCTTTTAATTCCGTCAATTCTCGACCAATCATTTGACGGGCTAATTCATTCTTATTTGTATCTTTTGTTTTAGAGCTGAATACAACGCGTCCACTTCGGAGAACAGTCACCTGATCTGTAATGTTTATAACTTCCTCTAGCTTGTGGGTAATAAAAACAATTGCTTTTCCTTGTTTTGCTATTTGACTAAGTGTTTTACCCAAAGGTTCTACTTCCTGGGGAGTCAAGACTGCAGTGGGTTCATCAAGGATAAGCACTTTTGCATCACGATATAGGCTGTTAAGTATTTCGACCCTCTGTTGCTCTCCAACTGAAAGCTCCTGAATACGTTTGTTCGGATTTACTCTTAAACCATAAAGTTTTGCGAGTTCAGCGATTTGCCTATCCGCAGCACCTAAGTCAAGGAATGCTTTGCCCGGCATACCTAGAATAATGTTCTCAGAGACTGTAAAAGGAGAAACTAGTTTGAAATGCTGATGCACCATCCCTATACCCTGTGCTATTGCATCTGAAGGCGAATTTATAACAATTTCTTCTGATCGAAGTCGGATCGTTCCAGAATCTTGTTTATAAAGTCCGAAGAGTATATTCATCAAAGTTGTTTTACCAGCACCATTCTCGCCCAATAAACCATGAATTTCTCCTAATTCGAGATCTAAATCCACAGTGTCATTCGCGAGAACACCTGGAAACTTCTTTGTTATGCCACGCATTTCAACATAAGCCATCTAACCTCCCACCATAAACTATGTCAGGGTTTAGCATAAAGATTTTTAAATCCTCAGTTTAAACTAACTATTTTGGAGGAAGGGAATCCCTTCCTCCAGTTATTAGTTTTTCTTTGTCTAATCAAACATGAGTGCGTCTAAGTCACCTAAATCAAGCGTATGGTTCTTAAATCCCTCAACTGCATCATCCAACATAGCTTGAAGGTCGGGTGGGATCATGTCTTGCATTGCCTCATTGAACAGCACATAGACGCCTTCATTGGAGAGATCTATATAGTAAAAATCGTTTCCAAAGGTCTCGTCAACTGTTTCTTCCATCATTTGAATGAAAATCGGCGACCAATCATAGACATAAGTAGCCAAAACTGTCTCGGGTGCAGCCTCAATTACATTGGCGACATTACCCATACATGATAAACCTCGGTCAGTGCATGCATTAATAACTGCTAAACCAATGCCATCACCTGTTGTCCATAACATATCTGCATTAGCATCGATCTGGCTAAGTGCTGCTTCTTTTGCACCGGCTAGGTCATTGAAGTCCCCAACAAAAGTTGTAAGAACTCTCACTTCTGGATTCACGCTTTGAGCTGCAATCATGAATGCTGCATGGCCTCGATGTATTTCCGCTACATCTGCACCGCCTATCTGTCCAACGATGTTTGTTTGTGTCATTTTTCCAGCGATTAATCCCATGAGATAACCGCCCTCTTCCAACCTGACATCATAAACGCTGACATTGTCTGCAATCTTATATCCTGTTCCAATCGCAAAACTAATCTCAGGAAATTCTTCTGCAACCTTGATGATGGGTTCCATGAACTGAAAACCATGCCCAATAATCAAATCAAATTCCTGTTGGGCATAATCACGTAATGCTGGTTCAATATCTACAGGATCATAGACTTGTTCAACAATGCGAAGTTCGATGTCCATATCAATCGTCTCAACAGCTTTGTTCATACCCTCATACGCTGCCTGATTCCAAGAGAGATCATCGGACCGACCAGGCAAAATTAGAGCTACTCTTAAACCACCTTCGTCAGAAACTTCAGGTGCATCTGGCTGGCAAGCAGTTAAAATCATAACCACTACCATCATCAAGCTTAATAAAAATATCCATTTACTCTTATCCATCTTTCATACTCCTTATTTTAGTCACAAATTATTTACCTATCGAACCTGTTAGAAACTATCTTGTTTTGTCTCCTTTCTAATGGCTTACACTAAAAGGTGCCATTGCCTAAAAAGTGTCAATATTTCTTTCTTGCTCAGTCTTCATTCCAAAAAAAGTGAGATCAATTGGAGTGTTCTAACATCAACTAGACCTTTATCAGTTAACCCCAATTCTGGGACGGTTGGCAGTGAGATAAATGAAAGTGTCATAAATGGAGCTGGCAAGGTGCCACCAAGATTATTGTAGATTTCCTTCATTAGATTAAGCTTTTCGATTACATTGCCAGCGGGCTTTTGGGTCATCAATCCACCTACAGGGAGTGGCAATGTCGCAAGAACTTTACCATCACACGCAATAACTAACCCACCATGAATATCTTCAACTGCTTGTACACACATAGCCATATCTTCATCAGAACAACCAACAACACTGATATTATGATGATCGTGTGATACTGAAGAAGCTAAAGCACCTTTCTTTAATCCAAAGCCTCTAACAAATGCGAAACCGATGTTGCCATTGATACCATATCGCTCTACAACGGCAAGCTTGGCAATATCTTTTGAAGAGTCAGACAAAACACCTTTTTCAGAATCTACAATTAGTGTAGCAGAACCAACTTTATTGATTATTTGTTCTGGATCGAGTTCGATTACGCGAACTTTCTTTGAGGTTCCTTTAGTCGCTATCCTAAAATCTTCAGCTCTCTTGCCGTTTGTCACCTTGACTGTGTCAAATAGCCACTTTGGGTAATTAACTTCTTTTTGTTTATGAACGAGTTTCCCGGCATGAGCTACGTGCTGTCCATTCATAAATACATCTTCAATATTCAGATCATTGAGATCAGACACGAGGATAAAATCAGCTAATTTACCCGGAGTCAAACTTCCCAAAATGTGATCCAGTCTAAAATGGACGGCAGCGTTGTAGGTGGCCATCTGGATTGCAGGAATTGGATCGACCCCCAGCTTTATAGCTTTACGTACCATGAAATCTATGTGTCCTTCATCTAGAATATCATCTGGGTGCTTATCATCTGTGCAAAACATGAAATTACGATAATCTATACCGTTTTCTAAGGCTCCCTTTAATATCGGTTCTAAATTTCGTTCAGTGCTGCCTTCACGCACTAATACAGAGAGCCCATTTTTCAACCTTTCCCAGGCTTCCTCAAAATTCACACATTCATGATCATCTGAAAGACCGCCACATGCATAAGCAATTAGTTTTTCTGGGTCGAGGCCAGCAGCATGTCCGTTTGCGATTTTCCCTAATTTGTGAGCGGCTTCAATTTTTGCCAAGTATTCATCCTTTAACCCCAATATTTTGGAAGAATCAAGTTCACCCAAAGAAATGCTGGATGGCCAGGACAAGATCTCTTTAACCTCATCTAAGCCAAGTACACCACCGGTTGTTTCAAGTCCTGGTGCAGTTGGCACACGTGAGGAAACTTCCACAAACATGCGATATGGGTTTGTCTCAGCAGATATGAGGAGTGCTTTTAGACCATTTATGCCAGCAACATTGGAAATCTCCATTGGGTCAATAAATACTGACGTTGTACCGCAAGGAACAATTAAATCAGCCAACACCTCAGGTGTTAACAAAGTTGAATCAAGGTGAATATGTGTGTCAATAAATCCGGGTAGGGCAATAAGCCCTTTGCCATCAAACGTAGCTGCCCTCTGAAATTGACTTGCGTCAGTATGGGCGATAAAACTGTGCTTGATCCCTAGTGCACCTGATTGAATTTGCTTAGTTAGCGGGTTGAAGATATTGACGTTCTCGACCACAAAATCCAGATCTTCCAGTCCTAAAGCTGAGCGGATTATGTCTTTACGTTTTGATATTGTTATCATCAGCATTCCTTTGATAAAGTTTAATTTTGATTAACAACAACTTGTCAATAAACGGAATGAAAAAATCTCTCGGTTAAAATAATTATGTGAATAGGCCACTGGAATGGACTGTGAATTATCGAGAAAAGTTTCCTCAAAGACCATTACTGTCATACCTGTCGGGCAGTTCAATTTTTCCGCGATATGTTCATCAACCTCTCGAAGCACGATTTCGATTAATACATTTTCCACTCTGATCCCTGTCATCCTTTCAAGAAAAGTTAAATAAGCTTCCCCGCCGCCTGATTGGTCAAAATCTGTTTTGATTAAACTTTTTGAAATAAAATCTTCGGTAAACATGGCAGGTTGGTTATTTCCAAAAAACAATTTAGTAAAGCAGATCACAGGATCAACTGGTGAAATATTTAATTTTCTACATAGCTTTTCGTTGGGGCTGACTTCGCTGGTAGATAAGGTTTTAAATGATGGTTTATACCCAGCACGTTCTAAGAGGGCATTATTCTCAACAAAATTGTTTAGTTTATAATGAAAAATGGTATCCAAATTAGACACATAAGTCCCATAACCATGAACACGGTGGAGAAGCCCATCCTGAACAAGGATGTCAACCGCCTGACGAACCGTGTTTCGGCTTACTTTATACTGATTCATTAAATTACGTTCTGAGGGAATTTTTTGACCGGAATTAAAATAATTTGATTTGATTTGGTTTCGCAAGATCTGTGCGAGTTGATAATATAATGGAAGTTTAGAATTCCGATTCAACATTGGCTTGGTTCACCTTCTAGGATATAGGGACGTACCAACCACATGATTTATGTACTATTAAATAGAGAATTAAGTACCCCATCAAGTGACATTTGTCATAGATTGATTGTGCTGTTTTGTAAAAAAATTATCCAAATCATGGATTAAAACCTCTTGTTTTTACAAATATTGCCGTCTTGGATTCAACTCGTTAGTGCAACAAAGCTGGTAACAGAAAGGTAAGCTGCG
>CAZCBW010000031.1:0-32953 GCA_964497065.1 uncultured Candidatus Brevefilum sp. | reverse complement strand
TGGCGGCAAAGCCGCCACACCACACCCCCGACCTTTCATTTGCAAGGCAGCCTGAACAGTTACTAAATATGTAATAACAGAAAGGATAAGACATTGATGCGTGATGTTGCCGTTATTGGTATAGGGCAAACCAAAGTTGATGAAAACTGGCAAAAATCCTTAAGGGAATTAGCTGGAGACGCTGCTTTGACTGCCATGGCTGATGCTCAGGTAGCGCAGGTTGATAGTATTTATATCGGTAACATGCTATCCAGTGTAGCTAATTTGCAGGACCTTCTGGGAACCATGGTGGCAGATTGGATCGGGCAGCGTTTCACAGACAGCATTAAACTGGAATCCGCCTGCAGTTCGGGTGGAGCAGCCTTCAGAGCAGGTTACCTGGCAGTCGCTTCTGGCGAAATAGATATCGCATTGGTAGTCGGTGCAGAGAAAATGACAGATTCTCCAGGTGCTGAGATCACCGCTGGTTTGGCGACTGCTGCCGACGCAGATTGGGAGGTTGATAACGGTGTTTCATTCGTGGCGTTAAATGCTTTAATCATGAAAAGGTATATGTACGAGTATGGTTGGAAAGGGATGGATTTTGCTCCTTTTTCAATCAATGCCCACGCCAATGCTGTCCACAACCCCCATGCCAGGTTTCGACGAGCCATTGATGAAAGCCAGTTTATTGAGTCTCCAATGATTTGTGATCCGATCAATTTGATGGATGCATCTCCGATTGGTGATGGTGCAGCGGCAGTTGTACTGGCGCGAGCAGATATGCTGCCACCAAATTCTAAACATATTCATGTGGTTGGTTCTGCTGCTGCTACAGATACCCTGGCAGCCCATGACCGCAAGCATCCAATTCGCCTGATAGCTGCAGAAAAATCATCCCAAGCAGCTTATCAGCAAGCTGGGATACAACCCGAAGATATCAATGTGTTTGAATATCATGACGCGTTCACAATCATGGCTGCCTTATCACTTGAAGCTAGCGGTTTTGCTGAACTTGGGCGAGCCCCGGCACTGTCTAAAAATGGTGACATTAAGATTGATGGGAGAATCCCAGTCGCAACACTAGGGGGATTAAAAGCACGCGGCCATCCTGTCGGCGCAACAGGTATGTACCAAATTGTGGAAGTTATTCAACAGCTCAGGGGCGATGCGGGTAAAACGCAAATAACCAACCATGAATTTGGAATGACACAAAATATTGGTGGCAGTGGGTCCAATATTGTCACACATATTTTTAAACGATTTGGGTAAAATCCCTGCAAAGCCGCTTTGAAGTGGCTGTTTTTAAAAATTCTCAGCTCCTCATGAGCGTGTATAATTTACCTTTAGGAAATTCATTTTTAAGCCGTTGGGAAAACCCTGGAGGGTAATTTGCTCGAATTTCATGTATCTCGATTGGCACGCGAAAAATATAATTTTGATGAATCCTTATTCGGATTTGATGGCAATGTAATCTTTGCGAATTTCTTGGAAGTCAGAAAGTTTACCCAAAAAATTAACCGAAAACGTGATTTACTCAATTTCCCTGATTCTGTTGTTCATGCAGGTGACATGAATGCCTTGGGGTTGATGGATGAAATTTTTCATCTTGTGTTTTCAAAATATCAACAAAGTTACTCTCTTGGATTATTGGACGAAATGGTCGCCCAACTTATTGAAGTTTATGGTGAGAACAAAATTAATCATTTATTTTCACAATTTTTGATCGAATTTCCTCCAGAGTCTGTGTACAAAGAAATAACGAGCGTCAGCGATTTTATTCGAGCATCCACAAATAGCAAACCAAATACCAGCTTGATCATGGAAGAGATCATTTTATTATGGGTTGCCAATCAAAACCCGGCTGTTGGTTCTTTAATGGAATTATTCAACGATTCGAGCTTAGCTCATAGTACTAATTATTCAAATATTATGTACACAGTTCGATCATTCTTCAAATCAATACCTCACTTTGGTCCTGAAAATCAGGATTTAATCACAATGCTGAGAAGCCCGGCAATTGCTGTACCGCACTCTTTATCTGGTCAGCTGGAGTATATTCGGAAAAAATGGGGAGTATTGATTGGTGACCTTCTTTATCGATTATTGTCTGCGATTGATATGATTCAAGAAGAATCCCGTGTAATTATTCCACTACTGGATAGCAAGAAAACTTCAGAACTTCCAATGTTTACTGACCAAGATGGCGAAGCAAACTTTACGCCAGACAGCGATTGGATGCCACTTACTGTCATGATCGCAAAAAATACCTATGTCTGGCTAAACCAATTATCTAAAACTTACCAAAAAAATATTACACGTTTAGACCAGATTCCTGATGAAGAACTGGATAAATTAGCAAATTGGGGTTTTAATGGTTTGTGGCTGATCGGGTTGTGGGAGAGAAGCACAGCTTCGAAACGAATCAAGCAGCTTTGTGGAAATCTAGAGGCTGTCGCATCGGCATATTCATTGAAGAATTACGCAATCGCTGCTGACCTGGGTGGGGAGGACGCCTATCAAAGATTAAAGCATCAAGCTGGATTACGAGGCATACGTTTGGCAAGTGATATGGTGCCAAACCATATGGGCATTGATTCCGATTGGGTAATCGAACACCCAGATTGGTTCATTGCACAACAATTCAGCCCTTTCCCATCTTATACTTTCAATGGCCCTGATTTAAGTCCTAATGACAAAATTGGGTTGATGATTGATGATCATTATTATCAGCGCACCGATGCTGCTGTTGTATTTAAACGTGTTGACTACAGAACTGGGGAGCAACATTATATTTACCATGGCAATGATGGAACAAGTATGCCATGGAATGATACCGCACAGTTAAATTACCTTAATGCTGAAGTGCGTGAAGCGGTTATTCAGACAATTTTACATGTGGCTAGAAAATTCCCAATTATCCGGTTTGATGCTGCTATGACCTTAGCAAAAAAACATTATCAACGTCTTTGGTTTCCACGACCTGGGACTGGAGGAGCTATCCCAAGCAGATCTGAGCATGCTAAGACACAAAAAGAATTTGACACCTTATTCCCGAAGGAATTTTGGCGTGAAGTTGTCGATCGGGTGACAGACGAAGTACCTAACACACTGCTGCTGGCAGAAGCTTTTTGGTTAATGGAAGGTTATTTTGTTCGCACATTAGGAATGCACCGTGTCTATAATTCTGCCTTTATGAACATGCTGAGAAATGAAGAAAACCAAAAATACCGCCAGTTGATCAAAAATACATTGGAATTTGACCCCCAGATACTAAAGCGTTATGTCAATTTCATGAACAATCCTGATGAGAAAACTGCTGTTGAACAATTTGGAAAAGGTGATAAATACATTGGGATATGTATTTTATTATCAACAATGCCTGGCTTACCCATGTTTGGACATGGGCAGATTGAAGGCTTTGCTGAGAAATACGGCATGGAATATTATCGTCCATATTGGGATGAAAACCCTGACGAACACCTGATAAAACGCCATAAAAATGAAATTTTCCCCTTATTAAAACGGCGAGATCTCTTTGCAGGGGTTGAAAATTTTCTTTTATTTGATTTTAAAACAGAGAGCGGTGCGATCAATGAGGATGTATTTGCGTATCTAAATGGCAATGGTTGGGATCATGCATTGGTTGTTTATCAAAACGCATTTCAATCCACCTCTGGATATATTCAGCTTTCATCAAATTCTTTGGATAAGGATACAGGTCGTTTCAAGCAAAAGAAAGTTTGTGATGCTTTAAGCATAAAGGGTGGCAAATATCATTATTTAATTTTCTCTGATTGTGCTTCAAGGCTGGAGTACATAAGACCTTCAAAGGAAATCATTAAAAATGGTTTATATTTTGAACTGAATGCCTATGAACAGCATGTTTTTTGGAACTTTAGAGAGGTTGAAGATAATCAAAACGGGCACTACCAGCAGTTATGTAATCAACTGGGAAGTCATGGTGTGCCTGATATTGACCAGGCGATCAAAGAACTAATCGTTGCCCCTGTCATGACACCATTAAAAAAGTTGTGTGAATTGGAACAAATCAAGCAGTTGATAGATGGAAAGCTTAAATCAACCGAAGATAAAATTAACCCTGAGATTATAAAGGAAAATCGAAAACGGTATGAATCATTTGTAGAAGCTGTAAATGAGTTCATTGGTGGAAATGCAAACCTAAAAACTATCAGCACCGAACACCAAATTGCCTTGGAATTGATTTTAAAATTATTGGTATTTGCTGAATTTTATGATCATAAAAATGATGAGAACTTTTCCAGTGCTCTCGAGTACATGCAGGCTGGATTATTGGAAAATGTGCAGGCTTGGGAATTATTAGTTATATGGAATCATCTGCGTCTGATAGGTAGGGTTTCTTCTGAGGGGTTAGATTACGCCGATACAGGTCGAGCCTGGCTGGAAGAATGGAGTATCTTAAAACAAGTTAGAAATGTACTTATAGAATCAGGGCTAAATTCAGAAGACGTTGAAAAACACCTCTTGCTAATCAAAATACTGGTGCAGCACCAGAATTGGGTGTTGATTTACGCTGACCAGACAGCAGACAAACTTGTTGAATGTTGGCTGTCTGACCAGGATATTTGTTCTTATCTTCAAATTAATCGTTATCAGGATATCCTTTGGTTTAATAAAGAATCATTTGAATCTTTGGCCTGGTGGCTGGTGACAACAGGATTCGTCAGTATTTTCTCTTCACCTTCTTTTAAAACTGAAGAAAAAGTAAAGTATTTTAAAGCTGGCTATGCTTTGATCTGTGTGATTCTTGAAGAAAAGGAAACAGCAGGCTATCAAGTAAATAAATTACTCGAGGGATTAAAATAATCATTCCTGTCCTCGTAAAAGTCCAATGAACGTTGATAACGCTCAGAAAAAACTGTATCCCCTCTTAATCCAGTCTCTTGGTCCATTACTTTTTTTAATAACCTGACCCCATCCTGGTAAAAATCGACTCCGGTTGCCAATTTGGTAAACCAAACAGCCTGAGCGGCATAAGCAATATTGTTTTGGGGTTCAATTCGATGAAAATGATCAAAAAACCAGCCGCACGAAGTGAACATTCTTTGCCGTTCATATTGCGCAGCTAACAACATACCAATTGCTGATAGTTCTGAATTTGATGGTGTATGATCGATAAATTGTTGTAATAATGACGAAAGATCTGTTTGTCCGAGCATCACCTTGATATATTCGTTACGCAATTTAAATGGGGTGGTCGTGTAATTGGATAAATAATTCTTGTAAGTCATGTCCAGTAACCTGGCTATTGTATCAAAAGCCTGTCTTAAAGGTTTCTTCCATGATGCACCAGGCGTACAATCACATTCTTCTATCCAGCGTTTTATGCCGTGGTGGCAGCTCCATGATGAATATTCATTCAATTTGACTTCATGAGAAGGATGGTTATCCTTAAGCCAAAGACCGGGATAAGTTAACGCTAAATTGCGCTGTTCAAGTGCTCCATTGAGTAAGTGAGCAAGAAATTTATCCCTGTGAGGTTTATGGTGGCCATATAACTCGCCATCAGACGCAATGAGCAGCAGCTCTGAATTACCGCTTTGACGATTGTTAAAATGAGGTACCAGCCGCTGATCAATAAAATTATCTGCATTTCGCGTAGCATGGGAATCAAAGCTGACAGATGTGCTGACATCTTGATGATATACAAAAACGATCATTGGTTCACGACCGCCCGGAAGTTTTATCAGCAATGGCTGCTGCTGCTGATTATCCAAATTTCGCTGATTAATTTGCCATGGTGCCAATATCGTGAATTTAATGTTCAGATCAGCAAGCACGGTTAAAGTTTTTAAATCCACCGCAGTTTCAGGCAGCCACATTCCGACAGGTTTGTGCCCAAATCGATGCTCAAAGTCGGCTATGCCCCAATAGATTTGCGTAACTTTGTCCGCACTGCTGGATAAAGGGAGGATTACATGGTGAAATGGCTGCGATAAAGCATTTCCAATACCATATTTCGTGTAGTTATCGTTTTCTTGTGAAATGATTGATGCATACGTTTTGGGATCGTAAGCTTCAAGCCACTTAAATAGCGTTGGGCCAATATTAAAGCTGATATTTCTAAAATTTCTCTGGTCGGCATTGGGCAAATAACATTCAGAAAATATGCGTTCATTCCAATTGTTATAGGGTGCGGCACCAGCCTCATCTGGAATTTTATCGGAAAGGGGATCTTCTCTTGGGGGTTGGTAAAAGTGTCCATGTATACATATTGTTTTTTGTCCCATATTGCTGTCGATGATTATTTCCTTTTTATGATGTTGCGGAACCAATTTTTACGATAGAAATCAGACTGTAAATAATTGATCCGTTGATTTAGCCGGACGGGCAGAAGGTCAAAATTTGATGCAACAGAATCGATCTGGGTGGTTCGGTTTGATGCCAGATAATCTAACCAAAAAACTGAAGTCGGGAATTTAGGTATGAATATTTCTAATAGTTCGGTGAGGATATTCAAAAAGATGGGAGGCACATTGATATATTGGCGATTAATCTCCAGTTTATTGGCAACACTTTCACAAATTTGTTTAAAGCTTAATAATTCTGGTCCCCCAATTTCAATGATTCGATGATTGGTGTCAGGCATTTCCAATGCCCAGGTCAGGATAGTTGCCAGGTCTTCAACCCATATAGGCTGCAATAGTGAGCTTCCGTCATCGGGGAGCATTACAAAATAAGGTGAAATTTTTAGCAAAAACGCTAACCCATTGGTGAAATGGTCATGCTCTCCATAAACAATTGCTGACTTAAAAATCGTGTAGGGCAGTCCTGAATCCTTGACAATTCTTTCTGCAATGGCTTTGGCTTTTAATAGGGGATATGCTGATTGCATATCAGTCCCTAAATGACTTACATAGAAGAACCGCTTGATCCCTGATTGGAGAGCAGCATTAACCAGTAATTGTGTTCCTGCAACGTCTACCTGGGATAGTTTCGCTTTGCGGCCTAAATATTCGGCACTGGCCAGGTGATAGATTACGTCCACGTCTTTAAGCGCAGCTTGCAGACCTCTTTGATCATCCAGGCTCGTGACTGCTACATCAAATGGAATGCCCAAAGGCAAATTTGGATTCTTTTTAGTGGGGCGCAATAATATTTTAACTGGATGTCCTAATGCTTTTAAATGCCTGATTAAGACCCTGCCAATAAAACCTGTACCGCCAGTTATCAAAATCATAGCAACCCATTATAGCAGAAACTTGCTATCTATTTGGCATGACCCTTGCACAGTATATGTAAGGTATTGGTTTTTGAAAGGCAGATCAGTATGAATCATTTCTTACAGAAAATTGGTTTTACCTATTTCAATTCACAAAATTTCTATTTAATAAAGGAATTAAATCAGTGGTTATCGGCATTGAAAAAGCTTGGTGCTTCTTCAGTGATCTTTAATTCTGATTTTTCAAAGGCAATTTCTGAAGATGTATTTATCAAGGTATTGGAGCTAGATCTACAACCGATCATTCACTTTAATACCCCATTACCTTCAGCTCGATCTTTAAACCAGGTAAGCGTGCTGCTGGATGTTTATGCAAAATGGGGCGTTTCACAAATCATTATCGGCGACAAACCAAACAAAAAGGCCAGTTGGCCAACAACGACTTGGCATGATGAGAATCTGGTGGATCACTATCTGGACAGGTTCTTACCTTTGGCAAATTACCTTGTTCAAATAGGTGTCAAACCAGTGATGGCGCCTCTTCAACCGGGGGGCGATTTTTGGGATTTAACCTTTTTAGATCTGGCTTTAGCAGGCTTGCAGAATCGAAAAATGGGTCAAATACTTGATCAGATGGGTTTGTCTTGTTATGGATACCTAAATGGACGAACGTTATCTTGGGGAAGTGGCGGCCCTGAAAAGTGGCTTGATGTTAAACCATATCTAACACCTAATGGGCAAGAAGATCAAATAGCGTTTAGAAATTTTGAGTGGGTTCAATCAGTCAGTTTTGAACGCACCGGAAGAAAAATCCCAATCACAATATTGGATGCTGGGAATAATCATCAGGCAAAAAATGTCAAAAATTATCCCACCCAAAATTTGGAGAAACTCAACCAGATGATCGATCAACTGATTGACTTGGATGAAAGTGTGTCATCGAAAACTATTCAAGATCCTTTATACGACCCATCTATTAACGCCTGCACTTTTGATTTAAATACAATCGCAAACATGCTTGAAAGCAAATTTGAGCCTGAAAGGTTGATAAAGATGTTTAATAAACACAACAATAAAATAATTAGTGAAAAGCAAGTGGAATCATCACCAAAGCTTTTTGCCCATTACCTGCTTTTACCAGCCCATGTTTCAGGCATATCAGATGTTGTGTTAAATAAAGTCAGACCCGTGATAAAGAAATATCAACCAACAGTAGGCTTTTCGGTATTTGAAGCCTCCTTTGCCTCTAAAGTAAGCGTTTTTCCTGACCCTTTGTTATTTCCACCAGAAGAAATCAATGCTTTAAGGACGGCTGGTTGTTTAGTTGAAATCCTTCCGGAATCCGGAATAGATATTGCAACAAGTATTTCAGATTCATAAGAAATCAAAGAGGAAAAGATGGATAATTTATTAGCTGCAGAAATGGTCACACGTACACCTATTGAAGCCCCATTACCAAACATCAAAGTCATAGGTTTGGGCGGCGGCGGAAGTAATGCTATTAACAGAATGATCGAATTTGGCATGCATAATGTTGAATTCATTGCCTGTAATACTGATAAACAAGCACTTGAAAGCTCCTTAGCTGACATAAAAATCCAATTGGGGCCTCACTGTACCAGGGGTTTGGGTGCCGGTGGTAATCCATCAGTTGGAGAAGAGGCTGCAGAAGAAAGTTTTCAAACCTTGGCTGACGCATTGGACGGCGCTAACATGGTATTTTTAACTGCTGGTATGGGTGGCGGTACAGGCACTGGTGCAATCCCAGTAGCTGCAAGAGTCTCTAAAACGATTGGTGCGGTAACCATAGCAGTTGTCTCCACGCCTTTTTCATTCGAAATGGGACGCAGACAAAAAAATGCGGTTCTTGGATTGGCTAAATTACGCCAATTTACAGATACATTAATTACAGTGCCAAACGATCGGCTCTTAGAGGTTGCCCCTCGAGACCTGCCTTTAGAAATGGCATTCAAACTGGCCGATGATGTTCTCAGGCAAGGTATAGGCGGCATTTCCGAATTATTAACTGAAAATGGATTGATCAATGTCGACTTTGCTCATATTCGTCATGTAATGTCTTTAGGTGGGGGAGCTCTCATGTCAGTCGGTACCGCTGAAGGTGAGCAAAAAGCCTTAAAAGCATTGGAAAATGCATTGACCCATCCTTTATTAGATGAGATCGATCTACAAGATGCAGCTGGGATCATTGCAAATTTTAGTGGGGGAGAGGACCTCACTTTTTCTGAAGTTACTGATACATTGGCTTATTTGAGTCAGGCGGCCGGAGAAAATGTAGAAATTATCCCGGGTGTGATCAATGATTCTAAACTCACAAATCGAGCACAGGTCATATTAATTGTCACCGGATTAGGGGCAATGCCCATTGAGCAAGCAATACCAGGTGCTGAGCATTGGCTCGCTGAATTTAATGCCCAAGAAAAAGTTGATGAGATCAAACACCATACCCAGCCTGTTCAAATTACTTCTGGAGATCGCAAATTTTTTGAAAATAATTACTCTGTTTCCCATGCCCAGATAAATTCAATAGATTTAGATGTGCCAGCTTTCTTAAGAAAAAGATTACGAGGATAGGATGGACCAAAAAACAGTTGAGATTATTACGCAAAAAATCATTAAACAATTCCCAACTATCAAAGGCATAGTCCCCGAAGTATTAAATCATGGGAATGACTATTTGCTGGTTTTCAAAACCCTCAATCAAACACCAGATGGAAAAGACCTTCATCAGCAAATCCGGGTGGTTGCAACTACCGATGGAGAAATCATTAAAGTCTCAATGTCCCGGTAAGGACCCAATATGATCAGTGAAAAATATGCCCAAAAATTTGAAATTAAATTATGGAATTTATTAATTCCTTTCATGGAAAGTGAAGGGCCACTTATGAGGAATTTAACAACATTCAAAACGATACTCAACAACAGGCTTATTTTTTTAGTATTACTCGTATTTCTATGGGCGAAAATTGGATTTATTGCTGGAATGGTCACCGGCAGATTGATATTATTAATCCAATTTCCTTGAACCAGGGAGAAAGCTGCCATATTTAAACCAGGAGCCGGAGTTTAGCCGGCCCCTGGTTTTTAATTTTATATATGTGGCAGAATATGCTCGACTACATCTTCTTCTGTTTTAGGTGCTGGGACGTCTTCCACGAGCGTCCAGTGCTCCTGGTGCGTTATTTGTCCTTTAGGCGGAATTGAGTTGAAGGGACCAAGGCTTTCCAGTTCAAGCATTTCATCATTAGTAAAAACTTCAAAATGTGAACCTAAGTCTGGATAAAATGCATCAAATTGTATCGGCACTTGTTTGATGAAAAGTTGCTCCTGGTTTGCATAAGCTGCCCAACCAACTGATGCGGATAAACCAATTTTTTGCGGTGTATGAGCATTTCTATTTTGTTTGACCAGTAGCATTTGCTCGCCAAAAATATACCGATCATCGCTGAGATCCGTATAGGGCCATAAGATGATCGAACTGGAAGGCAGCAGTAACTCTGGGTGTGTACCACGAGGTGGGAAGGGAAGAACTGCAGTCCCCCCAGGATTTAGGACAGATATTGCCCATGGCGCAGTTTCTATTGACCATAAATTATGGTTTATTAGTTTATGCGTCAGGCTGACACCGGGTTTTTCCTTTTCTATTCTTACCTCTATTTGCTTTTGCAACCCTGTTATTGGTTCGGGTTTTTGTGTTGCGATGAGGCCATGGTCAGTTTCTTGAATATGCACGGGTTCAAAATCTGGATAATAGGTTCTACTTTTGGATTCTGGCGCATGCCACAAGCGGTGACCCCCAAACGCAAGCCATTGGTCAGACTCTGTCAGACCAATTTGATCAGAAAATTCTTTGAATATATTTTTTTGATTGATGAAACCCAAACGAATTATCCGGGGACCAACGTCAGCAGTAATGATCAGATCGATCATGCCATTATTGATTCGATAACAATTTTCCCACCCACCATATTCTATTTTTTCCATTTGTCCTCATTATTTGTAATTATTTAATGAATTTTGGTTATTAGGATTATATACCAGCCATGAAATAATTGCATACAAATAATTATTAAATTGTTGAAAATTTATACTATTCCATGGTAGAATAGTATTTATATGAAGAGAATTGTGCCTGATGCTGTCATATTAGGATTGTTGAAATCTGAGCCTGCGCATGGGTACAGCCTATTGGAATATTTCAATTCCAATAATTATTTGGGCCGAATATGGACGATGAGCTCGAGCCAATTATATGCAGTATTAAAGCGGTTAGATGAAAATGGAGCTATATCTGGCCACGAAGTTGACCCACAAACTGCTCCAGTAAGGATCGTTTATCGGTTAACAAAACGTGGAGAAAATGAACTTAATGCCTGGTTGTTCGATAAAAAACCATCTACCAGTATTCATCATATACGGGTTATGTTTCTAAGTAGAATATATATTGCTAATTTATTAGAAACCAATGTATCGACAATTATTGAAAACCAATTCTCAAGTTTAAAAATACAATATGATCAATTGACAAATGAATTCGAGGATTCAACTTCTACCATAGAAAGGCTTACCTTATCTTTTGTGTTGGGGCAGGTTAACAGTGCAATTGTTTGGTTGCAAGAATCTGATTTTAATATTTAATTAACCTGTCTAATTTCAAATTATTAGAACAAAAATCGAGACAAATAATACTAGTTTAAGGAGAATAGCATGAAAAACAAAATAATGGAAACTCTTGGTGTGTTCGTTGTTTTTGGAATTGTTCTAACAGCCTGTTCAGCGATCCCTGCGGTGGAGGAGGTTGTCACAGAAATTCCAATAACAGATATATTAGATGACCTTGAAAGTGAAGAAACATCGGACCCGCAAGATTTGGCACCGGCAGCGAGGTTTACAATTGAGGCTGATTCATCCTTGCAGCCTATGATTTCAGCACTGTACGAGTCTTATTTTAGTGGTGAATTACCTGAATTTGTTGAAGATGGCGCTGCTTTGCTGGTTGAGTTCCAGCCTGAACAGACAGAGTTTCGAGAAGAAATTCTTGCAACCTTTTTGCCTGACGCAGTCCTGGTCCCATTATTGGATGACCCTGAGGTCCAGTTATTTATCGACTTTGCAATATCTGCCGATGGGCAAGAAGTTCTGATTGGTATCGGTGCTTTGCCAGAGGCCATTCAAGTGACAGATCAGGCAGGAAATTTGGTAACAATTAATCAACCAGTTCGGCGTGTGATCTCTGCCTATGGCCCATCTACTGCATTGGTTTATAGCGTAGGTGCAGGTGACAGGTTAGTATCTGCAAGTTATCTTGGCGCCAGAGATCCAGAGGGTGCCGCTGCCATGGAAAGGATAGATCCCCGATTTCAAGAAATCATGGGAGATGACAACTTCAACCAATCAGAGTTCAACATTGAGCAATCTGCTGTATTGAATACTGACCTTGTACTCACCAGTGCACGGGCGGATTGGTTAGATGCGATTGACCAGCTCGACATCCCAGTAATTCTTTTCGATCCAGAAACACCTGAGGCCTTGCAGGAAGCAGTGTTGTTAACTGGCCAATTATTTGGTCCCCATACAACTGCACAAGCAGAAGTCTGGGTAAGCTATTACAACCGAGTTGTGAGTGAAATAGAAAGCAGAACGACACAAATCCCCACCGATGAAAGGCCGCAGGTTCTGTTTACTGGTACCAATGCTCTCCGTGTGGCCAGTGGTGAGATGTATCAGACAGATATCATCCAAGCTGCTGGGGGCAAATCGGTCAGTTCAGAATTATATGGGTTTTGGAACGATGTAAACCTGGAGCAAATTGCCCTCTGGAATCCGGAAATTATCATCGTACCGCCTTATGGCGGTGCCAGTGTCGAGGCGATTACGGAGAGCCAGGAATGGCAAATCTTAGATGCTGTCGCTGCTGGCAAGGTCTATCGCATGCCAAAATTGGTTGTCCCATGGGACACACCTGCGCCTGATTCTGTGCTTGGCATCATCTGGATGGCACAACTATTGAATGCAGAGCTTGTGGATTTTGATTGTTCACAGGAAGTGGCTTACTTCTATCCGACTTTCTATAATTACGCGATTTCACCTGAAGAGGTAGCAAGGATATGTGTATTTGAGTAATAACCAGAATCATTGGTTTCAGAAGATCACCGTCGGGATTATCCTCAGCCTGCCGGTGATCTTTGCTGTCCTGGCATTAACCCTGGGAAGATATACAGTTAGCGCTGTGGATGTATTCCGTACGCTTATTGCTCAAATACATCCCAATTTAACGGTTGATGTACCAGTTATTGGTCAGCAATTGATATTGCGTGTGAGATTGCCAAGAATAATTGGGGCATTATTGATTGGCGCCAGCTATGGCGCAACAGGGACAGCCTTCCAGGCTATTTTCAAGAATCCATTGGTTGATTCTAATATTTTGGGAGTCACTTCTGGTGCGGGGTTTGGCGCTGCGTTAGCTTTATTAATGCTCAGAAGTTCATGGGAAGTCCAGATCTCAGCGTTTATTTTTGGTTTATTGGCAGTCTTCCTTTCCTTCTTTGGTTCAAAGCTATATAAAACAACGCCTCTCCTGGTTTTAACTTTAATGGGTATTTTGATCGGGTCATTGTTCAGTTCATTAACATCTTTATTGAAATATGTCGCAGACCCGCTAGACACTTTACCGGTAATAACCTTCTGGTTATTAGGGAGTCTAACCGGCGTCACCTGGCAGAGCTTAACGGCTGTATCCATTATTACGTTAGGTGGATTGTTGTTTTTTTGGTTAATTCGCTGGCGGTTAAACATTCTTTCGTTGGGGGACGAAGAAGCCAAAACATTGGGTGTTGATCCAACACAGATGAAACTTTTAATCATCATTGCCGCAACTTTGATGACTGCAGTTGCTGTCTCGATCAGCGGCGTGATCGGATGGGTTGGGTTGGTAATTCCCCATGCTGGCAGAATGATCGTGGGGCCTGACCATAAGCGCTTATTACCTGTAAGCATTGGGTTAGGCGGAACCTTTATGATATTGATCGATACAGTTGCTAGGACTGTCCTTCCTGGCGAAATACCCTTAGGTGTATTAACAGGATTGATCGGCGTGCCATTGCTCATTATGCTGTTAAGAAAAAGCAAGACGGGTTGGTAGTCATGAACCTTAGTGCCACACATCTTAGTTTTGCTTATTCACCCGAAAAAATGGTCCTGCATGATGTTTCACTTGATTTATCTGCTGGTGAAACATTATATGTTTTAGGTCGGAATGGCGGTGGGAAAACAACCTTGTTAGCCTGCCTGGCAGGACTGCTTAACCCAGAAAAGGGGGAGGTATTTATCGACAATAGAAATTTATTGGATTATTCTGCAACTGAACGAGCGAAATTAATCGGGTTGATTCCACAACTGCATATACCTGCATTTGCTTATAGTGTATTTGATATGGTGATGATGGGGCGAGCACCGCACTTGGGATGGCTTCAGTCACCAAAATCATCCGATCATTCGGTCGTTGAGGAAGCCCTGGAACTGGTCGGTTTGACCGACCTTAAAGAACGGCCCTATACCGAAATTAGCGGTGGAGAGCGGCAGTTGGTCTTAATTGCAAGGGGATTGGCACAAAAATGCCGGATATTATTAATGGATGAACCAACCGCACATTTAGATTTAAGTAATCAGCATCGAGTCCTAGAGATCATTGATCAGCTAAGCCGGCAGGGTTTAGCTTTTATCATCTCTTCACATGCGCCAAACGATGCACTCAGTTATGCAGATAATGTTTTATTGCTTAATGGTGGGTGGGTTACGGATTATGGAAAACCACAAGAAATCCTGACTGAATCAGCCTTGTCAGCTGTTTACGGTGTTAGAACTGAGGTGATCTACCAAGTGGAAAATGGACAATCCAATCCACGTGCTGTGGTGCCCAGAAAACCGCTGACAATCAGACCAGATTCAATAAAAGATCCAAAAAGCATCTTAGGCAGCCTGTTTAAAGGCCGTGATCATACGCAACAATTGATTATTGTTACTGGTTTGTCTGGTGCTGGAAAAACAACCTGGTGTCAAAACCTGGTAAAGAATGCGAAATCAGAAAATTTATCAATCAATGGGATCTTATCACCTGGTAGGTTTCAAGGTGACAAGAAAATCGGGATTAATATAGTCAATCTTGCTTCTGGTGAAGAAAAAAAATTAGCAAGTTTAAATGAAAAAGACCAGACTAGGTTATCCACGCCTCGTTGGGCTTTCAACGCTGATTCAATGATTTGGGCAAACCAGGTTTTAGAAAATGCTAATGTTTGGGATCTCTTGATTATCGATGAGATTGGACCACTCGAGTTGTTAAGAAATGAAGGTTTACTGGCAGGACTAAAATTGATTGATGAAGGTCGCTATAAAGTCGCATGTGTTGTTGTCAGGTCATCTTTACTGCTTAAGGCACTTCAGAGATGGCCAGAGGCGTTGGTCATAAATGGAAGGATATAAAGGATTTATAGATACGTTAAGTCAATTCTATTACAGGCACCTGAGACTTTGGTTAAGTGCTTTAGAAATTTTTTGTTGTGCTTTTTTGCGGGTCAACTTTGAATCACAGATCAACCATTCGCTGATCATATATTTAGTGATTTTTTCCATCAGCTCTTTTTCATTGAAGTTTAATTTCTTTTCATGATCCCGGCCATTTAAATCTCTTAATAATTCAGCTCGAGATTCAAGTGTGCCAATTTGCCAACGCTCGTGAATTTCAGCCGTTCTGCCTTTATGATGGTCGGTTAGCGGTTCAGGTTGAGAAGAAAGTATTTTAATTGCATGGGCAAAATCTTTCTTTGACCTTAATGGCTCTATGTGATCTACGTTTTCACTGCCAAATGGGAGCCAATAATCAATATCATTAGTACTTACTTTGTAAAATTGTTGTTTTGAATCATCCAGTTGTTTTTTTACAATTTTTTCAACCTTGCCGACACCGTGAAAGGTATGAACAATCCAATCTCCAACATTAAAATGCTTTTGTTTGGGCACGAACCCTTTTTACCTCCGAATTGAAAAATTTATTATTTAACTAAAAGCTATAAGGCACAAATTATTTGTATGATACATTAACCCTACCACATGGATAAGAAAATGAAAACGACATTTTTGCATTTCATGGATAATCATTACGCTGAATGAAGCCAATAGGAGATATGATGAGCCAAAGTAAACCCATTATTGCTGTTGTCGGCAGCTATGTTGTCGGTTTGACCATAAGAGCACCAAGATTTCCGGTGGCGGGTGAGACGTTGATCGGCAGTGATTTTGATTTCGGCCCTGGCGGCAAAGGGTCTAACCAGGCGGTCGGTATCACTCGTATGGGTGGAAAATGTCATTTGTTAGTGAAAATCGGAACCGACACCTTTGCTGATACGGCTTTGGATTTATATAAACAAGAAGAGATTGATCTCTCTGATGTTATTCAAACTAGTCAATTCAATACGGGGGTTGCTGTCATCACGCTAAACCAACAAGGTGAGAATCATATCATTCTGGATATCGGAGCGAATGCTGATCTAGCACCAGGTGATGTGGCGAATTTTGAAAATAAAATCATACAAAGTGATGCTGTATTATCAGTTTTGGAAATTCACACAGAGACAGCCATGAAAGCAATGGAACTTGGGCGAAAGTTTGGCAAATTAACCATCCTTAATCCAGCGCCTGCCAGCAGTTTGCCTGATGTAATGCTGCCATTAATTGATGTCATCACACCGAATGAAACTGAGCTTAAAATTCTTCTAGGTAAAGATCCTGATCATGATGGGGAGCCTTTAGAATTAGCCAGGGAACTCCAAAGCCGAGGTGCAAAAAACATTGTCGTCACACAGGGAAAATCTGGGGCATTGGTAATAGAACACACAGGCTCGGTTCATCAAATTCCTGGAATATCTGTGGAGGTTGTTGATACAACGGGTGCAGGCGATGCGTTCAATGCCGCCTTAGCAACTACACTTGGCAGGGGAGAGGATTTGGCCAAAGCTGTGCGATATGCTGTGATTGCAGGAGGCTTATGCTGTACAAAACTTGGCGTTATCCCTGCAATGCCCATGCAAGAAGAAATAGAAAGAATAATTTCAGAATTACAATGAAATTTTCATCAAATTAATAACTGATTGTTATAAATTTTCTAACGGGATACCTAAATCCTAATTCTAGCCAGATTTATAACAAAGTATTTCGTGTAGATTTAATATTTATCAAGTATTAATGCGTATAAATATAATATTTTTACATATTATGTTTCACTGCCAATGCTTTCATCAAGGTCATTGAAAAAGGCGTCTAAGTATTGTTTTTGTTTCTGGTGACCATCCGCCATAATTTTTGCGTAGTATTGCTCGTCAAAGGGGAGCTCAAGCTCTGATCGCATCATGCCGACCAAAGGAACCAGAAGGTTGTCTAACTTTGAGACTTCAGAGAAGCTTTCTTTAACCAGCTGTATTTGTAATGGGTAAAGGTGCTCCCAAATCTCTTCAAATTCCTTTTCAAGTTTTTTGGTTTTGACTGATAATTTCTCATAATCTCTTGCAACTTTAGACATATCTTGTTTAACGTCTTTAGAGGCAGGAGTCGTGGCTAATTTCTCAGCTAATCGCTCCAACTCACTCTTTTTGGAATTTATCGAGTTTTCAAGAGTGCCAGCTCGCTGATTTAAAGACCGAAAACTTTCTCTTTTTGCACTGAGCCGTAGAAAGGCTCCGGTTAATTCTTGCTGAAAGTTTGCCATCGCTTTAATGGTTTCATTTTTTCCGACGATAGAGACCTTACCGATTTTTGGGGATAGATCGGTATATGAACGCATCAAATCTTCCATCGAAGAATCCATCTCACTGACCCGACCAACTGCCACCAATCCAGCTGCGATCGCTTCCATAGCTTGAAGATAAACCTCACGGCGAAGGCTTAAGTCACGTTCTTTATCCTTTAATTGTCGTTCGTGTTCATGTTGAATTCTTAATTGTTTTGTGTTGGACGAATTGGTTAACATGACACCGATGATTGTCAGGAATGAGCCAATGATGATGCCATACAGTGCTGGGGGGATGTTTTCAATAAATGTAATTAAATTCACACCAAATTCCTTTTGTTCCTATAGATAAAATATCAGGTATTAATATCCATTAACAGGAGTCCATGTTCTACTAATTTATCTACAATGGAAAAGAGTTCCCATATCGGGACATTGATTATTTCTGCAATGGCCAGTAAATCATTATTTCCATCACAATAGGCGATCAAATTCATCATATCACAGACAATGAAATTGCTGCCTTTTGTACTCAACGAAGGGTACAAACCCCGTTTTCCTAGCTGCGGTTCACAAAGAGTAGCTGTTTGATAAACATTATTTAGTTCAAGCGATTCAATGCAGGTTTTTAAAACATTAAAACTGCTAGTTAATGCTCCTGAAGAAATAAATTCAAGGTTGTCCAAGGATGTATGATACTCTGGATATTCACCATATTTTGATCGCATAATTGATACGACTGGTAAATCCACACCAGGACTGCAATATTGTCGTTCGTCACTGCCTCTTTCCAGAAAACTGTATTCGATAAAATCGGGATGTTTATATTTCAGAATATGTTTTGCCACACGGTCAGCTAGTGTATTTCCATACCTGGAGGACAAGTAAGAGAAATTCCCATTATCGCCAACACATGTCACATTAAAACCAGCGATCATATTCTTCTGCATCGTGGGCAAATTGCGGCTCAAGTACACAATTGAACCAATTGTCTCTGGAATGAATATGATGCGATACGTGTAATATCGGTTTTGACAGGTTTTTAACCATTTTGCAATGTGGGTTGTGACAGCTGGCCCTGATAATTCATTATTGGCCATTGAAGGATGGCAAATATAAGTTGAAAGGAATATCTCTTGAGTGGATTCTCCTGGCAGTATCAGTTCACCATACGTCAGATGCCCATTTGTTAATTCACTATCAATTAATACACGATAATTTCCAGGTATTAATGATTGACGAAAGTTGTGCGGTAAGCAAAAGCCCCAGTTTTCTTTGTAGTATGAAGTAATGTAAGGGATGGCATCTGGTTGGCCTGGTAATGAATGTAAATGCTCCTGTAAAGTTTCTAATGGCATTACTTGATCAACGGGTGCTGAATAACCTACGATATGCAAATTCGATTGTGAGAATTCGCAGAATTTTTGACCTTTGGGATCAATAATATAAGCATCGTGGATGTTCCATTCCTTCGGAACTTCCCAATCAAATGCTTTTGTTCCAGTGGGAACTTCTTGAATAGTTAATCCAGAAATTAGCGATTGAATCATTGAAAGTGTTTCTCTGACTCCATTTCCGGTGATGCTTCTACAGATTGGAAACAGATCAACACAAAAATTATAAAGGTCTTCTTTTTTCATATAATCTCATCTGAATTAAGTATTAGATCAGCACTATTCTTTAGTTTTGATAGATCAAATATTAAATGGATAATTTTATCTTTTTTACAGTTGTTGATAACATGAAACCCTGCGTGCAGGGCTGAATTTAAAGAAGGCAAATTGTCTTCTTCAATCTGACTTGATATAGCAGATAAACCTGAAATTGCAAAATTCTTGGCAGAGATCATTCTCAGTGCAGTTCCGATGCCCTGACCTCGATATTCCGGTGCGACACCAATATAAGCTTCATGGATAATACCCCGATTAACTTCATTTTCTCTGAAATAAAAATAATCAAATCCTATTAATTTATCTGTTTCGTCTTTTGCTATGCAGCAAACCGATTTTCCTTTTATCAATAAAATTGATCTTCGCCAGTAGTTTATTTTACGACCATCGCGTAATAATTGATGCAAATGATCAAGGTCATCCACGAAGTTTTTAGGAAGACCGCATATAATAAAATGCTTATGTGGATGCTTTGATATTGGTTGAATTTGATACGATGCCCGTAAATTTCTTAAAAAAAAATTTAGTCCGCCAATCTCATGGTTTAATTTATTAATAAATTTTGGTGCCATAAACTTTAACCAGGATAGGAAATATCAAAAAATAAATCAGGAATAGCCCCATAACTATGTTTATCATCGCCACGTAGTGGGCTGTTGGCACCATTAAAATCAAAACAATTTAGGCCATGAGATTTTGCAGAAAAAATAGATTCAGTGATCATTAGTGCAGGCAAACCAGTGTTCTTCCAATCGGTTGCTACAAGATTAAGTATCATATTGGCTTGATATTGATCGAACAGAATCAGGCAAGCTGCTGCAATTTGACCAGGCACGGTATCTTCAAATGCAATAACCTCGCCAAAACCATCATGAACAAGATTGATCAGCTGATGAATGAGCTTGGTTTTTTGGGTGCCAATCTCGCCCTCTAGTAATCCCATCACATCGGCATATAATTTTATTAGGTCATCAGCAGCACATTGATGAGCTCTTGGCGGCACACCGAATTTCTCTATTTTCCTCAGTTCTCTCCGGCGCAGCTGCCGATAGTCTGAAACTATTTCTTCTTTAGATTTATTATCCAGGTCATAAATGCAGGCAGTATAACGGGGACGGATAATGAATTTGGGCTTCTCAGGCTGATGGTAGTTCCACCAATCAAATATTCTGACGTCCAATAGGCCTTTTGGTAAACATGCTTGTATAGTGCCGTAATTAACCAGAAATTGTGATATGAAACCCTCATAGACTTCACTGGAACGAGAAAGCCACCGATGAACAGGCATGTTTGCAGATGCTTTTGACCACATTGGACCAACATAGTACGTAAGGTCGGGTAATATCATTGAACGATCTTCATTAATAGAGATGGGCCATAAACAAAGCGGCCGATGTCCTTTCTTTGCCATCCACCAATCGACTTTGTGAGCTAACTTCGATAAAACTAAAGGGTGAGTGAAACTGGAAGCGTGAGGGCTGTCTTCCCAAAAGACTAATGCTTCATCGGTATCGACTGCCAAAATATCAATTGACATAAAAATCAAGTGCTTTCTTAAACATCTAGAGATACTCGCATTAAAGCTGATTATACTGCAATTGTCAGGCGGAAATTTTTGAAAATCAAAATAATAAGAGAGTATTTAATTATCAACAAATAGTTTATGAGAATAATTGTTTTCAAACACTATAAGAATTTAAAGTATTTTTTAAAATAATGGTCAGGATTAATGTATTGAAAGCATAGAAAGTTTTAAACTGATCTATAACCAATTTCTAACGAACTGTCTTCAGCCATATTCAAGTTGAATCATTAATTAATCTAAGGAATTATTTGCTATGCTCGCAAATGATACTTTGCTGTTACTTGTTGCAGCCATTTACTAAAAGAAAAGGATTTGAGATCCAATGGCCCCTTCTTTATAAAGTCAATTAAAGAATTAATAAAGTTATTTAAAAATTGCATTCAAATTATTGCCATAATATAAAAACCACGTTAAAAGTAAGGACAACCAAAAATTTACCAATTTGTCAAAAAAAATCTGGTAGAATTAATTTTTAATGGCTCTAAGACAGACCCCCTTTTTAATTTCAATTTCATTCACTTGTATAAAGGACTCGATTCATGGTAGTCTAGAAAAGTTATCTAGACAAATTAAATCCGATAAAATATTTATAGTAAAATGGATTGCGTCAAAATTAATTCAATATTAATAAAGATGTAATAAAGTAATATTGATAAATTTTTCCAGGTGATGTAAATGAATGTGATTATCTGCCCAAAACAATTTTTATCAGGAAAGTGGTATCATCGAACTGGAATACAAAAAAATATTGTTCAAATTATATTATTTGTGGAGACAGAGTAACCAATGAAATCTCGCCTAGGTGCCCTGATTGACGCGTTTTTACCCGTTTTTGCCACACTTGCTGCCCTGCTGGTTGGTGCAATTATGTTGTTGTTGCTTCAAGTTAATCCCATTGTCGCCTATGGCGCTTTGTTTGAAGGGGCATTTGGCAGCACGAATGCTTTTGCTGAGACACTTGTAAGGGCAACCCCCCTGCTCCTGGTTGGTTTAGGCATCTGTATTGCTTACCGCGGCAATGTGATCAACATTGGCGGTGAAGGACAAATGATTGTCGGTGCTTTGGTGGGTGCCTGGGTAGGCGTTAGCTTTACCAATTTACCGGGCTGGTTGACAATATTTTTTGGAATGTTACTTGGGGCGGTTGCAGGGAGTATTTGGGGTGGTATTCCAGGAGTACTCAAAGCCTATTTTAATGTAAATGAAATTCTTAGTACCGTGATGATGAACGCCATTGCGGTCCAGTTCAAGAACTTTTTTCTTACCGGCCTGATGATTGACCCTGCACAAGCTGATATGGCCTCACAAATACCACAAACAGCCCGGTTGGAGGATATCTATCGCCTTCCCCGTTTGTTAATGCCCACACGACTGCATATGGGTTCAGTCATTGCAGTGATCCTGGCTATTCTAGTATACATACTTCTTTGGCGCACGACCCTCGGATACCGCATCAGGGCAGTTGGCCAGAATCCACATGCATCAAAATATGCAGGCATTAAGGTCAAGCACTATATTGTGCTGGCATTGGTACTCAGTGGTGCTTTTGCCGGTCTTGCAGGCGCGACCCAGGTATTTGGTGTAAATTACCGCATGATCACTGATGGGTCTCCTACCGGGTTTACAGGCGGAGCCGGGTTTAATGGCATTGTAGCTGCACTCTTTGGGCAATTACATCCAATTCTAACAATACCTGCATCTATTTTATTCGGCGCATTGATCGTTGGCGCAAACGCGATGCAGAGAGCAACACAAATTCCATCGGCTTTGATCACCGCACTGAATGGCTTGGTGGTCGTTTTTGTCGTCAGCAGTGAGATTTTACGCAAACAGCGCCAACGTAAGCGGTTGACCGTTGTTGAGACGGAAGAAAATGAAGAAGTTGCTGTCATAGATACTGAGTTAAGCCAACATACCAGTGAGGAGCAAGTATGATAACTGATCTCTTTACCACCACGGTATTCTTAGGTATTCTTGCTTCAGGTATACGCCTGGCTACGCCATACTTGTTCGCCTCAATAGGCGAAGCATTCAGTCAGCGCAGTGGGATTTTGAATCTTGGTGTAGAGGGCCAAATGCTTTTAGGTGCATTTTTTGCTTTCTACGTGGCAAAATTAACCGACAATTTGTGGTTAGGTGTTTTAGCAGGGATGGGTGTTGGCGCGATAATGGGTTTGGCAATGGGATTTATTACCATTAAACTGCATGCAACTCAAGGTATCAGTGGGATTGGCTTTTACCTTTTTGGTTTAGGCATGAGTAATATGCTCTTTCAAACCCTGGTCGGGACGGTTGAAACCGTGAGGGGATTTCAGCGCATTACTATCCCAGTTCTGAGTAATATTCCTTTTGTGGGTGAGATCTTTTTCAGCCAGAATATCTTAGTTTACATAGCCTTTCTTCTGGTTCCAGTGAGTTCCTTTGTTTTGAACAAAACGACGCTGGGTTTGAAAATTCGAGCAGTCGGCGAGAACCCAGAGGCGGCTGATTCCTTAGGCGTAAGCGTTGCGAAAGTTCGGTACTTCACCACTATTCTTGGCGGAACGCTTTCTGGGCTGGCCGGGGCTTCTTTGTCTATTGCCTTATTAAATGTTTTTCAGCAGGGAATGACTGCAGGACAAGGCTTTATCGCAGTTGCACTGGTCTACTTTGGCGCCTGGCGCCCCTGGGGTGTATTGATGGGTGCGATGCTGTTTAGCTTGATCAATGGTTTGCAGCTCTGGATCCAGGTATTAGGGATTCCAATTCCATCAGAATTTGCTACGATGATGCCCTATGTACTGACAATACTGGTGTTAACCGCCACAGTTTCAAAATTAAAGACTCCATCTGCCTTAACCAAGCCCTTTGAGCGTGAGGGTTAATTAATGTTGATTACAGGGTATTATCAATGCTATACTCACATTTATTTTCTAAATTACTAGAGTAACACAAAAAAGGAGGCCTTTGGAAAAAAAGAAATTTACTAACCGCTTAATGTATTCACATTAACACACAATATTTAGGAGAAAAAGATGAAAAACATAAGTAAAATTTTTGCCCTATTCCTCGTATTGACCTTCATCATTACTGCCTGTGCACCTGCGGCGGTAGAAGAACCAGTCGTCGAGGAACCAGTCGTTGAAGAACCTGAGGTAGTTGAAACACTTCGGGTTGCTATTGTCTCACCCAGTGCTTTCAATGACTTTGCATTCACCCAAAGTATCTATGACGCAATGACAACGCTTCAAGAAGAAATGGGTATGGATGCCATTGAATTCGCTATTTCAGAGATGATGTTCGTGGTCGATGATGCAGCTGCTGCTATCCGTGATTATGCTGCACAAGGCTTTCATCTTGTCATCGCACATGGGTCACAGTATGGCTCATCATTACAAGAGATTGCACCTGACTTTCCTGAAACAAGTTTCGCCTGGGGCACAACACTCGAAACCTTTGGTCTGCCCAATGTGTATGCTTATGAAGCAGCCTCCGACCAAGGTGGTTTTGTGATGGGTGAAATGGCAGCCATGATGACCGAAAGCAAGGTCATTGGTGTAGTTGGCCCGATCGAGACCGGTGATGCTAAACTGTACGTGGATGGCTTTGTTGCTGGTGTATTAGCAACTGACCCGACCATTGACGTTCGCGTGACCTACATCGGCTCGTTTTCAGATGTCGCATTGGCAGCTGAAGCAGCTGAGACACACCTGGCAGCCGGCGCAGATATTCTGACCGGAACCGCCCAGATGGTTGTTGGCGCGATTGGTAAAGCTGAAGAAGCTGGTGCCTTATGGTTCGGTACCCAATCTGATCAGTCAAGTTTCGCCCCTGACACAGTTGTTGCCAGCCAGGTTTATCACTGGGAAGTTATCCTAAGGGATATTATTGCTCGACGGGCCACAGGACAACTTGGTGGTGAGTCCTATGTGATTGATTTTAGCAATGGCGGCCAGGTGATGGCTTTCAACCCCAATTTTGATATTCCTGAAGATGTTATGGCAGCAGCAGAAGCCACAATTGCTGAATTTGCTGCAGGTGCCGAAGTTGCTCCGATTGAATTCGAAAAACTGACGGTTGCAGTTGTTTCACCAAGTGCTTTTAACGATTTTGCCTTTACACAGAGCATTTATGACGCGATGATTACCCTCCAGGAATCTCTGGGCGGTGATGATCGGTTAGAATTTGCTATTTCAGAGATGATGTTCGTTGTTGATGATGCGGCTGCAGCTATTCGTGACTATGCCGCACAGGGCTATGACATGGTGATTGCTCATGGATCGCAATACGGATCATCCTTACAAGAAATCGCGCCTGACTTCCCTGAGACCAGTTTTGCTTGGGGTACTACCCTCGAGACATTTGGCGAACCTAATATCTATGCTTACGAAGCTGCTTCACATGAAGGTGGCTATGTCATGGGTGTGATGGCTGCCATGATGACCGAAAGTAAGGTCATTGGTGTGGTTGGACCAATCGAAACGGGCGATGCCAAGTTGTATGTCGATGGTTTTGTTGCTGGCGTTTTGGACACTGACCCGACCATTGATGTTCGCGTAACCTACATCGGCTCGTTCTCAGATGTTGCTTTGGCAGCAGAAGCCGCTGAGACTCACCTGGCAGCCGGAGCAGATATTATGACCGGTACCGCCCAGATGGTGGTTGGTGCAATTGGGAAAGCTGAAGAAGCCGGTGCCTTTTGGTTCGGTACTCAGGCTGACCAGCAGGAATTTGCTCCTGATACGGTTGTTGCCAGCCAGGTATACCACTGGGAAGTAATCCTTGAGGAAATGATCAGGTTACGTGCCCAGGATCAGCTTGGCGGTGAATCCTTTGTGATCAATCTTGCCAACGGTGGCCAGGTAATGGTCTTCAATGATCGAATTGATATTCCTGAAGACGTCATGCAGGCAGCTATGGATACAATCCAGGGCATCATCGACGGTACGATCACCATTGAACTGCCCTAGTTGTCTATAAAATAGTTTCTATAACGATTTCGGAAGTCCTTTATGGACTTCCGAAATCAAATATTAATCTCCAGGAAAATCTAAATGACCGAATCTAAAACACTTCCATCAGGGCGCACGCCTATCACATCTTTGGCAATGCTGGGGATCACAAAGCGCTTTCCGGGTGTGCTTGCCAACGATAATATCGATTTTGATGTTAAGGGGTCTGAAGTACATGCACTTCTAGGTGAAAATGGTGCCGGGAAAAGCACGTTAATGAAAATATTGTACGGCCTTTATCACCAAGATAGCGGTGAGATTCACATCAACAACGAGTTGGTGAAGATAACTTCCCCTAACGATGCTATCAACCATGGCATTGGTATGATCCATCAGCATTTTATGCTGGTAGAGACACTCACGGTAGCAGAGAACGTTGCACTTGGTTTGAAATCATCACGAGGCCCCCTGACTGATTTAGAAGCTGTCTCGAATCGAATTTTAGACCTGGCTGACACCTATGGTCTTCGGATTGATCCTGACGCCTATATTTGGCAGTTGTCTGTCGGTCAGCAGCAGCGTGTTGAGATCATCAAGGCATTATATCGCGGAGCTGCCTTGCTTGTTTTAGATGAGCCAACAGCTGTCCTCACCCCACAAGAAGTTGACGAACTCTTCGTGATCATGAACCAGATGGTCAAAGATGGTTACGCACTTATTTTTATTTCTCATAAACTACACGAAGTCGTAGAGATCAGTCACCGGGTAACAGTGTTACGTAATGGGCAAAAGATAGGCACACGGCCAACTTCAGATGTTACTAAAAGCGATTTAGCTAAATGGATGGTTGGGCATGATATTGAATTCATCACCAGCACAGAGAAAATTGATATTGGTGAATGTAGATTATCGTTAGAAGGCGTTTCATGCGGCAGTGATCGCGGCGTTGAAGGCCTAAATAATATAAATCTGGAATTA
Source organism: uncultured Candidatus Brevefilum sp. (assembly GCA_964497065.1). GTDB lineage: Bacteria > Chloroflexota > Anaerolineae > Anaerolineales > Anaerolineaceae > Brevifilum. Next base: position 5,811 of record CAZCBW010000031.1, on the reverse strand, counting down.
TGTTCAGGCGAAATACTTGGCATTGCAGGTGTTTCTGGTAATGGGCAGCGTGAATTAGCAGAAGTAATTTCAGGCTTAAGGAAACCTGATAAAGGAAAAATTATCTTAGAAGGTGATGACATTACTAATCTGGATCCAGGTGTGATAACTGAGCGCATGCTTTCTTATATCCCGGAAGAACGTATGCGGGATGGCATGATCCAAAACTTTTCTGTAGCTGAAAATTTGATTTTACGTGAGCACAAGCAACCGAAGTTCTCGAACAGAGGATTTTTAAAGCTTAAAGACATCTCCGAGCATTCAAGACAATTGATCGACCAATACCAGGTCAAGACCCCCTCTCAAAAGACAATGGCAAAAAGTCTCTCAGGCGGTAACATTCAGAAAATTGTCCTGGCAAGGGAACTTTCCAGGTCACCTCGCACCATCATTGCTGCTCAGCCAACCCGTGGATTGGATATTGGTGCCGCAGAATATGTTCGCGAACAACTGATCACACAACGCAATAATGGCACCGCTGTGATGTTGATTTCAGAAGACCTGGATGAAATATTTGCTCTTTCTGACCGTATTGCTGTTATCTATGAAGGCAAAATCATGGCTATTCTAAACCGTAACCAGGCAACACGTGAGAAAGTCGGTTTGCTCATGGCAGGTGTTCAATTAGAGGAGCCTGCATAAGAACTTTTATTTTATTTTTGATATGGTATTATTATAAATAACCATTGGATAGGTGGTCGTTGGATGCCAAATTACCAACGGCGTTGGGAAAGCTCCCATCGAAAAGTACCGCCAAACTAGTATGAAAGAGGACACCACCTATGAACCTTTGGAAAGAATTTCTGCAACCTAAATCCATTCCTGAAGCAATTGAATATCTTCAATCGTCACCTTCCCCTGCAATTCCAATCGCGGGTGGAACAGATCTCTTATTGGATATGAAACAAGGGCGACACGTCGTTGCTAACACATTAATTGATCTGACAACCATACCTGAAATGAATGTGATCGAGATCAGGGGAGAAGAGCTGTACATTGGAGCATCAGTTCCCGTCAATAAAATTGTGAGAAATGATCTGGCAAATGAACATGCAAAAGCACTTGTTGAGGCCTGCCAGTTAATAGCTGGGCCGCAGGTGCGAAATACAGCAACACTTGGCGGTAATGTTGCCCACGCCCTACCTGCAGCAGAAGGCACAATTGCATTGGTTTCGTTAAACACCCAGGCTGAGGTTGCAGGTGTTAACGGATCATATCGGAAATCAATTATAGAACTATTTCTGGGTCCTGGAAAATCAGCGATTGATAAGACTTCAGAGATCATTACTGGCTTTTATATTCCATTGAGCGAACAAGGCCAGGCTTCTTGTTTCAAAAGGATCATGCGCCCTCAAGGAGTTGCATTGCCTATCCTTAACTGTGCTGTTTGGATAACACGTGCAAAACAGAAAGTCTTAGATTGCCGGATAGCCATTGGCCCAGGTGGCCCTACCCCATTCAAAGCAACTGATGCAGAAAACGTTCTGAAAGGCAAAATATTTAATGATGAAGCCATTCAAGAAACAGTATTTGCGCTATTAGAACAAGCAAAGTTCCGGACCAGCCCGCAACGTGCCACAGCAGACTACCGGAAGCATATCGTAGCTGAACTTTTTAGGAATACTTTATTAGAAGCATGGTCCAGAGCAGCGAATTAAAGATGAAAATTAGAAGTAGGATCAACTTTTTAAAAGTATACAGTGGTGAAAAATGACTCAAAAAATTACACTCACAATTAATAATATTCAACATATACTCCCAGTTAAGCCAGGTGAAACCCTGTCTGCTTTACTCAGGCAGCGTTTACATCTGACAGGTACAAAAATTGGTTGTGATGAAGCAGAATGTGGTGCCTGTACTGTCCTAGTTGACGGTGAACCAATGATGTCTTGTATTTATCCTGCCGCACGGGCAAACGGGAAGTCAATCACAACGATAGAAGGACTGGCAGAAAAAGTGCATGACGTGATGAAACTGCACCCTCTCCAAGAATCATTTGTTAAGCATGGTGCCGTGCAGTGCGGCTTCTGTATTCCTGGCCAAATCATGACTGCTTATGCTTTACTTAAACGAAATCCAGACCCATCTCAATACGAATTAAGGTCTGCACTTAAGGATACCCTTTGTCGATGTGCAGGATATCCCATGATTGAGAATTCAATCCTTGCGGCTGCTAAAACGCTTCGCACAGGTGAACCATTAGAGCTTCCTAAAATCCCGGATTCACTCCACCACAAAGCTGTTGTTGGACGAACTCAAATGCGACCGGATGCCATTGATAAAGTCATTGGACGGGCAAACTTCACAGATGATTTGATGTTTGACGGCATGTTGTATGCCAAAGCTAAAAGAGCAATGGTGCCTCATGCAATATTAAAGTCATTAGATGTATTAAAAGCAAAAGCATTGGAAGGCGTAGCAGCAGTCTTAACTGCTGAAGATATTCCTGGTGAACATACCCACGGACTGGTCACTTTTGACTGGCCTGCAATCATCAGCGTGGGAGGAAGAATTCGCTATGTCGGCGATACGATTGCAATCGTCGCCGCTGAAACTCAGGATATTGCAGAAAAAGCTGCCGCATTAATTGAAGTAGAATTTGAACTTCTACCTGTGATCAGCAATCCCGTCCAGGCATATCAAGAAGGACAGCCACAGCTACACGAAAAAGGAAATCTATTAAAACACATCAAGGTCCGCAAAGGCAATATGGATGATGGTTTCGCTGATTCAGATGTTGTGATTGAACATATTTTTCATACTCAAACCACGGACCACGCATTTCTTGAGCCAGAATGCAGTATTGCCGTACCAACAGACGATGGCCGAATGGAAATCTATGTCGGTTCACAAATCCCCTACCAGGATCGCAGCCAAATTGCCCGGGTGATGGGTTGGGATGAGGAGCGGGTACGCATCATTGGACAAAAAATGGGCGGTGGTTTTGGCGGAAAAGAAGATATCGCCGGACAAATTCATGCTGCCATGCTGGCAAATGTGACTAACAAACCTGTAAAATTACTATTTGACCGCCACGAAAGTCTTTTGGTGCACCCAAAACGTCACGCCACACAGATTAAAGTCAAAATTGGTGCTAAAAAGAATGGTCGCATTGTTGCTGTACTGACAGAGCTTTACGGAGATACAGGCGCATATGCCTCCTTAGGTGAAAAGGTTATGACACGGGCTACAACGCATTCAGCAGGCCCCTACGACGTTCCCCATGTGAAAGCTGATTGTTATGCCATGTACACCAATAACCCGCCTGCAGGCGCTTTCAGAGGATTTGGTGTGACCCAATCGGCCTTTGCTGTTGAGACAATGATAGATATTCTGGCTGAGAAATTGGATATGGATCCGATTGAACTTCGCCGGAAAAATGCCTTACATATTGGCAGCATTACCAATACAGGCCAAGAACTCAATGAGTCCGTTGGCTTGACTGAATGCATCAATCGAGTTGAAGAAGAAATCAAAAAGTATAATTCCGATCCTTTCAAGCCTGTTGTTGACCCTGAAAACCCTCATCTGGTAAGGTCCTGGGGCGTCGCAGCTGCTTATAAGAACACAGGTCTTGGCGGAGGGGCACCTGACAAATCTGGCGCAGAACTTGAACTTTATGATGACGGCACTTTTGAAATCCGCAGTTCATCAGCAGAAATGGGACAAGGCCTGGTATCAGTTATGCAAATGGTTGTCTCTGAAGAGATGGCTGTCAAACCAGACCAGGTCAAAGTTTTGGTGATGGATACCGACCTTGCTCCGAATGGCGGCCCAACAACAGCTTCACGGCAAACCTATGTGACAGGGAATGCCTCACGGTATGCAGCGATTACACTTCGCAATGCTATTTCTGCTTTCATGGCTGAAAAATATGACGTTCAGCCAGATACAATTGCATTCAAAGAGGGCTGTGTTCACGCAAATGGACATAAAATGAGCTATGTTGAAGTTGCCAAAGAAATGAAGGATGCTGGACAAAACCCTCGCGCCCTTTATGAATATGAAGCACCAAAAACACAACCCCTTGGTACAGGTGGAGATATGCATTTTGCCTATTCATATGGTGTTCAGGCGGCAGAGGTTGAGGTAAACAAGAACACAGGTGAAGTCAATGTATTGAGAGTGATCTCAGCCAATGACGTCGGTATGGCTGTAAACCCACTTGGCCTACAGGGTCAGGTTGAAGGTGGTGTAATGATGGGCTTGGGTCACTGTCTAACTGAAAACTTTATTGTTGATGAAGGCAACGTTGTGACAGATTATCTGGCACGCTATCGAATACCAGGTATTATGCTCACCCCGGAGATTACTGCGATTATCGTTGAACACCCCACTGCAGAAGGCCCATATGGGGCTAAAGGTGTGGGTGAAATATGCAGTATCCCCACTACGCCAGCAATTACAAATGCCATTTATCATGCAGTCGGTGTCCGACTCGACCGTACACCAGTAGACCAGGAAGTGATTGCAATGGCATTGAAGGAAAATGCTTAATCCTACCTGGACTGGAAGTATATTTTACATAAAATAGTGAACACCATGGCCAATTAATCGGCATGGTGTTCTATAATTTATTAAGACTTTTTAAAAAATATGGATCATCTGCATACTGAATCTAACCCCCCATCTTCACTGATTGTAATGATAGAAGAAGAAATAGTATTTGAGAGCGATCGCAATTGGCTTTATCCATTATTTGACCTGGAAGATTACCTAAAAATACATCCGGTGGATTTGTCGTCTGCAAAAATTATTGATAAGGTGATTGGCAAAGCAGCTGCAATGATGATTACTAACCTGGCCCCCCATTCTGTCCATGCCTCAGTAATGAGTCAACTGGCAAGTGACTATTTTAAACAGATTGGAGCATCATTTACTTATCACCAACTGGTCCCCCGTATTGCATGTAAAACTGAAGAACTGCTTTTGAATATACATAGCTTTGATGAAGCTTACCAAATTTTATGCGCAAGAGCTGACCGCTGTAAATAATGGAAATCAATAAGCAGTAAAACTAAATGCTATACGAAATTTTAATAATTGCAAATTTTTCCCATTCTTTTGGTTATGCCTGTCGTTTTCGCGGCCATTTGATCAAAACAAAGATGCCAATGATCAGTGCAAACCAGGTTCCCCAATAATCCAGCGGACCAGAAAAAATACCTGGTGCTTCTGAGCTCTGTTGACGTTCCGATACCTTATTAATGAATTGTTGTGCAGCCTGGGGATTATCTACGTTTTCCAGTGACAAAACCAGTGGTGCAAACCTCAGCCCGGCGATTCTTTTCCAAAATATCAGTTTTAGATTTGTGTCATTTAATACTGGGCTGACATCATTAATGTGAACAGGGCCGGATAATCGCTCAACGGCTTTAAAAATTGCTGATCCCGATTGTGTTGAGAGAAACTCCTTAATTGCCGAGCCCTGGTCTTCTTCATCCACAATTTCATTGACTTGATCAACTAACCCTGTCAGATTAATTTTCATATAATCATCATAGATGGTGAATGTGATCACTTTATTCGGGTTATCCTGACTTCTGCCAGTATATGTATATGTAAACGTCATTTATTATTCTCCTTCTACTTTAAATGTCTGATGAAATTTATCGGTAAAGTCTTATAAAGAGGTGTAAAAAGGTTGACGAAATAGTCATCTTGTGCTTCCATAAGAATGATCAAATTCAAAAAAGGAGGCACAAAGATGACTGATACCTGAGTTTATCAAACTAGTGTCCTGAAGAAAGCCGAAATAGTAATTCTTCTACA
>CAZCBW010000030.1:6557-33223 GCA_964497065.1 uncultured Candidatus Brevefilum sp. | reverse complement strand
GCCAGAAGTTGATCACGCTTTGATCGAACGACTAAATTCGTTTCGCTAAAACAAAACACCTTTATCAATCATTGCCTGCATGATAAAGGTGTTTTTATTTTGAATCGCTATTACTACTCAGCATATGGAGAAATAGGGGGTGTTGTGTGGCGGCGGAGCCGCCACACAACACCCCCGACCTTTCAGTTGTAGTGCAACCTGAGCAGTTACGAATCGCTTATAATGGATTTAATTCGTGGAAGGAATTGATCATGCAACAAAAACCTCGGTTTTCATATTATCACCCCATTCAAATTCGATATGGAGACCTTGATATGCAGCGGCATGTCAATAATGCAGTTTACCTGACCTACATGGAAAGTGCCCGCCTTGGTTATTATGAGCAGGCTGGTATTTGGAAAAGAGAGAAGGGTCTGCTAACCGGGATGGTTGTGGCACGCATCGAGATTGATTACCTTGCCCCGATTATTTTTGGTCAAGCTATCCAGGTTGGTTTGCGGGTGGATAGAATTGGACAAAAAAGCCTGAATTTTACAAACCAGATTGAATCAGTTGATCAAGTTCAGGTTTATGCCCGGGGAAAAACCGTTATGGTAGCCTTTGATGATGCTAAGCAGCAAAGCATCCAGGTGCCGGACAGCTGGCGAGAGAAAATTACACTTTTTGAAAAAGGAGAAACCACACATGGTTCTGCCGATAATTAATCGGGAAGAATTGATTGATTTTTTAGTTAAACTGCTGAATACACCAAGCCCAACAGGCTATACAGACCAAGTGATAAGTTTATGTGAGCAGGTTATGGCTGAGGTTGATGGTATAGAACTTCATCGGACCAATAAAGGGGCATTGGTTGCCAAAATACCTGGTGAGACGGATGACCATTGGTCAGCGCTAACAGCCCATGTGGATACGCTGGGGGCGATGGTTAAAGATATAAAATCCAATGGCAGACTTCAGCTGACCAAGTTGGGTGGATTTGCCTGGAATACAGTTGAGGGAGAGGGGGTCACAGTCTTTACACGGAATGGTCAGTCTGTACGCGGCTCATTACTCTTGAATAAAGCGTCCAGCCATGTCCACGGGCAGGAAGTCAGCAAAGCTGAACGCAAAGATGAAACGATGGAGGTGCGTCTTGATGCTCGCACCAGCTCAAAAGATATGACAGAAAAACTGGGCATCGAAATCGGAAATTTTGTGGCCTTTGATCCGCGCGTAGAACAAAATAACGGGTTTATCCGCTCGCGTCATTTGGATGACAAGGCCTGTGCTGCCTGTATGATCATAGCGGCTAAATCGCTGTTAAGTGCAGGTTTAAAGCCGAAAAGAACAATGATTTTGCATATCAGCAATTACGAAGAGGTTGGACATGGTGCTGCAGCTGGGATTCCGCCGCAGGTGACGGAGCTCGTAGCGGTGGATATGGCGGCTGTGGGCGAGGGGCAAGCCTCCGATGAGTTCCATGCCACGCTGTGTGTCAAAGATTCCGGCGGACCCTATCATTACGGTCTGACACAGCGTTTGCGAAAGCTGGCCGAAGATTTCCAGATACCGCATAAGGTAGATATCTATCCATATTATGGTTCAGATGGTGAAGCTTTCTGGCGGGCTGGCGGCGATGTGGCTGTTGCTTTGATTGGTCCGGGGGTGGATGCATCGCATAATTATGAACGCACCCACATCAATGCATTGATTGCCACCACCAACTGGTGCCTTGCATATATGTTGGATTAATAAAAGAACGGATGGCTGATTTTTCAACCATCCGTTCAAGCTAGAGGGGGAAATCGATGAAACTAATTTTACTCAGCAGGTGGTCGCAAGACGGCATCGATAGCATGGATGACACCATTGTCCGCCTGGATGTCGGTGATGATGACTTCTGCATCGTTGATGAAGACACGACCATCTTCGACTCTAATGGTGACCATTTCACCAAGTAATGTCTCGGCTTCTTCCAGTAAGACAACATCTTCAGCCATGACATAGCCTGAAACCACATGGTACAGCAGGATATCGGTCAGTGCTGGAATATCACCTAATAATGCTTCGATGGTGCCCTCAGGCAGCAGATCAAAGGCTTCGTCTGTTGGTGCAAAGACTGTGAAGGGGCCTTTGCCTGCGAGTGTCTCTGCCAGGTCTGCTTCGGTTAAGGCGGTGACCAGTGTTTCAAAACGACCGTCTGCAACAGCGATGTCAACGATGGAACCAAGCTCTTCTTCGGCTGGGGGTAATAAAACGCTGTCAATCACATGGATCACACCGTTGTCGGCGATGATGTCTGTAATGATTACCTGGGCATCGTTAATATAAACATTGCCCATGTCGACACGGATGCTAATATTTTCACCCAATAAGGTCTCAGCTTCTTCTAACTGAACAACATCTTCAGCCAGGACGGTCCCGGAAACCACGTGGTAGAGCAAAATATCTGTCAATGCGGGGATGTCTTCTAAGAGGGCTTCCACTGTGCCTTCAGGAAGTGCTGCAAAAGCATCGTCAGTAGGGACAAAGACCGTGAATGGGCCTTCTCCAGAAAGGGTTTCTGCCAGACCGGCTTCCGTTACTGCGGTAACCAGGGTTGTGAAACGGCCATCTGCGACAGCAATGTCAACGATGGTCATCGGTTCAGATTCTGGTTCCAGTTCTGCGACTGGCGGATCTGGTTCGATTGGTTCTGGCTGCGGGGCAGGGGCACAGGCAGCAACGACCAGTGCCAGAGCAATCAGGATGGAAAGAGTTAAAAGCAACTTCTTGTTAAATATTTTGGTTCTCCTTATATTATGTATAGGTTTTGTATAACTGTAATAGCATTATAGGTTTGCAAAATTAAGTTCACAAGACTTTGTATAACGTTTAGCTGGGAAGATTATATTTTTGTAACAAAAAATAGTAACTGCTCAGGTTGGGTTGCTGCCGATAGGTCGGGGGTGAGGTGTGGCGGCAAAGCCGCCACACCTCACCCCCTATTTCCTCATAAGCTGAAAAGTTACAAAAAATTGATGTATACTCGTCATACCATGCCTGAACTGCTTTATCGCTTGCGATCCCATGACCTGGGTTTTTTAGAAATCGTGGCTGAATTTTGGGGTTTGGAACTGCAAGCTCCAGATGTCCGGTCTGCGCTGCCTTTTCTAACCAAAGCCATGTTGGACCAGCGCATGGTTGAAGAAGTGGTCGAAGCACTGCCCAAACAGGCGCGCCATGCTCTGGATTTATTGCTGCAAAATGATGGCAAGATACCTTGGAGTGGTTTCGTCCGCGAATTTGGTGAACTTCGTGAAGTCGGGCCGGGAAAACGCGATCGCGAAAAACCTTATCTGGAACCAATTTCCTCCACAGAAATCTTGTGGTATCGGGGATTGATAGGGCGAGAATTTTTCCAGCATGAAGGAGAAGCTCAGGAATTCGCATATATTCCTGATGACCTGTTGGCTTTATTGCCCACAGTCACCCCGGCATGGCCGCAGCTGCCTGGCAGGGCTGCGACTGCTCAGGAATATACCCACATCACAATTGCTGATGATCAAATCATTGATCATACCTGTACGCTGCTGGCAGCTCTGCGTTTGGGAGACCCTCAACGCTCACCTGCAGTTAAAAACTGGCAGCCGCCGTATTATTTTGTGTATGCATTGCTGGCTGCTGTAAAATTGATCACATCTTCTGAACAACCGGTGGCTGAAGATGCGCGGCCCTTTCTTGAGATGCAGCGGGGTGAATCCTTGGGTTGGCTTTTTCGCAGCTGGCGAGAATCAAGGTTGTTCAGCGAGCTAAAACTCATGCCAGAATTGATCTGTGATGGCCAATGGCAAAATGATCCCCGGACAGCCAGAGAATTCCTGATCGAAAAATTCAGTGAAATTCCGGCAGACGCCTGGTGGCACCTGGATTCATTTATTGATGCAATCAATCAACAGAAACCAGATTTTCAAAGGCCGGCAGGTGATTTTGATTCATGGCTCATTCGAGACACTGGAACCGGAAAATCCTTAAAGGGCATTAAACACTGGCATGAAGTGGATGGTTCTCTTATTCGATACATGATCACCGGCCCGATGCACTGGCTTGGTTTGATCGACCTTGCTGCGAAATCTCCTGATTCACCAGTGAGTGCATTCCGCCTATCAGGTTGGTCAGAACAATTATTACTTGGAACACCTGTTAATGGGTTGGCTGATGAAGACCAAACCATTGAATCAACATCAGATGGTCAGATCAAAGTAGGTTTAAATTCACCCAGGATTGCTCGGTATCAGGTCTCACGATTTTGCCTGTGGGTGGATGAAACTTCCAAGCACTATATCTATCAGGTTTCACCGACATCACTAACTCAAGCTGCAGAACAGGGTCTGAAGGTGGCCCACCTTGAAGCTTTGTTGAAGAAATATGGCAGCCCCCCGCCGCCCAGTTTAATGGAAGCACTCATGCATTGGGAAGAAAAAGGTAGCCAGGCGAAGATTGGCTCATATATTGTGCTGCAGGTGGCCTCACCAGACATATTGAAGGCATTGCGCGAAACCCCCGCCAATCGGTTTTTAGGTGAGCCTCTTGGGCCAACGTCTGTGATCGTCAATCCTGGTGCCGAAGATAAAATAGCTAAAGCGCTGGCCAGGCTGGGTTATTTAAGTGATTTAAACTTGGGTTCTGGCGGACATCGCCAATCTGGCGATCCTGCTGAGACTTAATTCGATGCCAAACAAACCATCAGGAAAGCAATCCGTACAACATTCAATCCAGATAAAACGGCCCTGGTCGTTGAAAGTTATATTTTCGATTTTCACCTTATGGACAGTCTTGGGATGGCTGAGGATGATTCACACCCTGTCAGACTGGGAGCTGCTTTCAGGCTTTTTGCCTAAGGAATTGGTGGTTTACCTGGCAGCCGTCGGGCTGTTTTGGGGGTTGATCAGTTTACCTGCGATGTATGCCATCATCCGCAGATCAACCTGGGCACCCATCGCAATTAGAGCTGCAGCCCTCGCTACCCCGGCTGCCTATTGGGTGGAACGCTTATTTCTATGGCGTGATCCCTTTGCCCAGCGTAACTGGCCATTTATGCTGTTGTTAACAATTATTTGGGTTGTCTGGGTGGGAATAACATTGCAGTCACGGTCAGTAAAAGGATATTTTAATCATCTTGATGTGGAAGGATAAGGGTATGAGTTTTCAGGAAAAAGAAGTGAAATTTTATATTCAAGACTTATCCAAGATCGCTGATCGTTTGCGTGTTTGCGGGGCAGAAAAAATTCGGCCTCGTATGTTAGAGAAAAATCTCCGGCTGGATACAGAGGATCATACCCTGCAAAAAGGTGATCGTTTGCTCCGAATCCGGCAGGATGATCAGGTCAGGATCACCTATAAAGATAACGCTAAAACTGAAAACGGCGTGGTAACCCGCACAGAAATTGAGCTGACCTGTGATGACTTTAATGTCACTCGAAAGCTCTTTGAAGCGCTTGGTTACAGGGTAACAGTGATGTATGAAAAGTATCGCTGTGAGTACCGAATCGGGGATGCAGTTGTTGTGTTGGACGAAATGCCCTTTGGAAACTTTTTAGAAATTGAAGCGCCAAACAGTGCATTGATTGAAGGTGTCGCCCAGATGCTGGGTTTGGATTGGTCAAAGAGTATTGGCACCAATTACCTGGGGCTGTTTCAAGCGCTAAAAGAAAAATTAGGTTTGGGGTTTAACGATCTCTCATTTACAAATTTTGAAGGTCTTTCCCTGTCGCCGGCAGATCTCGGTGTTGCACCTGCCGACGAGTAATTTTAGATCTACGATCGGTAACTGCTCAGGCTGCCCTGCAACTGAAAGGCGGGGATATATTTCCTATTTCTTCGTAAGCTGAGCAGTTACTATGATCGATTAAATACTGTTTTAAAGCCTGGTATCTGCTATGATAAATGTAATTAATTTTTAACCTGATGGTTTTGTGTTTGGTCAAAAGGCAGTATAATTATATTGATCAAACAGCAAGTCGGTTGGGGAAAAATTTTAAACCATCTTTTAAGATGGTAAGTTGACATGGCAGGGACGCGGTGTGCGCTGCGGCCCTGTCACCTTTTAAAGGCCGATATATCAATTCATGCTTAACAGGCTTATCATATCAGGCGATTATTCTTTGTTTTTTACGCAGGAAGAAGAAATAATACATCAAGATCGATATTGCGTATAACCCGATGGTGCCGATAAACGGCGGGCCAAACCCATAATTGACCTGCATCCATCCGCTAAGGGTTGGGCTGAACGCACGGCCAAAACTGTGCACCATGCTGTTGAGGCTGGCGACCATGGCGCGTGATTCATCATCCACCTGTTCCATGACAAAGGTCTGGTATACGGGAGAACTCATATTCATCAGTGTCAGTCGAATGAAATACGCAATTGCACTGAGGCTGAAGACCGGTGAAAAACCCAAAAGTACCAGAAAAGGAATCGAAATTCCCTGGCTGAAGAAAACCACCCTGATTTTGCCAAAGCGGTCTGCAAATGCCGGGGCAAGGATCAGTCCAATACCCATGGCCAGTGATCCCCAGGCAAACATTGTGCCGATCACCGGGTCTGGCTGCTGGTGTACATTACTGAAAAAGATGTTCATAAACGGCATGATCAGGCCAGCACCGATGGATGTTACAAACATCGGCAGGAGCAGTTTTGTCAGCATGCCTGGATGCTTTTTTGCAAAGCGCAGCGGTGCAAAGATAGATTGTTCTTCCAGCTGCAATTTATTGCGTCGGAGCATGAGCCTCGGTATCACGCCAATAAGGACCAGGACGCCGGCAATGGTCAGTGCCCAGGCATAAGCCGTTGAGCTGACAGGGCTGATATTGAACATCCTGCCAAACCAAGTTGGTAGATAACCTCCGACCCAGTCGCCCATAGAATAGGCTGCCATTCTTAAACCCGAACTGATGCTGAAAAGATAGGTGCGTTCCAGTTCCTGGCTGTTTTCCATCAAAAAGGGTCCCATCGCCACTCCGCCCAAACCTGACCCTAGCCCCAGCATCACATTGGTGGAGATCAAGAAAAATGGGGTGGGAACGACGACCATCAGGATTAAAGAAGTTCCAATAAACAGACCGGAGATGATCAAAGAAAGCTTGCGACCTAAAGTGTCAGCCAGGTAACCCATTGGCAGTGCAGAGATCAATACCGTCATACTGCTGACCGTGGAGAGTAATCCCATGAATGTTTCGTCGAATCCCAAACTGCGCAAGAAAAAATTGAACAGGATACGGTGCACTCCAAAACCAGCACCATAAAGCATGATACTGATTAAAAATTTACGTGCATTGGGACTGAATGCTCCAATACGCTCGATATAAATTTTGATGACACCGCTTTTTGCGAGTTTTGATTTTTCGTGATGGTGCAAAAGAATTAAGCTCCTGAAATGAAGGATTTTAAGTGCTGGACAGACTGTTTCAAGCCCTCAGCCCGTGCTGCATAACATCTTTCTGACTCCTGGGTTACGGTCACCTGAACCAAGCCGGCCAGGCGAAGGATTCGTAAATGGTGGGTGACAGTAGGGGCACGTAAACGCAGTAAGTGTGCCAGTTCGCTGGGTGTGCAGGGTGAGTCCTGTAAATAGCGCAGTATCCTTAACCTGGTTGGGTCAGCCAATGCTTTTAGTGCTGTCAACAGGTCTTCCGGGACAAGATCGCCTGGCACCAGCGTGGTACCTTGCGGCCGTGCGCCAAACAGGATGATCCCGGTATTAGCATTCAAGGCATCATAAAAAACAAATGGTGCTCCCCAAAAAGTAGGCGCAAGAATCAATTTTCCGAGACTTGATGCCCAGTCCATGCGTACACCGGAAGACAATTCTTCCAGGGCGGATAAAACGCCTAGTTCCTCTGCCATAGATTTTGCGGTTTCAAGCGCAGCAGACTGGGCAGCTAAAATACGAGGTTCTTCTTCTTTAAAGAAATTTTTTTCATAGGCTTTAATAGCTTGAAACAATAAATCACCAAATGTTTGTCGATCAGACCAGGCATTAAAACACGCCCGGGTATACTCTTGAGTCACTTTACTGCCGGCTGGTCGTAAGGATTTTATTTTGGTTTCTATGCTGGATGTCAGACGCTGTTTACCATTGAGTGTTAATAGGAATTCATGGAACCTTTGTGAATCCTGATCTTGTTTCGTGTCAAACAGGAGGGTTGATAAGCACTCCTCCGGTGGTACAGAAGCCAACGCTTGAACTGCAGTGGTGGCATCCTTGGGGTCAGGTAGTGCATACAGCCAACCCAGAGGGATCGGAATAAATTTATGAGCCTGGTCCAAAGTCTCCCGTAAATGTGCGGGTATCCGTGAGCGGACGCCGGCAGCCCAGGATGGACGCAGACCAAACTCATCAGGCCTATGAATGACACGCAGGCTGACGAATAAGTCGTAAGCCGTTCCTTTATCCCAGCGGATCACTGGTCCTTTATTGTTCATTATTCCTCTGCTTAAGAATAAAAATAAGGGCTTATATCCTGTTAGACAAATGTCTAACAGGTTAGATATTAGTCTAATCAGAAAGTATTGTCAAGCGGCAACTGCTCAGGCTGTCATGCAAATGAAAGGTCGGGGGTGTGGTGTGGCGGCTACACCGCCACACCACACCCCCCATTTCTTCATAAGCTGAGTATTTACGCTTGCACTTTGTAATTGATGAAGGTATTGAATATAATCCGTCAAACATGAAGCTAAACAAACTTAAGATTTTAAAGATTACATTGATTGTGGTTGGTCTGATAGCCTTGGTTTTGGCTGTTTATTACCTGCCACCAGTACACAATCGGGTATCTTGGCGAGTTAACAACCTTAGGACTGAAATTCGCCATTTTTTCAATCCACCAGGTGAACACGTATTTACGCCTGGACAACAATCAGAAATGGATGTTTTTTCCCGATATACTCAGACAGCTGAGGCGTTTCAACCGACTGACATAATCATGCCAACTGAGGTGATCGTCCCCACGAAGACAATCACAGCAACTCTAGCCCCCACACCAACACAGATTCCTGAGTCAGTGAAGTTAAGCGGCGTGGTGCATGAATACCAGTCGATGAACAACTGCGGACCAGCGACGCTTTCCATGGGATTATCCTTTTGGGACTGGCAGGGCACACAAAGGGATACCCAGCCAATCTTGCGTCCTCACCCGGAAGACCGCAATGTGATGCCTTATGAAATGGTTAATTATGTCAGGTCGCAAACAGATCTGGATGCTTTACAACGTTGGGGCGGGGATATCGACCTCCTCAAGCGTCTGGTCGCTGCCGGCTTTCCGGTCATCATCGAGCGGGATATGCGTGATGTGCGTCCTAATGAAAACTGGACCGGCCATTATGGGGTGGTAACGGGATATGATGATGCACGCAGCCTGATGATTTTGCAGGATTCCTTCATCATGGCTGATTACCCATTGCAATACGATGATCTGACCCGTTTCTGGCGGGCATTTAACTATGTTTTTGTCGTGATTTTCCCACCTGACCGTGAAGCTGAAGTTCTTTCAGCACTTGGCCCCCATGCAGATGCAGACTATAACCTGAATCATGCTGCTCAAAAAGCCCAGCAAGATATAGCGGTGTTATCAGGTATCGAACAGTTCTTTGCCTGGTTTAATTACGGAACCAGCCTGGTGAACCTGGGCGATTATTTTAATGCCGCGGCAGCTTATGATCATACTTATGAAGTGCTGTATCCATCGATCCCTGTGGATGCACGCCCCTGGCGGATGTTATGGTATCAAACCGGACCCTATTTTGCTTACTATCATACAGGCCGTTATCAGGATGTGATCAACCTGGCCAACCTGACCCTGAACACCAGCGGTGTGACTGAGCTGGAAGAGACCTGGGTCTGGCGAGGCCGCGCCAGACTGGCATTGGGCAACGTGGAAGGGGCAATTGAAGATTTTCTCACAGCATTGACTTATCATCCCGGCTGGCCAGTGGCTGAAGCCGAGCTGCGTGCACGGGGAATTGAGCCATAAATTAGCCAGGTTTGGATGGTTAATAAATATTAAGTGTTATAAAAAAAGTTAATAATCCTGAAAATTTTTATAATCAATCGGCATCGAGGCTGTTAAAATAATCAGATACTTATTTGCTTTTCTTAATCCGGCGGTTATAATCCCCCTATGTCAAAAATGAAGCGCTTTAAGATCTTGAAGATCTTTTTAATAATTATTAGCAGCTCTGCCCTTTTATTGGCAGTGTATTTCCTGCCGCCGGTTCACAGCCGGCTTTCCTGGCGGCTGGCCAGCTTGCGAGCAGATATCTATTATTTGTTAAACCCGCCAGGTGCGGTTGCCTTTTCACCCGGGCAGCAAGATATCATGGAAGATTTGTTAAGCCAAACCCAAACCGCAATGGCCCAGCAACCAACGGCGACCGTGGAACCTACGATAGCACCGACAGATCTCCTCAGCCCGACACCGACGATCACCCAAACGCCGTTACCTACAACAACACCACTGCCAGATGTTGTTCAGCTAAAAGGAATTTTGTACGAAGAACAGCTTTTTAATAACTGTGGCCCCGCCAATCTTTCAATGACGTTATCTTACTGGGGGTGGGAAGGCGACCAGAGGGTCGCTGGTGCCTGGCTCAAGCCCCGCCAGGATGACCGTAATGTGATGCCATATGAAATGGTGGAATTTGTCCGCTCTCAAACCCGGTTCAATGCGATGATGCGCCACGGCGGCGACATGGACTTATTAAAAGAACTCATTGCAGCCGGCTTCCCTGTGATTGTTGAGAAAGGATATGAGGTTGATGTGCATGGTTGGATGGGGCATTATGGAACATTGAATGGCTATGACGAACATAATCAGTTCTTCATCATGCAAGATTCTTATGATAACAAGTATGATTACCAACTGTCTTATGAAGAGCTGAAAAGACAATGGCGGGCATTTAATTACATCTATATTGTGGTCTATCCCTTCGAACGTGAAAGTGAAGTCTATGAGATATTGGGTCCGAGAGTCGATGAGACTTACAGCTTTGAACTGGCAGCTGAAATTGCCCGTGAAGAAAAAGAAGTCCTCGAAGGGCGGGATTTATTCTTTGCCTGGTTTAACTACGGCACCAGCCAGCGGAATTTGTTAAATTATTATGGGGCTGCCCAGGCTTTTGATTACGCTTTTCAAGAAGTTTATGAAAACCTCAACTTGCCTCGTATAGAACTTCCATGGCGGCTTATGTGGTACCAAACGGATCCATATTTTGCATATTATCACACCGGTCGATATCAGGATGTGATCGATCTGGCCAATCAAACATTTAGTGATGCAGCTGTTAATGCGATTGAAGAATCCTGGGTTTGGCGAGGTCGAGCAAAGCTGGCGTTGGGCGACCGGGAAGGTGCCATCAATGATTTCCGGGCTGCCCTCGAATGGCACCCGGGCTGGTGGGTGGCGATCAATGAGCTGAACTTGCTGGGTGAAACACCATAAATTTATAAAATTAAAATCAAACTACCCCTGAAATCCAGGGGTTTTTTATTCTATTTGCAAATGAGTTATATAAAAATTATAATAAATTGTATAGCTAATATCAGATACCATCAACAAAGGAGAAAACATGTTTTATAAAATTACCCAAAAACTTGATCACCAATTTAAATTCGAAACTGCAGATGCCCATTGTGATATCCCCTGCGGGATATACGATCCGCACCATGCACAAATCGGTGCGCTGACCGTGCTGCGCATGGTAGACCTGATCGAAACGCAGGTTAAAGAACACGGCAAGGGTTCGACAGCGGAATTCATCAACGGGATGGCACGCCTGATTGCCATCAAAGAAGAACACGCAGAACTGGTCAAGCATGAGATACGGATCATTTGGGGTGATTTCATCAAGCAAAATCACCTGGATGAATACCCTCAATTAAATGGTTTGGTTCACAAGATCATGCAACTAGGGTCTAAAGCACGACAGACGGTCAATCGCGAAACTGCTGTTGATCTGCTTGAAGCTGTGAATGAATTTTCTGAGATCTTCTGGAAAATAAAGGGTAAAGAAACAAAACGCGTCGCAGCCCCATTCCCGGTCAGCGACGAGATTGTGGTCCCGCTGCTCTAATCTGGTGCTGCGTTTGATCAAAGTCCGCGGCAGCAGCCTTTATCCAGATTTCTTGGAGGGGGATTATGTGTTGACTGCCCGGGTTCCTTTTCCGGCCGGAAAGATCCGGGCTGGCGATGTGATCGTTTTTCGCCAGCCTGGTTTTGGGTTATTGATCAAGCGTGTGATCCAAGTTTTGGATGTTGGGAAGGAACTTGAGGTGCGGGGTTCACAGGTAGACAGCACAGACAGCCGTGACTTTGGTTCTGTTCCCATTAATCAAATTGTTGGCAAGGTGATCTGGCATATTCGAAAATAAATGATCAATTATGACTTTGTGATAAGGAAACAGAGAGAGTAGTATGGCAGCGAAGCTGCCATGCTACTCTCTCAACCTGTCAGTTGCAAGGCAGCTTAGACAGTCACATGATACATTAAGGGTTGAAATTATTTGACAGCGGACATATTATTATTAATAACAGCAGTTATTTGGGGCTTTGCGTTTGTTGCCCAACGCATGGGTATGGACCACATGGGGCCATTAACGTTTAACGCTATCCGGTTCAGTCTTGGCGCACTGGTGTTGACCCCAATTTTATTATTTCAGAAAATAAAGGCTTCCAGTGCTGTCAGTTTACCAGGCAAGAAATTCACCCTGCCAGTTTTGATCACCGGGTTGGTTTTGTTTTTGGGAGCAAGTTTACAGCAGGTGGGGATTGTGGGGACGACAGCAGGCAAAGCGGGGTTTATTACCGGGTTGTATGTGATCCTGGTGCCGTTACTGGCATTACTGTGGGGCAGCCGCACCCACACGGCCCACTGGATTGGTGCAGTTTTGGCTGTCGGCGGTCTGTATCTATTGTCTGTCAGGGGAGACTTGACGATTTCGCCTTATGACCTGATCATTCTGGTCGGCGCGTTTATTTGGGCAGTCCATGTGCATCTGATTGCGAAATACTCAGGTCAAGTTGGTCCAATTCGGTTATCCATTTTTCAATTTGCTATATGCGGAATGATGAGCTTTATCGGTGCCTTGCTGTTTGAAACAATCTCGTTAGCTGGCATTTTGAGCGGTTGGGGTCCGATATTCTATGGCTCTTTTCTTTCAGTTGGGCTGGCATATACCCTGCAGGTGGTCGCCCAGCGCACAGCTAACCCTTCTCACGCGGTGATTATCCTGAGCCTTGAAGGTGCATTTGCCGCTTTAGGAGGCTGGTTGGTATTACAAGAGGTTTTGTCAATGCGGGATCTGGTTGGGTGCGGATTGATGTTTACAGGGATGCTGGTATCACAGTTTTTTGGCCGTCCGAGAAAGAAGACACTTCCCATTCCAACCGGGATATGATTTACTCAGGTAGATTCTGGTATTTTAAGCTTTAAATCATGGCAGCCATTGCGGGCGGGCACCCCTTTCCACCAGCATATACGGTTCACCGCTTTCCCATTCCCAGATCCATAGTGAAGGGTGTTGGTCAGATGCACCCAATCCAAAACGCTGGAAGACCAGGCGGTTTCCCCAGGGATCCCATTGGTAGGCAGAATAAGTTGCAGAGAGATCATCAGTGATCTGGAGCATGTCTGTTTCACCCAGTTTTTGAATCCAAAGCAATTTGCTGATGCCGCCGCCAGATGGTCTGACACTGTATGCGATCCAATCACTTTCCGGGGACCACTTAGGCGGGCTGAAGTCAAATCCTTCAATGAATTCACCAAATGCCTGAGTTATTTGTTGGTTTATTAAGTCTGCGACATAAATGCCAGTAAAAGGCTCTAAAGCAGTGGGCAGAAGATCAAGATAGACCATCGACTGGCTATCCGGTGACCAGTCTCCGACTTCTGGTAATCTGCTGGGAACGAGAAATTCCTGTGAGGTTTCAAGATTAAGGATGCGAATAACCTCGCGGTCAATATCATAAGAGGCTAGACTGGAACCATCCGGTGAAAAGGAAGGTGAATGTCCAAAAGTTTCAGCTTGAGGATAAAGCGGTGTGGTTTCACCCGTTGGGATATGTAACGTCCAAACTTGTGGGCTTTCGAGCCGGTTTTGCACTAATGAAAAGGTTTCACGCACGTAAGCGAGATAGATCCCATCTGGTGACCAGGCTGGTTGACTGCAGAGATCGTGTTCGCATAATATCAGGGTTGTGAATTCATTCCCGTCCCGGTCAATTATGCTCAGGTCTATGCCGCCATTTTGGTTGGTCTGGCTGAAAGCAATTGTTTCACCTGAAGGATGTACTGCATAATCGATGATTGAGCCTTCAGTTTGTGTGAGCTGCCAGGCGGTGCGGGTTTCGAAGTCAAGACGCCATAGATCCCCGCCGTGTTCATCCAATACAAGGTAGATGATTCCGGGCTGGCGGACAGCTGCCTGCCAGGATTGTTCTTCCAACAACAGCCTTCCATCCTGAGATTCTGCCCCAGTCTGTAATGTGAAACTATATACCTGGTCTGGCTGCCAGGTTGTCGCTGGTCTGAACCATAGTGTATCGTTTTCCCATAGGAAATCTCCAGGCATCACCGGTTCGATCGTCAACCTCTCCTCAACGGATGTCTTTACCATTTCCTGGTTGAAGGCTATCCCTATTTGGCTGAATGCACTGAGCTGTTCACCTGGTTGCGGATAAAAGGCATTGATTTGCACACCAACACGATCACCCTGGAGGACTAAAAATGCGATCAATCCCGCTACAAGCAGCAGGATTATGATTACAAGGCGGTCAAAGGATTTCATTGGCTTACTGCTGGTAAAGGTAGGGTTGATCGGGTTCCGGTATTACCTGTACGGAATCAGCTTGGATCAATGGAGATTCCTGGCCGTCCTGAGAAGTTACCTGCATTGTTCCTTCAACGCGTATCCATCCACGCCATTGGGATGGGTCGCTGCCGGCTGGCGGTTCCACAGCGATGCCTACGGCAGTGGCGTCTGCTACACAGCAGGTGATGATGAACCTGGCGACTATGAACTGGTCACCTGGCAGCTCTTCACCGGGCAGTAAAAATCCTTCCAGCCTGACGGGCTGGTCTACGAGGGTTGTTTTATCGTCGGTAATATCAAAAACCCATACCCATTCTAACAACGAGCGCGAGCGCGGATCCAATGATAAAACAGTGTCCTGCACTTCAGCACCAGCTGTCAAAGTCATGGATTGGTTGACCTGGCGTGCGCTGGCCGCTTCAGCCCCAAGCGCTTGCACGGGGATCAACAAACCCATCAGCAGAGGCAGGAGCATAACTAACAGCCGCCATTGTGCCCCTTGGGGTGCATTGTGTTGAACCAAGAGGCCGTCTTCTTCCGTCCTGGCAGGGGGACGGTTATTGAAAATAGCTTGGGCCAGGGCAATTAGGACGATGGCTGTGATCAATGCCAGCCAGATATAGCGCCGGTGAATATATACAACCAGCTGTCCAGACCAAAAGCGGTATAGGAGAAAAAAACCTAAACCTGTCATGATCATGGCTTGAAACATGCGATAGGTTCTTAATTTCATCAGATCACCTCAGATCGCCATTTGGAAATTGATGAACAGCGTTGCCAGGATAACCAAAAAAAGCGGTATCAGGGCAAGGTATAGGATGGTTTTTTTATTGAAAACACGGCTGAACATCAATAAGGCTTTAATATCGATCATCGGCCCATAAACAAGAAATGCCAAAATTGAACCGGTAGAAAAACTAGCCACAAAAGAAAGAGCTACGAAGGAATCCACGGTTGAGCAAATGGAGAGCACGAAGGCCAACAGGATCATGATGATGATAGATACAACCGGCCCGCTTCCCAAGGCTAATAATATGCTTTGCGGCACAAAGGTCTGCAAAGCGGCTGCCAGCAGCGCGCCTACCATGAAATACAATCCGATGTCAAAGAATTCCTCACCGGCGATCACAGCAGCC
Organism: uncultured Candidatus Brevefilum sp.; assembly: GCA_964497065.1. Taxonomy (GTDB): domain Bacteria; phylum Chloroflexota; class Anaerolineae; order Anaerolineales; family Anaerolineaceae; genus Brevifilum. The sequence continues at coordinate 17,262 of CAZCBW010000030.1, read as the reverse complement.
TGGGAGAGTTTTTCTTTAAAACTGAGGTTGCCATCGATGGCTGAACCGCAGGCATGGCAATCATGGAGAAGTTCACCAGGCAGGTCAAGCAGGATGTCCGCATCTTTCTGTAAAGTGAAGATCAAACCGGTGATGATGGCAATGCTGACGCTGAGCAGGATCCGACCCCAAAAAATTGGACCAAATCCAAATGCCGCCAAGGTAGCCGCGATCACGATCGGGTTCATCACAGGGGCAGCAAGAAGAAAGCTGATGCCCATGGATTCTGGCATACCCTTATTGAATAAACGCCGTGTTAATGGCACCACCCCATGCTCGCAGACCGGAAAGAACAGTCCCAACAGGCTGCCAAGAAAAATGCCCAAAAAGTGGTTCTTTGGCAGGTACCGGATGAAGACCTCTCGTTTGACAAAGACCTCCAGGATACCCGAGGCGAGGATTCCCAATAGAAGGTAGGGAAGTGCCTCAATATAAATACCCAGGAATATTGTTGTTAATGTGGAGAGTGTCTGTGTGATCGACAATAAGTTCATAAAGATGCAACTGTCTGATTATTTGGCTGGTTTATATAAAATGTTGATAAACTTATTTTGGCCAGGTTGATAATTTGATACATTCTATCCGATATAATAATTAGGGTCGAATCCTACCTTATTTTTAGATATGATGTATCAAAATAGGTGAAAAACCCTGTCATAATTTGGCGTAAGTCATGATTATTTTGATAGCGCAGGTAATATGCTTCAATTTCTTTAACCAGCTTTTCAGGAAGGCTTAACTTTAACATTTCAAGGTCTTCAAATTTCGGAGGCTTTTCAAGGTATTGTGAAAGCATTGCGTGCCAGCGCCTGAGCATAAGTTTATCGACACCATATTTTTTCTGCTCTGGCAGAATCGTGGAGAAAAAAACGGCAATTTTTTGCCAATCTGAATTTAAGGAATATAAGAATGTATCCTGGAGGATCTTCATTGTATGAAACATGGGCTTGTCATGTGGGACAATTGAAAATAATTTTTCTTGGTGAAAGTGAACATATTGATTCCAGGCTGCATCCACAATACTGTGGCAAGCCATGCCCGATTCAAAAGGTGATTTTTCACTGAGTTCTGAAAATGCTAGATTATTCCTGTGGGTCATCTCTCGTTCGATCTTTGCTGGATAGCGGATATCGGGAAAACAGGTCCCAATGATAAATGCCTGGTGATCCATGTGTGGGAAGAAGTCTTGATATAATTTTTCTGCGATAAGGATGTGTGTGACTGGCCAGGGCATGGGAATGATTTTACTCGTAGATGGTCACATCCGGCAAATCGTTCCCTTATAATCTTATAAATTCTTGAATATAATTTCTTTAACTACTCAGTTTATAAGTCGACCTTTCAGTTGCAGAGCAGCCTGAGCAGTTACTGATTTTCATAGAGAGCATGCATGGGAAACAAATAAATTGATGAAGAAATTAGCAGAAGCGGTCAAGAGCTTATTGGGCATAGACCTGACAGGAGATCAGCTAAGCGCTCTGAAAATTTATGAACAAGAACTTCTGGCCTGGAATGAACATATCAGCCTGACTGCCATCCGGGATGCCGAAGGTGTCCGCTTTAAACATTTTCTAGACTCGCTGACGATATTACGCGCCTGGGAAAGGCAAACCCCACCCAATCGCCTGGTGGACGTTGGCACCGGGGCAGGATTCCCAGGGTTGATCTTGAAACTGGTCTGGCCTGCAACTGAGGTTACCCTGGTAGAGTCGGTTCAAAAAAAGGCAGAGTTCTGCAAACATATTGCCATAAAGTTAGGGATGGAAAACGTCCAGGTGTTGACCGAACGGGCAGAAGCTGTCGGTCAGGATTCTGCTCATCGGCATGGGTATGATTTAGCCGTTGCCCGGGCTGTTGCCAGGATGCCGATCCTGATGGAGTATCTGCTGCCATTGGTGCATCGTAATGGGGTCGTGATGGCGATGAAAGGCGAGTCAGCGCCGGTTGAGACTCATTCAGCTGATAGGGCGATCCATTTATTGGGCGGAAAGCTGCATAAGCTGGTGCGAATAGAACTGCCAGGTGTTGTGGAAGAAAGGTTCATCGTGGTGGTCAATAAATCCGCAAGTACCCCTGAAGCTTATCCACGGCGGGTCGGGCAGCCCGCCAAGCAGCCCATCGATTAATGTGGCATTTTTGACCGTTGATTGTAGTACACTTAGATAAAATGATGGACAAATATAATAATAAGAATAAGCAAGCCAATCAAGAAGAGATTGAACAAAGCCTGAAGTTAGCGCAGTCACGCAACCCGCGCGATCGATCATACGCAGCCAAACGTTTGGGGGAACTACGTGCTGACCCTGATCTACTCATCGGCTTAATGGAAGACCCAAATGGTTTTGTCCGTTCTGCCGCTGCTGAAGCGCTGGGACGTTCTGTTGAACTGCCTGCGCCTGAGGTTGTTTCACATTTGTTAACAGCCATTGATGATAATAATAATTATGTGTGTGCAGCAGCCGTAAATTCCTTGGGTTTGCTTCAGGCTGAAAATGCCATTAACCAGGTGGAAGCTTGCCTGGATGATACCCAACCAATTGTGGTGCAGGCTGCAATCCTGGCATTGGCACGGATTGATCCAGAAAAGATAAAACCCAGACTGGCAGAATTCATCCGGTCTGACGAATACCTGATCCATCTGGCAGCCACACGTGTTTGCGGGTGGCTGCATTATTATGATTGCGCCGAGATCATCCTGGATGCATTAAAAACTTTCATGGCTTCAAATGACCATTTTGATTTGAAATTACCGAAAATATATATAGAGGTCTTGGCCAGGCTGAATATGACGAAAGCTATCCCGACATTGGTCGAGATTGCGGAACATGAAGTAGGACTGCGCGGGGTTGCTGTTGAGGCATTGGTCGAGATGAATGCTGAGGAGGCTGCTGCAATCCTTACACCGCTGCTCCGAGACCCAAGCAATCGTTTAAGGCGAAATCTGATTGAAATGATGATGCAGGCCAATTATGAAGCTGCAATGCCGCTTGTGAGGCCGCTGCTGCGGGATAATGCGATTACGGTGCGTGAGACCGCTCTGGCAGCTGTGTCTAAATGGCGGGATATGGTTTCCGTTGAAGATGTACGTGATATCGCTTTTAATGATCCTAACCCTTTTGTACGCCCCCAGGCAGTGATCACGCTTGTCAAACTGTTGGGGCAGGGCGCGCTGCCAGACCTGGTAGACCTGGCCGAAGATTTAAATGTGCATGTCCGTAGAGCGGTTGCACAAAATATGGCGAATATCCCCCGGCTTGATTCTGCAGGCAAATCAGCTTTGATTAAATTGGCGAATGATGAGGATACATCAGATTTTACACATGAAGCGCTGCAGCATCATGATCTGGATGCGTTGTATGGGGAATTTGATCCTGCACCCGTTGTGAAAACGCCGGTACCAGTAGGCTTGCTGCCACAGGCAAAGCCCTTATTAAATTTGCTTGAAACCTGGCAGGATCACCTGCCGACACTGCATCGTCATTTTGATTTGAAAGATCTTTCAGAAGTAGATCAGGCGCTTTCGACATTGATCATCTGCTTAAGAGAAGCAGATACAGGCACAGAGCAAGCATCGTCAGGGTAAATAATCGACTGTCTATAAAGGAAAAAAACTGTAGCTGCTCAGGCTGCCCTGCAATTGAAAGATTGGGAGTACACCCCAATCTTTTCATAAGCTTAGTAGTTACAAAAGACTGCTCTAAAATCCGTAATGCTTGAGTAGATCTTTCAGGTCATCGGGATTATCAACCCACATTTCAGTGAATCCACAATTTGCACAGCAATATTGGGTGTATTTAATCGTCTTAAAAGACGATGGCGGTTTTGCCCCGCTGAGCATGGATGGGGGCTGAATATCACCTGGCAGCCGGACGATCTCACTGGAGCGGCACTTGGGGCATTGCAGGTTTTTCATGGTAAGGTCAGCCTTTCAAAATCGAAAAACTCTTTGATTATAGAATTGATGGCCATAATATAACCTGAATATACTCTCAAAAACTCACAGAAATTTTTAGTTTTGGGGATTGGCTGGATGCTTTGGTGACGTTAAAGTAATTTAAGGTTAAAAACAGCGACAGGTATTACCTGCCGCTGATCAGTATCGTTGAGCAAAGGAACAGTATTTTTTTACGGCTCCGGTGTTCCTGTTGGTGTTTGGGTGGGGGTCGGGACGATCCGTACCGGGACGATGACAATATCCCCAACAAACAGGTCAGCAGAATTTTCGATTTCAGGGAGATTGTTCTCACGGCGATAGCGGTTTGTTTCCTGAACGATCCGATCAATTTCACTGCTGAACTGTTCAGCAATCAGGAACAGGCTGTCGCCTGGTCTGACCCGGTGTTCAATCAATGTACCTGGGCGGATATCATCGGGCAGCGGTGTGGTTGTGGGCAGTTCCTGTCCAGGGATCGGGATCAATATCGTCTGCCCGGGGAAGATGGTACAGCCGCTGAGATTATTCAACACCAGCAGCACTTCCACGTTTACATCAAATTCCTCTGCAATGGTTGTGCAGTTATCCCCTTCCTGCACTTCATATTCAAACGGTGCTGAAGGCGTCTCTGTCATGGTTGGTGTGGGTGTTTGTGTGACCGTAGGGGTCATTGTCGGGGTGAAGGTCATCGTTGGGGTCGGGGTTTCAGTCGGGGTGGGCGTATTGGTGTTGAAGAGTGAAATTTCAAAGCCGCTGCCGCCGCCTAAAAGATAAACAGCCAACAGGGCAATACCAGCCACAGCCAAGAGGATGGCAAAACCGCCGATGATGTATGGGCCCATTTTTTGTTTTTTGCGATATGCAGAGATAACGTTCTTTGCATCTTTTTTCTTCATAATTATTCCTTCATATTTGTGAAGCCATCCAACGGTACACGCTGAACATCCCCTCTTCATCCATGATTTTAATTACATTCATTTTAACCGATATTCAAACACTGGTCGAGTCTTATGATTTATACAGGGTTTGTGGAAAATAGAAGTCAATTGCAAATGACAGCTTTATGCCTGGTCCTTTTTCTTACTTTCAGGCGATTTTGTGCAGTCAAGGATCCGTTTCATGAACTGGCCTGTATAAGATTGGGGCACCTGGCAGATCATTTCAGGTTCGCCTTCCGCAATGATCTCGCCGCCAGCATCTCCGCCTTCAGGTCCGAGGTCAATGATCCAATCTGATACTTTGATGATATCCAGGTTGTGTTCGATGATCACGACCGTATTGCCTTCGTCCACCAGACGCTGGAGCACGTTGATCAGCCGATGTACATCCGCAGCGTGCAGTCCTACTGAAGGCTCATCCAGCACGTATAAGGTACTGCCTGTTGACCGGCGGGAAAGTTCTTTTGAGAGTTTGACCCTTTGCGCCTCACCGCCTGACAGGGTGGTGGCCGATTGGCCAAGCCGGATATAGCCCAACCCAACATCTTGCAGTGTTTCCAGCCGGCGGGTGATCTTGGGGTGAGCCTCAAAGAAATCTGCCGTTGTATCGATGGTCATATCCAGTACGTCTGCGATATTCTTGCCCTTGAACTGAATCTGGAGGGTCTCACGGTTGAAGCGGCTGCCAGAACAAATATCACAGGGCACATAGATATCTGGCAGGAACTGCATTTCGATTTTTAACTGGCCCTGGCCGGAACAGGCTTCACATCTTCCACCCTTGACATTGAAGCTGAATCGCCCTTTCTTATACCCGCGCATCTTGCTTTCAGGGAGTTCCGCAAACAAGTCGCGAATAGTATCAAATACCCCCGTATAGGTGCCGGGATTAGAGCGCGGGGTTCGCCCGATAGGCGATTGGTCGATATTGATGATCTTATCGATATTTTCAACACCTTCCAGTGTGTCATAGTCACCTGGATTTGTTCTGGCACCATGCAGATCCCGAACCAATGTTTTGTACAGCGTATCGATCAGTAGAGAAGATTTACCTGACCCTGAGACACCGGTGATGCATACAAATTTCCCTAAAGGAAGATCCAGGGTGATATTCTTAAGGTTGTTTTCTCGGGCTCCTCTAAGAACAAGGTGCTTATTGGTACCATTGCGCCGCTGCTCGGGGACTGGCACAAACATCCTGCCTGAAAGGTAGGCACCAGTCAATGATGCGGGGTGGTTAAGAATGTCTTCAGGCGGTCCTTCAGCAACGATCTCTCCGCCCAGGTTGCCTGCACCTGGCCCAAGATCAACGATCCAATCGGCTCTTTGAATGGTATCTTCGTCATGTTCCACGATCAAGACTGTGTTACCCAGATCGCGCATGCCTTCCAGGGTGACCAACAGGCGGTCATTGTCTCGAGGGTGCAAGCCGATGGAGGGTTCGTCCAGAACGTAAAGAACACCCATCAACCGAGATCCGATTTGAGTGGCCAGGCGGATGCGCTGTGCCTCACCGCCGGATAAGGAGCCTGCAGACCGCTGGAGCGTCAGGTAATCCAGGCCGACATTAACCAGAAAACCGAGCCGTTCTTTGATCTCCTTGAGGATACGTTCTGCAATCATGGTCTCACGTTGGCTGAAGGGAGATTGATCCCCAGAAAGCTGCTCAGCCCACTCGAGGCTGCGTCTGATAGGCCAGGTGGTCACATCGATGATATTCACACTGTCTATAGTGACAGCCAGGGCTTCCTTTCGTAAGCGGTTGCCGTTGCAGGTCTGACAGGGACGATCGCTCATAAACTCGGTGATCTTCCCCCGAATGTATTCCGAATTCGTTTCATGATAGCGCCGTTCGAGGTTGTTGATCACACCTTCAAAGGAGGCCTGGAACGAGCTCTTCCGGCCATTCCGGCCGATGAATTCTACATTCAACTCTTTGCCTTCTGTGCCGTAAAGGATCTTATCCAGTTTTTTGTCGGGGATTGATTCCACCGGCGCTTCCAGATCGATTTGGTAATGTTTGGCAACAGCTTCCAACATTTGCCAGTAATACCCGCCATCATCTTTGGGGCCGTCCCACGAGCTGTCAGCAATGGCACCGTCCATCAACGCAACTGTGCGATCGGGGATCAGCAGGTCGGGATCAATTTCCTGCCGGCTGCCCAATCCCTGGCAGGTGGGGCAGGCGCCGTGCGGGGTATTGAATGAGAAGGTGCGGGGTTCAATTTCGGTGAGCATGCTGCCGTGTTCTGGGCAGGCCAGATGCTCGGAGAACTGAATGTCCCTGGGCTGGTCATCAGACATCACCTGGATGGTGACATAACCATCACCAAATTTTAGAGAAGTTTCCACAGAATCAGTCAGCCGTGAACGTGCTGCCTGGGCTTCCTGTTCATCTTCAATAGTTCGCAAGATCAACCGGTCTACCACGGCCTCAATGGTATGTTTTTTGTAGCGGTCGAGGTTGAATTCTTCGTCTAATGTATGGGTCTCACCGTCAACCCGCACACGCACAAAGCCAGCTTTGCGAATTTCTTCAAATACAGCTTGATAAGTACCTTTACGTTCACGCACGAGGGGTGAGAGGATTTGCAGACGGCTGCCTTCAGGGAGTTTTTCGATTTCCTCCACAATTTCTTGGGCGGATTGTTTTTGTACCTGCCTTCCGCACTCCGGGCAGTGGGGGATGCCAACCCGGGCGTATAAAAGCCGCAGGTAGTCATAGACTTCGGTGACCGTGCCGACAGTTGAACGCGGGTTATGTGAGGTGGCTTTCTGGTCGATTGAGACAGCGGGTGATAAGCCTTCGATCGTATCCACATCCGGTTTGTTCATCTGCCCAAGAAACTGACGGGCATAAGCTGAGAGGGATTCGACATATCGTCGCTGTCCTTCAGCGAAAATTGTATCAAAAGCAAGGGAGCTCTTCCCAGACCCTGATAAACCGGTGATCACCACCAATTTGTCACGGGGGATCTCGACGGTGATGTTTTTTAAATTATGTTCACGTGCGCCGACCACACGTAAGTTGTCACGAGCCATCATATTATTTACACTCATTCAGGATAGGTAACTGCTCAGACTGCTTTGTAACTGAAAGTTCGGGGGTACAATCCCTGAATTCTCATAAGCTGAGTCGTTACGATTATAGCACAAACGTTTTATTATTTTTGTGCTGAATTTTCACGCAGCGCGTAATTATACCCGCGTGGAAAAGCAAACGCAGGAATTTAATCACCGTTCATAGGGTTTAAGTTTTATAATAAGTGGTATCTGCAAATATCAAAGGAGTCTTTCATGGAAGCTCAGGAGAAAAAAAAAGCCCAATTTGGTTGGATCATGTATGATTGGGCGAATTCTGCCTTTGTGACCACCATCACTGCGGCGGTGCTCCCGGTGTATTATGCCAGTGTGGCGGCAGTGAACCTGCCGGAACATATTCGCACGGCTTATTGGGCTTATACCTCAACAATTGCTTTATTGCTTGTGGCCCTGATGGGGCCGGTGATGGGTGCCATGGCAGATTTCAGAGGTGCGAAAAAGAAATACCTGACAGCCTTTGCGCTGGTTGGTATTGCAGGCGCAGCCCTGTTGTATTTTGTCAGAGAAGGGGATTGGTTGATGGCATCCCTTTTCTACATCATCGGGAATGTTGGTTTTGCCGGCGCGAATGTTTTTTATGATTCTCTGCTGCCTCATGTTGCCTCTCCTGAGGAGACAGACCAGGTGTCATCTAAAGGGTATGCCTTTGGATATTTGGGCGGAGGACTTCTACTGGCGATCAACCTGGGGATGATCATGTTTGCACCAGATGGTGAAACAACGGTGTTGATGAGCCGCCTGAGTTTTTTGACCGTCGCAGGCTGGTGGTTGATCTTTACTATTCCACTGTGGCGATTTGTCAAAGAACCAACCCGCCGCATCCTGAGGGGTGAAGAGGGCTTTAACCCGGTGCAGGCTGCATTCAGCCGGTTATCACATACCTTTGGCGAGATTCGTAAATTTAAAGAATTATTCAAGTTTATCATTGCCTTTTGGCTGTACAACAACGGGATCGGGACGATCATCGTTATGGCTACTATCTATGGAACTGAGCTGAATTTCAGCCAACTGACCACGATCGGGACGCTCTTGATGGTGCAGTTTGTCGGGATACCATTCTCACTGCTTTTTGGGAAGCTGGGAAACAAAATCGGCACGAAAAAATCCATCTTGCTCAGCCTTGGCGTGTATACAGCTGTTGCCATCGGCGGTTATTTCATGTTCCAGGAGATCCATTTTTGGCTGTTAGGATTTGGTGTGGCGATGGTCCAGGGCGGCAGCCAGGCACTTTCCCGCTCATTATTCAGCCGAATGCTGCCTAAGAGCAAATCTGCAGAGTTCTATTCCTTTTTCAGCGTCAGCGAGAAGGTGGCCGGTACGGCCGGGCCATTGATGTTTGGTGTGGTCAGCACGATCATGGGCGGGAGCCGCCTTTCGATTGTTTCACTGATCATCTTTTTTATCATTGGCGGTTACTTACTGACCAGGGTTGATGAGGATGAAGGGATGCGGGTTGCCCTGGCAGAAGAAGCCCGCCTGGTGGAAGCATCCAGTGAAGTCATTTAAAGTTGCGCTGTTAGCAAATTTAAAAAAGAATGCCCCTCGTTGGGATGATATGCCTGCAGACCAGTGGGATGACCTGGATAGTGAAAAAACGATTCAATCCCTGTTAGAAGCTGTCAGGTCTGGCGGGCACACATGTGAATTTCTTGAAGGCGATATCACACTCATTGATGCAGTGCGGAAATATCAACCAGATATCTGCTTCAATATCTGCGAAGGTCATTTTGGTGATTCCCGCGAGGCCCAGGTACCGGCCATCCTGGAAAAATTACAGATCCCCTATACAGGTTCGCAAGTGTTGGCATTGGCGTTGACCTTAGATAAACCGATGACCAAGCGCGTTTTGGCTTACCACGATCTTCCCTCGCCCGAGTTTCAAACTTTTGAGCGTGTGAACGAACCATTAGATGAAAAGCTGACTTTTCCTTTATTCGTCAAACCCAGCCGCGAAGGCACCGGCATGGGCGTTTCTCTAAAGTCGATTGTGCACGATGAAAAAGAATTGCAGGAACAGGTTGGGCAAATTATCGAACGGTACCATCAGGCTGCACTGGTAGAAACCTATATTGAAGGGCGTGAAGTTACAGTCGGGATGGTTGGTAATTTAAAAGGCCCGGTGGCCCGACGGCTGCCGCATGATGAAAATCTTCCGAGAATCCAGGCTGGTTTGCGTTTTTTTCCGCCGCTTGAGATAGACCTGTCCCCATATATCGAGACTGATGGCGTCTATGCCAACCGGTTGAAAGTAGATTTAGCAGACCAGCTAAACTATATCTGCCCTGCACCATTGGATGCAGAGATGGTTGATGAGCTGAACTGGCTCGCTGCGGCTGTATTCCGGGTGACTGGTGCGCTTGATGTTGCCAGGGTGGATTTTCGGTTAAATGTCAACGATAATTGGAAACCGTATATATTAGAAATCAATCCTTTACCCGGACTTTCACCGGGTATATCTGACCTGGTCATTGAAGCATCAGCAGAAGGCATAGACCATGCTGCGTTAGTCAATATGATCCTGGAGACAGCCCTTCAGCGTTATGGGATGATTGATTAAATAATAGTCAAATAATATTGTCTAAAAGTGTTTCCACCATAGGCCGGTGCATTCAGGCACGATCACCCCTGCATCTGTTACCCACATTGGCATTGGCGCATCACCAAAAAAGAAGGTGGTCAGGTCTTTAGCCTC
>CAZCBW010000030.1:0-6457 GCA_964497065.1 uncultured Candidatus Brevefilum sp. | reverse complement strand
CCCACATTGGCATTGGCGCATCACCAAAAAAGAAGGTGGTCAGGTCTTTAGCCTCAAACTGATCGATAAAGCAGTAATCTGTTCGCGTCCAGGATGATTCGAACCCGTGAGAATCGAGGTAGGCTAAGTAATCAGCCAGCACATTCGGCCTGTTGGGCGTTGTAAACCCAGTCCCCAAAGATTCGATCAGGATCACTTCCCCACCTGGCCGCAAGACTCTTTCTACTTCAGCTAAAGCCAGTTCTAAGGATGAAACCCACTGAGCTTCAGCATCTAACGCTGCGTAACAAAAACTCCAGCCTGAAATGATCACATCAGCACTGTTAGATGCGAAGGGCAGGTTTATATGCGATTCAAGGCTGAGATGCCAGTTATCAAGCCCCAGTTCGCTTAAACGCCGCTTCCCCAAAATCAGCATATGGTGTGAAATATCTGCTGCTACCAGCGTGCGCACAAATGGGGCAATCAGGCGGCTGACGCGGGCCGTCCCTGCGCCTAGCTCGATCACGTCCTTCCCGTCAAGTGGGTCAACTGCGCGGATGGCCGGCAGAAGATTTTCCATATAATCTTCGCGGCCAACCAGAGCCTGGTATCGGTCAGCAAAGCTTTGATAAATCTGCTTAAGTTCTGGCATGGTGGTTTTGCCTTTTCATTCTTGGTTAATAAAAATTTCAGCCATTATAACCTGTGTGAACCCAGCTGTGAGATTTTAAATTTTACCTGCCTTAAAAAGTCATCAGGTGAACAAACCTTTCATTGACGGCATGGGGTTAATTCAGTAGGATTACACAAGTTGTTCTCAGTGGAGAGAAAAGAGGAGCATTTGATGGAATCGTATAGCATCCCAGAAGCGTATTTAGGGGAAACTGTTGCCAGCCGAGAGCGGATTCAATCCGTGGTGAAGCGGTTGGCGAAGGAAATGTATTACAGCATCGATTATGCCAATGAAGTGCCCATCCTGCTGTGCCTGCGAGAAGGGGCTGTACCCTTTCATCAAGATCTTGATCGGGAACTTAAAAAACTTTCTTTCAATTTTGAGAGTGCCTGGCTAAGAACACATCATCATTATGATGGCACTGAAGGCAGCGGGGATGTAAAGGTCTTTCCGTATAAGGGGCCGGATCTTTCAGGTCGGTTGGTGGTGATCGTTGAGGATATCATTGACACTTCTGAGACGATCATCCAGGTATGTGATTACCTGGATGGCAAAGGCGTCGCCAAGCGGAATATCTGCACTTTTTTATTCAAGGAACGACCGGAAAATGTCGGCTGGCGTGATACCGGGTTAAATGGGTTCAAACACCTGCCTGAAGTTCGCCATGTCGGCTTATTCATCGAACCTTTATTCGTGGTGGGGTATGGGCTGGATTATAATCAGTTTGGACGCACCGGCGATGAGATCAGGGTGCTGACGCCTGAAGGCCAGGCCTGGGTTGACGAGCAAATTAAGCTTGGAAGCCAAAAGGATGATTGAAGCGACCAACTTCTGTCTTCTGAAAAATATATAAGCTCAATATTTGGATTTTTCTTCAAACATTTTGAACAAACCATTATTGGCTTATGCATAATTAGCAATTATTCGATCTTCAAGAATTTCGTCTAGAAATTCCTTTCCCCCTTCTTCAATATCTCCACCAATATTAAAAGTAGCCGTTTGAATACGAATACCACCAACAACCTGGTCCATGGGTCGCGAAATTTTTTCCGGATAAATTAATATCGCCTGTTTGCAGCCAATAACATCTGCATAAAGATTTGCCTGGGCAATATCATCCTGTGAAGGTTTCTCAGGTGTTTTATATTTAGTATCCAGCACGCAAATTGGCTGACCGGTGTGTTTCAGATAGAGAACAAGGTCAATACGAAGGTTAATATTCCCGGCTTCATCAATATCAACTGATTCTTGCGTTTTTAAATCATATTCATCCGGCAAATGTATTTTCAACCATTCGGCCACAAATAACTCAAATAATTGCGCCATATTGACCAGAAAAGGCAACATCTTCCGGTCACCATGTTCAAATGATGGGCCCGAATTTTCTAAAAAGAACCGGCTTAATGCGTGTAAAGGTTCATAATCAAGATTTAAACGATTATAAAACCTGCCAATACAATTTCCTGGCTGGAATGGGGATAATGTTACGAAATGAGCTAAATTCCGGTAGGCATTTCTGATGGAGGGTAGGACACGGTCTTCACAGAAACCACTTCTTAAAATGGCATATAAGGTCCAGGCTAGAATTTGATTATCATCAATATCTGCCGTGTGTTCCTGATATAAACAACGAGGTCGAACAATCCACGGTGCAGATATCATGCGTCTGATATCCACCCTGCCCTTCAAAAAGGATAAATCTTCAGTTCTTGATAGATAGGCACGATAGTAACCTTTTCTGCTGCGGTCAATAACACGCTTCGCAAGGATATTAGCCAGTTCAGAATAGAATTCTTGCAAGGATTGTGATTCAAATAAACCACCCAAGAAATTAATGTCTTTAAGCCTGTATGCATATTCCCACATACCAAAAAGGTTTTGAATGGGTGTTTTAGGTGATATTGAGATGCTGAGGTCTTCTGAAACCGGTATGAAACCAATATATCCCTGGGATGTCAATACCCATTGATGATCATTCTGAAATGAAGGAATACCCACCTGAATTTGATTATTGTAGTGAAGCCAAAGTTTCTCGCCGTCTGCATCAGAAATTCGATGTTTTGGCTCTTTATGTTTTACATATTCAATTAAAGAGATTGGCTCACGTTTAATTATCATTGACCAATTTCATCTTCAATCGTCTCCCAGACAAACTTTTTGTAGTTATCGGGTTGATCAAAGAAAAACTCTTCCAGGTATGGTTCTATTTCCATCTGCCAGATGTCTTTCAGGTGGACGCGGATATCATCTCTCAGGAAATAACTGGGTCCGATAAAATAATGACGATCGCCTATCTGTTTGTTGAGTCTATTCAGAATATTGATCAGGGTTTCCGGGTTGAATCCACTTTCTGTTTTTTGATGATATTTCCTCAACAATTCATAATCCGGATAAAGACTCAAGAAGGCAAAACGCCTGCGAAGTGCATGGTCGACCAGAGCAATTGAGCGATCAGCAGTGTTCATTGTTCCAATTATCCTTACATTCGCTGGGATTTTAAATCTCTGACCTGCGGCCAGATAAATGGTTTTGTCCCGATACTCCAAAAGGTACATCAGCTCACCAAAAACCCGTGACAGGTTGGCCCGATTAATTTCATCGATGATCAAAACACAGATATCTTTTGTCTGACTAGCCTTATTACAAAAATCCATGAATCGTCCCGGGACCAATGGATATCGCAACTCACCTTTTTCGTTTTCCTGTGGTCGTATGCCCTGAATAAAATCTTCATACGCCACCTCAGAATGAAACTGGATTAAGTCGATGAACCCATACCCACCACCAACAAGATGTTTCGCAATTCTTTCAGCCAGATAAGTCTTACCTGTTCCGGGAGGTCCGTAGAAGATTGCCTGTTTCTTACGATCAACAGCTCTAATATACCTAGATAATTCAATAAGACCGAAACCGGTTTCTTCAGAACACATTTCCAGGCTGTAAAAAGGTTGCTGTGATAACACTTCTTCCAGCCGAGTTTCAATATCGATCGGCTTGATTGATATCATATGATTAAACTTATCCTCATCCAAATTAAGAATAGTCATCGCCCAACCGCCCTCATCAATTTCACGTATTTCCAGATCATCCCACTGAACGGGTATACGGTGTCCATGAGTGACATCGGGGACAAAGTAATAATCTCCAATCACCGTGCCAAAGCCAAGAATTTTCCCCTTACCCTGATTGGCAATTATGCGATCGCCGATCTGAACCTCCATAAACCTGCCAAGCTGGATGTTTCCTCCAGTTCCCCAATCTGAATAATTTTCACAGGCCTGATCATAGATTAAGTCAATTTCTTCCTTTGTTTTTCCACTGAGATCCCCGACCTGGTCCCAACCAATTGTGATGATATTTTCGCTCTTCCAGGTGTCCCAGTTCCATGCTTCTCTACCAGGTGCGATTTTCCAGTAGCGAGTTGTCTCTTCAGGTTGACCATCACCTGGTGTTACCCCTTCAGCTAATAAACTTTCCAGTAAAGATTCATCAATCAGTGCTTCAAGAATTTTATCTTTGTTGTATTTGTGATATGGACTGGCTTTCCAATGAGCGAATTTGCTTTGAATGTGTTCCAATGTCTCCTGGAAAATTTCCAACAACGCTAGATGATTGGCTTTAAATTCATCCAAAGATAAGTAATTCAAGGTGATTTTTGGCTCAGTATCAGATGTTACAAAATCCCCCTCAGACAAGGTATTTAATTTGATAGAATCCTTAAACACGCTGATTAATACTTTATTGATTCTTTCATTACTCCCTTGAAACCCCAATACAGCCCAATTACCATAACTCAGGTGCATTTTTAGTTCTTTACCATCCCTATAAAATGATAAAGCAGCCCGAGGATCGTCTTTATCATCTATATTCAAATACCTGACGGCAACTCCCAAAAACCTGAACGCCAACATTGCATCATCGACGGTACCAAACAGGTCTATAAAATTCTTACCGAGTTTTGCAGGTTTGAAGTATTGCTTCTCAGAAACCAGCCAGTGACAGAAGATATCAAATAAATCTACAGAACTAATTTCAACACTCTCAGCCCGGTCAAGAACAGGCCTTACATCATTGATTAATTGTTTTCCTGTTTTATTAATTTCAGGATAATTGACAAGTGCCTGGCCATAATCCGAACCTGTGAAGTGATTGATAACCTCACGAGATTTATTGTTAATCAGTAAAAAAGATTCCGGGTTTAAAGCATTCAGGATTGGTGTTAACATACCTGTCTGGAGACCGGTTGAATAAGGCAGCTCAGAAAATTCAATACAGGCATCATTCAGGTTTTCAGGGTTTTCCATGCACCGGTTAACAAAACTCAATATTGCCCGGGAGATTTTTGGCCAATCCTCCGGAAACGTCCTGCCTGCATTCTCAAACCAGGATTTGATATTTCCCTTTATTGCGGGGGCAACATTAATCCAGGCCCCTTTATCACGGTTATTCTTAAAATCGTTATATGGCAACAGTTTTAACAGGACAAGATCAGTAATGTCTTCTCCATTTTCAGTTGCCTTGTTGACAGTCGAAATATTCTTCTCAGCCTCTTCCCGACCCTGTACTATATACCGAATGTGACGTTCGCCTTTCTCAGTATGAAGAAAACTGGATAGAAACTCATCATAAAGAACCTTGAATTCTTCAATTCTTTCTAATGAAGCAGAATCATAGGTTTCAGTCTGTTTTTGTGTGATATCAGAATCAACCATTTTTTATTTCCTTTATGGATATGAGGAACCAGTAGAATAAATTGATTTATCGATCGATGTGGAATTGAAAATCAACGATGGTCTGTTGTTATCAGCAAGAAATAACTCGTAATGAGTGATGAATCTTTCCATGAAGGATTTAACTGGATTGCCAAACAGTAATTTTGCTGTTCCATATTGTCCCATAAATCTCTCCCCAATGTGTGTTCAGCCAATCAAATTTTAAAAAATGTGCAGGGGTAATTCCCTTAGCAAAGTATACCAAAAGAAAAAGGCAGTTAATAGATAAAGCGTAACTCTTGCTCTTAGATGGCATTTGTTCAAGTGGACTCATAGAACTGGACCGTTTTTTTAATCCTTAGGGGGATCTGTCGGTTCGATTGGGCCGTCTAGCATAAAGGCTGTCTCGAACTCAACAGGAGTCAGATACCCTAATTTAGGTGTCAGCGGGTATGTTTTGGGCTAAATCTTGATCAACCAATGAACAAAAATGGTGACCGTCATACACTTTACCCGAAGTCACCTCCAGGCTGGTGATGAGGTTGCTCTCAGCATTCATGCTCACGTGTCCTTTATAACCGAAGAAGTATTTCACTTGACCCACGGCTTGACCGTTTTGGTCTTTAGCCTTTTGTTTTCCCTCTGCGAAGCGCTCTTCGAGTCGCACCCCATATG
The DNA here is from genome assembly GCA_964497065.1 of uncultured Candidatus Brevefilum sp. Classification (GTDB taxonomy): domain Bacteria; phylum Chloroflexota; class Anaerolineae; order Anaerolineales; family Anaerolineaceae; genus Brevifilum. The sequence continues at coordinate 415 of CAZCBW010000030.1, read as the reverse complement.
GCATCCGGATCGCGAGGCCCTTTCCCATCATCTTTGCGGCCTTTATCTTTGGCTGTATTGACAATGGCTTCACTATAAACGCTGTCGATGACCTGCAAACCGCCAAAATGAACACCTGAAGCCAGTGCAATCTGAATAATTTCTGCCAATAAGACCTCAAACTTTCCTAAGTCCCCGTGCTTGGTGATCCAATTCCAAAAGATGGTCAGCGATGAATGATCTGGCGACTTTTGATCCAAGCCCAACCCGACAAAATATTTGACAGGCAGTTTTTTATTAATTGAATCTCAATTTTCGATTTTGGTCATTCCTGACTTGTTTTTTTAAGACTCTCGAATTATTGCCTGCATGATAAAGGTGTTTGTTTTAGCGAAACGAATTTAGTCGTTCGATCAAAGCGTGATCAACTTCTGGC
>CAZCBW010000029.1:29123-35230 GCA_964497065.1 uncultured Candidatus Brevefilum sp. | reverse complement strand
TGTATTCCAGCCACCGATGTTTTTATTGAAGGAGGTTGCATCGGCAAACATGCCGTACATACCTGTGACATTCCCGGTATTCCAAAGGCTGATATCCTGGTTGAACGCGCTGGCACCTGAAAACATCCAGCCCATATTCATTACATTTTCTGTATTCCAATCGCCAATATCCTGGTTGAAGACGCTTGCTTCGGAAAACATCCCTTCCATATATATTATATTGCTGGTGTCCCAATTCCCAATCGTTCCATTGAAGGTACTGGCTTTTGAGAACATGTAACTAAGATCATAGGTGTCGGTCAGGATAGGTTCGTCAATTGTTGGGTTGGTAATATTTAGATTGGAACAACCCTGAAAGGCGAATGCCATCGAGGACCACTTGCCCGTGCCCCATTGTTCGATCGTGAGCAGTTTGTCTTTGTCACCACCGTTTTTAAAATGAATGTGCGGAAAGCCTGTCCCTAAACCGGTGTTATCTTTGATGCGAATTGTATAAGTGCCAGGGGTGTCATATATACAGGTTACATTCCCTGATGCGCTTTGATGTTCATTAATGCCATCATCATCACAATCAACATTATAGTTATAAGCAAAATCATTGTTAGTGGGGATCGTAAAAGTCTTGGATAAGGGATCCGAAATATCTGTTTTGACAGTGATGACAAAGTCGTCATTTGACTTTGACTCTGCGACGGCTGGTGAAGCGAAAAAAAAAACTGCTGCTGCCAGTCCGATGGCTAAAATTACGAAAGAGCGTAAATAAAACACGTGCGATAGCTTCATGATTAACACCTTTTCCAATTATTGATTAGAAACCTGAATGTTGGGTACGGGGATTTTTATGTTTTGAGTGCTGGTTAAACTTTTTATCGCTTAAATCAAGACACTCAAGTCGCGAGACATGGTTGGGTTTGATATGTGCCATCTAAACATTAAACAGCACGCCATGTAATGCCCAGCATCCTTGTATTCTGTTGGTTTGTGCAATTATAGGGTTTTTGAGTATCAGAGCGGTTTAATTTATGGCATAAAAATTCTTTAAGGGAGATCTAAGCGACCAGCCTGATCGTGACAAAACGGTATCATGTTTTTGGCAATGCGCTGCCCTTTGTGCCCTTCCTGGTATTGGGGACGATTGTGATTTTCTATCTGTGAACAGGTTTTACTTTTCTGGCAATAGGACCTCAGCAAAGATCCATTGAGCCGTTTGAACCCCCAGGGTGACGACCTCATTTTCAAGCCGGATGCCAAGCGTCTGGTTGAACGGCAAGACATCAATAATTTCTCCCCGTACGCCCGGTACGATGCTGTGGTCATATAAGAACCGGATCAGGGCTGGCCTTTCTTCAGCAAACATGTGAATCCGCCGGATGATGACCTGCTGACCCTCCTGAAAATCTGTTAGGGGCAGCCAATCGCTGACCAATTCTTCATGCCCCGGGAAGGGATTGCCGTGCGGGCAGAGTTTTGGATCCCCCAACACTTCTCTTAACCGTTCTTCCAGTGCAGGTGAGATGGCATGTTCAATGGCATGCGCTTCAGCGTGGGTTTCGTTGATGGGGACTTTTAATAAATTCACCAGCATACATTCAACCAGCATATGGCGCCGGGTGACAGAATCGGCGGCCGCCTGACCGGCTTTTGTCAGGGTGATGTCGCCCCGTCCGCGATTGACAACCCACTGATCACGTTCCATCCGTTTTATCGTCATTGTGACGGTCGCCGGTGTCACATCCAGCAGTTCTGCCAGGCGGGCAGCAACGATCACGCCATCATCCTGGGTCATAAGATGCATAAACATCAAATAATCTTCGACGGTATGGGTAGGGCGTTCAGTGCTGCTTTCGTTTTTATATTCTGACATTTATCTCCCGACCAAATTACAATTAGACTTTACTAAAGAAGCAACTTAGTATATACTAATTACGGTTAATTGCCTGGCTTATCATATGAACTAATTCTAACATAGGCCAGACAATTCTAAATGACAAAACTTTATAATTGCTCAGGCTGCCTTGCAACTGAAAGGTAGGTGATGTAGTGTGGCGGCGAAGCCGCCACACTACATCACCGATTTCCTCACAAGCTGTGTAGTTATAAAACTTTAAAAAAGCGAGGTGTTTTGAACACAAAATTTATCCTGATGATGATTTTCATGCTTTTTTTTACGGCTGCATGTTCTCCTGAAGTCACAACGCCTTCAGAACCAGCTGGTAATAACGGCAGGCTGGTGGTCTATTCCGGCCGGTCTGAAGCCTTACTTCAGCCGGTTTTGAATGCCTTCAGTGTGCAGTATCCTGATATCGAGGTTTTATTAAAAGCAGGCAGCAACAGCGAGCTGGCAAACGCGATTTTAGAGGAACAGGCTAACCCCCAGGCGGATGTTTTTATCACCACGGAAATATTTACGGCGCAGGCACTGGCAGAGCAAGGTGCTTTTCAGCCTTATGCACCTGAGGGTGTGAACTCAATCCCGGCTGGGTTTCGCAGCCCAGACGATCTTTGGGTCAGCCTGACACTTCGGGCGCGGGTGATCATGTACAATACAGACCTGCTGACACCTGAAGAAGTCCCGACATCCATATTTGAGCTTACCCAGGAACAATGGCGCGGCCAGGTGGCAACCACCAGCTCAACAAACGGGTCGATGCAGGCTCAGATTGCATTGATGCGCCAGCTGATTGGTGATGATGGGACAGAAGCATGGCTGAAAGGCATGCTTGATAACGACACCACATTTTTCGGCGGTCATACTGATGTGCGCAAAGCGGTTGGCACAGGCGAGTTTGCCTTAGGCTTGGTAAACCACTATTATTACTACCTGCAGCTGGCTGAGGGAAGCCCGGTGGGTGTGGTCTATCCAGACCAGGCCGAGGGCCAGATAGGATTAATGACCAATGCAACGTCTGCGGCTATTATTAACGGCGCAAACAATCCGGCTTCTGCTCAGGCATTGATCGACTTTTTACTGTCCGAACAGGGGCAGCAATTATTTGCTAATGAAAATTTTGAATATCCGATCATTCCTGGTATCCCAGTGGCTACTGACATCCAGCCATTGGCGGTGATGACTTTGAGTGAAATTGATATTGCTAAAGCAGCAGGCGAGATGGATGCCACGTTTGCTTTGATGGAAAAGGTACAGATGCCCTGAAACAATGAAAATTTCTGGACAGGCGTTCACAAATCGTCTTAATCCAACAGCCAACAAAGTACGGCAGGTTTTTAATCGATCTAACCGACCCATAGTATTGATCACACTGGCACTCAGTGTGGCGGCGTTTGCTGCTGTGCCGGCATTTTATATCTTCCTGCGTACTTTCGGCGCTGACAGGCAGGCCTGGCTGCGTTTGCTGCAAGCTCGAATCTGGGTCTTATTGGGGAACACGTTGATCCTGGTTCTGGCAGTCACAACGGCCGCCACCCTCCTTGGTACAGGCCTGGCCTGGTTGACAGAACACAGTGACCTGCCTGGCCGCAAGGTTTTTCGGTGGTTGTTTGCACTACCTTTAGCCATCCCTGCCTATATCGGGGCGATCATCCATCTGACACTGCTCCGACCGAGGGGAGGATTGATCCCCCAGGCACTGGAGCACTGGTTTGGTTATACCGGTGCACTGCCGCAGCCGACCGGTTTTGGGGGAACAGTATTCATTTTGACGATCTTCAGCTTCCCTTATGTTTACCTGCTGAGCAGTGCGGCATTTCGTTCACTGCATGCTTCAATTGAAGAATCTGCCCGGGTTTTGGGGTGTCGTCCATGGCAAGCGTTTTTTACGGTTGTTCTGCCTGTGATGCGGCCTGGGATCACGGCTGGTGCACTGCTGATTGCACTGGATGTGCTGGCAGAATATGGAACGGTAGCCTTATTAAGGTTTGAAACATTTTCTTCTGCTATCTTTGTGCAGCTTTCTGGGCGATATGATCGTTCAGCCGCTGTTGTGTTGAGCAGTGTGCTGGTAACCCTGGCGATTGTATTCCTGTGGGCAGAAATTCGCATCCACGGGAAAGCCCGCTATACCCAGATGGAAAGCAATTGGCGGGAGGCCAGGCTGGCCCGTCTCGGCAAATGGAAAATCCCGGCTTTGCTGCTGGTTTGTGGCGTTGTTTTTACCACGCTTCTTGTGCCGTTGATCACGTTGACTTATTGGAGCGTTCAGGCACTGCGTGACCAGACAGCATTGCAGATGGTCATGCGGACCGGGTCACAAACTTTTGGGAACTATATCTTTAACAGCCTTTCAACAGGTTTGTTGGCAGCTTTTGTGGGTGTGGTTTTATCGATCCCGGTGGCAATTTATGCTGTTCGATATCCGGTTAAATTTTCTCGCATTGTCTCTCGATTTTGCCAGATCGGCTACGCCATCCCGGGTGTGGTGACAGCGTTGAGCGTGGTTTTGCTGGTGAATCGTGTGGTGCCTTTCTTCTATGCCACACCGCTGGTGGTTGTGCTGGCTTATGTCTTACGCTATATGCCGCAGGCCGTCCGTTCAAGTGAATCAGCGCTTAGCCAACTCTCACCGTCACTTGAAGAAGCATCCCGGACATCAGGAAAAACAGCCTGGCAAACCTTTCGAAAGGTCACCTTGCCTCTGATCATGCCCGGGCTTCTGGCAGGCGGTGCGCTGATCTTCCTCAGTTCGATCAAAGAGCTGCCGGCCACCTTATTGCTTCGTCCGGCTGGTTTTGATACATTGGCCGTTCGGGTTTGGATGTGGTCGAATGATGGTTTTTACCTCCAGGCAGCACCTGCAGCACTTCTGCTGGTTGTCATCTCCATCATCCCGCTTGCATTATTGCTTAGAAGGGAGCAGGCATTTAAATGAAGGCTTTATCAGTGAATAACCTGGTCAAAGATTTTCCGGATAACCGTTACCCTGCAGTTAATGACATTTCGTTCAACCTGGCAAAAGGCGAGATCCTCACGCTGGTTGGCCCCAGCGGATGCGGTAAGACGACCACACTGCGCATGATCGCCGGGCTTGAGCAGCCAGATAAAGGTGAGATATGGATCAAAGATGCGATGGTGTCTGCCCCTGGGTGTTTTGTACCACCGGAAAAACGCGGGGTGGGGATGGTGTTTCAAGACCATGCACTTTTCCCGCATTTATCGGTTTTCAACAATATCGCTTTTGGTTTGAGACGGAAAAAGGGGTCTAATATCAAGCAGACTGTCTCTTCTATGCTGCACCTGGTGGGGATGGAAAGTTATGCTGAACGCTTTCCTCATGAACTCTCTGGTGGGGAGCGTCAGCGGGTTGCATTAGCCAGGGCTTTAGCGCCGCAGCCCGTATTGGTGCTGATGGATGAGCCCTTCAGCAGCCTCGATACCGATTTGCGTATAGGCATGCGGGAACAGGTCCGGTCGCTGTTGAAAGAAGTCTATGCTTCTGTGATCTTCGTGACCCATGACCAGGAAGAAGCGCTGTTCATGGGCGATCGGGTGGCAGTGCTGCAGAAAGGGTACCTGGATCAAATTGCCCCACCTGAGGATATTTTTTCACATGCAGCATCGCGATTTGTAGCTGAATTCATGGGCGGCAGTATTTTCTTGCCGGCTGAGGTTAGTCAGGGCGGCTTTCAAAGTGAGCTGGGTTTTTTCCAGCAGCCTTCCAGCTTTCCGATGAGTGCGGCTGTGGATATCGCCGTCCGATCAGATGATATCAACTTTAAGCCAGATCAGCATGGCAATGGTATTGTCGCTGAGCGGATCTTTCGCGGCATCTTCAATCTTTACCGGCTGCAGCTGGATTCAGGATTGGTGTTGGAGGCGATCAAACCGCATATTGAAAACTACCCGGCAGGAACACGGGTGGACGTTTACCTTGACCCCGGCCATCCGCTGCGTGTGTTTGAAGCCTGAAGACAAGATTTGCCGATATCGTGGGGGTAATGGATTTGGGAATCAAAAAAGCGGGCGATGAGAGGGTCATCCCTGAAACGAAGTGGAACCCCCGGAATGATAATGGAGGTGGGTGAATGGGGATTCGAACTCGCCAAGTTAAATAGAAAAAGCGGGCGACGAGAGTGCAAAGCCCACCCTCTTCGGGTGTTCGAACTCGCCAAGTTAAATAGAAAAAGCGGGCGACGAGAGTGCAAAGCCCACC
>CAZCBW010000029.1:0-29023 GCA_964497065.1 uncultured Candidatus Brevefilum sp. | reverse complement strand
TTCGAACTCGCCAAGTTAAATAGAAAAAGCGGGCGACGAGAGTGCAAAGCCCACCCTCTTCGGGTGTTCGAACTCGCCAAGTTAGATAGAAAAAGCGGGCGACGAGAGTGCAAAGCCCACCCTCTTCGGGTGTTCGAACTCGCCAAGTTAGATAGAAAAAGCGGGCGACGAGATTCGAACTCGCGAATGGTAGCTTGGGAAGCTACTGCCTTACCACTTGGCTACGCCCGCAATTAATCTGACACCTATTCTACCGCGACCTACCGATTTTTGCCAATTTATTCTGAAATTCTACACTTAATTAACCACAAAAAACATATTAAATCTGTGTTTGATAAAGTAAATCTCCTTCAAACTCCGTGTGAATGTAATACTCATATAAAGATGTTTTACAAGACAGGTTTTCCAAAAGCCAATGCCGGTAGTTATTTAATGGTAAAAAAATTCCTTTTGCTGATTAAGTGTTAAAATCTTAGGAGATTCGCTTGAAATGAAGGAAAAGAGATCCATTGGTTAAAAAGCTCAATACTATAATTAAATTCTGCACGCTCGACTTGAAAAATCCCCTGGTGCTGGCATCCGGTGTGATGGGTACCAGCCCGACATTAATGCAGCGAGTGGCCTTTGCAGGGGCTGGGGCGGTCACTGCTAAAAGCTGCGGCCCGGTATCCCGCGAAGGCCATGCCAACCCGGTGATGGTTGAATGGGAGCATGGGCTGCTAAACGCCATAGGACTGACGAACCCCGGGGTGCAGGATGAAATCGTGGTTCTGCGGGAGGCTAAAAAGCTGTTAAAAGAGGTCTCTGTGCCTTTGTTTGCCAGCATGTTTGCCGGCACTGTGGCTGAGTTTGGCAAGGTTGCATCGATCTTGGTTGATGCTGAGCCGGACCTGATCGAGGTGAATATTTCCTGTCCGAATGTTCATGATGATTTTGGGCTTCCTTTTGCTGCGGATGCAAAAAGTGCTTCGGCTGTGACTGACGCTGTTAAAAAGGCAGTGGGTGACATCCCGGTGGCGATAAAACTGGCCCCAAACGTCCCGGATATCGGGCGGATCGCAAGGGCCGTTGTGGATGCCGGTGCAGATGTGATCACAGCGATCAATACGATGCCCGGGATGGTGCTGGATGCCAGGGCAGCACAGCCAGTGCTGAAGAACCGCATTGGCGGCATCTCTGGACCGGCACTCAAGCCGATTGCTCTGCGATGTGTGGCTGAAATTGCGCGTTCAGTCTCGGTACCGATCATCGGCACGGGTGGCGTGAACACGGGGGAGGATGCGGTTGAAATGCTGATGGCGGGGGCTACGGCCGTTGGGGTGGGGTCTGCTTTATGGTACCGTGGACCGGAAGCCTTCCGGCTGATCCTCAAAGAGATGGAAGATTTGATGGCAGATCTAGGTGTTAAGGATATCGCTACATTAATCGGGAAGGCACTCTGACATGGCGGCAGATTTTTCAGCAAGAACTTTAGTTTCTAAAAAAGAAATTAACCAAACCACATGCTGGCTGACGTTTGAAGGCACGATCGATGCCCAGCCCGGCCAGTTTGTGATGGCCTGGGTGCCCGGAATGGGCGAGAAGCCGTTCAGCATTGCAGACCTGAACCCCTTCAGCCTGCTGGCGGTTAATGTCGGGCCGGTCAGCCAGGCGATGCACCAGATGAACCCTGGCGACACGCTGTGGATCAAGGGTCCACTTGGGCAGGGCTACCAGATGGCTGGTAAACACCCGCTGCTGGTCGGCGGGGGATACGGCGCGGCACCTCTATTATCGTTGGCAAAAATGATGCTAAATAACGGACTTCATCCTCGTATTTGCCTGGGAGCACGAAATGAAGGTGGATTGCTGCTGGTTGATGCGTTTACACAATGCGGCTGTGAGGTTGCCTGTGCGACGGAGGACGGCAGCCATGGTATTACAGGCTTGGTGACCCAAATCGTCGAAAGCGCCTATCAAGATGTGCCCTTTGATGGGGTTTATGCCTGCGGGCCAAATGGGATGCTATCGGCATTGGCTGGTTTCTGCCGGAAAAACCAGGTCAATTATCAACTTTCATGGGAAGCACACATGCGCTGCGGGATGGGACTTTGCGGCAGTTGTGAGGTGCCGGTTTCATCAGACCCATCGCTGCCGGTGGGCTGGCTGGCCTGTTATGACGGGCCGGTGTTCAATAAAGTTTGGAGAGATTAGATAGAAGGGAAAAGATGTCATTGAAAATAGGCTATATCGGGTTGGGGATCATGGGCAAACCCATGGCAAGAAATATCCTCAAAGCAGGTTTTGACCTGGTTGTTCATAACCGCAGCAGGGGGAGTGTGGATAAACTGGTGGCAGAAGGTGCAAAAGAGGCCTTTTCACCAGCAGAGGTCGCCAGGCAGGTTGATATCGTCTTTACCAATCTGCCGGACTCGCCGGACGTTGAGCTGGTCGCGCTGGGGGAGGATGGGATCATCCACGGTGCACATGAGGGCCTGATTCTGGTTGATAATTCCACCATCAAACCGGCTACTGCCCGGCATATCGGTGTGGTGTTGGCTGAAAAAGGCATGATGATGCTGGATGCCCCGGTTTCTGGTGGGGATATCGGTGCGATTGAGGGCACGCTGACAATCATGGTCGGCGGACCTGAAGAAGCGCTGAAGAAGGCTATGCCGGTTTTGCAGGCGATTGGTAAAACGATCACGCATGTGGGCGGGTTGGGGGACGGACAGATCGCCAAGGCGGCTAACCAGGTGATGGTGGCAGCGCAGATGGTAGCGATGGGTGAACTGCTGATTTTGGCGCAGAAAGCCGGTGCAGACCCGCAGAAGGTCGTTCAGGCCATCCGGGGCGGTGCAGCAGGCTGCTGGACGCTGGAGAACAAACCCCAGCGATTATTTGCAGGCAACCGCCAGCCGGGCTTCAAGGCTTATATGCAGGCTAAAGACCTGGGCATCGTGATGGACACCGCACGAGAATACGGGTCTCCGCTGCCTTCGACTGCCGTCAACGCGCAGTTGTTCAATGCCATGCTGGAAATGGGCATGGCGGAACTGGATAATGCGGCAGTGATCGGAGTGATTGAGAAGCTGGCTGGGATTGAGTTGAAGGCCGAGGAATAACAGCGCAGATAATAGATATTAATCAATCGGGGTGAACTGCACCAGGTATCGGAAGATGTCGAAACGGTTGTCCCCCAGCTCACGCGGCCCCCAACCGCAAAAACCAACGTAAAAACCATTCTCTCGGATAGGTGGGAGATCCCCGATCCATTCTGCCGGGTTACCCTCTTGTGCTTCGAGAATTTGTTCCAGTTGTTCTGGTTCTAGCCACAGGCGGGTGGAGGCTTCTTCTGAGAGACGCAAGATGCCCGTGATCTCGGTTACGAACAGGAGGTCATCATCGCAGTGCCAGGTAACCTGGGACCCTATAAGGGCATCGATCCGGTACTGGATGTAGGTTGGCATGGCATCACCCCAGTATTCGAGGTAATAGCGCAGGAATTCTGCCTCCAGCGGTTTGAGCAGATTGCCGTTGTGATAGGCGGAATGCAGGATCAAATAGCGGGGGACTTGATAATAAACGGATGAGTTCTTGCCGGGATGGAATTTATCCCCTTTGTCATAAAAATAGGATTGATCGAGCACGGTGAACTGGCTGCCGTTGCCTGTCAGCGGACCGGAAGTGAAGGCCATCGCCATATTGCACTCGTAGAGATCGGGCAAGGCAGGCTCTGCAGTTAATGGTGCGGCGGGAATTTGCTGGCTATCTGAACTTTCAACAGGCCGATTGTTGGCAGGTGTTGAACGCAGAATGGGATTAGAATTGACTTCAGGTGTGGTCGGCGGCAGGGTTGTGACCGGAGCAACCTGCCTGGGTGGCAGATAGGCATTTGATGTGAGAGAAAAAGCCAGGAGGACAAACAGGACAGCCAGCCGCAGTGTTTTCATCAGTGTATTATAAGCACGGCCTCACTTCAGTCAAGTTAGAGCGACTGAAGTGAGGCAAATAGATAAGGTTAATGTTTAGTATTTATTTATTCAGGAACTTATCCTTCAAGAAGTACCAGGCTACAGCCAGACCGGAGATACCGGCACCTACGGGTGCGATCGTGCCGATCAGGGAAGGTCCCTGCCCGCCGGCGGGGATATCGGGCTGGGGATCAACTTTGGGCTCGTCTTTCTCGCCATTTTCTTCTTTTGTGCTGCAGGCAAATACTTCAATGCCAGAAGGAATATCTCCTGGGTCTTCAAAACCATCTGCTAATTCAACACTTAGTGCGTGAAATCCTACTTCCAAGCCATTATAGGTTTTAGCCGCGCCATCGGTTTGTTCGATCACCGAAGATAGGATTTGCAATGAAGGCGGTGTGAGCTTGACCCAATTAAAACCTCTAAATGCGATTGTCACAGGCCTGGTTTGATCGTTAACGCCGCATTCTTCTAATATAATACTTGCATAGGCATTCTCATTGTCTTCAAATTTACACTCATCTACATCAAAGTTTGTTGGAAGGCCAGCAGGGATTTGAAAACCCGGCAAGGCAGTATAGGATAATCCGTAATTTCCGACTTCCAAATTATTGTAAGTATTTGTTCCAGTGTGATCCCAGGTGCTGCCTACTGGTGGGTTGACATGCATTGTTGCACCGGTAACTGATAATTTGACTGGTGTGTTGATTGAAATGCCTTTGACACAGGCTTGAGGTACCGCAGAGGCGGTTGCATCTTCTGGATCATCATATTTACATTCATCGATCGTGAAGCCCGTTGTAAGCCCTTGAGGGATTACGTAACCACTTGATGGCGTATAAGTTAATCCATAACTTCCTTCAGGCCAATCGTAATAGGTATCTGTACCAGTGTGGTCGAAAATTTCTCCCCCTGGCTTATGGACATGCATGGTGGCTCCAGTAACAGATAAGTAGACTGGTGTGGTGTTTGTTACGCCTTGAACACATCCTTGGGGTGTTGCAGAAGCGGTTGCATTTTCTGGCAGGGGTGGAGGTGCATCAGCAGTCCTAAATGAGCTGTGAGAGATATTGGCGCATTCATTACCATTTGCAGATCCAGAGCGATAAGTTGAAGCTGAATTCGTTCCAATCCCGCTGGCACCCACACAATTTGTGCCTGCAGGCTGTTGAAACCACCCATCAGATGATAAATATGCTTCATATCCATTAGCGGATTGGCCTTCTTGACCGCCTTTAATGCACACCTCAATGATTATTTTCCCTGAAGGTGCTTGGTAACCAGGACTAGTGCCATCGATTTTTGTCCAATCACCAGTCTTTGGGCAGGTAGCATCTGTTGAGCTGGGCACATTTGCTGAAACTGAATTAACTTGATTATTGATGAAGAACAGCGCTCCAACAATTAAACCTGCAAACACAATAATAAAAAATATTTTCTTCATTTCATTTCCAGATTCTCTAAATAACTTTACGAACAGTCCTCATTTGATTTAAAGTTTTGATCAGTTATTATTGCCATAACCTCCCTTTCCTATGGTTAGGTTGATGTAATAATATTATATGAATAAATTAATAGAAGATTAATTATATAAGCATATTATATAATACGTAATTTAATAAAGCAAGGAGATTAATACATCAAATACTTAAAATGGGCTTTCGTTATCATGAAGTATTTGAGGTGGAAATTATTTTTTTGGGGGGAAAATTTACTTCTCGCTTAGGAGAATAAACTATTTGTTTAGGGATAAATAGTAATATTTTCTGTCTTCAACTGATTGAGAAAAATTAAATTTATTCTGGGAATTTGTTTGGCACTTTGGAATGCGCGTATAAGTCAGGTTGGGATTGAAGAAAGGGTCTTTGATCAGCAGGTAGGGCTCCATCCTCTGGTATCCACGCAGCGCGTCTTCGGTGGGTGTGTTGTAGCCCCTTGAGACGCCTTCGTAATGGTAGAGGCGGGCAAAGGGTGTGTAGATATTGCGATAGCCCTGCTCATGCACCCGCAGGCAGAAGTCGATATCCCCAAAAGCCAGCTTATAGCCCTGATCATAGCCCCCGATCTCGTCAAATACCTTTCTGCGCATCATCTGGCAGGCACCGGTCAGCGCCAGGTACTGGCGGACCCAGTCTGCTGACCCCAAGAGACCGTGATAGCCTTCCGGTGCGTTCAGGTAGAGATGCCCCATGAACCCGGCGATGCCCATGATGATCCCGGCATGCTGGATGGTGTGGTTGGCGCGCAGCAGTTTGGCCCCGACAACCCCGACTTCAGGACGCAGCGCCCACTGGCTGAGCTCGCCCAGCCAGTGTGGGTCGATAGGCAGGATATCATCGTTGAGCAGCAAGACCAGGTCTGAGTCTGATTGCAAAACCCCCAGGTTGATCGCCTCAGAGTAGTTGAAAGGTTTGTTGTAGGGGACCAGGGTGATAGTCGGATCATCTTGCAGTCTGTCGTAATAGGCCAGTGTGGCAGAATCGTCACTGCTGTTATCGACCAGGTTGACGTGCAAGTTGTGCATGTCGGGCAGTCGAAAAATGGACGTGAGCAGCGGATCTAAAAAGCGGTGGTTGTTCCGGGTCGGGATGACGATCGTGATCGATGGGCTGCCTGTCTCCCAGACAAAGCGTCTGCCGACAGGCTGGGGATCGAATGACACATTTTCACATCCACAACGCGCCAGGTGATCTACGATAAGCTGATAGTGAGCATCATTTGGCGCAGGGAGATCAATTTGCGAGGCCAGCAGTGCAGGGATGTGTTTGAAAACCATCCCATATTCGCATAGTCTTGCTATCAATTCATATTCTCGTGTGAGAAGAGCCTGGGTGTGGTCCAGTTCCTGCCAGTGTGATTTGAATACTTCAGCTTTAATCATCCCACGGGAGAGGAGGTTGCAGGAGACCAGCGTCACCGGGGAGATGGCGGCTGGTTTGAACAGGGGTTGATTATCATTTGAGACCGGGTCAGGATACTCAATATCATAGAAATAAACTACAGCCGGGTTATCCGGGTCATCGTGCGCATACAGCTCAGCCAGCAGTTGTTTATCGAACCGGTCGCCGGGCTGGCAGAGGATGACATAGTCCCCGCTGATCGAGCGGCGCAGGTCCTCTGGCGTGTCGTGGCTGACCTTGATACACGGTTCAGAGACAAAATGCGGGTCAACTTTAGAGTTGTCCTGACCTGTCAGCAGGATCACCTCCCAGCGATCCCCGGCCAGCCCCAGGATGGATTGGATGGTCTCATCCACAGCAGCATCGGATGCATTTGAGAAGGGGAGGATGAAGGTGACCAGGGGTTGATGGTTGAAAGAGGCCAGGCCCGGTACCGGCCTGGCGAGGTGTCGTTTCCGCCAGCGTCGGTAGGATCGCTTGACCAAGCAATCCTGAACCCGAAAGGCCATCCGGGTGGCGTTAAAGCGATGGTATAAGGTACGCAGCCGCAGCTCCAACGGGCTGTTGGGCTTGAGGAAGCGGGTGCGCAGGCGGTTAAGCAGGGTGGTCATTGCCAGATAAGTAAGAGGAATTTACAGGTCAGCTTCCACATCTAAATAAACCAGTCTGCGAAGACAGAGTTGTAATACCAGATGAAGCGGATCGGCCCACCGTACAGGAACAACAGGACCAGCGCAGCAATTGTGCCCCAACGAACCCATTGGTTAGTGACCTTTTCAAGGATGTAACCCCAGAGGACGTAAGCAATCGTGATTACCGGGAAGAGGTAGCGCCCCTGCAGGGCAACAGAGGTATCAAACCCGTACACTAATTGGGAGTTGTAGTTCATCCGCACGAGGACCAGCGCATAGAAAAGGAAGATACCAAGCAGGCTGGCTATCAAGAAATTTGGCTTGTTAATATAACGTAAACCCAGCCCGATTGACCAGTAGATCAAAATCATAAAATAAGCAACGCTTATGGGGAAGTAAATTTTATGCCCCATGATACCAAAGATGCGATCTGCCATGGCTCGGTTCCATGCCCCAAAGATGTAGCGAATCGGTTCCGGATTGCCCTGCCTGAATGCTTCGGGGATCGAAAGCTTTTCTGGCAAAGCCATATTGCGATGCCTGACGACATAGCTGCTTGCATCGCAGATCTCAACACTATAGACATCAAAACAAGATGGATATATCGAGCGAAACCGGATGAGATTAATGCCATAGGTGTTGAAATTTAAAAATAATAAAACTAAAAATGCAGCTGCTAAAAAAATACCTTTATAACCTTTTAATTTTGCAAAAGTAAACGATGGCTTATTCTTGATGATGAAAACAACATAAACCACAGTCATAATGAATGCCATGGGCAAGACTGAATACTTGATCAATGTAGCAATGCTAATGGTGATCACCCAGCCTAAACTGTTTTCAATAAAAGATTCATTTTTGAACGTGCGAACCAGGAAAAACAGGCTGATCGTGCAAAATAAGATAGTCGGGTTGTCATAATTCACGCCACCTGATAAAAACACAAACATGAGCGTGTTGGTGAGCATAAAAGGAGGCAGAATCTGGTGCCATTTGTTACGTAAGATTTCTTTGGCGAGAAGAAACGTGAAAATCACTGTTCCCCAAGAGAATATGGCATTGACCAATCGCAAAAAAACGAGCATCTGCCATTCAGTTGCAGTTGGTGCAAATAACTGAAAAGCTGCCAGTGTTCGCCCGTAAATCCAGTAACCTAAGAATGAGCCTCGATGCAGGCTTTCTCCCGATGATTCAAGGATGGAAACATTATCAGGAATCCCCCATGTGTTGATAAAACTTCTAGAGACAGTGAAGCGATAGGTTTCGTCTGGGATGATGCCGGCTTGAAGGTTGAATGACAGGAAGATTGTATAGGCAGCAAACACGCACACCAAGAGGATCAATGTGATCGAGGTAATCTTAGCTGATATCAATGTTTTTAAAGAATTAAATGTTTTTTTCATGTTTCATTAATGTGGTCAGGCTTTTATATCGATTTGATTATAAAGGATAACCCCAATCACTGTAACTTGATAGGTTATATAAATCATTAGTCAGAATAATTTGCTTATCATGATTTCAGCGAAAGAACCAATCTCTTATTTGTTCGATGCCCAACCGGTATTGTTCTATTAAGGTTTGATAAATCGAGGTGTTGATCTCAACCATCTCTGCTAACGTATTTTGATCAGGCATATTCTGCTGGATAAAATCTTCCAGTCTAATAAATTTCAAACCTAACGAGGGGAAATCACCAATCTCAGGGCTATCTAAAATGGGGATAATCCCGAATGCAATATATTCGATCAGCTTTGTTGGGCAGGCTGCCCAGTTTATCGGATCATCTTTTCGTAGTAAAAAGCCAAAATGGCAGCCCTGATAGGCATCTAATAATTCTTTATGGGATTTGCTGGTTATTTCGATCTCGATTTCTGAAATATTTTGTTCCTTCAGTAAATTATTAAATTTATTAATTTCTGGTGTGAAAATTTTAAATTGAAAACAGCTGGCTGTTTTCTTAATTGCATCAATCATTTTTGGGATTTGCTGCCAAAGCTGAAGCCCGCCAGCATAAACAACGATGGGTTTACCGTCAAATGGTGGTTTTGGTGTTAGAGATGTCGATAATTCTGGCACAATGGGAAGAATTGTTTGGGCTTTTTTCGCATAATGATTGTATTTATTATGTAAATATTGTGCCATGGTTTTGCTGACAAACACGTGGTGATCTGCCTTGTGGAAAGCCTTTTTTTCTAATCTCTCATAAATACTATCTTTTTGATCTGCCTGCTTCATTTGCTGCTCTTCAGGGACCAAGCCGTGAAAATCAATGAGTGTTTTGACCTTTGGCAACCATAGGAGCCATGCAAAATATTTGAGTGGATAGACACTGTGGATATAAAGGCGATTTGCTGTGATAATGCTTAATAATGCGATGACCCGGGCAGCCCAATTGTGACGGATGGAAATCGTGAGCACATCTTTCGCAGGGATGTCTGCCCAACTTTTATTGCCAGGTAAATTCTTGCGGTCAAGGTGGATTTGTAAAACGTTACTAAACTGATTGTTGATGGAATCAATTCTCTGAAAATAGCCGTCAGATAAGCGTGAAGTGTAGGGATACCCGCCAAGAATCACGATCCCGGGCTGGAGACTTAATCGTTTGAGGAATTTATATGCAATTTTGATTGGTTTGTCAACCATAAATATCACTTGATTTCATAATGTTTTGCTAATATTCGTACTGGTCATTTTGGCGGGTTTGATGAGGTATCCATTTTGTGTGCCATTTGCGCTCATATTTAAATTTATTGATCTGGAATAAAACCATCCTTTTAAGTTTGCTCAGCTGATTAAACGATGCACCATGAAAATGATGAATGAAAACATCTTCTACACAATAAAGTTTCAAACCTCTAAGTTTGATTTTCATTGCCAGATCATCATCTTCGAACATGCCAATATGATAACGTTCATCAAGCCCACCGACCTGCTCAAATAACAAACGCGAGATCATACAGCAATACAACGCCAGGTTTTTGATCTGAAAGAATTGACCCGCATACTTTTCTGCTCGGTATGTGGCAAATTGATTGATGGCTTCTATTGTCGGTTCTGTGTAGTTGACCGGTACCTTTGCTTCATTGCCGATCGCATTGGTGACCGGGCCGACCATGCCTGCATCTGGGATGTTTTTCAAATGGGCATGGAGTCTTGAAAGCCAGCCGTTGGACACAATCGTATCATTGTTTAGAAAGACGAAGTATTCACCTGCTGCGAACCTGGCCCCTTGATTGTTGGCTTTCGCGAAGCCGAGGTTTTTCTGATTGAATACTACATTGACACGGTCATCATTCTTTTCCAGTGTTTCGAGATAGTCTCGGGTTGCCTGGTCAGAGGCATTATCAACAAGGATAATCTCGTAATTGTGAAAGTGGGTATTTTTAAAGATGCTTTGCAGGCAGGTTTTTGTGAGTGCTAAATTATTATAAGAGATGATAATGATAGAAATCGTCTGACTGATCATTTATTATTGAAAACTTTCTAATGATTGACTGCAAAGGAATCACGAATAATGAAAAAACAACTCTCACAATTATAGGATAATAATCAATAATTATGAAAGCCTGTTAAGAAAATTAAAAAGTCAGAGCTAAAACCTTTTTAGCTTATTCTTTAATATATCTATACTGATTTTTCTGTTTTCAAGTGATGCAGAGATTTCTTCATTAAATAAAACAAACTCGATTAATATTTCAGATAAATTTTCTTTATAAAAGGCTTGATGTTTGTGAACGATTTGTTTGAAAAGCGCTTCACGATTTTTGTCTGAATGCTTAACCATAGATCCGGTCCGGTTGCGGTAATAAAATAAAAATTCTGGCACTGTAAACCATTGGTAGCCCTTTTCAATGATCGACAACCAGAACTCCCAATCCTGATAACCCGTTAAACCTGTGTCATACCCGCCGATCTGCTCCCAACAGCTTTTCCTAAACAAAGATGCCACATGTAGTTGGTTTTGAACAGCAAGCGCATACGGATTAAATTGTTTGATCTTTATCTGAGCGTTTAAGTTTTCAAAGTGTTCGTAATAAGTAGACACGATCCCATAGGTCTGTTGGGTATCGTGATCAAACACCTCGATGGTTTTTTCCAGAAAATCAGGGTGTAATTTATCATCTGCATCAAGGCAGGCAATGTAATCACCTGACCCCAGGTTGATGCCAAAATTCCTGGCAGCGGGCAAACCCTGGTTTTCAATATTGAATACAGTTGTTTTTGGATTATTAATTTTGTTGATCAAGTTGATAGACGCCGAATCAGTGGATCCGTCATTGACAATGATGATTTCGAAATCTGTAAAGGTTTGGTTAAGTACAGAATCAACGGCTTCTTCAATATACGAGCCCAGATTATAAAAGGGGATGACGATGCTGATTTTTGGCATAAATATTATTTATCGATTGTTGGTGCTTAATCAGGTTGTTTTGGGAAAAATAAATATTTTAAAGGTTTAAACAATTTATGCCGCCTTAACATCCTGGTATGAAAATTCAATAACACGACTTGATGATGTACATATTCTTCTAGAATATTTTGAGCATTATCATGAAAGTAATCACGATGGCGGTCAATGATTGCAGGCAGGAGGGTGCTTTTTTTAACAGATGGCTGGTTGATCATTGAGTCAGACCGGTCTCGATAATAGAAAAGTATTTCATGAAGCGTGGCCCAACGATAGCCCAATGCAATAATTGAAAGCCAGAAATCCCAATCTTCTAAAGCTGATAATTCTGGGTTATAGCCGCCGGCTTGCTCCCAACAAGATTTTCTAAAAAGCGATGCACAATAGAATTGATTTTGAACGGCCAGAGCAAAGGGGTTGAAATCGATCACCTTGATTTTTGATTTAGAATTGCCAAAACGTTGGTAATAGGACGTGACGATGCCGATCTTGCCAGATCGGTCCGTCTCAAGGACTCTAAATGATTTTTCAAGAAAATTTTGGTGAAATTTATCATCGGCATCCAAACAGCAAATATACTGCCCGGAGGCTCTTTCGATGCCGTAGTTCCTTGCAGCTGGTAGGCCCCGATTCGGTGTATGGTAAATGCTTGTTTTCGGTTTGTGATAATTACAGAGCAGTTTATTGGTACCATGGTCTGTGGAGCCGTCATTGATTATGATGACCTCAAAATCCTGAAAGGTCTGGTTAAGGACGCTTTTAACTGCCTCATCCAGGTACTGGCCGAGGTTATAACAGGGAATGATAATGCTAATTCTTGGGTCCATGGTTCTCGATAGGTAAATTAATCAGATTTCCTAATCCCAAATCAATATCATATGATAAAAAAATTTTGAAGCCGTTTGCAGGATGAAATGTCATTTCTCCAAAATAGATTTTTTTATTATTATTATACAGATCAACACGGACAAAAGGGAAACCATCAGATAATTTTTCAGCAATTGTTATAAGATCAGATAAGTTAATTGGCTTTTGTATTGAACCTGGCCATTTTTGATAGCTATCGTCTATTGGAATCTCCTTCCATTGGAGGTCAAAATAGCCATGAGGTATTGATTTTACCAAACCGGCTTGAATTATTTTTGCTTTACCATGAAAGCAGAAAATTTTATAGTCCATAAATGATGATGTTGACTCAGAAAAATCAAGCAATTCTTCGCATAGGATAGCCGGTTTAATTCCCTTATATACCCATTCTCTCCCTAAATAATAATAATTTTTTGATAACCATTCCGACAATAATTTTTTCGTTTTAGTTAGATTTAACTGATTCTTATTATTACAGACGATATTCCATTCACTACCGTGATTTGTTTTAAAAATAAATTTTTGAGGTAAATTATTGAAATCAATTTCATCAGCGTTTTCAAAAATGCCAAAAACAGTGGTTAAATATTTTTTTCCTAATATTTCCTGAACAAGTTCTCGTGCTGAAATTTTATCTGCCCAAGTGGTCATTATAGGTTTGCGATAATAAATCTTTAACCATTGCAGCTTCTCAGTAAAAGATTTTGGTTGGTCTAAATTTAATGTACGACCAAAAGTTAAATTGTAGCGTTTTTTCGCATATGGTATATCAATATACTTCCAGTCATTTTTATCGTTGTGTTTGATTTTTTTCCAGTGCTCAGGAACTAAATCAGGGGTTTGGTGATTGTTCAACCACCTTGCAGGCGCAATGACTATTTTTTGTAGATGATCGCACAGCCATGCGCTCCACCAGCTGAAACTGCTGTTGGGGATGATGTGGTGCTTGCATTGGCTCATAAGATACATTTCGTGAACCGATGACCTGCACCTATTAGAGATGATCGTTATGTTTGGCCACTCGTCTTTGAATTCTTTTAAACACCAGTCCGGTTCGTCGGAGAAGAGGTATACATTGGGTTCCTGCCCTAGTTTCTCCCGCATGGCAGTATAAGCTTCTCGATAATAATCAGGTGTGCAGATATAATGCACAGCCATGGTTGAATAGTCGGAGGTATAGTCTCCTCGACGGACATGCATACAAACGGATAGCGGATCTTTTGTGATCTGTTTCAGGATTGTCTGGTCAGGTTTAGGTAAGCTGTTAATGGGAATAAAAGTCTGTCTGAGAGCGTCAACTATAGGAGAAAAATATTTTTCACTTTGCCAATAACCTTCCAGGATGCAGAATTTACGGCAGTTTAATATGCGCCTATCAAAACATCCGGGGCTTTGCTCTTTTAGGTACCAGTACCTACCAGGTTGAATATTCTTTTTAAGAAAGTTAGTTACACGGTTAAAGTAATGGTAACTTTTTAGTTTTGTTTCCAGCCTGTTCATTATTTTTATATTATACGTATCCGAGATTTGCCATTGATCCAGTTCGAATTGTCTTTTTTCTTGTGAAGCAAACCAGGATAGATCCAATGCCAAGGGAACATCATTTTCATGGACAAGACGGCGACCTAAGGCATATTGAAACATCTGGTTACCTAGGCCGCCCATTAAACGAATGGTGATCATATTTTTTTCTTCACTGCCAGAAGGTGGTAGCCAAAACAAAGAAGTTCAGCAGAATTTTCATCGTCAAAAGAAAAAATTTCCAATCTTTTTAATAATAGATAAAGAATTATTTTGCAGGCTAAAGAATACTTCTTATTTGTGTACCGTTGTGACACATAGTCTAACCGTCGTAACTCTTGACCAAGATATTCGAAATAATTACCATTAGGCAATAAATCAATTATTTCGAAATTAAGCTGATTACACCAATAAGAATAGAAATTGGAGCTAAATCCTGAATAGTAGAAAAATGGTGCTTGATGTGTTAACGAATTGAATGGTGCTGTCAAAATCATTTTTCCACCAGGTTTTAGTAATCTTAAAAACTCTCGCATAGCAGCGATAGGATTAGGGAGATGTTCAAATACTTCACTGCATAGGATAGCGTCAAATGATTCGTCTTCTTCGGGGATACAGGTGATATCAGAGATAATGTCGACATTTGATGTATCCCAACCAATCTGGTTACCTAATCCTGGTGCTTTAGGATTGTCCCCAGTATATTGGCCAAAATCCTGACTCACATAATTAAGATGTGCACAAAGCGGCTTATTGCGAAGTTGTCCTGCCCCGGCATCGAGAAGGCGGGCATCTGCTGGTAAGTTTAGAAGAGTATATTTTAACCACTCATCGCGATTTAATTTATTTTTTGTACCAATTGTGGTAGAAAAGAATTTATTTATAATTATATTTTTTGTTTTATCTATAATTCTTAGCATTATTTGTTATTCCTTTTTAATAATAGAATAACAACCACAAGCATAATCTTGGTTACAAAAATCACTTGGTGATTGGTACCTCAATAAGTGACCACGATCTGGAATTACAGCAAATTCCTCAATAATTAATCCCTTATGCTTAAAATAATTCACCAACCAAACCGGATCATATATACGATGAGCATTAAAATATATTCTCGGTATACCAATAGGAACTACAAAGTATAAATTGCCATTCTTCGCCAAAACCCTAATTAGTTCATCTATTGCATTCAGATCTCCATCTGGATCAATTGTGTCTCCATAACGGCCTAAACCGATATGTTCAATCACATGCATGCAGGAAAGCGAAGAAATGCTATTGTCATTAAAGCTTAAGTTTGTGAGGTCTTCATGCTTTGATCCAAAATTATCTAAATCAATTTCTGGTGGACGAAAATCATAATGCTTGATATGGATAAATGCGGAAACAAGAGTTACGAAAAAAAGATGGGAGCCAATATCCTGATGTATGCTTGGCTTACTTTTGTATAATTTCCGAGCAGCCCAAGCCGTGTGATAAATATAATGCCTATCAAAAGGAGTGTTTATTGTATCATCTCCTAATTTTGGATTTTTTACAATCGATCGAAAAATCGTATGATCAAACCTAGAAGTTTTAATATATTGGTCTGAAAAATCCAAAAAAGTCTTTTGATAATATATTTTATTTTTCCAAAAATTATACTTTTTGGAAAGCCAAGATGATATTTTTGGAAAAAATCTCTTTAATGTAAATTTCATATTACAAACAACCTAAATTGTTTCCATGGAAACGAATTAACATAATTCAATGAATTAATTCAATGATTAGTTTAATTTTATTAGACAAAAAAACGTTTATGTTACAAAATCTTTAATTCTCCTAAGTTGAGAATAAATTAAATGCTTAACACCGATGAAAAATTTATAAAACTTATATTTATAAATTGCCCATCTTGGAAATGATTTAAACGTTTTATTTTGATCGTCATTATCCAGATATATCCAACTACCATAATTATTCTTTTTTGGATCAAAATATACCCCAGACCATTTTTTTAGGTAGGAATTCCAATCTTTTTTATTAGAAATTGGGTTTGGTTTTAAATGGTTAAAATGCTCAATAAACGAAGATTTACAATCTAATACTTGATAACCATTTTTCCAAAGTTTCAGACAGAGATCACCATCCGCATGATAAAATTGATATGTTTTTTCATCAATCCATCCCACTTCATCTAATGCAGTTCGTAAATACATACCATGGTTAACTGTCATTTTATCGCCAAGCGTTAGACCGACTTTGTATTTATTATCGTCTGGCCAGTTTCTCCAATAAAATGCTAAAGCGCCAACTCTTTCTCCTTTATTTAGCAATTTTTCAAATAGCTCAACCCCACTTTCAATTGTGTTTTTAACCAATAGGCAATCATCACTGATCATTAAGATATATTTCCCTTGTGCAATTTTAAATCCAAGGTTCATAAAATAACCCCAACTTCTTCTGGTTAAGTCCTCTCCGCGAAATGTCCCTCTGTTATGTTGAATGATGGATATGATATCTTTTTGTTTTTGCAAATACTTGATTGAGCCATCGTCTGAGCCACCATCAATTACGATAATTTCATAAGGTAATAAATTAATATCACTGCGCACGCTTTCAATTGCTTTTATTAAGAAATTCTTTCTATTATATGAACCAAGAACAACGCTGATCATAGGATGATTCATTGTGTAGTTATATTTGCGATACTATATCTAAATAGTTCACACGAGGAAAAACTTCCAATTTACCTCCAACTGTTGCGTTATAAACTCTCACACCCAAAGAATCGCAGACTTTTTTGGATTGCTCATAGTGGAATATCATTCGATTAACATGAGGGTCATGCCATTTTTTCCCTTTTCCAAAATAATTGACCGAAAAATGGTTAGGATCATCATGAGTAGATATCAGAAAATCAGGATTGTTATCTTCATATTCTATTGATTTTGGTATCGAGTAACTTGTATCGCATCCAAATAAGTAAATTGGATTAAATCCAAGATAAACAGCAATTTGAAGAGCAGCAACCGCCACAGTATGTACAGTATATAAATATTTTGAAGCATCACAACTAAAGGCTGTAAATGGCAAATTGCTATGATTGAGCGGTTTTTCATCATACCAATAAACATTTTTTCTGGATATTATGTCATTGGAATAGCGGTACTTGATAGGAAAAAAAAATTTAGTTTGGTTCAATTGATTTATTAAATCATTAATTTCATATGAGTTGTCGGGGACAACTCTTGTATCTACAGCTGTATAAAATCTTGGTCGCCAAGAAATGCGATCAAATAATAAATAGCAACGGTTAGACCCCCAGACAATCTCATTCTCAAATAGGCTCAGGTTCATTTTATTAAGGCTTGGACCATTTCCCATAATGAAACATCTATGGTCTAGATATTTATTGTGTAATTCTTTTAATCGTAAATTATTTAATAAAACGTTTTTGTCACTTAAGTTAATAGAAAGTGATTTTATAAATTTGGAGTCCTTATTAATATTTCTTTTTATACGCGAAATAATTGACTTTAATATTAACTTGTTTGGTTTTGTTGGATTTTCCATTGCAGCTATGTACTCCCAAATTAATTATTAATGGACCATCGTATGTTTTTACAATAAAAAAATCCATATGCTTTGTTTATTAAATATCCATTTTCGAAAACGTCATCAGCAATTACATCAAAATTTAGAACGTTTTCAAGAAACTCAAGACGCCCACCAATGTGTTGAGCTATAATAAAATCCACAGAATATGAACCTGGTGTTAAATAAATTTCATCAACATGTAAATCCACTATATCATTAGCCGAAAATGTTAAAGCCTGGCTTTTCTTATCCATATCAGTATCTACAACTATTATTCTGTGTCCATCTAAACTGTTAATTGATATTCCTAATCGAAATTCTTTTATTTTTATTAAGTTTCTTAAATAAAATCTAAAAATCATTTTTTGGCCCATAAAAAATGAATTGTTTATTTTATATTCATTATCTCTTAGTTCAATCTTTGTTAGAAATTTCGCTTGAGAAAGTGTTGGCGTTTTAGTGGAAGCAATTTCACTCTTTTCTTTTTTATTTATCATTGGCATAGAGATATAACTAGAAACCACTTTATTTATTTCACCAGAATATTCTATTTTTCCATTGCCTAATAAAATACCAGAAGAACATAATTTCCGTATTGACCCCATATTATGACTGACAAATAATACCGTGCGTCCTTCATCCGCCACCTCACTCATCTTTCCCAGGCATTTTTTTTGGAATTCCGCATCGCCCACCGCCAGCACCTCATCCACGATGAGGATCTCGGGGTCCAGATGGGCAGCCACGGCAAATGCCAGCCGTACATACATACCTGATGAATATCGTTTGACCGGTGTGTCAATGAACTGCTCCACCCCTGAAAAATCAACAATCTCACCAAATTTACGGTCAACCTCTTCTTTACGCATGCCCAAAATGGCGCCGTTAAGGTAGACGTTCTCTCTGCCAGTCAACTCCGGGTGAAAGCCAGTACCCACCTCCAACAGCGAGCCGATACGGCCTTTGACCTTGACCACACCGCTGGTCGGCGCGGTGACTTGCGAGAGGATCTTAAGGAGGGTGGATTTGCCAGCACCGTTGCGTCCGATGATCCCTAAGGTCTCACCTTGCTGGACGGTAAAGCTGACGTCATCCAGTGCCAGGATTGAGTCTCCCATCCGCTTGCTGTGATCGGTTTTACCAATGATTGCTTCCGGGTCAGGCCGGCCGCGTACCCGTGCCCACCATCGGTTGATGTCGCGTTGCAGCGTCCCGGTTGAAATAACACCGAGGTTGTATTTTTTGGTCAGGTGTTCGACGGAGATTACGGTTTTGCTCATAGTTTATAGCTGGTGGCTGATAGGTGGTGGCTCATAGGTGAGTGTTTATAGCTCGTAGCTATTGGGTGGATTTGAGGCTCCGGTTTAGGGCATTGATCATTTTCCCAATTTTATGAGATTGTTGTTCGATCATTTTGTAATCTGTTTCAGTAATCCAGTTTTTTAGTTTCATAATTTCAAGTAATGTCATCGTTTCGAAAAGAGAACCTCGGGAAATCATCAGATAATGACTGAATTCCTTTTTAGAATATCGCCCTTTGCCTTCTGCAATATTCGTTGCCACCGAGGCGCAGGCTGATTCAAGCTGTTCGATCAATCGATAGTGTTTTCGGTTTGATTCGATTGCATCAATCAGACCGATAATTTTGCAGGCAAACTGAATACTTTTCTGCCATACGACCAGGTTTTTATACGCTGGTTTGCTGCAATCTTCCATCTAATATTATACCTTTCACAATCCTATCTTCTTTTTCTTTCAGCAATTTGCTGTGCGACATTATATATCCACTATGAACTAGCAACCATCAGCTATGAGCTATAGGCTATCAGCTAATAGCAATCAAACCGTATCCATAAACGTTTGCTCGACACGGTTGAAGAGGATCACTCCGACAAAGATCACTACCACCATGGCAATTGCGCTGTAGCCCAACATCCCCCAGCTAAAGGAACCCGCACCGAGGAAGGCAAAGCGGAAGGTTTCCACAAGAGGTGTGACGGGATTGATGAGCGCGACCCACTCCCAACCCTCCGGTACAGAAGAAACTGGGTAGATCACAGGTGTGGCGTACATCCACAACTGCACGCCAAAATTGATCAGGAACCGCAGGTCGCGGTATTTTGTGGTCAGGGATGAAACAATGATCCCGAATCCAAGGCTCATGCCTGCCATTAAGAACACCAAGACTGGCAGCAAGAGTGCATGGGCCATGATGCGCACTTCCGCACCTTGAAGGATAAAATAAACCAAAAAACCAATGAACAATAAAAATTGAATAGCAAAGCTGATCAGCTTGGAGATCAATATTGAAATTGGGATGGCCAGGCGTGGGAAGTACACTTTGCCAAAAATTCCCTGGTTGGTGATAAATGTATCGGCGGTCAGTGTCAGACAGGACGAAAAATATGACCAGATGACCGTGCCAGCCATGTAAAATAAGAACTGGGGCAGACCGTCGGTGGGCAGGGCGGCAATCTGGCCAAAGATGACCGTGAAGGTGATTGTTGTCAGCAGCGGTTGGATCAGGTACCATAGCGGGCCGAGGATGGTCTGTTTGTAATAGGCGACAAAATCCCGCCGTACGAAAAGCAGGATCAAATCACGGTAGCCCCAGACCTGCCCAAGCCTGAGGTCCCACCAGGCGCGCTTTGGCCTGAGAATGAGATCCCAATTTTCGTCATCGGTATCGATTGCTGGATTTTGAGTGTAGGTTGTCATTTAATTTCAATTTATGGTCGTATTCAAATAAAAGACCGCATTGCTGATGCCAAATTGCGCTGCGGATAGAAAAACTTTACCATATATGCAATGATGCGGCAAGCTGAAGAATTATTAGTGATGTATCTTCATTTCGTTAGGGATACAGCTAAAGTCGATTCCCAACCCGGTGTTACGAGATTAAAACTGGAAATAAATTTCTGGCACACGAGGCTGGAAACACGTGGACGATTTGCTGTAGTCGGGAAGTCAGTACTCTTGGCTGGCAGGATTTCTTTGACGACCTGATCATTTTTGTTTAGATCAGTATCAATAATAGCCTTTGCCCACTCAAAACGGGAGCAGCGGCCGCCATCGGTGAGGTGGTAGAGCCCGGTTTTGTCCTGCAGATAGCCCAAAACATCCCTGCGTCCCTGGGCGATGACGAGTGCGGTGGCACCCGCCAGCGTGCGCGCCCAGGTGGGGGTGCTGACCTGGTCATCGACAATGCGCAGCGTTTCCTGCTCCCGTGCCCACTTCAACACCTTGGTCACAAAGCAGGGGCGGCGAAGCGAGTAGACCCAGGCGGTACGGAAGATCAGGTAGGTTCCGCCAACAGCCTGGACGGCTTTTTCGCCAGCCAGCTTGCTTGCGCCGTAGACGTTGAGCGGGTGGGGTTTGTCCGCTTCGGTGTAGGGTGTGCCCTTTGTACCATCGAATACATAGTCAGTGGAATAGTGGATCAGCGCGGCACCGAGTCGTTTGGTTTCTTCTGCCAGGATGCCGGGGCCGGCCGCGTTGATGGCATAGGCCAGTTCAGTTTCGGTTTCAGCTTTGTCGACGTCGGTGTAGGCAGTGGCGTTGATGATCAGGCCCGGTTTGGTCGTGCGGACGACCTCCCGGATGCTGTGGGGGTCTGCCATGTCGAAGTCGGGGTAGTCCAGCGCGGTGATCTCACCGAGGGTGAGCAGTGAGCGGTGGAGCTCCCAACCGACCTGGCCTGTGCTGCCGAGGAGTAATATTTTCATAGGCTTAATATATCATGATTAACCACAAAGGGCACGAAGTAAAGGATTTTTTAACCACAAAGTACACTAAGGAACACAAAGGAAAGAATTTTTAAAAAGGGAAATGATTTTAAAAACAATACTCATTTCCTTATAGGACGCTTCGCAGGGGCACTACGAGGACACGATACCCTACGGGCACGACGAGGAACACGAAGGAAAGATTTGGGTTTTTTTACCACGAAGGACACCAGGGTACACAAATGAAAGATTATTTTAAAAGGAAATGATTTTAATCACAATACCCTTTTCCTTATAGGACGCTTCGCAGGGGAACTACGAGGGAATGAAAATACACAAATAAAAGGAAATTTTAACCACAAAGGACATAATGGAACACAAAGGAAAAACTTTTAGGAAATAATTCTCTTCTGGTTTATTCTCTTCATGTTCGATCCGTGATAAATAGGTTCAGAGAAAAAAAGAATATTTTTGAGTTAACTGTTTGAAAAAGCATTGCTTCATTTATTCCATAATCAAAATAAACCTTCGTGCCCTTAGTGCCCTTTGTGTTAATTCTCTTTCTTTTAACAAATAATGCGTTTGATACCGGATTTGAGATGGGGGACGTTGAAGTTGATCAGGTATCCCAAACGGATTCCCGTTAGTTTGAGGTAGGTCAGCAGCTGTGCTTCGTATAGGGAATTCATCTTTTCGACTGCTTTCAGCTCCACGATGACAGAATTTTCTACTACCAGGTCGCATCGCAAGCCGCCATTCAACGGTTGGCCGTCATATTCAATCGGAATCAGCACCTGATTTTTTACGGAATGGTTTTGTTTCCTCAGTTCGTAAATGAGGGCTGTTTCGTAGACAACTTCCAATAAACCCGGGCCTAAAGCAGAGTGGACTTTGAATGCAGCATCGAGGATGGCTTTACCAGTTTTTTCAACTTCTGGTGGAATGGGCTGGAAATTATAATTTTCCAAGATACCTTTCTAGCCACAATACCCTTCGGGCACGATGAGGACACTAAGAGCACAAAGGAAAAAATAAAAAAATTACGATAACCTTTCTCTCACCCCAAGGAAATTCTTGGTATGCGAGAAGAGAAGGAGTCCCAATTAATTCTCAAAAATAATTATGTTTTAAAAAAACACTTAGTGTCATTTGTGTCCTCGAAGTGCCCGAAGGAAAAGATTTTCATAAAATATTATTTTTGTTGTCAAATTGACTATATTAAAAATTAAAAACCTTTGAGTCCTTAGTGTACTTTGTGGTAAGAATCTTTAATCTTTTGAGAGCCGAAGAAGGTATTCACCATAGCGATTGCCGTTGAAGGTTTTGGCCAGCTGGGTCAGTTGCTCTCGATCGATGAACCCAAGCCGGTAGGCGATCTCTTCAGGGCAGCTGATCATCATCCCCTGGCGTTCTTCCACCGCCTGGACGAAGTTGGAAGCCTGCAATAGTGAATGATGCATGCCTGCATCCAGCCAGGCCACACCGCGCCCGATCTGCTCGACGTGCAGTTCCCCAAGCGCCATGTAGACCTTGTTCAGGTCGGTGATCTCGATTTCACCCCGGGGGGATGGCCGCAAGTTCTTGGCAAACTCAACCACCCGGTTGTCATAGAAATAGATGCCCGGCACGGCATAGTTGGAGCGGGGATGTTCCGGTTTCTCTTCCAGGCTGAGGGCACGGCCCTGGTCGTCAAATTCGACCACGCCGTAGCGCTGCGGGTCACGCACCGGGTAGGCGAAGATCGTAGCGCCTTTCTCAAGCGCCGCTGCCTGACGGAGCAGGTTGGGCATCCCATGGCCGTAGAAGATATTATCCCCGAGGATCAGCGCAGCTGGCTGCCCGTCCACAAAATCCGCCCCGACGATGAAGGCGTCCGCCAAACCGCGCGGTTCGGCCTGGATCTGATAAGCGAAATTCAGTCCCCACTGCGAGCCATCCCCCAGCAGCCGCTGGTATTGGGATTGGTCCTCCGGGGTGGTGATGATCAGGATCTCCCGGATTTGTGCCAGCATGAGCATCGAGAGGGGGTAGTAGATCATCGGTTTGTCGTAAACTGGCAGGAGCTGTTTACTGATCGCCTGTGTCAGTGGGTAGAGCCGGGTGCCTTTGCCGCCGGCGAGAATGATGCCTTTCATGAATTATTCCTTCCCTGGTAGTTGATTTGAACCCAGTTTTGATAATCTTTTTCTTTGATGATGGCGTTTAACCACTCGGTGTTGTCGAGGTACCAGGCAACCGTCGCCCGCAGGCCTCGTTCAAGGTCATACTTGGGCTGCCAGCCCAGCTCCTGGTGGATCTTGGTGATGTTCATGGCGTAGCGCCGGTCATGCCCGGGGCGGTCCGTCACGTATTGGATCAGGTCGGTGTGCGGTGCATGGCTTTCGGGCAGGTCGGCCTGGTCTAGCAGCGTGCAGATCGTCTGTACGATTTCGATATTGGGGGGCTGGTTGCCGCCGCCGATATTATAGGATTCGCCGACCATTCCTTTTTGCAGGATGGCCCAGATCGCCTCGCAGTGATCTTCGACATACAGCCAATCGCGGATCTGCATCCCGTCGCCGTAGATCGGGAGCGGCTTGCCTGTGAGCGCGTTGAGGATCATCAGCGGGATCAGCTTCTCAGGGAACTGGTAGGGGCCGTAGTTGTTGGAGCAGTTGGAGATCGTGATCGGCAGGCCGAAGGAATGGCTGTAGGAGCGCACCAGGTGGTCGCTGCTGGCTTTTGAGGCCGCATAGGGGGAGGTGGGGGCATAGGGCGTGGTTTCTTCGAAGGCGGGGTCTTCCGGTGCCAGCGTGCCGTAGACCTCATCGGTCGAGATGTGGTGAAACCGGCATTGGCCTTCGCCCCATTTATTTTCACCCAGCCAGACTGTGCGGGAGGCCTCCAGCAGCGTGTAGGTGCCGAGGATGTTCGTATTGACGAAGGCACCCGGGCCTTGCAAGGAGCGGTCCACGTGGGATTCAGCGGCAAAATGGACGATCGTATCGATGGTGTGCTCTCGCAGCAAGTTCTCGATGAGGTCCTGATCGCAAATATTCCCTTTGACGAAGGTGTACTGACCAGGTTCTGGCAAATCCCGTAAATTTTCAAGGCTGCCCGCGTAGGTCAGCAAATCAAGGTTGATGATGTTTACCTTTGGGGCGTGTGTCTGCATATAGCGGATGAAATTCGCGCCGATGAAACCTGCGCCGCCGGTGACTAAAAAGTTTTTGTTCATGAAAATACCTCCGCGTGTTTGAATGGGGAGCCGGATGCATCTTTATCTGAAACGAGCGGCAGGGTGCCGGCGGGCAGCGGCCATTGGATGGCCAGGTCGGGGTCATCCCAGCGGATGCAGCGGTCGCCTGCCTGGTCATAATAATCGGTGGTTTTATAGATCACGTCCGCGGTTTCTGACAGCGTGAGAAAGCCGTGAGCAAACCCGGGAGGAATCCACAGCATGGTCTTGTTTTCTGCGGACAAGGTCTCTCCGACCCACTTGCCGAAGTGGGGCGAACTGCGCCTGAGATCAACGGCCACATCAAAAATTTCGCCGGTGACAGCCCGGACAAGCTTCCCCTGCATATGGCTGACCTGGTAGTGCAGGCCGCGTAAGACATTCTGCTTTGATTGGGAATGATTGTCCTGAACGAATGCATCCGGGATATTGTTTTGGGTGAAAAGCTCCTTCTGGTAGGTCTCCATAAAGAAGCCGCGGTCATCCGCAAAGACCTTGGGCTGAATTTTGATCACGTCAGGGTGGTTTGTTGGTGAAAATTCCATACGCTCGTTTTCTGAACTGGAGAAAATGACATTATAACAGGGAAAAATGGGGATTAGGTGATCAGGGAATTAGGGATTAGCAAATTAGGAGAATAAGGTGTCTGGGGATCATACGCCCATCGACTGGTTATAGGCCTGGCAAACGCCTTCGGCTGGCCCAAATGCCTGGATTTCACCGTGGTGCAGCCACATCGCACGTTCGCAGAGCTCTTCGACGGTATCCACACTGTGTGAGACGATCAAAACGGTCGCACCGCTGTCGCGAAAGGATTGCATGCGTTTCTTACACTTATTTTGGAAACCCACATCACCGACTGCAAGGACCTCATCCAGGATCAAGATATCCGGCTGCCAGGCGGTAGCGACGGCAAACCCCAGGCGGGCCTGCATCCCCGAGGAATAGGTGCGCAATGGTGCTTCGATGAATTGGCCAATCTCTGCAAAACTGATGATCTCATCGAATTTTTGATCAACCTCCCAACGAGGGTGACCTAACAGGGTGGCATTGAGGTAGATGTTTTCCAACCCGGTCAGCTCAGGGTGGAAACCAGCGCCTAACTGCAGCAGCGGGCTGATATGCCCCTGAAGCCACACACGCCCTTCAGCAGGGATCAACACCTTCGAGACAACTTTGAGCAGGGTTGATTTTCCGGCGCCGTTTCTGCCCAGGATGCCAAAGATTTCCCCTTGTTTGATATCCATGGAAATATTTTTTAAAGCCCAAAAGGCATGATGCTTGATGCGACCCTGGACCATCTGGATCATGTATTCTTTGAATGTGCGAATCGGTTCACTTGGGATCCGGTATTTCACCGAAACATTATTCAGGTAGACGGCTGAATCAGCCTGGGGTTCGTTGAAAGTGAGCTCAGACATAATAGGCAAATGAATCCGCTTTCTTACAAAATACCACCCATCCAATC
Source organism: uncultured Candidatus Brevefilum sp. (assembly GCA_964497065.1). Taxonomy (GTDB): domain Bacteria; phylum Chloroflexota; class Anaerolineae; order Anaerolineales; family Anaerolineaceae; genus Brevifilum. Next base: position 2,750 of record CAZCBW010000029.1, on the reverse strand, counting down.
ACCAGTGTTGACAGGCAGATGAAGGTCACGGCTCCCCAGGTACGCAGGTGCGGGAAAACGCCATCCAGCATCAATAATCGGAATAAGTTCATCACATAATAAAAAGGATTGATGTAAAGCAGCAGCCCGTTCAATATTTGGCGATAAAACTCTAACGGCATGATGATCGGTGAAAGGTACATCCATGCCATCAGCACAACGGGATAAAAGTCAGCCACATCGGGGAAAAATACTACCACCGTGGATAATAGCAAAGCGACCCCGAGGGAAAATGCAAACAGCAGGATGAGATAAATTGGAATTAATAGGGCTGGCAGTTTCAAAGGTACATTGGTCAATAAGAAGATGATGCCCATCGGCACCAATGAAAGCACAAAATTGACCAGACTGGAAAGGATGGTCGAAAGCACAAATGCCGATCTTGGCATGTAAATTTGCTGAAGCAGCGGGCTGCCGCCAACCATGGAACTCATCGCCATGGAGGTGGATTGGGAGAACATTGTCCAACAGATCAAGCCTGTGAGCACATAAGCCGCGTAGCTTTCAGTGGCTGCAAAAACCTGTGAAAAAACGACCACCATAATCAGCATTGTGCCTAGGGGGTTGAGCATCGTCCATGCCACACCTAAGACGGAGCGTTTATACCGTGCAACCAGGTCCCTGCGTACAAGCTGAAAGATCAGGTCACGGTATTGATAGAGTGCGATCAGCTCTTCAATGGCAGGGTGTTTTCGTTTTGCGCTGTCATAAATCATCGTGTAAATTTCTTTGGATTATGCAGGTATTGACAGGCAAAAGGTTACCTTAAAAGCGAATATGTGTCAACGCGGGGGATGATTATTATTGGAGGAATTTATTATTCGAGGACTTCAAAGCTGATCAGGTAGCGGTAGTAGACAAATCGGCCTGACGTGACAGAGGGCGGACCCCAGCCGCAAAACCCGAGGAAGATCGTCTCGTTATCGGTCAGCGGGACGTCGCCGATCCATTCTGCCGGGTCGCCTTCGCGATCGATGATGATATCGGTCAGCTCGTGAGGCTGCAGCCACAGCCGGTTGGAAGCCTCGTGGGAGAGCCGGGCGATGCCGGAGATTTCCGTGGAGAAGACTTCGATGCCGTCACAGATCCATACAGCCTGGGAACCAATTAATTCATCGATCTTGGTCTGGATATGGCCAGGGCCGTGGTTGCCCCAGTTTTCGAGATATCGCCTTAGAAATTCCGCTTCCATCTGTTGGGGCAGGGGGTTGTTGATATAAGCAGAATGCAGGATGAAATAGCGCTGGGCCTCGTAAAATATCCCGGTACCCGCTCCCATGGCAAACAGATCGCCTTTATCCTGGAAGTAATCACGCCCAAGCACAGTGAATTCTGTACTGCGTGTGTCCAAAGGCCCGGAGGTGAAGCGCAATTCCATCTGGCAATTGTATAATTGTGAGAATTCGTCCGGCGTGGGTGAGGGCGTGGGAGTCGGATTGATCACCAACGGGGCCAGGGTGGGTTGCACGGTTGGGGCGGCTGTCGCCAGGTATTGGGGCTCGTCCGTGGACGTTAAATCTAGTGCCTGTGCCTCATGTGCCTGGTCAAATCTGGCAAGCGAGGCTGGCAAGTTGATGCCGACAGCAAAGGTCATGACTAAAAACAGAATGATGTTGCGAAGATACTTCATAGTATTTTATATAATACCCGACAGCAATCTAATTGTTTAGAATAGCTGCCGGGTAAAAATTTTAGTTTATTATTTTATTCGTTATTCAATTATTGCTCAGGATTTCTTTTTCAAGATGATCCTGGATGCCAGGCCGATGCTCGAGCCGCCGACCAGGAGTGTTGCCAGGAGCGGTAGAACTGCGGGTCCACTGCCGCCAGCTGGCTGGTCGGGTTGAGGGTCAACAGAAGATTTTGGTTCGTCTATTGGTTCGTCTTTGGGCTCGTCTTTGGGCTCTTCTTCACACACTTCGACGGTTAAACCAGTTTGTTCATCTCCATTACTAGAGCTATAAGTTAGTGTGACTGAGTTGCCTGTACCACTGGTTTGGAATGTGGTAGAGCCATTGGCCGGGGCTGTCCCATTGCCTGATTCGCCGTTGTTGGCTGACCAGGAGAAGTTGATCGGGTCGTCATTGGAGTTGGATACTGTCCATTCGATTGTTGCACTGCTGAGTGTGACAACTTCTTCTTCCTCGAAGCCTAAGCAGCGGCCAGCAAGGGTTAGGTCCTGAAAATCTTTAGGATCTTCTGGAGTAATTGTTGGTTGTGTTGGGGTTGGTGAAGGTTCTTGAGCAGGAATAAAATAGCTCCAATGGCTGAGGCCACAATTCTGGATATTATCTGCATTACAAGCACCTTCCTGACCAAATCCTCCGTCAGGAATAGATGATGTCAGAAAATTCCCGGCTTTAAAACAGTAAGCCGTAGCGCCGGAAACCGGATATGAAGATAGATTACCGCTATCTATCTTAGTCCAACCTACATTCTCAGCTTCTGAATAACTTGGATGTGGAGGGCATACATCTGGTGAAGCTGATACAGGTTCATGATTAACCATTAGTGCGCCTAACACAATAACTATTACGATTGATAAGCCTAAAATAAATTTGACATTTTTATTATTCATTTGTCGATCTCCTCTTCATTTATTTATTTTTTGTTTTTTATTTAGTATGCAATGTTTTGTATTTATTATTGTTTTATGTTGGTGGTTTCAAACTTTTAGTGCAACAATATCATTAAAGACCTCATCAGGTTTA
>CAZCBW010000028.1:0-35455 GCA_964497065.1 uncultured Candidatus Brevefilum sp. | reverse complement strand
ATCGCTGAGCTAATTCAGCCTATTTTTGCTCAATTTTTGGCTGGTTTAGTTCAACCTTCTTGTTCTTTAGAATTATTCAACACCCTCATATTAAACATTTGACAAAGAAATCTTTTGCATATATAATGCATACATACTTATACGTACAACCGTACAAGTCTGATTGTACAAGATATTTAGAGTAATGTAACTTAAAAACCATTGGTAATAACTTTAGAAGATGAGGATATGAAAATTAAAAAATTTTGTTTATTCACTTCAAGTTTAGTATTGATATTAAGCTAGTTCACATTTTATTGACTGTTCTTACAATTGTATTAATTAAACCAAAGTAATAGAGGTACTAATGGAGGCTTTATTACAGCAAAAAAGTTTTTTGTAGGTTAAATGGATGTTTCAAGGTTTTTTCTAAAAACCAGATCACCTTAGAAAACGAGTTTGGCCAGGTAATAGGTAAATCTTAATAGTATTAAAAGGAGGTAGTATTCAATAAATTTTTGTTTATAGATATAGAAACCCCAAAAAAAATATTAAGGAGATTGTAATGAAAAAAATTGTTTATTTTGTGATAGGTGCGATCCTTTTGTCAATAATTATTGTAAGTTGTTCACCAACCGAACCAGCTGTTGTTGACACAGGCGTCACATCTGGCCCAACGCCAGCGGCTACTGGCTTGCCGGAATATGTTGCACCTGAGGGAGGATTATTGGCTGAAATTCAGGCTCGAGGTGTTTTGCGTAATGGTGTTGAATGTCAAAATCCACCAGGAGAATTCTTTGATCCAGCAGCAAATGAGTGCACAGGATTTAGTATTGAACTTGCTCAAATGATTGCCGACAGAATTGGCGTAGATCTTGAAATCATCGAAACAGATTGGTCTGGGGTCATCCCTGCGCTATATGCTAAAAATTTCGATATGATACTTTCTAGTATGACGATTACTGAACCACGTAAACAGGCTGTATCATTTTCAAGTCCAGTTGGCTGTGATCAAGTTACCTGGATTGTCCAAAAAGGCAATACTGATATTTCTTCTCCAGAAGATCTTGATGGAAAAATTGTTGCTACTCAGCTAGGATCTGCAGCTGAATTTCAAGCACAAGAGCTGCAAGATGAATATGGAATAGAGTATCAAGAATTAAAATCCTTTGACTTTTTTGATGGCGCATATTTAGAACTTAAGAATGGTCAAGCAGATATTGCAACAAGCACTGCTTGGAATAATATCCCGTTGTTTAATGCTGAACCTGATACATATGATGTAGCTTTTTCACTACCAATTTTTAACTATGTAGGTACAGCAATTCGTATGCAAGACCAAGATTTATTGAATTTTGTCAATGAATTCCTTGCAGAAATTGAAGCTTCTGGTGAATTAGCAAATTTACAACATAAATATTACGGTTATGGCATGGATTGTGGAGTTGAAGGGCCTAATACACCATCTGGTTGGCAAGCTCCGTAAAAGTGGAAAATTAAATTGGTCAATTATTGGAAAGAGCGATAGTACGCTCTTTCCAATATAATTCAACGGTTTAGAAAAAAGATTAATTACAATGGGGGTTTATAAAATAATTTATTATGTCCTAATTTAGGAGAAGCAATTTATTATGTTAGAAGGTGGATTTAATTGGGAGTTAGTAATATCTTGGATGCCAGAAATGTGGAGTGGTGCCTTTGTAACTGTCTATATTTCATTTTTTGCATTGATATTAGGACTTCTCGTAGGATTAATTTTTAGCATGTTTCGAATTTCACACTTAAAAGTCTTTAGATATTTTGCTATTGGGTATATATATTTGATTCGTGGAACGCCAGCATTGATTCAGATCTTATTTATTTATTTTGGCATGCCTTTTTTTGGAATTAATGTTCAACCACATTTAGCAGGTGTGATTGCATTGGGACTGAATAGTGGTGCATATATTGCAGAAATGATACGAGGGGGTTTAGCTTCTATTCCAAAAGGGCAAATGGAAGCAGCAAGAAGTTTAGGCTTAAGTAATAGTCAAGCAATGCGTAGAATAATTATTCCACAAACATTTCAAATTATTATTCCACCGATAACTGGTGAGTACAATAAATTAATAAAAGGCTCATCTCTCCTTTCAGTTATATCGATAGGCGAATTAACTAGGGTTGGTCAACGAATCCTAGGTGCAACATTTCGTCCTATTGAAGCATGGATTCCAATAGCAATTATTTATTTTATTATGAATTATATAGTATCCAAGGCATCTAAATCTTTCGAAGATAGGTTGTCTGTTAAAGGTCTTAAGTGAAATAATTAATTTGATAGAAAAGAGAATATTTGATCATGAATTTACATAATAATAAATCACCGATGTTAATAATTAAAAATCTCCATAAATCTTTTGGCAGTTTAGAAGTTTTAAAAGGAGTAAGTTTAGAGGTTAAAAAACACGAAGTTATAGGTATTATTGGTGCTAGTGGGTCAGGTAAAAGTACATTATTACGTTGTATCAATTATCTAGAAAAACCAACTGATGGAGAAATTATTATTGATGGGCAATCAATGGAGCTAGAGAGTGTAACAAAGAAAACACATAGAAAAACCGAAAAACATTTAGATCAAATGAGACGGCAAGTTGGTATGGTTTTTCAAAGTTTTAATTTATTTCCACATATGTCTTCTCTACAAAATGTAATGGAAGGTTTGGTTACTGTTGAAAAAATGCCAAAAGAAGAAGCTAAAGATAAAGCTTCGTCCATGCTTGATAGGGTAGGCCTGTCGGATAAACTTAATAATTATCCAGCTCAATTATCAGGTGGGCAGCAGCAACGGGTGGCTATTGCTAGAGCTTTGGTTATGGAACCAAAGGTCATGTTGTTTGATGAAGTTACATCTGCATTGGATCCTGAGTTAGTGGCAGAAGTACTCAATGTTATGCGTGAATTAGCAAAAGATGGAATGACGATGATGTTGGTTAGCCATGAGATGAGTTTTGTTGAAGAAATTGGAAGTCGAGTTATTTTCCTTGATCAAGGAATTATTGTTGAGGATGGCCCTCCGTCAAAAATTTTCAAAAATCCAGAAAGTGATAGGACCCGTGAATTTTTGCGGAAAGTGCTTGAGAAAAAATAAATTATTGATAAAAGAAATTTGATAATGGTTATTACAGTTTTTGGAGAAATTATAAAAAATGAATAACGGTGTAATAAAATGGGAGCTAATCTTTGAGTGGGCTCCAATTATGCTTCAAGGTGCGTTATCAACGATATATATTTCAATATTAGGATTTATATTATCATTGTTGTTAGGTTTAGTATTTGGTTTGTTACGCCTTTCAAATAAACGCTTTTTTAATATGCCAGCTGCATTTTATGTTCATTTTGTCCGAGGTATTCCACCATTAATTTTGATTTTAGGAATATTTTTTGGATTACCCTTTTTTGGCGTGCGTGTTCCTGCTATAGTTGCTGGTGTTTTAGCTTTAGGCATTAATGCAGGTGCTTATATTGCCGAAATCATTCGAGGTGCATTAGAGGCTATTGATAAAGGACAGATGGAAGCTGCCAGAAGTTTAGGCATGAGCTACAGTAATGCAATGCGTCGAATTATCCTTCCTCAAATAATAATAGTTGTTATTCCGCCAATTACAGGTGAATTTAATTCTCTAGTCAAGGAATCTTCACTTCTATCAGTAGTTGCAATCAGTGAATTGACACGGGTTGGCAGGAGAATGTTAGCAGTAAGCTTCCGTCCTATTGAATCTTGGGTGCCTGTTGCAGCAATTTATTACTTAATAAATTTGTTAATAGCAAGATTTACTCAAGGGGTAGAAAACCGATTAAATGAAATGTATAAAAAATAACTATTAAGTTAATAATTAATTTTGGGTTTAGGAGAATTTAAATGTTTGATTTAATATTACACGGTGGAACTTTAGTTGGACCTGATAATCGTAATAAAGCTGATGTTGCCATTAAAGATGAAAAAATTGTCCTGATAGGAGCTGACTTAAGTAATGAAAAAGCAAGTGAGATACTATCATTAGATGGTTTATTTGTGTTACCTGGATGTATTGATAGTCACATGCATTTATGGGAATCAGGATTTGCAACACGACCAGATTTTCGTGATGGTACACTAGCCTCAATTTCAGGTGGAATCACAACAATAATTGATCATCCATTAACAATCCCAGAAGTATTAAATAAAAATATTCTTGAAGAAAAGAAAGAACTTGGTAACCGAACCTCTTATTTAGATTTTGCATTACATGGGGGAGTAGGCTTGCATAATCATGACCAGTTGTTTGAATTATGGGATTCGGGTTGTACTGCATTTAAAATTTTTATGTGCGAATCTGGTTCTGCTGTAGCTGGTCTTAGGGATGGTGATTTATTGAATGCACTTAAAATAATTGGTTCGTTTGGAGGTACTGCAATATTTCATGCCGAAAATGAAGATATGCTTCAGTATAACAAGAAACAATTAGAAAACAATCAAAGGATTGACAATAAAGCTTTTCTAGATTGGCGACCCCCGATCGTTGAATATGAAGCAATAAACCGTATTTTGTTCTTAATGCAAGATACAGGTGCAAAAGTAATAATATTGCATACAACAATTCCTGAGGGAGTTAATTTAATTAGTCAATCTCGAGAAAAAGGATTAGATGTATGGGTTGAAACGTGTCCTCATAACCTTTATTTAACAGATGAACACCTGATTAACTTAGGGCCGTGGGTTACTTACTCACCGCCGGTTCGTGATATTAACCGGGTAAACGGTTTATGGGATCAATTAGCCACCAACAAAATTCATATTGTTGGGTCTGATCATGGTCCGGTTGAAAAAGAATTAAAAGTTATGGGTGAAAACAATATCTGGAAAGGACAATATGGTATTCCAGGTGCTGAAACAGTTGTAAGTCTTATGTTAAATGCAGTTGTTGATGAAAGAATCACATTGGAGCGATTAGTTTCTGTTTTATCTGAAATGCCAGCTCGACTTTATGGACTATATCCTCGCAAAGGTTGTATTAATGTTGGAAGTGATGCAGATTTTACAATTGTTGACCTTTCAAAAACACATACATTAAATGCCTCGGAAATGAATACATCTTGTGGCTGGATTCCATATGAAGGTTGGAATTTAAACGGAAAAGTAGAGTATTCAATAATCCGAGGGCAAATAGTTTTACGTCAAGGTGAATTACTAGTGAACCCGGGATTCGGAAAATTTATTGGAAGAATCGATAAAATTAAAAATTAATTTGTAATTTACCAATTTGTTCAAAAATCTTGTTTTAAATCAATTTATGGAAGAAAAAAGAATAATTCCAATTATCAAGATATTCAGATAAAGGATTTCCCAACCTTTATTCTGTAAATTTGAGTCAGATATTACCGTTGTTATTAAATAATTTGATGTCTTGCCTGGACAAAAACGTTTTCCGATTTCCCATTCTTGACTGATCACAATAATATTTCAAAAATCAGTCGAAAAATCGAATCATATTTTGGGATAAGAAAGCCAAAATAAAAGAAGGAACAAAGATGATCATTGACTCCCATACACATATAGATATTGCACCGTCATTAGGATGGTATGATACAGCGGAAAAGCTGATAAAAATGATGGATGAAGCAGGTGTAAGCATAGCTGCTGCAAGTGGATACTATAATCATCCAGGACCAAACCCTGAAAGCATGAAGTTGATAGCTGATGCGATTCAGAAGTACCCTGATCGAATCATTGGATATATCCGATTGGATCCATGGTTTGGCGATGAATGCATCAAGCAGTTAGAAATTGCAGTTGAGAAATATGGATTTAGGGGGATAAAGCTGCACCCTGCACATTACACATTACATCCTTTCAGTGAAAATACCGTAAATTTAGCAAAACGAGCGGGAGAATACGGTATTCCGATGCTATTCCATTCTGGTGATGAGATGATGTGTTTGCCGTACCAAATAGGTAGACTAGCAGAAAAAGTGCCAGAAACAACAATCATACTAGCTCACACAGGCGGTTTTTTCTCAAATGATGCAGCTTTAGAAGTCGCAAAAAGGCATAAGAATATTTATGTTGACACCTGTGAAATACCAATTCCAGATATTATAAAAAAATCCGTTGAAGTACTTGGTCCAGAAAGAGTATTGTTTGGGACAGATGCACCTTGTTGTGATATCAAATTAGAAATTCGCAAAGTTGAATTAGCTGGTTTGTCACAGGAAGAAAAAGAGCTAGTTTTTTCAAGAAACTATGCTCGGTTAATGAACATTCCAATTTCAGATGAAATTGAGGTGGCATGAAAATTATCGATACACATGTTTATGTAGGTGAATATTTATTTGGAAATAATGTCACAATCAATGATGTATTGATGGCAATGGATAATTGTCAAATAGAACAAGCTTTGATAATACCGCATAAACCTAAAGGTTATAATTTAGAACCTGCAAACATGATGGTTTTTGAACTTGCAAAACGGAATCCCGATCGAATCTTTGCACAAGTGAGAGTCGACCCATGGCAAGGAGAATCAGCTCTAAATTTGCTTAAGAAAGCTCATCAATCATATGGGGCTAAAACGTTATTATTACATCCATGGGAAGAGCATTTTAATATTGCTTTGCCTTTGGTGGACCCTCTGGTATCTTATGCAGGTGATAATAATCTTATAGTAATTATTGAGACTGGTTACTCATTAATGTCTCACCCATTGGATGTTGCTGAACTTGCTAAGAGATTTCCATCTGTACATTTTGTTGCTACACATGGGCTGCAATTAGACAGCAGTGCTTTTGCATTAACAGATGCGACACTTGCAATGGAAGAAAGTCCAAATTTGATTATGGGTACAGCAGGGATGTATGCATTTGAGGTATTAGAACACATCGTCAATAAATATGGAGAAGAAAGATTGATTTTTGGGAGTCATTATCCCTGGTTTAATATGGAACTTGAAAAATACCGTATTGAAAGACTAAATATCACAAATACCCAAAAAGAAGCAGTATATTCCAAAAACATCATCAAACTAATAAATCTATGAGACAGGTAATTGAACAATATGAAAGATATAAATTATTTAATTGAAATGACATGGAAAGAAATCGAAGAGGCTATAGCAAAGAAATCATTGCTAATATTTTGTGTTGGAAGCATTGAGCAGCATGGTTTTCACCTTCCTCTTGGGGTTGATACATATCTTCCAATGGAAATTTCAAAACGAGTAGCAGAAGAAATTAATGCAGTGATTGCTCCTCCTGTTAATTATGGATATAAATCATTATATCGTAGTGGCGGAGGCCCCAATTTCCCCGGTTCGTTAGGTATAACAGGTACAACATTGATATCTGTAATAAAAGATATTTTTAGTGAGTTCTTCCAACAAGGGTGGCGGCGTTTTTTAGTCTTAGATTGGCATTTGGAAAATATACCGTTTGTATATGAAGGTATTGATGAAGCGTTACGAATATCTGACCACAAAAAAGAGATAAAGATTGTAAAAATCGATAATCCAAATGCTTTAGGCATTAAATATGATCCGGATTTAAAAGATTATTTATTTGGAGATGACTTTCCTGGGTGGGAAGTTGAACATGCCTCAATTTGGGAGACATCAGCAATGATGGCTGCAAAACCAGAATTAGTGAAATTTGATGAAGTTCAAGATGGGATACCACCAATTCCGTTTGATTATGACCTTCTACCATCACCTGCCAGGAAAGGTGAAGATACAGGTGTTTTTTGGAAAGCCAGCCAATCTGACTCAAAGAAAGGTCAGAGAATACTTGAAGCAACCAGTCAGGCGATTATTCAAATAATCAACACTGAGTTTAACAATAAGAATAAGGATTAATAAAATGAAAACGCTGATTAAAAATGCTCGGATCTTAACCTTTGACGATGATTTTTCTGAATATGAAAGTGCTGACATCTTGATCGAAGGGTCGAAAATTTCAAAAATTGGCCCTAATTTACCAGTCTCACAAGATGATCCCAACCTGAAAAACATCAATGCCAATGGTAAATTGGCCATGCCCGGGCTGGTCAACGGCCATTTTCACTCCCCAGGCAATTTCTTGAAAGGGGCGCTGCCAAGCCTGCCGCTGGAAATATTCATGTTATATGAAGTGCCGCCGCTCAGTGACACACCCCTAGACCCCCGGCATATCTACGTGCGCACGATGCTCAGCTCCCTCGAAATGCTCAAAACCGGTATCACTGCTGTGCATGACGACGCCTATTATGTGCCCTATCCGACTCCTGACACAATCGATGGATTGATGCAGTCCTATGCAGACTGTGGGATCCGGGCAGTGGCAACGATTGACCAGCCGAATGTGGTTGAATATGAAAAATACCCCTATTTATATGATCTGCTGCCGCCGGACAAGCGCAAGGAGATGGCCAACGCACCGATTATGTCAGAGAGTGACCTGCTGGATTGCTATCAGCATTTGTTGGAAAAGTGGAACCTACAATCTAACGGACGGTTGAAACCAGGCTTTTCTATTTCTGCACCGCAGCGGGTGACGCAATCCTATTTTCAGGCTTTATGTGAACTGAGCCAAAAGCATGACCTGCCATTGGATATCCATATTCTTGAAACAAAGCTCCAGCGGGTTTTGGGGCAGGAGAAATTTGGCAAATCCTTGGTGCAGTATGTCTCAGACCTAGGGTTCTTGATTGAACAGGCAATGGTCATTCATGCCATCTGGGTGGATGATGAAGATATCCAGCGCATTGCTGACAGCAAGGCTTCAATTGCGCATAACCCGCTGTGTAATTTGAGGCTGGGCAGCGGCATTATGCAGTTTCGGAAGATCGTGGATGCCGGCATCCCGGTCTGCCTTGGCAGTGACGAAGCCTGCTCAGATGACAGTGTGAATATGTGGGCTGTTAATAAGGTTGCCAGCCTGATCCATAACATCACCGATCATGAGTACCGAAACTGGCCCACGCCCAAAGAAATCTTGCGTGCAAATATCACGGGCGGGTCCAGAGCGATGCGCAATCATCAAAATGTTGGTGTGTTGGCCCCGGGGTATGAAGCGGATATCATCTTGTTGGACCTGAATGCACTGGCTTTCACGCCTTTGAATGATGTTTACCGGCAGCTGGTCTATAACGAGCTGGGTTCCTCTGTCATCATGACGATGGTCGCCGGTGAGGTCGTGGTAGAAGACGGTAAAGTGCTAACAGTGGATGAAGATGCGATCAAAGCAGAAGCCAGGAAAATCATGCAAACTTATCAAAAAGAATTTGCACAGATCGATAAAATTGCTCAGAAACTCGAACCTTATTACAGAGAGATGTATTTAAAGGCAGCTGCACAGGATGTCGGCATGAACCGGTGGGCTGGTTATTCAGGGACATTATAATTTCGATATAAGGGAGAAATCTGAAGGGTTGCCTCGTAGGTCTAACCGTATTCTTTATCATTTCTTTATCTCTTTTTTATGAAAAATATATAAAAATTTGTTACACTATGAAGATAAAAAGATTTGATGTTTGAAGGATGATATATGTAAGGTTACAAATTTATATATTTTTTTACAAATCCTGATGGATCAAGTAAATTTAGAATAACATTCACATTATTAATCACTAAAAAAAACAGAGAGATAAAAATGACCGAAGAATTAATCTTAAAGAAAGCAAAAATTGTTACCCGAGATGGAATCATCGAAGGAAGTCTGATCGTTGAAGGTGAAAAAATCAAAGAAATTGTTTCAGGTGATGTCAATGGTGAGACAGGAAAAGTTATCGATCTGGGCGGCAAGCATGTCATGGCTGGGCTAGTGGACGGCCATGTGCATTTTAATGAACCCGGCAGAACGCACTGGGAAGGCTACGAAACTGGCAGCCGGGCAGCCGCTGCCGGCGGCGTGACCACGGTCCTGGAAATGCCTCTGAATGCCACACCTCCGACGATCACAAGAGAATTATTAAAAGAAAAACGTGACACTGTCAAAGATAAATCGGTGATCGATTTTGGTAATTGGGGCGGCCTGGTCGACAATAACGTCGAACATATCGAAGGGATGCACGAAGATGGTGTGGTTGCTTTTAAAGCATTTTTGAGCAACAGCGGTGTTGATTTTGAGCGGATCAATGATGACAGGCTCTACGCCGGGCTTAAACTTTCTAAACAATTGGGCACAGTCATGGGTTTACATGCCGAGAATGAATTTGTCACAACTTTACTATCCCAGCAATTAAAAGACGCAGGCCGAACAGATCGGGCAGCCTGGTACGAATCACGGCCGCCAGAAACAGAGCTGGAAGCGATTCAACGTGCCAGTTATTGGGCTGGCGTGACCGGCGGCAATCTACATGTTGTACATATCACGATTGGGGATGGGATCCGTCATTTAGATGAAGCAAAAGGCGAGGGGGTTCACGTGACGACAGAAACCTGCCCACACTACCTATATTTTGATCATCAGGATTTTGAAGAAATCGGACCTGGGGCAAAATGTGCGCCGCCAATCCGCTCGCGTGAGACCGTCGAAGACCTGTGGGATTGTGTCTTGAATGGGCAGGTTGATGTGATCAATTCCGATCACTCACCCTGTGAGTGGAAAGATAAGGAACAGGGGATGGATAATATTTGGAAGGCCTGGGGCGGCATCACTGGCATCCAGACCCAGCTGTCGGTGCTGCTTTCAGAAGGCGTCAATAAACGGGGCCTCCTGCTTGAAGACCTGAGCAGAATGGTCTCAGAAAACCCTGCCAAGATCTATGGGCTCTACCCACGTAAAGGGGTGATTGCACCTGGTTCGGATGCAGATCTTGTGGTGGTAGACCTGGATGAGGAATGGACTTTCACCACAGACCAGATGTTTTCTCGCAATCAGCACAGTGCCTACGGCGGAAGGACCTTCAAGGGCAAGGTCTTACAGACCTATGTGCGCGGCAAGCTGGTCTATGATAACGGAAAAATTGTGGCAGACAAAGGTTATGGGAAGATGTTAAGGCGTGAAATGCCGTATCGATTTAACTAATAAAATGTCTATTTTAAGATTTACTATTATCTCTGGAATAATGTAACCAATACTCAAGAGGTTGTTCTTCGTTTGTTGAACAACCTCTTTTTTTTGGAGGAATAAGAGTCTTTGCACTTATTCTACCAAACAAAAATGTTGATACCTGTATTTGCTATGGCAAAATCAAAGATTTAGAAATCAATAAATGCAAAGTTATTGATTCAAAAAACATAAAAGGAGAAAAATGGCAGACCACATCTCTTTCTCTGCAGTAGGTGATTGTTTTATTACCCGGTGTGCTCCGAATGGTGACCCTGCCTTGGCAGAACTAGCAGAGATCATTCGTGAAAATGATGTTCGTTTGGCGAATTTAGAAGTCAGTTTGAATGATGGCAATGTTTACCCCTCTGCAATTTGCGGCGGCACCTGGTCAGAAGCACATCCTGATGTTTTGGTAACAATGCAAGCATACGGGTTCAATGCACTTGGCTGGGCAAACAACCATACTTTAGATTATCTGCATGACGGGGTGATCAACACTAAGTATCACTTAGAACAGATCGGATTTGTGCATGCTGGCGGAGGAGAGAACTTGTATGAGGCAAGCACGCCAAAGTACATTGAAACCGCCAACGGAAGGGTGGCATTAATCTCCTGTGCAACGACTGCTCCAGCTGATTGGATTGCTGGCGAACAAAGGAAAGACAGCATTGGCAGGCCGGGTTTGAATTTACTTAGAACGACAACTGTTTATACTGTGACCTCAGATAACATTCAGAGGTTACAACGGCTCGCTGAAGAATTGGGGATCAATACTGGGTTTGAATTATTAATTGAAAATGGGTTCCACCCACCCATAGATAAAGGCATCACCATTTTTGGCAACCACCAATTTAAAGAGGGGAATGGGCAAAAGGCAGAGACTTACATTAACCCGGTTGATTTAGAACGTTTGATTGGTTCGGTAGAGCAGGCCACACAAAGAGCTGACCATGTTTTGGTCAGCCTGCACACGCATGAAATGAATGGAATAAATCTAGAGGAGCCTGCCGAATTTATTGTGGATTTTGCACATGAATGCATCGATCATGGCGCAGATGCGATTGTCGGCCATGGTCCGCATATTATTCGCGGTATTGAGATTTATCAACACAAACCAATTTTTTACAGCCTGGGGAACTTTATCTACCAGGCAGATACTGCCCTGAGACAGCCTGCCGATATGTACGAAAAATTCGGGATGGATAACCGTCATAATGTTGTTGACCTGTTTACTCATTTAAATGAAAATGCAACTCGATCCCATGCAGAAATTCCCGAAATGTGGCAGTCAGTGCTGCCTGTTTGGAAAATGGATGGGAGTCGGCTGGTAGAAATTTGTTTACATCCATTAGATCTGGGATATGGATTTCCTAATTACCGGATGGGTTGGCCATCATTAACCAATGATATACAGGTCTTGGAACGGATTAAATTTCTTAGCGAAAAATTTGGCACCAAAATATCAATCGAAAACGGTGTTGGGAAAATTGTTTTTGATTAATTATTTAGATATCAGAAATTAAATCTACGAATTATTAAAATCTGTTATTCGAAATCTACCCAAATTGCGTTGATATTTGCATAATCACTGAATACATTAGACTCGAGCAGTAGCTGACTTTGATTGATGGAAAAATCATAATAATGCAGTTGCCCCTGGACGCGGTACAGAAACCCGGAAGAATCTGGCAGCCAGCGTATTTCAAGCGGGGTTCCTGAAAGTTCCTTTATTTCCTGCTTTTCCAGCATGTTTTGTTCTGAAAAGTAAATTTTTCCTTCCCGCTCGACAAACAGAATATGCTGCCCATCGGGCGAGCTTGAGACCAGTGCTATGGGTTCACCTAATGTGCGCACTTCAAAGTCTGAATCTAACAACATACTTTCCTGTTCACAATTTAGCACGATCCTGGTGCCGATCTGGGTTTGAAAAAAGCAGACAGCATCAATCATAATGGACTGCATTGTTTCTCCGTTGAGATTTAATTGTGCAATCCGGGTTGTTGAATCCTCATAATTATGGTGAATGAGAAGCAGGTTGTTACCATAACGGCGGAGCCCCGAAAATTCTCCCTGGACAATTTGTTTTAGTGCCATTGTATCTATATCAAGCACGGAGAAATCTATCCCCCCGACAGGCTCAGTTTGGTGTGTAATACTTAAGGTATGCGGGTTCAGCCATGATACATTAGGTCGATCAACATTATCAGGCAGTGGTACAGCCGTCAGCTCTTGCGACTGAACATCAATGATGTAATACCGCCGGCCTTGCCACAGAGAAGGTTCAAACGCATAAGCTTTCATCACCAATACCTTGGTACCATCGGGGCTGAGCCAGAAATCTTCCACCAGACCCGGGGCATTTTCAAGCCGGAGGATTTGTTCATTGTTGCGGTCATAATGGTGCAGGCTGGTAGCAGTTTCGCCAGTTACCTGGACTGTTAGAAAATCATCGTCGGTATTGAAGAATCTTGTGATCTGCATTGATGTGGTCAATGCATTTTCAACGGCGTCTAACATCGCTTCTTGAGAAAATTTGATATCTGGTAAATTAGCAAACGCTTCGTCAGCTGCCAAAGCAGGGTTGAACCGGCTGATGTCAAGTTTATTATTAACCGGGCCTATCTCATTGTTCACAAGGTTGATTGTTTGATAAGTACCCGATGTTGTGCGGTAAAGGATCTGGTTCCCATTGGGCGATCGGGCACTTGCCAGGATAATCCGTCCAGCCATGTCTGGGATGAAGAATGGATGGGTTGTCCCTGTTTTTATATCCAGGTAATCAAACTGGTTGAAATCCGTTTCGATAAGCAGCAATGGACCTGAACTTATCGTCTCTGGTGATGGCAGCTGGTCCTCAATATGCTCAGGTGACGTCGTTGGCTCAGGAGAGGTTGGCTTCAATGTTGGCGTAATTACAGGGTCATTGGGTTGTTGATGTGAACATGCTGAAAGGATGATCAATATCAAGCTAAAGAAGAGATAAATGGGTTTAATTTTTTGCATAATTATTTACAATAACAGACAGGATGAATCTGCATATTGATACCTTGAATAATCGACACTTCATGTGAAATGTGATGAATTTATTTTCACGTAATTTTGATGCTGATGCCATGTTAAAATAATCCTACGATGCGGCAAAAAGTGTTGTTAATTGAGAAGAAATTGGCAGGCTTGTATATATGGGCAACGGAGTTATTGTATCATCCATTTGCCTGGATCTATGAAACTGTCGCTTGGATGGTCAGCTTTGGCTATTGGTCCCAATGGCGGCTGGACACTTTACAGTATATCAAGGCAGGGTCTGTCTTAGAGATTGGTTTTGGCACCGGGGCTTTATTAAAAACTCTAAAAATAAAAAATGTGGATGTGACTGGTTTAGAGCCCTCCAAACAGATGCAGCGGGTGGCCAGTAAACGGTTGGAAAAGGCCAAATTGTCGGTCAAGCGGATCAGGGCACAGGCAGAGGCAATTCCCTTAAAGAATAATCAATTTGATAATGTGATGGCCACTTTTCCTTCAAATTACATTTTAATGCCAGAAATTTTACTAGAAATCTTTCGGGTTTTAAAACCTTCAGGCAGGCTGGTGATCTCTGGCTTTGGGGTGTGGTTTCATGGGGGTATTAAACGCAGGCTGACAGGATGGCTGCTGAAGTCTACGTACAAAGAAGCGCTGAATTTATTTTTAAGTGTGCTATCTGGGGTTGGGTTTGTGGTTCAAGTGGTTGAATATCGAACCGACCAGTATATGTTGCCGGTCATTATTGCGGAGCAGACAGATGGCGCATAGTTTGGAGCAGCGGTCTTTGGGTGGGGGTCTTGTCAATTCTACTCAATTGGATGAATATCAGCTCAAGCTGCCAGTTGTTCGTGATAATATATATGCCCTGGCACAACTGGATGATTATATGGGTTTGCCCAGGCGGCAGTTTCCACATCGACCGCCGGTCAAATTAACGTTGGAAGCCAGGATGTCCTCAGCTGAACATGCCGGCACATGGGGGTTTGGGATTTGGAACGACCCGTTCAGTTTCGGGATCAATCGTGAGAAATTATCAGTCGGTCTGCCAGTTTTACCAAATGCTGCCTGGTTCTTTTGCGCATCTAGTCACAATTATCTTTCATTAAGAGATGACCAGGTCAGCAGCGGTTTTCATGTGCGAACTTACAGCTCGCCCAGGTTACCCTCGGTTTTGTCATTGTTGGGTCTCCCGGTTTTGCCATTGATGGTCTGGCCGGTTACTGCCAGGCTGGTGCGACGTATTGCCAGAAAACTCATCAAAGAGGAAAGTCAGGCTGTGAATGTTGTGTTAGATGATTGGCATTTATATAGTTTGGAATGGCGCAATCAGGATGTTTCTTTTTCTATTGATGGGGAAAGTATCCTGGTGACCGGAGTTAACCCGAATGGTAGGTTAGGTCTGGTGATATGGATTGATAACCAATATTTTAGATTTGACCCGCAAGGGAAGATTGGCTATGGATTTTTAGAAACCCAGCAGGATAATTGCTTGTGGGTTCGAAATCTAAAAATTCATGGATGATTTTATCCGCTATAATATTTATCATCCAATTCAGTATAAGGCAATCGCAAAGTCAGAAATATGCTTTACTGACTGAGTGAGATTACTTTGCATTCCTTTTGCTAATCCCCACAAAAAAACGGAATGGGAGTTCCATTTAAGACAGGAAGGTGCTTAGAAGCTCTAGGCGTGGTATTCTTTTTTACTTATTAATTCAAACTTAATCGTCGATGAAACTAACTCCACCTCATCAGTCTGCTTCGCAGACAGCTTCTCCTCGAGGAGAAGGTGGCGCACAGCTGCTGGAGCAAAGCGGAACCCGCACCTGCTTTTGGTGGGGGCAAGATGAGGTGGTTTTCATGTACACATATTTGACATGATCAAAGCGAATGACTTTGCGATTGCCCTGCAATTCATACAAAAACTTTTGAAACACAAACTCTTTATGGTAAAATTGAATATTTGAGGGCTGAATTAAAGGCTCATAGTGTCATTATATATTGTTTTTTTAGGAGGAACAATGTCAGATAAAAAATGGGTATATTTGTTCAACGAAGTTGAACAAGCTGAACAATACGCGGGAAGTTGGGATGGTGTCCGCAGTCTGCTTGGTGGTAAAGGTGCCAACCTGGCTGAAATGACCCGGATCGGTGTTCCGGTCCCTTCCGGGTTTACTGCCACAACAGAAGCATGCATCGCCTACCAGGATGGGAGAACTTTCCCGGAAAATATGTGGGAGCAAACTTTGGCAGCGATGAAAGTTGTCGAAGAACAAACAGGCAAAAAATTTGGTGACCCAGACAACCCGCTGCTGGTTTCTTGTCGCTCGGGTGCGGTATTCTCAATGCCCGGCATGATGGATACTGTTTTGAATATCGGGTTGAACGATAAAACTGCTGAAGGTATGGTGGCATTGACGGAAAATGAGCGTTTTGTGTATGACTCATACCGCCGTTTGATCCAGATGTTCGGTTCGGTCGTTCTTGGTATCTCTGATGAGGTTTTTGAAGAAGTTTTGGAAAGCTTCAAAAAAGGAAAAGGTGCCGAATCTGATACAGACCTCGAGGCTGATGATCTGAAGGAATTAACTGGTAAGTTCAAAGCAGTGGTGAAAAATACCATTGGCGAGGATTTTCCAGAAGATCCTGAAAAGCAGTTGGAACTGGCTACTAAAGCTGTGTTCAATTCCTGGAATGCGAAACGCGCCATTGACTACCGCCGAAAAGCCAATATTCCCAATGACCTGGGAACAGCTGTCAATATTCAAACAATGGTCTTTGGAAACATGGGTTGGGACTCAGGTACTGGTGTAGCCTTTACCCGTGATCCTGGAACCGGTGAAAATATTCTCTTTGGTGAATACCTGATGAATGCTCAGGGTGAAGATGTTGTGGCTGGCATCCGCAACACCAAGCCGATCGTTGAGATGAAAGATGATTCACCTGAGGTGTTTGCCCAATTTAATGATATTGCTGAAAAACTCGAAAAGCACTACAACGACATGCAAGATGTTGAATTCACGATTGAGCGCGGCAAATTGTGGATGCTGCAGACCCGTACAGGTAAACGTACGGCTAAGGCAGCCATTAAAATTGCCACCGATATGGCCAATGCCGGATTGATCGATAAAGAAACGGCACTGATGCGTGTTGAGCCTGAGCAGGTAGACCAGATGCTGCACCCGCAGTTTAATCTTGAAACGATGCAGGCTGCCCACCAGGAAAATAGATTATTTGCAACTGGTGTGAATGCGTCACCTGGTGCGGCAGTTGGCCAGGTTTACTTTGATGCAGATACTGCACAGAAAATGGCTGATGAGGAAGGCCAGGATGTGATCATGGTCCGTCCGTTCACCAAGCCCGACGATGTTCACGGTATGATAGCCTCCAAAGGTATCCTGACCAGTGAAGGCGGTGCCACCTCCCATGCGGCAGTGGTTGCCCGTCAGTTCGGTGTCCCGTGTATTGTGGGTGCCTCGATGATGAGAATTGACGCTGGCAAACGTCAGATGGAAGCCAATGGCAAAATCGTTAAAGAAGGTGAATGGATTTCATTGGATGGCGCTTCAGGCGAGGCGTTTATCGGAAAATTGGATCTAAGCACGCCTAATATTGATGAGCAAGAAGAATTGATGACCCTGCTAGATTGGGCTGACGAGGTAGCTCGTTTGGAAGTTTGGGCGAATGCAGATTACCCTGTAGATGCACAGCGTGCCCGTTCTTTTGGCGCAAAGGGTATTGGCCTGACCCGTACCGAGCATATGTTCTTCGAAGAAGAGCGACTGCCATTTGTGGAAAAGATGATCCTCAATGCAGAAAAAGCTCAAAACCTGATCAATAATGTTGAGCGCTTAGAGGGGTTCTTGGAATCGGGTAAAGTAGAAGGCCAAGCCATGGTCGAAGAAACTCGCCATGAAGTTGAAAAAGAATTAGTTGATGCCAAGAAACTCAAAGATGGTTCGGCAGCTGTCACAGCCTATTATGACGCGCTGGCTAACCTGCTGCCATCACAGAGGTCAGACTTTTACGGCCTATTTGAAGCCATGGATGGCTGCCCGGTGATCATCCGCTTGATTGACCCGCCATTGCATGAGTTCTTACCTTCACAGGAAGACTTATTGGTTGACGTCACCACAATGCGAGTCAAAGGTGAGACAAAAGGACTGGCAGAAAAAGAAACCGTGTTGAATGCTGTCAATAAACTTCATGAATCGAACCCGATGATGGGTTTGCGCGGCATCCGTTTGGGGATTGTCTACCCCGACATCATGCGCATGCAGGTTCGGGCTATTTTTGAAGCCGCCAGCGACGCCGCTCAGAAAGGTTTCGATGTGCATCCTGAGATCATGATCCCGCTGACCGGGCATATCAATGAGCTCAAGCATGTCCAGCCCCAACTTGAGGCGATTGCAAAAGCTGTGATGGAAGAAAAAGGGGTGGACTTTACCTATAAATTTGGAACGATGATCGAGATCCCCCGAGCTGCTCTGACGGCATCAGAAATTGCAGAGGTAGCTGAATTTTTCTCATTCGGCACCAATGACCTGACCCAGATGACCTATGGCTACAGCCGTGATGATGCTGAACGTAACTTCTTGATCACTTATGTGGAAAAAGGCATTTTACCACAGAATCCATTCCAGGTTTTGGATCGACAGGGCGTGGGTCGCTTAATGGAGATGGCAGTGAGCGAAGGACGTAAAGTCCGACCTGATCTTGAAGTCGGTATTTGTGGTGAACATGGCGGCGATCCCAGTTCCATAGAATTTTGCCACCTGGTTGGCAATAATTATGTGAGCTGTTCGCCTTTCCGTGTACCGGTTGCCCGTTTGGCTGCCGCCCAGGCGAAGATCAAGAACAGCTGATACTTTCGCGACTAAATATTATGAGGCTGACCAAAAACTGGTCAGCCTCATTTTTTGTTCCTGGAGAATGAATCCTTTGAAAAAACATACCTTTTATCAAATGGTAACTCAATTTGTATAACAATTTTTAAAATGGATAAGACAATTCTGGTATAATTTATATTAGTTGTTATTAAAATTAAAAATTTAACTACTAAGGATATGAGAGAATAGGGGAAGTTCTGTTGCGGCGAAGCCGCAGCACAGCACCCCGTCCTTTCAGTAGCAGGGCAGTCTAAGCAGTTACTAATAAAGAATTAAGTGAAAAGCAGCAATTATTTAACACATTTGAAGGGAAACTTTATATGGAAAAATCTGAATATTTAGATTTATATCGCGAGATGGTCGTTATCCGTCGTTTGGAGGAACGCGCCGCTGAATTGTATCAGAAGGGGAAAATCGGCGGCTTCTTACATCTTTATATTGGCCAGGAGGCAGTTTGTACAGGCATCGGTAGTGTCCGCCAACCACAAGACCGAATCATCACTGCCTATAGGGATCATGGCTGGGCAATTAGCTCGGGGATTGATGCTAAGTTTGTGATGGCTGAATTACTTGGCAAAGCAGATGGCTGTTCTAAGGGGAAGGGCGGCTCGATGCATATGGCAGATGTTGAAAAGAACTTCTGGGGCGGGCATGCGATTGTTGGTGCACATATCCCGATTGCAACAGGCATGGCATTGGGAGATGTATACCAGGGAAATGATGATTCAGTCACAATTTGCATGTTTGGGGATGGCGCAACAAACATCGGTTTCTTCCATGAGGGCTTGAATCTCAGCAAGGTGTGGAACCTGCCGGTTTTATGGGTCTGTGAAAATAACCAATATGGGATGGGAACAACGATAGACCGTGCATCGGCTGTCTCCGAAATTCGGCAGAAGGCTGAGGGGTACGGTATGCCCAATGAACGGATCGAAGGGATGGATGTGTTACAGGTACGTGAGGATGCCTCCCGTGTGTTGGAAAATGTACGTAAAAACGGTGGGCCTTACTTTTTAGAAGTGTTGACATATCGCTATCGGGGTCATTCAATGGGAGATCCCGAAAAATATCGTGAAAAGGAAGAAGTGCAAAAATGGGAGGAGTCAGATCCTATCGGTATTTTGCATAAGAATTTGAGAGAAGAAGGTATTGCGACTGAAGAAGACTTAGATAAAATCTTCAAAGAAGCTGAAGAGATCGTTGCTGAAGCTGTCGATTTTGCAGAAAACAGCCCAGAGCCAGCTGAAGAAACATTATTTGAACATATTTATGCAGAACCTACCCCTGTTGAATATCGGGGTTACCGATTGGAACGTGAAAGTGAGGAATGATAAAATGGCACGAATGACGATGCGTGAAGCAATTTCGAAAGCGCTCTGGGAAGAGATGGAACGTGATGAAAATGTATTCATCATGGGAGAAGAAGTAGGGGTTTGGGGTGGAACCTATGCTGTTACCAAGGGGTTTTATGACCGGTTTGGTGAAAAGCGGGTGCGCGACACACCAATTGCTGAAGCTGCGATCGTGGGCGGCGCCATTGGCGCAGCACTGACCGGATTGAGGCCAATCGCAGAATTAATGACGATCAACTTTGCGTTTGTTGCCATGGATCATATTGTTAACGAGGCTGCAAAACTGCATTATATGTTTGCCGGCCAATTTAAACTGCCATTGGTTATCAGAGCTGTCAGCGGCGGCGGGCGCCAGCTTGGGGCAACACATTCACAAACACCAGATGCCATTTTTGCCCATTTTCCGGGTTTGAAAGTTGTTTCACCGGGCACCCCCGGGGATGCCAAAGGCTTGTTGAAGAGTGCAATCCGCAGTGATGACCCAGTGCTTTTTATTGAAAATGCAACACTCTACCAATCTAAAGGCGAGGTTCCAGAAGATGAGGATTATCTCGAACCTTTAGGTAAATCAAAGGTGCAGCGTGAAGGGGATGATGTGACTATTGTGGCTTATTCAAAAATGGTGCCGCAGGCTTTGGAAGCAGCTGATATGCTGGCAGAGGATGGCATTGAAGCGCAAATTATTGATCTACGTTCTTTACGACCGCTTGATATGGACCCGGTGATCGAATCGTTTAAACGCACCAACCGATGTGTGATTGCAGAAGAAGGCTGGCGATCTTATGGCGTTGGTTCGGAAGTTTCAGCTAGGATCTATGAACTGGCTTTTGATTATGCAGATGCTCCAGTTAAGCGTGTTGCCCAAGCCGAAGTTCCACTGCCTTATAATGCTAATTTGGAGCAGTTAGCGCTGCCGCAAACCGAAGATATCTACCGTGCTGCAAAGGAGGTTGTTCATGGCTGAGATAGTTACGATGCCCAAGCTGGGCTTTGATATGGCTGAAGGCACCCTGGTGCGATGGGTTAAAGCAGAAGGTGATAAAGTTTCAAAAACGGATGTGATTGCAGAAATCGAGACTGATAAAGCCACAGTAGAAGTTGAATCAGGTTTTGATGGAGTCATGTTCCGCCATCTTGCTTCCGAGGGGACAGCCTTGCCAGTCAATGCCCCTATTGCAGTTGTGATTGAAGAAGGTGAAGAGCTTTCAGATGATGATGTGAAGGCGCTGGTTGGCGATGATAAACCCGCTAAGAAAAAACCCGCAAAAGACTCACAAAAAGCAGCCGCTGGGGAGTCAGAACAACCAGAACGCCAAACAGAAAAAGAAAATGAAGCTGGCGTTTCACCTGCTGGTGGAACCCGATCTTCACCCCTGGCACGCCGAATGGCTGAAGAACATGATATCCGGTTGGATGGCCTGGATGGAAGCGGTCCACAGGGTCGAATTGTCAAAAAAGATATTGAATATTATCTCGGAAGTAAGCGTGATGAAGGAAGAGAAGAGGAAGGAAAAGTTGTAGGAAAAGTATTAAAGCCGCTGACCGCATTCACCCTTGGCGAGGTGCCAGAGGATGAGCTTATTTCTATGAGCCGACTAAGGCAAGCTATCGGACGGCGCATGCAGGATTCTAACCAGAATTTTCCTCATTTCTACCTGACCCGCAGTTATGATACGCAAGCATTGATGGCCTTGCGGAAAGATTTAAATGCTCTGCTGCCTGATGAAGACAAGCTCTCTGTCAATGATTTTATTGTCAAAGCGACAGCTTTGGCTTTGCGCCAATATCCAAACCTGAATGCCTCCATTGAGGATGAGACCCATATTCAGCGGCATGGTCATGTCAATATTGGTGTGGCCGTTGCAGTCGAAGGTGGCTTGATGACCGTAGTTTGTAAGGATGCTGACCAAAAGCCAATGCGTCTGATTGCCAGGGAAATTCGCCAGATGGCAGCTCGCGCCCGTGATGGAAAAGTGAAGAATGAAGATATCCAGGGATCGACATTTTCAATCAGCAATCTGGGAATGTTTGGGATTGAGGATTTTGCTGCCATTATAAACCCACCGGAAGCCGGAATACTGGCGGTGAGCGCAGTTCAGAAGGTGCCGGTGGTTAAACAAGATGAGGTCGTCATTGGATCTCGGATGAAAGCCACGATTTCTGCGGATCACCGTGTCACTGATGGCGCGGAAGCGGCAGAATTTATGGGTGTTTTAGCGAATTATCTTGAACAGCCAATGTTGCTATTGCTGTAATTTTTAGGAATAAAAACGGTTCAAGTGAGATTAAATACCCCGGATAATTAGAAAATTAGCCGGGGATGTTTTTTTATTCAAACAAGATGCTTTCACTATAGAGCCAGCCGTAGATATAATGAATTTCGTTAATCAACCGGATATAGTTGCGAGTTTCTTCTAATCGAATGATCTCAAGGAAGAGATCAGGATCCTCGTTAGGAGCGAGCCTTCTCCAAATGAGCGTGTTGCCCGGCCCCCCATTATAGGCTGCTAGGGTAGCAAAGATACTCCCCTCAAACCATTGGTTCATCTGACGTAAATAACGTGTTCCCAGCACAAGGCTGACATGTGGTCGGTTTAGATCATCAGCTGAGAAATCAGGCGGCCAGCTCAACTCGGTGGCGAGCTGTTCACCGGTAGCTTCCATGATCTGCATCAGTCCGCGTGCACCAGCCCCCGATTGAGCAAAACCTTCATATGCACTTTCTTGCCGCATGACTGATAACACTAACAAGGGTGAGATGTTTTCTGATTCTGCAATTGGCAGCAGCCAATCAAGGTAATAAGCACCAAAGCGAATCCTGGAGAAAAATTCAGGGGCACTCAAAGCCGCACCGCCTTCCAGGCCAGCTAAACGAAGCAGTTGTGTGCTGGCTGCCAGAGCAGATCGGTATAACCCGATTTCAACCAAAGCTGGGATTAACCTGAAAGTCTGGGCTGGGTCTTGTGCAAATTCCAGCCTGATGGAGTCAAATTCTGCTTTGCCGGCATGATAATCACCTAAAGCCCAAAATTCCAATCCGCGTTGGTAGCGGGGATCAAACGCAAGCATGCCAGGGCTTTCTAAGTTGATGTCCGGTGGTAGTTCAAAGGTTTCTCTTAACCAGGTCTCTGCTTCTAAACGAAAAGGTGAGAGATCAGGGTCGAGAGTATATGACTCTGGTGTGCTGAATGGTTCGCGCTGCATCAACAGGTCTTCAGCCCGTATGCTGTAATGTCCGAAGGGATTAGCGGTTTGGGATAGTTTCCAGCTGTCAAGTGCTGCGCTGATATCCCCCAGGGCTTCCTGGGTTTTACCCAGCCACAGATAAGCAGCAGCTTCTTCGGCAGGTTGGCTGGCAAGAACCAGAGCTCGAGAGAACAATGGTTGTGCTGATGCCCAATCGCCATTGCGTACCTGGGCAATCCCGGCAAAATATGTCCCCCGAAATGCTTCGGTTGAACCGGGGTATTCGCTGCCAATGCGGAGCCAGGTGTTGGATGCCTCAGCGAGCATCCCGGCACGCTCATAAGAACGTCCGGCTAGAAATAAAAAATCAGGTGCCTGGGGTGATTCCGGTCTTTGGGCTACGTAGGTCAGTGAAGTCTCTGCAGCGAGCTGAGGTTCATCCTTATATGCCCATTGAGTAAATTCTATGCTCTGCCAGGCGTCCACATAGAAAATGCTGGTAGGATACTCGGTTATCAGTCTCTCCCAAATGGCAATTGCCTCCTGGGTGCGGTCAACATTGCGGACTCGGCCGTCTTCCCGGATGGCGCGGCCTAGATACCATAAGGTTTCATCTGCCTGGGTTTCAGGATTGGTATCAAGGTATCGGTCGAAAGCTTCAATTGCCAGGGGAAAATTACCGAAATTAAAATTAATCAACCCTCTTTGGAACTCATTGACAGGGATACCGTCATTGACCAATGTGATCAATGCTGTTCGAGCATCGAAGGTAAAGGGGTAATTGTTGACAGATTCCTGCAGAATGGCATAGCCTTCCTCCAGCTGGCCGCGTTCTAAGTAAATACGACCGATCAGCAACGCCATCTGAGCTTTCGTGTAGTCATTTAGGGAATTTTCATAGAGTGTTTGGTAGTGAGAAAGTGCAATATCCAAATAGCCATTTGCCTGATAGGCCTGGGCAATTTTTATTTCTAGCGTTTCAGTGGTGCCGTTTGGTGTTAGGCCAATTGCTTCCTCATAAGAACTGACAGCTTGCACATGATTGCCCAATATGCGATAAAGGTCTCCCATGCGCTCATAGATGCGTTCATCGATCAAACCTGGGCTCATGTCCAGATAAGTCTGATAGGTTGTAAGTGCTTCTTCGTATCGCTGCAGTTCGTCAAAAGCCTTTGCCAGCAGGTAATTGGCGCGCGATGCCAACCGCTCATCATCAGCCGTTGCAGCTTGCCGTAAAGGGTTAAGGCTTTGACCTGGGTCACCCATCAGCAAGTATGTTTGACCGATTCCCAAGTTGCTGCGGTCTCTGACTGCTTGCTCAGCCGTTTTGGCTAATGTGTCCTGAAAAATTTCAAGGGCGTGGTCATAGTGACCTATAAAGATTGCCCGATCACCTTCATCCATGCGCTGCTCAGGCGGCGGCTCTTGTGTCGGGGTAGGTGAAGCTGCAGGGGTACCGGTCGCTATCGGGAGAGAAAATGCAGGCGGCTGGATTTCTGGCTCGGATGATCTAGTTGTGCAGGCTGATAAAATCAATGCAAGCATCAATAGTAACCACATGTTTTTGTTTGGTTTGGTCATGGGTTAAAGTTTACTACATGCCTTGCAGTGGAGAAAGGTTTCTAAGATGATCGGTTTGTTTGCGGAAATCTAAAATGCTAGGACAGAAGAAAGCGTTTAACACGCCTATTTCACATCAAATGAATAATCTCAAAGCCCGGGATGTAATTTTGAAAATATTCTGCTAACAGACGGCGGTGGCAGTGGGCTGGTTCATATTCTGCGCATAACAAGACTGCTCCATCTAGAAAGTGGCGGTCCACTTGCGAAATGACATCCCGTTCTTTGATCAAGCCCATGAATTCAACGATATATTCATCCCAAGATGTCACACCTTTTTGCGCCCGGTGAAGCAAGTCTTTTGTTGGTGCAAAATCTGGTCGGTAGATGTAGGGGATATCTAAGATTGCTTCACAAAAATATTCTAAGTCTGTCCCCTTGGTGAACCCGGCCAATTGGTAATTATTGATGATGCGGATGTCAATCAGTTTCTTAACTTTGTTGTCTTTGAGCAAAGTGAAAAAAGAACGCGCCGAATGATTGCTTGAGCCTATCGTAAATAAATCTATCTTGTGTTGGTCAGGTGACATGAATTATTCCAGGTTAGTTATCCAATTCTTCGTCAATTAAATCTCAGCAGGAAATTTTACCTCAGCAAGCATTATTGGATATGGTTAGTAGTCCTGTGCCGCTGTAGGCAATGAAAGCTGCGTTGATGATGTACATGTCCACCGTTGTCCAAAGATACTGCAGCGTTGGGACATGATAGGCACCGCAGACAGCACTGAAACCACGTTTACCAAGCGGCAGTAAACGGCCAGCCATCAATAAATTGGGTGATTTAATTGGCAGTTTTCCTAAACCAAAGGGTAATTGGGATTATTTATTTGCAAAGTTGACTACATCTCCCATAACAACGCCGATTTGGTACTCCAATAAAGCAGCCAGGGTATTGCCATCCAACAGCGATCAAAACAGTATGTAAAGGGCCTAATAAGACAGCTAAAAAGAGAGTCAGGGGTGAGGCCGGGATAAAGGTAAAACCTAGTAAAAAATAGACACCGATACCAATCACAGTGGCTTGCCTGCGGTTTGCTCGGATGAATGCCTGGGCAGCGGGGAGGTCAAGTTGAATGATCAATAAGGCCGCAACTACTGCTGCTAAAATCAGCATCATCACCTGGATGGTTTTATTATCTTTGATTGTAACTACTCAGCTTATGAAAAAATAGGGGGTGTGGTGTGGCGGCATTACCCCACACCACACCCCCGACCTTTCATTTGCAAGGCAGCCTGAGCAGTTACCTTTGATTTTATTAAGGGTATTAATCACCCGGTCATTCAGCATAGTAAAGGTGCTTTCGAAGGCGGGCAGTCAGCTGTGATAATATCTTGGTCTTATTAGATAACTAATAAATAAATGTAGGACAATAGATTAGACTCAGTAGATTTTCTCAATTATATTTGACAGAAGTGAGATTAAATATTCAATAGTTGCCCGAAAGATAAATTATTTAATCCTTGTATTTAATAATGCCAATTGAGGTAAAATAACTCGGGTTAAATTTATTATAGGTCAGAAATTTTGTCAAAAATAGGAGCGAAAATTATGAAGATTATTATTGTAGGTGGTGTGGCTGGTGGTGCAAGTACTGCAGCACGTTTACGTCGAATGGATGAGTCAGCTGAGATCATTATATTGGAGCGAGGCCCTTATATTTCGTTTGCAAATTGTGGTTTACCCTACCATATCGGTGAGGTGATTCAGGACCGTGAGCGGTTAATAGTTGTGACACCTGAAGAACTGCAGCGTATGTTGAGAATCGATTCGCGTGTGCAGCATGAGGTTATTAGCATCAATCGTAATGAAAAAACTGTCACTGTGCAAGAGCTTGATTCTGGCCGAAGGTATGATGAATCCTATGACAGACTTGTATTATCACCAGGGGCAGCTCCAATTGTACCTTCACTGCCGGGTGTTGATTTACCAGGCGTATTCATGCTTCGAAATATGCCAGATATGGATTGCATTAAAGATTTTATTGACCAAACAAAACCTGCTCGTGCCGTTGTTGTTGGTGGAGGGTTTATAGGTCTTGAACTTGCTGAAAACCTTCAGCACAGAGGGGTGCAGGTAACATTGATTGAACTCCTTAATCAGGTGTTAGCACCAATTGATTACGAGATGGCTGCGCTGGTACATCAGCACCTTGTGTTTAAGGGTATTCGGCTGGCTTTAGGTGATGGGCTGAAATCAATAGAACAAGGGGAGGAAGGTTGGTTAAAGGTTGGCTTATCCAGTGACCGCTCAGTGGATGCACAAATAGTGATCCTTTCGATTGGTGTTCGCCCTGAGAATCAATTAGCCAAAAATGCTAATCTTGAATTAGGTGAACGCGGGGCAATAAAAACAAATCAGCATATGCAAACCTCTGATCCAGACATTTATGCAGTTGGTGACGCTGTTGAGGTGACCCAACGAATAACTGGTAATTCGACAACACTGGCTTTAGCAGGGCCAGCCACTCGCCAGGGGCGGATTGTCGCAGATCACATTGCAGGCAGAGATGTCAGCTTTAAAGGAGTGATTGGCACCTCTATCGTTAAAGTCTTTGATTTAACAGTTGCATCGGTAGGCATGAATTCACTTCAGTTGATACAGGCTGGACTCCCATTTAAAAATGTGATTATCCATGGGTCTAATCATGCAGGTTATTATCCAGGGGCTTCACCAATTGCCTTAAAACTTCTTTTTAACTCTGAAGGCAAAATTTTTGGCGCGCAGGCGGTTGGTGTAGAAGGCGTGGATAAACGAATTGATGTGATATCCACAGCCATCCAATCAGAGATGACTGTGTTTGATTTGGAAGAGTTAGAACTAGCTTATGCACCACCTTTTAGTTCTTCACGCGACCCGGTGAATATTATCGGATTTACTGCTGGCAATGTCTTACGAGGGGACGCAAAGGTTATGCATTGGGATCAGGTTAATAAACTGAATCCACAAAGGGTAACTTTGTTGGACGTCCGAATTCCAGAGGAATTGGGTTTGGGAATGCTAGATGGTGCAATCAATATCCCATTAACTCAACTGCGGCAAAGGCTCAACGAAATCCCCAAAGACAGGCAAGTTTTGGTTTATTGCCAGACTGGACAAAGATCTTATTTTGCGGCGCGTGTGCTTAATCAATTGGGTTACGATGCTTATAACCTGACTGGCGGATACAAGACTTATTCCCACGCAGTCGGACGTCAATCGAATTTTGATGTCTTTGAAAATGTGACTATCACCAGCCGTGAAGAAATCAGAGAAATTCCTCCCGCAAGTGATACGACAGTTGAGGTTATTGTCGATGCATGCGGCTTGCAGTGCCCAGGACCGATCCTCAAGTTGTATAACAAAATAAAAGAAGTCAATGAAGGTGATATCGTTACAGTGCAAGCAACTGATTATGGGTTTACCAGCGATGTGTCCGCATGGGCTAAGTCAACAGGCAACCAGTTACTGTCACTTGAGACGGAGAGCGGAATTATCACTGCTCGTATCAGGAAAGGTTTTCCAAAAGAAACTATCGGTGGGGTAATGGCAAAGAATAAAACGTTGGTAATTTTCTCAGGTGATCTAGATAAAGCGCTGGCTGGTTGTATTATTGCGAATGGGGTCGTTGCCTCAGGTCACCAGGCGTCAATGTTTTTTACTTTTTGGGGTTTAAATTTGCTGAGAAAAAATAATTCTGTCAAAACAAAAAAGACATTGGTTGAGCGGATGTTTGGTTGGATGATGCCTCGTGGCACACAAAAAGCCACGCTTTCCCAGATGCATATGGCAGGGATTGGGACAGCTATGATTAAATGGATTATGAAAAAGAAAAATGTTGATTCATTATCTGTGATGCTGCAAACTGCCATTGAAAATGGTGTACACATCCAGGCCTGTCAGATGTCAATGGATTTGATGGGTATTAAACGTGAGGAACTGATAGATGAGATTGAAATTGTCGGTGTAGCCACCATGTTGGCGGCATCAGATGAATCAAATGCGGTAATTTTTATTTAGCTATAAATTATTGCCCCAAGGCATTTATTGCATCGTTGCTTAATTAACTGATTGCACAACCGTTACACTATCAATAATGCCGACTATCACGGAAATGATGCATCCATCAGGCAAGTTTAAAACTTGGCGAGCTCCGTTGCCTTCCCGGTTGACCAGAACGGTGTCCCCAATACCAGCCTGCGCATGATCAACAGCAATAAAATCACCATCGCTGCTATCATCATCCGTAGTTAATGGTTGGACGACGAGCAGCCTGCGATTATTATAATGTGGGTGGCTGACTGTCGTCACGACGGTTCCGACAACTTTACCTAAAATCATGATTATTCCAATCAGGAATAGCGGTTGGCACCGCTTTTGAGTGTGTAATCAAAATCACCATGCGGCCTGACGTTCAACTCGTCCACAATGCCTACAAGGGCCAGGTCTACAGGTACAAATTGGATCTCAGGCATGGCCAGGGCAGCTTCTCGGGAGCGTACCATCACGCACAAGTCACCCTGACCAGCATGAACGACATCTGCCGCAACCTGCAGACTGCCAACCGGTTTCAGGTCTTTGTTGAGAGGCTGCACCACCAGCAGCTTTACACCTTCAGTACCGGGGTACTTGACGGTACATACAGCGGACCCATGAACGCGGCCAAAAAGCATGGCTTATTTGACTCCGACGTTATTTAGTACACGGGTGATGATAGTTTCAAGCAATGTATCATCAACCTGACTGCCCATTTTTGCTTTGACTGCTGTACGAATTCGCTGGCGTAGTTCAGGATCTGCTTCAGATTTTCCTCCTTCAGCGCAGGGTTTGCAAACTGGACTGGGTGCAGTTTCCTCAGATAAGTAGGGTCTGACAGGTGATGAAGGCGGAAGGGGATGTGGTTGGATAAGCTTGACACCTAATCGCTCAGCTTTTTCGAAGGCCAGCTCAGTGAGTACCACATCCTCACTCATCGTGAGTGTAAACTGCTCTCTTGCAGCTAAATCTTCAATATCTCGTTCAGTAAAAAATTGCTTTGGCATAAATTTCTCCAATAATTATAGGCCTGGAAATCAAAATTACTCAGATTTACCATCCAGAGAATCCAGCGCAGCTACAGCTGCATTTTTTGCAGTGACGATTTCTGCTTCAGAACCTGAAAGCCACATCCGTCCAAACCTGCCGACAGATGAAACATGAATGATTTTGATATTGGCTTTCTTTTCGGCTTCATTACAGGCGTAATTAATATATGCAGCGGGGGCACATTCCAATACGAGCATGGTTTCACCTGGCACAAGGATATTGCCTCGTCTGAACCTGTTGAGCAGCTGAGCCTGGTATGAATCAACCCTTGTGATAACCTCATTTGAAACCACTTTGGGTTTAATGCGGTCTTCTTTCTTAAGGCCTAAACGTTCAAGCACCACACGGCCAGCCTCAAGGACGGCAGCCTGGTTCAGGGAATGGACTTCAAACATCCCAAATTCCCGCTCAACGATTTGCGCGCCTGGTTTGGCTTCGGTTGCTTTGACGGCAATATCAACGACACGGAAAACCTCATTGCCAGGGGCCATTTCGACGAATAACGACGCCATACCCTCAATGGGCAAGTCACCCTGGGTGATCGTACCAACAAATGCAGAATATTGTGCCTGCATTCGATCTATAAAACAATAACATCGTAATGAAAAATCATTTGCCATGATGTGCTCCTTCTAAATTTATACTTTTATTCGCCATGCGAGTCATACATTGCAATTCCTAGTGGTGTCACAAAAAGCGGGTGTTCAGGTACTTCAGTGGGCACCCCGGTCACCTCTTGAATTACACCGGCTATGCCGGGAAAGAGTGTCGTACCGCCGACAAGGATGATTGAACTTACATCCCTGCCTTGAATATGCCTGGCGACAATCGTGCCCATTTTCTCCATCACTGGACGGATGAGCGGGAATAGCTGGCTCTGTTCGGAGGGGTCTTTTTTCAGTATTTCTGCCTCCTCAAAGCTGATATTTGCACCGCCAGCGATTACCAGGTTGAAATGCGTGCCACCGGTGGTTTCATCAGCAGTGTAAATAACTTCACCGTTTTCAATCACAGCGATCCCGGTAGTACCGCCGCCAATATCCACGATCACGCCGTTTTGAATGCCAAGCACCTGGTTGGCTGCTGTGGGTTCATCAATTAAGTTGCGGCAATCCATCCCCGCAGCCTGTACGACATGGGCCGTTGCCCTGACCTCTGCTGATGGTACACCCGGCGGGTATCCACTGGCTGCGTGCTCTAATGTCAGACCCAACCGGTCTTCTACCTTGCGTTTCATTGCTTGCAGTGTATTTACCGCACCGAAATAATCCACGACCAGTCCATCCCGCACGACCTGTGTGAATCGGTATTCACCGCCAAGGGGTTGACCATGTTCATCCAACACAACCAAAACAGTATAGGCTGTGCCAAGGTCAACACCAACCTTAATCGCCTGTTTTTTGAGGTTCAGGCAGGCTGGTTTATGCCCATTTGGATCAGGCAGGATGACCTGATGTGCTTGTAGAAGCAATTGCTCCGGGTTAAATCCCGCAGGCTCATGAATCGCTTTCACAGGAATAACCTGTGTTATTTCTTAGCTTCTGAGCTGCGCCCGCCAATGCTGCCTTTGCTATTTTGCGGCAGGATCACTTCAACATCTTCGTGGGGCCGTGGGATCACATGGACTGAAACCAGTTCACCAACGCGTTTTGCAGCGGCAGCGCCGGAATCAGTTGCTGCTTTGACGGCACCAACATCGCCACGGACCATCACTGTCACAAATCCACCGCCAACATATTCTGATCCAATCAGGACCACGTTGGCCGATTTGACCATTGCGTCAGCGGCTTCGATCGCACCGACCAAACCCTTGGTTTCAACCATTCCTAATGCAATTAATGCTGTATCTAAAGCCATTTCTAAAATCCTTTCTGATTTTTAAGTAAGTCTTTACCTGTTCGTTAAAATTTCTTCCACCACACGCTTGACGACTTGTTCAATTTCTTGTGGGGAAGGACCGGAATTAGGATTTCCGGGAACCATGGCAGCAGCCGGAGGTGCTGATAATTCATAAGCAAGGCGTTTGACATTAAATAGATGATGAGCTGAGATATTATCACCGGTGATGGAACCACCCACACCACCTGCACCCAATGTCATTGAGGGCAAAACCCCGGTGGTTAAGCCCACCGCACCAAGGGTGGCCATTGTATTGACCATTATCCGGAAAACTGGTTTCTCCAAGCCAAAAGCCATGATCACATCTTGGTTGGTTGCATGGAGGATCAGGCTGTGCCCGCGGCCGCCGAATTGGATAAGCTCAATACAGCGATCACAGCCTGCCTCCCAGCCGTCTTCTTCATACCAACCCAAGACGGTGGTCAGCTTCTCCCGAGAAAGTGGTTCTTCTTTGCTTGTTTTATGTAATCGAGTGACCAGGATGCGAGCACCTTTGGGTACTTCAAATCCTGCCATCCCAGCCAGATATGGGGCTGGTTTTCCAACCGTAGCGACATTCATACTGCCATCTGGGTGAAACAGCAATTTTCCCAGCATATCGGTTTGCTTTTCATTTGTAAAATATGCACCTTCCCGTTTCATTAAGGCAGCCAATCGTTCAGCGATTGGGCGGTCGGCAACGACGGATTGTTCGGTAGCACAGATCGTTGAGCAATCAAAAGCTTTGCTAGCGACGATATATCGAGCAGCTTTTTCTAAATCTGCAGACCTGTCGACATAGACTGGAACATTGCCAGGGCCAACACCGTAGGCTGGTTTTCCAGTTGAGTGTGCGGCACGAACCATGGGGGTGCCGCCTGTTGCTAGGATTAAAGCAGTATATTTATGACTCATTAATTCCTGGGTTCCATCCAGGCTGATATTTTGCATGCAGGAAATTAGACCAGGGGGAGCGCCTTTTTCTACCGCTGCCTTTACCATGATTCTCGTAGTTTCATAACAGCATTTAGCAGCAGAGGGATGCGGTGCAATAATAATGGCATCACGGGCTTTGACCGCGATCAGGATCTTGAACATTACTGTCGAGGTGGGGTTGGTGCTTGGGATTAAGGCAGCAATCACACCGGCTGGCCAGGCTATCTCGTATATTTTCTTTTCGACATCATGCCGGATCACACCGACGGTTTTTAAGTCTCTGATGCTTTCCCAAACATTGCGTGAGGATAATTCATTTTTTAGTCTTTTATGTTCCGGGACTCCATAGCCTGTTTCTTCATGGGCAAGCCTTCCAAGCTTGTCTGAAGCTGCAAAGGCAGCCTGAGCCATGGCAGCGCAGACCCGGTCAACTTGCTCCTGAGAGGTTGTAGACCATTTTTTCCAGGCATCAAACGCCTGAGTGACCAGGTCTCGGGCTTCTTGAATGGAACGTAAATCTTTATCGATTTCGGCCATAAGTCTAGTCCTTTTGGAAGGTTACTTTTCCATCGACTTCTAATGTATCGATCATTGCCATAATCACTGCATCCACAGGTCGCTCATTGGTAATTGTGGTCTGCCTGGCACTGGAACCAGCTGCCGTCAGCACCAGGTCACCGACACCAGCATTGACTGTGTCCACAGCTACATAAGGTTTACCGACAACTTTCCCGTGTTCATCTGTTTGCCGAACAACCAGCAGCTTGGTACCGGTTAGTTTTTCATCTTTGATAGTTGAGACGGTGGTCCCAATTACTTTGGCGATCAACATAATTATTTTCTCCGTTTAATAAGCTTTCGCTGATGCCGAGGGTCCTGAAGTTTTGTTGGCATCAGCAGAATCAGCCTGAATGATCTTGATGCCGGCACTGGCCCCAATGCGGGTAGCACCTGCCGCAATCATTTGTTCAGCGTCTTCATGGGAATGGATGCCGCCGGATGCTTTCACGCCGACTGTGGGGCCGACTGCTCGGCGCATCAGGGCGACGTCGTGCACGGTTGCACCGCCGCTTGAGAATCCTGTAGAGGTTTTAACAAAATCTGCACCGGCTTCTTTAGCCAACAGGCAGGCGATGACCTTTTCCTCATCCGTCAGCAGCGCTGTCTCGAGGATCACTTTCAATAATGCATCTGCGGCATGGGCTACTTTAACAACCTCGCGGATGTCACGTGCTACTAGTTCGTTATCCCCGGCTTTTAATGCACCGATATTTAGCACCATATCAATTTCGGTGGCACCATTGTCGAGTGCATTCTGCGTTTCAAATGCCTTAACTTCGGTTGATGTGGCACCAAGCGGAAAGCCAATCACCGTGCAAACTTTGACGGGTGTATTTTTTAAGAGATACGCACATAATTTTACGTTGGAAGGATTGACGCAGACCGAAGCAAAGTTATATTTTTTTGCTTCAAAACATAATTGTGCAATTTTGTCTGCAGTGGCATCAGGTTTTAACAATGTATGATCGATCATCTTTGCCAAATTTTTGTCATCTGGGATCACACCGATTGTGGAAGTAATCCGTTCCGCACCAGCACTGATCACACTGCCGGCGTTGTCAAAACAGGTCTTAACTTTGATACCATCTGCAACTTCCAATACACAGGTAGCGCCTTCCGGGTTATTTACTTGTTCTTCCTGTTCAACCATAGCTAACAGCACTTCCCGGGTAATGATTTCGACGAGGGATTCAACTGTTTTTATATCTGGGCTCATGGTTTCTTCCCATCTTTTATAAAAGATTGCTCTATCGCGATGATCTTATCCACGCGTTTAGCATGCCTGCCGCCGCCAAATTCAGTGGCAAGCCAAGTGTTCACGATCTGTTTGGCCAGGTTAACTCCGATCAACCCTGCACCCAGTGTCAGTACATTGGCGTCATTATGCTCACGGCTGTTGACAGCCGTCGCATAATCATAACACATGGCAGCTCGGATACCTGGCACTTTATTCGCAGCCATACATGACCCAATCCCAGCGCCGTCAATGATCACACCGCGCCAGGCTTTTCTGGTCGCAACTTGTTCTGAGACCGTCAGGGCAATATCAGGGTAGTCAACAGAATCCTTTGTGTGGGTGCCGCAATCTATAACTGTGTAGCCCTGGTCAGTTAAGTATTTCTTGAGGGTTTCTTTCAGGTCTACACCTCCATGATCGGTACCAATTGCAACAACTTGCTTTTCAGCAGCGGGTTGCTGGCTTTCAGTTTGAGGTGTGAATACACTCTTCGGAGTGGTATGCGCGCCAGAGGTTCCCATCGTTTCATGGACGACCCTGTGGACGACTTCTTGAATATTTATCTGATCAATTTTGGACATAAAAACCTTGTGTTTGGATTTTTATTTTTGCTTGAAATTATTAAATTATTTTAAAATAGTAACTGCTCAGGCTGCCTTGCAAATGAAAGGTCGGGGGTGTGGTGTGGCGGCAA
>CAZCBW010000027.1:0-35611 GCA_964497065.1 uncultured Candidatus Brevefilum sp. | reverse complement strand
CCATCGTCCCCACGTTTAGATGCGGTTTTGTGCGATCAAATTTCTCCTTGGCCATAAATTCCTTTCTCCTTAGCTGTTAATTTAGCCTCTTATAATTTTCTATAAATTAAATTTCGGCAGAAAGCCCTCAATGGGATTTGAACCCATGACCTCATTCTTACCAAGAATGCGCTCTGCCAACTGAGCTATGAGGGCAGCCGATCCGACTGGAAGCCAGGGCTGCCAGAAATGGACGGTGTTGGATTCGAACCAACGAAGGCTAGTGCCAACTGATTTACAGTCAGTCCCCGTTGTCCACTTGGGTAACCGTCCTGGATCAAGCGAGTGTGTCACCCGCTCGAGATCGGGATCGTTCATTATATATAAATCAATCCCGATCGCAAGCATGCAACTTGAGCCGATGATGGGAATCGAACCCATAACCTATCACTTACAAGGCGATTGCTCTACCATTGAGCTACATCGGCAAGCATTAATTTGTTAAATAACAAAACGTCTTACGACTGCACGATTATACCAAAGCACATATCTAAGCGCAAGGCTAAATAATCAAGCATTAATGCTTGCAGTGCGATTTATGAGTCTATCCGAATTACCGAGAAAGGTCAAGATAATTTATCCCAAAATTTGATTATTTAATGGGTCGAATTGGCCGAATTGGGCGGGTGGTTATTTCCCGCTGTGAGAGCGGCAGCCAGATTGTAAAAGTCGTTCCAATATCCGGTTCTGTGTCAACATCGATGCGGCCATGATGGCTATTCACAATCCAATAAGCAATCGGGAGTCCCAGACCAAAACCCACCTTTTGGTGCGAACGAGACCTGGCTTTATCACCGCGATAAAACCGCTCAAAAAGTTGAGCCCGTTCGTCATTAGGGATCCCAACGCCTTCGTCACTGACAATGATTTGTGCCCAATGGTTCTGCGTTTTAATTCCAAGTTGAATTCGCTTTCCGGGTGGTGTAAACTTGATCGCATTACTGCCCAAATTCAATAAAACTTGCTTTAATCGATCCCGATCACCCATGACAATTGCCGGTTCAATTTCATTAACCTGGACCTCGTGCTCACCGCCTGAGAGCACCTGCATCTGTTCACACACCTCATAAATCAGATCGTCCAATTCCACCGGTGAAAACACCAAAGGCAGCTGGCCAGATTCTGCCTGTGCCATCAACAAAAGGTCACCTACCAACCGGGTTAACCTATCCACTTCTGATTCTATACTATTTAATGATTCCTCATCAATGGTATTCATCATACGCATTAAGCCTACATTACCTTTGATTACCGTTAAAGGTGTCCTTAATTCATGGCTCACATCTGCTAAAAACCGTTTTTGGGCATTGAACAACCGCTCCAGCCGTACCAGGGTCTGGTTGAAGGTCAACACCAATTCATTGATTTCATCGTTGCGGCTGGCGCTGACCGGTATTCTTCGAGAAAGATCGTTGGTATCGGTTATTCTTTTTGTGATCTGTGCCATTTCTACCAGGGGTGACAGCGCTGGCCCGGTAATCAACCAGCCAATAATTGCTGAAATAATGATCACAAATAAGGATGAGAAACCAAACACGAGTTGAAACATTTGACGGGCAGTGCGCAATCCTGCCATATCATAACCAACCTGCAGCCAACCACCTTCCATTTCATCGACCAACAAAGGTATGGTCAAAACCCGATAATTGATTTGGTCATATTCAGTTTCACGAAAAATTGGGTGATTCAAACCAAGGCTGTCCGCATCCAGTGGCACATTCAACAGCGGATCCTCTACTGAGGACAATAAAAGCTGTTGATCTAATGACCAAACCTGATAAACAATTGACTCGCTGCGCCAATAATCCTCAACAGAAAAGTACAACCTGTTTGAGCTGTCATACTTGAAGGTACTGATCAATTCCCCCGCGCGTTGTTCTAACATGGTATCGATTTGATTGAGCATCACGACGCTAACCATTGAATAAATAACAATGCTGAGCAGGATAACACCACCGCTCAGCAAAGTCGTAAATATAATTGTTAGACGTAGTCGAAGAGACATTAACCAGGTTAGAGTTCAGGTTCGCGCATCACATAACCAACACCACGTACTGTAAAGATCAACCGGGGCTCATCATTTCCTTCTAATTTTTGGCGCAGGTACCTGATGTAAACATCCAGAACGTTGCTCTCACCGCCAAAATTGTAGTCCCAAACTTTATCGAAAATCACTTCACGGGTCATCACCTGTCGTGGATGGCGAATAAACAACTCTAGCAGGTCAAACTCCTTGGCAGTCAAGGGGATATCCCGGTCGCCACGGATAGCACTGCGAGTGCTGCTGTCGAGTTTTAGATCAGCAAATTCTAACACTCTGATCCGGTCTGCTGCAGTTCTTCGCAAGAGGGCGCGGATCCTGGCTAATAATTCCTCGATTTCAAATGGTTTGACCACGTAATCATCTGCACCAACATCAAGCCCTTTAACACGATCTTCTGTATTGTCTTTTGCGGTCAACATGAGAATCGGCTGGTTGCCTAATTTCTGCAAACGCTTGCAAACCTCCAAGCCGTCCATATTTGGCAGCATCCAATCTAACACAACCAGGTCTGGCCGCTGTTCGCCTGCCAGCGTCAACCCTGCTTTGCCCGTTAACGCAGTATCGACCATATACCCTTCATAGGTCAACACCCGTTTTAAGACCCGCAGTATTTCTTCATCATCTTCGATTATTAGAATTCGTTCTTCCATACTAATTCCTTTTCTGTGTTAAAACCCTCTATCTCGATCAATCGAAATAATAATTTATTAGGCACTCTTTGGTACAATCAAAACAATTATGGTGATTAGATTATTGCCGAAAGGCATCCCTTTTGTCAAACGATTCATTGACCTGATCATAGCTATAACAGCTATAATAATTTTATCACCTGTTTTAATCTTTATCAGTTTTTTAGTGTTTTTTACTCACGGTTTTCCAATTTTATACCGTCAACAGCGCCCTGGTTATGGGGGCGCAATTTTTACAATTTATAAATTTCGCACGATGAGGACTCTCACCGAAAGCAATGGGCAGCCTGCACCAGATGAAGAACGCCTGACAAAATTAGGGGCTTTTCTGCGCTCATCCAGCCTGGATGAGCTGCCAGAACTGATCAATGTCATCAAAGGAGAAATGAGCCTTGTAGGTCCTCGCCCGCTGCTGGTTGAATATTTGCCCCTTTATAACGTTGAACAATTCGGGCGACATTCGGTATTGCCCGGTATCACCGGATGGGCACAGGTCAACGGACGAAACATCCTTTCCTGGCAGGAAAAATTCGAACTGGATGTATGGTATGTGGATAACTGGTCACTCTGGCTTGACATTAAGATCATCGCCCTATCAGTCATTAAGGTTTTCAAAAGGGAAGGGATATCACAACCTGGTTATACATCAGCAGAAAGGTTTCAAGGCAACCCCCCTGTAGATTAATTTCGACCCCAATGGTTTTGATTACAAGATTACTGCGAGTCAGACAACCCGATTAAACCCTGCTCTAAATCCGACAAAACACTATCAAACAGGCGGTAGCGGGCTTCCGAAAACAAACCGGTGTTTCGGTTAACTACAGTCACCGAAGCGGGCAGCTGGTAGCCATTCTGTCCTGTCATTAAATCTGTCCAAATCACATCCAAAGCTGGAGCAGGATCAACAATCAACGTGCCAACCCAGTTCGGCCCTCGGGCATCAGGGTCTGAATTGCTCACCACCTTGATATCACGTTCAGCAAGATAGGAGAATAAGGTCGGTGATGCCAATGCCCCATGAACATAGATAATATCGATCCCAGAGACAATGAAATCATCCACGACAGGTTGAAAACCCGCCTCTGCATTAGACAATGATAGGATTTCCCAGCGGGGAAAATTTCCATAGGGCGGAAATTGGGGACGGCATATACCACAATAAAAACGTGCACCATTGTTAAATATTTCAACAATCTGTTCGGGGTTTTCACTGTCAGCCGGGATCAATGC
The DNA here is from genome assembly GCA_964497065.1 of uncultured Candidatus Brevefilum sp. Classification (GTDB taxonomy): domain Bacteria; phylum Chloroflexota; class Anaerolineae; order Anaerolineales; family Anaerolineaceae; genus Brevifilum. The sequence goes on along the minus strand of CAZCBW010000027.1, from coordinate 31,609 downwards.
ACCCAGCTTATTGTCACTAGAGACAAGAGCTGTCAGATATCCAGCCATGAATACCTGGCGCTGCCAATCTTCAGCAGGGTCTCCAATTACGAAAAGATTTGCTCCAGGTCCTATACCCTTGTGTTCTAAAGCCAAAAAGCTTACTTGTGGGGTATCAGCAGCGATACTGCTAATATCTAAATCTGCACCAATCCCCACCACAATCCTGGTCTCGGGCGTAATCATCTCAGATGACAATCCATCTTCGACCGCCAAAGCCAGACCATCAGCAGCAGCGAATCCTTCAACAGCATCGATAACCCGGCTTATAATACCCGCCTCAGCATCACTCCCAACCGCAACAAGAACACGTAACTCAGGTTCTATCTCTGTTAGGGTTGGTGCCGAGGTTTCTTCAACCGGTACCACAGGCTCGGTCGGCAATAAATCCTCCGCATTTGTATTCACCGCACAGGCTGTAATAAAGACCAAGAAAAGCAGCGGCAGCCATTTGAGGAATTTTATATTAATTGAAGAGAAACTCATTTTTATCATTTTTTATATCTAATGTTATAAGAAACTGATGATATCCAGGTGTTTATCAGGTTTTCGGTGTATTATAATGTAATTATGATCACTATACCCCGTAAAGTCCAAAGATGGGTGGTGGTTAAACAGATATGAGTTTACCCAGCAGTGAACCACTGCCCAATGACATCAATGATCTCCCGCCTGCCCGCCAGCGACATATTCGTCGGCAGCCACAATCTGCGTCCCTGGCAGAACGCCAAATATTATTAGATTCCCTCCACCAATTAACCGCACCAAACTTTGATTATTTTTTATTAGCAATATTGGGTGCAGCAGCCGCTGGTTTTGCCATCTATTTTGATGAGCCCGTGATATTTATGCTCGCCGTGGTGCTGCTCCCCTTTCATAAACCCCTTTTCGGGTTGGCATTATTTGTGATCACACTGAAAATCATCCCTGCACTTAAATCTTTGGTCAGCCTGCTCATTCTTTATTGCCTGGTATTTTCCGCGGGCGGGTTGGCAGGCTGGTTTAGATCATCTGCCTCTTTAGAACACATCAATATATATCGATTCTCATCCCTTTACTGGCTAGATGTCTTAATCCTGGCTGCAGCTGTTGTGTTTTGCGCAATGACGCTTTTTCGCCAGGGCAGAGTGCCTTATGCAGCAGGTATATTAATCTCCTATGCGGTCATCATACCATTCGCCATTGCAGGGTTTGGTTTATTAATCAGTCAGCAGCAGTTATGGCCGGGTGCTCTTATTTTAGGTTATGGGCATCTTGCCGCAGCCATTCTCTTGGCTGTAATCAGTTTTGGGATCATCGGGTTCATGCCAAAGGGATTGACAGGTTGGTTAACCACATTGGCGATCCTGATTGCAGCTTTGGCTGGTCTCTTAGGTTCGCTGGACTTCAACCGCCTTATTAAGAGCATTCAACCGCAAATCTCACAACCAACACTAACTGCTACGGTCACCTCATCTTATGCTCCTATTGAACCATTAACTGAATCCACCACCACCTCAACAGCAACATCGACTTCTACACCGACCCCTTCACGCACGCACGCCGTAACTGTCACATCGGAAGTAACGATAACGATCACCCCAACACTGGAACCAACTTCATATTTTGGTAGGGTTGACACCGTTTCAGGTGCGGTTATCCGAAATTCACCCGCTTTTAATGCTGATGTGATCAGTTATGTCAATAACGGTGATGAGATTGAAATTCTGCAGGAAATCACCCCCGAAGGCAGCTCTCGCTGGTTTCAAATCAGGTTGGATTCAGGCGATGCCGGCTGGATCCTGGGTTCTCTGGTCAATACCCAAACCCCAGTACCTTGATCAAACTTTTTTGGTAAATATTTCGCGTATAAGGATTTCGGATGTGTAGTATGGCAGCGATGTCTGAGCAATTACTTAATTTGTAAAATTATCTCAATCTATCTACAAGAACATAAAAAAATTAAGTGATCTGTCTGAGGTTTTTCACAGCCACACGCATCGTCTGACCATCTGGTAAAAGGATGACTGCGAACCTTAATACCAGGCCGCTCTCAAATCGGCTTTGCTTTTCAGAAACCGTGATCACTTCACCTGAAAGTCCCTGTGCCTTACCGGCCAGGATGCGAACAAACTGCCCTGCCTCGATTTTCGAATGCAGATCAAATGTTTTCGCTGGCTTATGATTTTTATCTGGCAAAAAAACTTCAGGAGACTGTCCGCTAAAGGAATCCCATGGGCTGGCATCAATACTGACATGAGATCCTTCTCGATCCTGAAAAAAAGAAAATGTAGCATCATCGACCGACAAATCTCCAAAACCTTGTAAGACCAATATCGGGAAATTAAGTGAAAGCGCTAATTCCAGCAATTCAGGTGCCAATGACCCGGTCACAAAACCTGAAACTTCCTGCGCTGCTATAAAATCTAAAAAATTTACTTGCAGACATTTTTTTGAGACCACAACAGGCCTCTCATGGATGAATTCAAAATCATCTTTGCCATTTTCCTCCCAAACCTGCTGATCGATCATCGTTAAAATCCCGGAAGATGACCGTCCATTTCCCCACAACCCTTGAACCAAGAAACCCGTTGCTGATAGCACCGCGCCAAACTCAGGGATAACTTTAATGACCTCGCCAGCCAAACCCGCTCTTAACTGGAAAACTTCCTGGTTGGACGCTATAGCAACCTTACCGGGCCGATATTTGATCAAAGTCCCCACAATAGGTGCTCTCACCAAACGGGAAAGGGCATGATCATTTTTTGCAATGATATCCCCTTCTTGTATAGTCTCTCCATAATTCCGAACCAGATTTGATTCAACATCCTCAGGGCTCAGGCTGAGACTATGCTCGAGATCAAGGATATGGATTTTGCCAGGCAGCAGCATCTCCGCGAGAATATCATCAGGTTCAACGAAACTGCCTTCACCCACCAGCACATAGCCAGGGCCTTCCAGCATTCTGGTTCGGTGAATATTGATTGGTTTGAACCGCTGATGGGCTTTAACTTCCATAGACTGCCTCACTTAATGGTTTCATCCGCCCAAACTCCACAGCCATTTTCTAAGAATTTCCACCCGGCTATCATCATCTTCAGGTAAATTTATTGGCCTGCCGCGTGCATCTACGACTACACCCAATGCACCGCCTTTGACCTTGATTTGGCCGCCAATGCCTTCACCGCCAAACCCAATATCGGTGTGCCGCTCAGGCAAGATTTTCAATACAGCAGATACACCAGGGGGAATGACAATACGACGCAGCGTCCCCTGGATAATATCAACTTCATACTGCTTTCCAGAATCGACACTGACTCTGATTTTCATCAACGTCTTGCCTTCTGCAGCTCTGCTAACAGGAACTATCACTGTTCCTAAATTATCAAAAACAGAAGATGCCATGACATGAATTGGCAGAACCGGCTCTACTGCTGCGATAGTGCCCAATTGAGGTAATAAATGATGCCGATCTAGTACCAACGTTGTGATACCGTGAGGCTGCATAGCATTTAACAACATCAGAACCGTTTCGCCGATAGCGGGTGAATTTGTAAAAACTGATCCGCTGAGGATCACCGGTTCAAATGGAGTATTCAATCCTGTTTGGTTGAAATTAAACCATTGGTGATACTCTGATAATTTACTACATGCTTCAACAATACGCCTGTGGGCAAAAGCCTGTGATATGGCCAACTCGGTCAGGTTTTCCGGAATTAAAAAAGGATGCACAGCTAAATGTGCCAAAAATTGGTGCACCACTTGTTTTGAGACCGGTGACGGCGTCCAGCGATGCACATCCGTGACCAAGTCATCTGTGATGATATCGGTTTGATTGGCACAGGTTGGCAGGGCTACAGTTGCAGATTTAAAGCCCTGCGCGGCAGAGAGTACCGTACTTCCACCACCAAGATCGATTGCCAAGACACCTTTGTCATGTGAGATTTGTGTCTGAGATGCCCCCTGCCGTCCTAAATACCGCACCATTCTGCCATGTGCCTGGCAGGATAGTTTTTCTAGACCCCTGGTAAGTTTACTAAACTCTGTATAACCGGGCAGCTTTGATTTCCATTTATTCAGGATGACCGATTCCAGCAGGTTTTGGGCTGCTTGAAGCTCGATCGTTCCAGTTTCTGGCATCAGATTTGAGGTCATTAATAGGTTGGTGACTGGTTCCAAACGCCGCTGGGCATAAGCCTGGTCAGCAAGACTTCCTGCATAAATAACCGTTGGCTTTAATGCATCTAGGCGATGTTTGCAAACCAGCCGAACAATATCAATCCACTGCTGCACCCGTTCACCTGTGCCAAAATCTTCACCACCAGTGATGAGCAGTAATTCTGGCCGAGCATCCATCAAGGCATTGATCGCACCAGCATCATCAATTAATGAAGACAGATCTAGCTCAATGATTGATTTTAGTGGTAATGAATCAATCAGGGCTCTACCAACAAAAATTGATCCAGATTCAGCCAAACCGAGTAATCCAGTTTTTATTTCAGGGCCAGCGGAAACAGCAAGAGCCACACAGTCAACACCTTCACCATGAGGGTTGACGGGCATGATCAAACCACCAACATCGTTTTGAATTACCTGGTCCGTGGTTGATTGCAAAGCAAGAAAAGCCTGACCAATCCCTAAATGCAAACCTCGATTAAGGTCAGTGGATTCTTTTGCGCTCCCTCTCAGATGGTATTTTCCATCTTCAATGCCAAAATATGCAGCCCGGGAGTTAATGCGCCCAATGTCCAGGCTGATGCAAGCAGATAGTGGTTTTACTTGAGCCATTATCCTGCTCCAAGTAATTTGATAATGAAGGATTGGATAAAAATCATCCGGTCAATTAAAGCCAATAAAGCTGAAGAAAACACACCTGCATATATCACACCTAATGCGACACCTATAAAAATTTGTCCCACTAACCCCATTTTTTCAATAAATTGATTCTGACTGCTTTTAGTACCATCAACTTTGTAACTAAGGCGGCGTTGAAAAAAGAAGTAACTCAGAGTGCCAATTGTGCCGATTAACATGAGGAGGGCTTCAATAATTGGAAGCCATACCCCACCTCTGGCAAACTGCCCGAGCTCAGGGTTGAAACCGCTAATCACTGCTTGAGATTGTGGTATCAGGGTGCCAAATACAGCACCAGCAATGACGAGCGCAGCAATTAATCCAGCTAAAAACGCCAGGGGAATTCCGGCCAGTGGTCGAAATTTTGGAAACTGCCCGATTACCAATAACAAAATCAACACCAGTGGCAGTACCATCCACAACCGATTTATCCAAGTGCCAAAGAATAGCGGAAAAACCAGGTAAGGCCACAAAATTTGCTGAAGCATTAAGACAGCTACATAACCAGCGGTCACACCCACAAATAAATATGCAGCTAATCGAAAGAATACATTATCACCGATCAGGTAACTCAACACCATGATCGTAAGCAAGAAACTCAATCCGCCTAAGACCCATTCACTCAAGACCACTGTTTTCCCTCATTCTCCCCCACATTTAAATTTGGTCTGGAAAAAACTGCCCCAAATACAAGAAAAGCAATTAATACGATCACCCCAGCCTGGTATGCCTGCCATCGATTATGGCCAATGCTGGTTATGCCCTGGTAAATATCAATATCTGCAGAATCTTCAAACCCATAAATCATCCCAGAGACCTGTCCCGAGTCATAATATGGGGTCAGTAATGGTGCTGCCTGAGCAGCCACCACCAGATAAACCTCCATTTTGGGTGACAGCGTGTGAACCTGTTCAATCCAAACGCCTGCCGATTTATAGGTATCTGAAAGAATCAACACACTATCATAGTTTTCCATTGGCAGAGCGTTACCGGTTTCAGGTGTCCCTATGAACTGCCAACCAGGTGCTGCAAGGTTTGCCAAAACGTAAGCCCCAAAGGATGCAACCGGGTAATAACCTAAGTCATCTATATCACTTAAGACGTAGTCTGAAACGGTTTCATAAAATTCTCGGTAAAGAATGGGTCCTGCCATGGATGACGAAACAATGTCTATCTGAGGTTTTTGCTGGGTAATCAATTCCATCACAGATCGTGCATTGATATGGATTTCTCCTGACAACCCCGCCTGGTAATCAAAAACCAGCAGGAGTGAGTCATCCGCTGACAAACCCTCAGCCCAGCTCAACAAAGCTGTACTGTGGGGGGGAATGATGCCAGGCCGCGGTTGTAAATCCCGTCCTGTAAACAAGCCTAGAGCCACAACGGCGATCAAAACCACAGATGTCAACAGGCGCAAAACCCATATTGGCGCAGTTCTAACCTTTCTTTTCCCTGGGCGAGGGGTCCGCTCATCCAATACAGTTGATGCTAGTTGGTCAGCCTGGTGTTGTTCATCTCTGCTGATGTTAAGTTTTGGTTTCTTAAGGGTATGAGTAAACTCACCAGTCAGGATGATTTCTTGCGTCCTTTCAACCTGGCTGGGTGATGGCGTTTCAATAATTTGATCAGGTTCTGCATCAATATGGGAGATAAAATCAGGATACACTTCCTTAACATCATCGCATGATTGTGGATTCTCTTCCAGTTCGACCAGCCATTGCAGTAAACTGTCCCCAACTTGATCAGCCTCATCGCCTGTCTTTAACAGATCAGCTTCTGGGTCAAGCCCGCGTGCTTTTCTGACTTTCGACAGCCAATCCAATTCTTCGCCAGACAAAGGTTCAGATGAATCAGAGTTCTGTTCCCCCGATTCTTCAACAACAGGTGCATCTTCCGGATTGTCTCGAATGCCCTGAATAACCGAGTCAAATTCTTGACGTTGTTGATTGCTGATCTCCTCAGCAAGACTTTCTTGAGCTGCAGAAATTCTTTGGGTGATATCACCCATTGAATCCGCTTCTTCTTTTGCTCGCTGCCTGATTCGCTTTAACCAATCCGGTTCTTCCGTACCTTCACTAAAATCACCTTCTGGCGTTGATCTGCCTGTGTTTAAAGTGGTGCTGTCCCCCCCATCACTGAAAGGCTCATCTTCTGAATCCATTGAACCATCGTGTTTAACCGAATGGAACAGCTCGGGTAAATCATTATCTGCCTGGGGTAAGGGATTGAAATCTTCGCCATATAAGTTGAAGGATTCAGGGCCTTGAGAGGAATTAATGACAGGCAAAACAAAACCGCAATGCTGGCATTCTGCTGCATTTGGCTGATTATTCTCTCCACATTCAGGACAAATAATTAACGGCGACATCATTCTCCATAAGGCCGGTCCAAAGCCAATAATGTGCGCATCCCGACCACCAACCCGCCGACGGCTATGCCGATCAAGATACCCCGGAGCCCAGCCATCGGTACTCGTCTTGAAAAACCAATCAATTCAGCCAGTGACGTACTTTCTCTGAATTGAAGTAAACCAATATTCAATAATGAAGTAAATATAGCACTGGCCAAGAATCCAACCGACATTGGCGTCCAGCCCCTGACCTTGATCAACCGTAAACTGGTGTAAAGTAACGTGACAGCCAGCACTACCCACAAACCTGCCTCAACAGGTACCAAGACTGATAAGACCCAATTGCGAAACTGCTCATCACCAGGCGTTAACATCATGCCGGCAATAAAAGTGAAGAAAAATGCTAATAAAACCAACAAACTGTAAAAAGCACCTGGCGCCTTAGTGAATAATTTTGAGAAATGCATCCACAGCAAGTAACCGATGCCAATCAAACCGGCTGCGGCAACCAGGATGATTCCCCAATCTATTAACAGGGATGAAACGGGTGCTAACGAAGCGGGGAAAGCATAACTTGCTAAAAACAAGATGCCGACCACCAAAGTCAGGACAATTAACAAATACCTTCTCACATCACACCAACCAATTTCAAGACTGCGCCAAGGATCAAACCAATCACCAATAAAACAATCAATAAATCATGCACCGCATCACTGTTTTTTTTGCGATCCGTTTCACTTAAAAGTCCTGGCAGTAAAAAGATTTCTTCACCCAGTAAAATATCGGTTAAGGTTGGAAATAACACAGCCTGCGATGTTAATGTTCCGGCAGCTGCAAATACATGTGCATCTTTTTTTCGAGCTGCTTCTGCCCATAAAAGCGACTCTGCCCCATAATTTCCTGCCATAAATACTGATCGATGAGTCACCATGGCGATCTCTGGCAAAAGCGCTGCAGTAAAAGAAGCTGGTGTTGGACCAGGCATCATCACCACCCCTTGATTAACCAGCGGCAAAGCCAATGAAAAACCATCCTGGTATTGACCGGTCATAATTTGGTGGGCAAAAACCAGCAGACTGCCTTCGCTGCTGTAAACTAACTGATTGTGACCCAACCATGTTTCAGGATCAACAAATTTCGGAAGAATAGATAAAGGATGCAAACCAAGCCCATCATAGGGGCTTCCCAGCAGCTGGTCACCAATGATAATCCCCAATCTCTCACCCCGTTCTAAAGCCGCAGCTCTGGCAGCGTAGAAAGAACGGATGAAAGTATTTGGACGAGGTTCATCAGTCCTGTGGTTCCGAGTTAGTAAATGGAATACAGCCAGCAAAATCGCAGTCAGGCAGATTGTCACCCAGCCAAAAATCATCCAGTTCATTGCTGACTTTCCTCGAGGAAATTCATAAAAGCATCTATTTCGCATTCACTATCCAGCATATTAATGATCGCCGAATAATGAATACCTGCTGAAAACCCTAAGGCTAATGATTTTGCCAATACCATCACCTGTGCAATCAGCGGGGTCAGCGGACGCCCTGTATCCAGAAATGCGCAGATATAAGGTTTCAATCCCCACCGCGCCAAGAATTTTTCCCACATTGGCCAATAATTGGACTGCATAGGTAAAGTATAGCATAACGAGGGGAAAATTATTAACATATATTGAGCTATCAGTGCCTTACCAAGCCCTTTAATCCTCAATTATTAATATATCCAGAAATAAATTATGGGGTCCCTGTAACGCTGACTCCTTTATACTGTTTTGAAGCCTGTCTCTATCTATAATTCATTTATATTAATAATTGATCTTATTGGTTTCTTATCGTAATTTAATTTATTACATCATAAATTTCTTGTACATATTCAAAATGCATTTAATATCGTCAGGAGCAGTAACCAGTGCTGAAAAAACTACCATTTCTATTCATTCTTATTTTGATACCTGCTGTCCTGGCTTTCAGCCCAATTCACGAATCAGTATTTGAGCAGAATTTCGAAGATATACCCCATAATCGACGTCTCAACCGTGATTTCCAGGTATGGGAAAATGGCGCAGTTTTAGAACTTTTCCTTGAAAAAAGTAATGTCAATTCCGGTAACAATGGCTTGAGGATCGTCGCAAAATCCGCCAATCCTATAAACCAGGCTCAAGACGGTTCTGTATATCAGGCCTTGCCTTCAAGTGACAGGAATTGGTCAGGTGCAGAGGCCGTCCAGTTTTGGGTTAATAATCCTAACCCGACAGAAATTTTGATCACATTCAATTTTAAGGAATTATTCAGTGAATATTGGGCAGTTGCAGAACACGGGACTTTTTATTTAAGCACGCAGCAAAGTGTCTTTCAACAGCAAGAAATATTTTACAGCAACCTTCCCATACCAGCTTTCTTTGAAGGCCTTGTGATCGTCCCCTTCGAGAGTTTTTCTGTTCCTGATTGGAATACAGCAAAAAGCAATGGTTTAATGGATTTGGAAAAGATCGACTCATACGCATTAGGCATCCGGATTGACAGCGATACGCCATTTTCAATTTTTATCGATGACATAAGCATCTTCGGTCAAACTGATCTTGCTGAACTGAAGATAACCGGCCCTGATAGGATTTTAATCCCACCCTCAGGTGAGTTAATTGAGACTTTTTCTGCTGCTGTCCACAGACAAGCTGATCTCATTGCAGAGGAAGTTGACATTCAGTGGTCGATCCAAGAACAAGCACCTGAATACGTCACTATCACACCAGGCGGAAAGCTCTCCATCCCGGCAGGGACAGAAAATGGTCTTGTCTTGCTTAGGGCTGCCTGCACAACAGGTGATTACCAGATTATCCGTGACTGGCCGGTACTTTTATATCAAGCAGGGTACGACGAACCTTTTACCAACCCCCCAACCAGGGTTGACAGCACAGGACGGCTGGTTTCCTATGAACTTCCATCGGACACCCCCCGCTATGATGCCTTTTCAGCCGGGTTTGATGTTTGGGCAATGCAAAACCGCCCTTTATTCATTGTGCTGATAATGATGGTCGTTCTTGCGTTTCTGACCATTTTGTCCACTTCAAAAAGTAAGTTAAAGTAAGGGCTTAACCAAATATGTTGGGAACATCTCTGGATCTGATCATTATTGGCAGAAAAATGCTGGTCATTGCAGTTGTATTGTTTTTCATGCTGGCCTTAGCTTTCTTCGTGCGGAATAAAAGGCAATATTTTAAGTATTTTGTCGGTCTTGCCATCGGGGTGAATTTTGTCTATATCATCTGGCGGATTGGTTTTACCCTGCCAACAATGAGTTTGATTGCGGTCTTTTTTGGCATTCTGCTCCTGTTAGCAGAAATCTTTGCCTTGATCCAGACGACTACCCACCGCCTGATGTTCCTAAAGGATTACCAGCCTGAAATTAAAACGCTGGAAGACCTGACGGTTTTGCCAACCGTGGATATCCTGATCGCGACTTATAATGAGCCGATCAGCATCCTGGAAAATACAGTTATCGGCGCAGTCAGCCAGAACTATCCCCTTGACAAATATTCGGTGTATATCTGTGATGACGGATCCCGTGACGAAGTGCGACTGCTGGCTGAAAAATACGGTGCCGTTTGGGTCACCCGTGAAGAACATAAACATGCCAAAGCAGGAAACCTCAATCATTGTCTTGAAAAATATGCCAAAAGCGAGCTGTTTGTGGTTCTTGATGCAGATATGATCCCAAAATCAAACTTTTTAGAACGAACTGTCGGTTACTTCTCAGACTCTAAAGTGGCTTTGGTTCAGGCACCACAGGTGTTTTATAATCCCGACCCCTTTCAAAATAATCTCCAGCTCTTTCAGGTGATCCCCAATGAGCAAGACTTCTTCATGCGCGAGGTTCTAACACGACGAGCTATGTTCAATGCTGTTTTGAATGTTGGCAGCAACGCTGTCTTTCGCCGTACAGCTATTGAAGATATCGGTATGATCCCAGTGGGCACCATCACTGAAGATATGGCTACCAGCATGCTGTTGCAGGCCAAAGGTTATAAAACAGAGTTTGTCAACGAAACCCTGGCCATGGGCTTATCGCCTGAGACATTTTCAGATTATATTGTCCAGCGGGATCGGTGGTGCCGGGGAAATATCCAGGTGATGAAAAAATGGAACCCGCTCTTTATGCGTGGTTTAAGCTTAATGCAGCGGCTGATCTATTTTGATGGTGTGCTCTATTGGTTTTTCGGTTTGCAGAAACTGATCTATTTTATCGGGCCGATTCTCTTTTTACTGACAGGTATCCCGGTATTATTTGTTGATGTTTTCACCATGTTGATGTTTTTTGTCCCGACCTATTATATTGCCACATTAGTTTTTACCCTGTTCAGTCATAAAAGCCGCACCTATATTTGGGCGCATATCTATGAAAGCGCTTTAGCGCCTTACCTGACAATTTCTGCCCTCTCTGAATTATTCTTTTCTAAAAAGAAAGGTTTTTCTGTAACACCTAAAGGAAAAGAGAAAAAAGAAACATATTTTGCATTCAATGTTGCCCTGCCGCACATCATCCTGATCCTGGTCAGCTTATTTGCAATGGGACTTGGGATCAATAAAATGCTGATGGATGTCAATTACATGGTGCCAGTTTACCTGGTGAACATCTTCTGGCTTTCTTTTAATATCCTCGGGTCATTGGCCGCAGTCATGGTCTGCTTTGAAAAACACCGCTTCCGGGCTGCTGAACGTTTCCAAATTTTAGACCACCCATTATTGATCCTGGAAAACGGACAAAAATATTCGGCAGAGCTGATTGACATCTCTGAAATGGGTTGTGCACTATCACTGCATGAACCCCTGGAAAATGCAGATAATTTAATAAATTCAGATGTCGTTGTTTCGATCAATGACCAAAAAATATTTATCCCGGGAACAATTCTTCGCAGCCGTGCCTGGGGCAAAAAGATCATCATCCTCTTTGATGGACTGGCTGAACATGAACACAGCCAATTGATCAATTTCATCTTTAATAACCAGCAGACTGGTTTCGGCCAGTTCACACCAGACAGTGAACATTTTGTCCATGTGCTGCGTAGGATGTTTAAAAAATTGGTTTCATCAGTGTCGAATTAAACTTAAACCAGTCAGGTTATTGAAAACAAGTATAAATAATACTTAAGCCCAACCTTTCCAATCAAATTCATTTGATTGAGCTTTTGTAACTGCTCAGGCTGCCTTGCAAATGAAAGGTCGGGGGTGTGGTGTACACACCACACCCCTTATTTCTTCATAAGCTGAGTAGTTACGAGCTTTTTTTATTTAATAAAAGAGCATTTGATCGAACCCCTGCCCACTTAAAGTATAATATCAGCATGAACCATCCATTGCGCGTCATGGCGATATTCGGTACCCGGCCAGAAGCCGTCAAAATGGCACCGATTGTCAAACACCTGGCCAGTTTACCAGGCCAGGTTGAAACCAGTATATGTGTGACAGCACAACACCGGCAGATGCTGGATCAGGTCTTGAATTTGTTCGAGATCACACCGGATATTGACCTTGATTTGATGCATCCTAACCAGGGTCTGGCTGAACTAACCGCACGAATATTCAATGAACTAGACCCCGTTTTGAAATCCATTAAACCTGATTGGATGTTGATTCAGGGTGACACTACCACAGTGATGGCTGCTTCAGTATTAGGCTATTACAACAAAATCAAAATCGGCCATGTTGAAGCAGGGTTACGAACCCATAACAAGTGGCAGCCTTTCCCTGAAGAACTTAACCGAAGAATCGCCAGTGTAACAGCCGATCTGCACTTTGCCCCAACAGAACATAACCGCCAAAACCTGCTTCGAGAAGGCGTCCCCAATAAGAACATCGAGGTCACCGGCAACCCGGTAATCGATGCCCTCCAACACATCTCACAACTCCCAACCCCGCCTGAAGCAATCAACCTGTTGAAAAAAACTGGGGTTACTACAGAAAACCGCAAATTAATATTGGTGACAGCACACCGCCGAGAAAATTTTGGCCTCCCAATCAACGATATTTGCAGGGCAATTAAACACCTGGCTGAAATTTATTCTGACCAGGCTGCCTTTATTTATCCTGTTCACCTGAACCCCAACATCTCTCAGCCTGTTCACAAAGCTCTTTCCGGGATTCCTAATATCTCTCTCCTCGAACCACTGGACTACCTGCCAATGATTCACTTAATCAAACAATCAACCCTGATCCTAACTGACTCAGGGGGGATCCAGGAAGAAGCCTCTACCCTGGGCATTCCGACACTGGTACTGCGAGAACACACCGAACGGCAAGAAGGGGTAGAAGCCGGGACCTTAAAACTTGTTGGCACAAATCCTGATCTCATCGTGGCAGAAGCCCAAACCTTGCTTGACAACCCAGCTGCCCATGCAGCCATGGCAGGCGCAGCCAACCCCTATGGGGATGGGCATGCCGCAGAACGGATCGTCCAGGCAGTTTTAGATTATCAGGGCAATCATTAATGGTGACGATGGATTTTTACACCCGATTGGTGTACGCCCGCAAAACCCCTGTGATAGGGAGGTTCTTTTATTACTGCCTTAAATTATTAGGTTCTGAAATACCGGTTTCCGTCCCAATCGGCCCTGATTTCATTCTTGAACATGGCGGCCATGGTGTGGTGATCCACAGCAAAGCGATCATAGGTTCTGGGGTGCACATCTACCAGGGGGTGACCATCGGGCGGGCAGATATCTACCTGCCAGGGTCCCAATCCAGGTTTGAGGGGATTGAAATTGGCGATGATGTCATCCTTTCGCCAGGTTCTAAAATTTTATGCAAAGAAGGCATTTTAAAAGTAGGTAATCGCTCAGTGATTGGCGCCAATGCCGTTCTGCTCCAATCCACTGGCGAGGATGAGATCTGGGCAGGATCGCCAGCCCGCTGCATTGGTAAACGACCGCCAATGAAAGATCAACCTGCATGAGCCTCCAAATCTGCCTGGTACCAAAACTGGATGGGTTAGGCGGTATGGTTTCATTCCAAGCCAAATTTATCCAGGGTTTAGAACAAAGAGATATCCGCCACACTTTTGATTTATCTCATCATGACAATACCGCAATCCTTGTAATAGGCGGAACCCGACAATTATTACGTCTTTGGCTGGCAAAAAAACGGGGTGTAAAAATCGTGCAGCGTCTGAACGGGATGAACTGGCTGCATAAAGTAAGAAAAACGACCATAAAAGCTGCATTGCGGGCTGAAATTAATAATCTCATTCTGGCTTTTATTCGCAAATACCTGGCAGATTCAATCATCTACCAGAGTGACTTCAGCCAGGCCTGGTGGGAAAAGGTTTATAAAAAAATTGAGCATCCCATCCATGTCGTTTATAACGGGGTCGATCTGGATGCTTATACGCCTGATGGGATGGAAAGCCCCCCAAAAGATCATTACAGGATTTTACTGGTCGAAGGACATCTCGGATTATCGGATATGCAAAGCCTGGAAAATGCGATTAAATTGGCCCAGGCATTGACATCAGACCATCAATTAAAAGTTGAATTAATTATCGTTGGCGCTGTGAGCGATCAAGTCAAAGCAAACGCCCATATCATGGCCCCTTCTCTAAAGGTGACCTGGCGGGGCGTTGTAAATCGTTCAGAGATACCCTCAATCAACCGGGCGGCCCACGTCCTGTTCAGTGCAGATATCAATGCTGCCTGCCCCAACAGCGTAATCGAAGCCCTGGCCTGCGGTCTGCCCGTGCTCGCCTTTGACACCGGTGCCCTGGCAGAAATCGTCAAACAAGGTGCTGGTGAAGTCGTCCCATACGGCGCAGACCACTGGCAGTTAGAAGCGCCTGCCATCCCGCCGCTGGCTGAAGCATGTATAAAAATTTTAGAAAATAATCCAAAATATCGAAACCAGGCTCGGATTTGGGCAGAAGAAACCTTTGGGTTAGAGACCATGGTTGATGCCTATATGGAAGTCTTAGGCGGCAGCAATGACTGATTTTCATGGGAAAGTCGGATTGGTGCAAAGAGTCCTTCCCAGCTACCGGGTAAATTTTTTTAATTTGCTCGGGGAAGCCTGTCATGATGGGTTAAGCGTTTTTGCCGGGCAGCCTCGCCGGAACGAGATGATCAAACCGGTTAAAAAACTGGACCATGCCGACCTTTTCATCGGACAGAATATGCATTTGTTATGGGGAAAATTCTATCTCTGCATTCAGTTTGGTTTGCTGCACTGGTTGAAAAATTGGAATCCGCATGTATTGATCGTTGAGGCAAATCCCCGCTATTTAAAATTGCCCGCAGCCATCCGCTGGATGCACCAATTAAAGCGCCCTGTGATCGGCTGGGGGCTTGGTGCCCCGCCCATTTCTGGGATGATGGCTTCCAACCGTCATCGCCGGCGAAAAGAATTGATAGAGCAATTTGATGCCTTGATCACTTACAGCCAATCAGGGGCTGAGGAATATGCAGCCCTAGGTTATCCTCTTGACCGGATTTTTATCGCCCATAATGCCGTCACACCAGCACCTGAGCATTTACTGCCCGAACGTCCGCCTTTTATTCCCGGTGATAGCAAACCGCAAATCCTCTTTGTTGGTCGCTTACAGGAACGCAAAAATGTAGACAACCTCATCCATGCCTGCGCTCGTTTGCCAGAATCTAGCCAGCCAAAACTGCTCATTGTAGGAGATGGCCCGGTCAGAAAACGGCTGGAGATACTCGCCAAAGCAATCTATCCAAAGGCAGTGTTTACTGGGGCACTCTATGGCGAGGAACTGCGCAATCATTATCAAGAATCTGATCTCTTCGTTCTCCCCGGCACAGGGGGATTGGCAATCCAGCAAGCCATGTCCTACGGATTGCCGGTGATTGCTGCACAGGCTGACGGAACCCAGGCTAATCTGATTCGTGAAGCAAATGGATGGCAAATTCCAGCCAATGACATTGAACCATTGAAAACAACCCTTGAAACAGCCCTATCTGATATCCCTGTGCTCCGCCGTATGGGTGCTGAAAGTTACCGAATTGTGAAAGAAGAGATCAACCTGGAAAAGATGGTTGAGGTCTTCACTAAAGCGCTTGAACGGAGCTTGACGTGACTGCCCACATCCTGGTGGTTGCAGATGGACGCAGTCAAACTGCCCGATCTTGGATCAGGAACCTCCAAACGCTTGGATTCGAGGTCAGCCTGATATCCACTTTTCTCTGCGAACCCCCTGATGTGATCAGAAACTTCCATGTTTTACCCGTCGCCTTCAGCCGATTGAGTGCTCAAGAAAACAAAGCAGGCCCTTCAGCGCAAAAACAAACACCAAACAACAAACATTCATGGGTCCGACGGTTTGCACCGTTTCTGCAATTCATCCGCTATTTTTTGGGACCCCTGTCTGTATTGACTTATCGCCAGGAATTTCTGCGGTTAGTACAGGACTGGGATCCTGATCTTGTGCACGCGTTGCGTATCCCCTTTGAAGGCATGCTGGGACGCACCACACCGTCATCGTTACCGTTCATCGCTGCCACCTGGGGTAACGATCTCACCCTGCATGCAAGAGGCTCATTTTTAATGCGCTGGTTTACCCGGCGAACACTTAAACGCGCTGATGGGCTGACCTCCGATACGCATCGTGATGTCGCACTTGCGCATCAATTTGGGTTTGGTCAGAATGCTCCAACATTGGTTGTGCCCGGGTCAGGCGGTGTTGATCTTGAGGGTATCACAAAAGCAGAAGGGTTTGATCAGGATACTTATGCAATACCAGATAATGTTTATTGGGTGGTTAATCCCCGGGGATTGAGGCCTGGTTCTGTTCACCAGGAGGCTTTTTTTGCTGCCATACCTGAGGTGTTAGAACAGCAGCCGGATACGATCTTCATCTGCCCGGGTTTAGCACAATTAAGCCAGGCACATAAATGGGCAGCAAAATACAACATTGAGACCAATTTATACCTATTGCCAAGCCTCGATCAATCCCAGTTGTGGGCATTATTTAAACGATCCAATGTGTTTGTCTCCCCAAGCAGTCATGATGGCACACCTAACACTTTTCTTGAAGCTATGGCCTGTGGATGTTTTCCTGTTGCGGGAGATATTGAATCCTTGCGCAAATGGATTATTGACGGCGAAAATGGATTATTAGTTGATCCGACCGACCCTGAGCAGATTGCCAATGCCATCCTCAAAGCACTCACGAATGGTGATTTACGAGATAAAGCTGCGGTTCAAAATCAACAGATAATCAAAAACCGGGCATCTAACCAGGCATGCCAGGAAAAAATTACTGAGTTTTATCAGCAGTTTTTGTAACAAAAATAAAAAATACACCTAAAGATTACCCCGTCTACTTATTTAAACACTCAGGCTATCCAATGTTTTGGATAGCCTGAGATTTATTATACTTATTGGTTAGAGATTAATTTCCCTGGCTGCCTTTTCTCAGCGGCGTGCATTCTCCGGTGCAGCTGCCATCCTGCATCTGCCGATTCCCCTGCCGCAATTGCATGTTGCTTTTATGTTCTTGCAATCGCAGTTGAATCGGTTCGCCATCACATTCACCTTCTCCATATTCGCCCATATGAGACTGTGTTCGGGTCCGGGTCATGACTGGTTCAACCTCACCATTTTGTTCACCAACCTGAAGCTGGTATTCGTAGGTGTAAGCTGCTTCAAGAGGCTGAGGAATATACTCATCTACAATAAATTCTTCAGGGATGTCTTGTGCATAGGTCGTATTGACCACACTCAGCACACCAATGCCCAATATGACTGCAATCAATAGGGCGACAAACGTCTTTTTAATCATGTTTTTTACTCCTTTATCTATAATTAACCCTGTTAAATGCCAGGGTCAGGTTAATACAATATCATTGTAGAAAACATGTGTAAATTAGCTTTGTGAAAAGTGTGAAGAATGAGTAAAGAATTTCAAGCAGGAATCTACCCCAATTTTTGATCAAATAAACCCTGAATAATCGCCTGACCTTCTTCCAGGATCATCTCAACATGCTGATCACTCTTTAAGCTTTCAGCATAAACCTTATAAATATCTTCTGTTCCTGATGGCCTGACAACCACCCAGCCGTTTTGCGTCACCACCTTCAACCCCCCAATTTTGGCATCATTGCCCGGGGCTTGGGTCATCTTCTGAGTGATTTTTTCACCAGCCAATGAAGTATACCGCACCATTTCTGGGGTCATCTGGCTGAATACAGCCTTTTGTTCTCTGGTAGCCTTTGCATCCACACGACGGTAAAAAGTCTGCCCAAATTTGTTTTGAAGTGCTTGATAGAGCAAGACGGGGTCTGTACCGGTCACAGCCAGAATCTCTGCAGACAGCAGGTTAAGAATGATGCCATCTTTATCAGTCGTCCAGGTGGTGCCGTTTTTCCTTAAGAAAGAGGCGCCTGCACTTTCCTCTCCTCCAAAACATAGATCTCCGCCCAGTAATCCCGGAACGAACCATTTAAAACCAACCGGTACTTCAACAACATCTCTATCCGAATCCGCAGCAATACGATCCAACATCGCTGTGGTAACAATTGTTTTGCCTACAGAAACAGAATCTCGCCACTCAGGTCGATGCCCCAATAAATACGATGCAGCAACGGACAGATAATGATTTGGGTTCATTAAGCCGCCTGCTGGTGTAACAATCCCATGCCTGTCATAATCAGGGTCATTCCCAAACGCTACATCAAACTGGTCTTTCAGATCAATTAAACCTGCCATGGCATAGGGTGAGGAACAATCCATGCGAATTTTGCCATCATGATCTACCGTCATGAAACTGAAGGTCGGGTCAACTTCACGGTTTACTACCGTGATATCCAATCCATACCGCTCAGCGATCAGGTCCCAATAGGCAATGCCTGCGCCTCCCAGGGGATCAACCCCCAAACGGATGCCTGCTGCAGCGATGGCGCCAGTATTGATCACGTTTTCAAGGTCTTCGATATAAGGACTGGCAAAATCATATTCGTGGGTTGTGGCTGCTCTAAGTGCTTTTTCCCAGGGGATTCGCTTAATGCCCGATAGTCCGGCATGGAGATATTGATTAGCCTGCGCTTGAATAGCCTGGGTTGCTTCTGTACCCGCCGGTCCCCCATGCGGCGGATTGTATTTAAACCCGCCGTCATCAGGGGGGTTATGTGAAGGCGTAATGACCACCCCATCAGCTTTTCCGGCATCGCGCCCATGATTATAGGTCAGGATAGCATGAGAGATCACCGGGGTTGGCGTAAAACCCATATTTGCCTGGATGAAAATCTCTACATCATTGGCAGCGAAAACCTCAACAGCTGTCCGCATTGCAGGTTCAGATAGGGCATGGGTATCCATCCCTACATAAAGGGGCCCTGTTGTCTTCTGTGCCTGACGGTAATCTACAATGGCCTGGCTGATAGCCAGGACATGATTTTCATTGAAAGCTGCATTAAAAGACGAGCCGCGATGGCCGGACGTTCCAAATGAAACCTGCTGGGCAGGCATCGAGGGGTCTGGTTTTTCGGCATAATAAGCGTCAATTAATTTGGGAATATTAACCAATAAATCACCTGGCGCAGGTTTCCCAGCTAAAGGACTCTTCTTCATCTGTTTTCCCTCAAATAATAATGATAAATTTCGGCTGAATCCATTATACCCCAGGTAAATTTGCCGTTATAATTCAATCCCCAACACGATCGATAAAGGGATAAACCGATGGCAAGAATTAAACTGAGCTTCAAACCTGATTATGAAGATTATTTGGCAGTTTCAAAAGCTGCAACTTTTAATAAACCCACACTGATTTTGATGGGCATTATGGTCCTCTCAACAATCATTACGGTTGTTGGCATCCTAATTGGCAGGCTGACCTTGGATCCGAATAGATTATTACTGACCATCATACCGCCTGGAATGTTTATCATCTTCCTCATTGCTGCACCGATCAATTTACGCCGTAAGGCAAAAAAATTAGCTGCTGAAAAACATATCATCACGTGGCGTGTGACCAACCTTGGGATCAGCATTGATGATAACGGCGATAATCAAAAATATACCTGGGAGGCTTTTGGGCTGGTGCAAGAGTTATCCAAACACTTCATCCTGTTTTTTAAATCCAACCGGTCAAAGTACATTTTTATACCGAAACGGAATTTTGTAAATGCAGTAGAAGAAAAAGAATTTCGTGATTTACTGGGGGTTAATCAAATCAAACTAATATAACCCTGACCAAGTTTGATTAAGTATAATAAATTTAAAACTCTCAAAAACTGGCCAATATTTACCCATGCAGTATAATCCATTATCGGTTAATTATTAGTTACTACTCAACTTATGGAGAAATAGGGGGTGTTGTGTGGCGGCTGCGCCGCCACACAACACCCCCGACCTTTCAGTTGCAGTGCAACCTGAGCAGTTACTATTATTATTTATTGGTGAGACCGGGTGTAATAATCCCGTGTTTAGAATTTAATGGAGTTAGTATATGACTGAACAAGTAGTATCTACGATCAAAAATGACGTTGTCGTCACGCTGGAATATGAGTTAAAAGTCGACGGTAGTGTAATAGATTCTGGGCCGATCCAATTTCTTCATGGACACGGCAATATCATCCCCGGTCTTGAATCAGCAGTTGAGGGGATGTCCTTCGGTGAAGAAAAAGAAGTCTTGGTCAAATCTCAGGATGCCTATGGTGATTACAGTCCTGACCTCGAAATGGATATTTCACTCTCCAGTTTTCCGGAAGATTTTAAAATAGAGCTTGGCCGTCCAATGCGCCTGCAAGGCGGTGATGGGCAAATCTTCACCGGTGTGGCAATGGCCATTACCGATGAGGTGGTCAAGATGAACTTGAATCATCCCCTGGCAGGAAAAGATCTCCTGTTCAATACCAAAGTGGCTGGCTTGCGGGCCGGCACACCAGAGGAAATCAGCCAGGGCGGGTTAGATCGTGCATGCGGCGGATGTTCATCAGGTAGCTGCGGAGATTGCTAAACAAAAGTTATATTATATATAAACTTAGATGCAGCATAAAGTATGATTGACGCTGTTTCTGGACTGTGTTAAAATTTCGAACACTTGCCCCCATCGTCTAGAGGCCTAGGACGTGGCCCTCTCAAGGCCAAAACCGGGATTCGAATTCCCGTGGGGGCATTTTTTTATTTAATCACCTTGAGTTGGTGACGGCCTTCTCCACCCGAGAAGGGTGCAGGTCACCCGAGAAGGGTGCATAGGCCAAAACCGGGATTCGAACGAAGTGCCCTCCGGGTATTCCCGTGGGGGCATTTTTTTTATTTAATCTCCTTGAGTTGGTGACGGCCTTCTCTACCCGAGAAGGGTGCAGGCTGCCCAAATAAAAAAGCGCCTCATCACGAGACGCCATTAAGGTTTAAAACCTTTTATTTATCAAATTAAATATTTACGAAATTTAGAGCAGCGACTTGGCCAGTTTGACTGCCCTGCTGGCATCTGCGGCATAACCATCTGCGCCAATTTTCTCCGCATAGGCATCCGTAATGGGGGCGCCGCCGATCAATACCTTCACCTGATCACGGACTCCTGCTTCTTTCATCGCTTCGATGTTTGTCTGCATATTGGGCATGGTTGTAGTCAACAAGGCAGACATGGCAACAAAGTCCGGTTGATGTTCATTGACTGCCGAGATGAATGTCTCAGCCGGCACATCCGTACCCAGGTCGATCACCTGGAATCCTGCACCTTCCAGCATCATACAGACCAGGTTCTTGCCAATATCATGTAAGTCACCCTTGACTGTGCCGGCAATGATCGTTCCGGCAGGCTGAATATCAGCATCAACCAGCTGGGGTTTGAGAATATCCATCCCTGTTTTCATGGCCCTGGCCGCAATTAACATTTCAGGCACAAAGTATTCGCCCTCTTCAAATAACCGCCCTACTTCACCCATGGCTGTCACCATCGCATTCAGCACATCGGCAGGGTTTATACCGCCTGACAATGCCTGCTCTACTTTTTCCTGGACAACATCCCGCTGCCCTTCCAAAACGCTTTGATAAAGTTCCTGTAAAACACCTTCCATGATCCTTTTCCTTTCTAATATTTCATAATGGTAATTTTAATCTAACCGTAACTGATTAGACTGCCCTGCTATTCAGAGGTCGGGGGTGTGGTGCGGCGGCTTTGCCGCCGCACCACACCCCCAATTTCCTTATATGCTTTGCAATTACATCTAATCAACCCACCTGCGCAGAACCTGTGGATCCACGCATCACCAGCTGACAGGGTAAAACCACCTGTTTTGTTTCAGGGATTGAATCTTTCAGGATGTCGATCAGCATGGCAGTTGCTCTCTCAACAATCAAATCTACCGGATAGTCCACGGTGCTCAAACCAGGCCAGACCTGTTGAGCCTGGGGCAAGTTATCAAAACCGCTCACCGAAACTTGCTGGGGGACATCAACCTTCATTTCGCGCAAGGCAAACAAAGCTCCAATTGCAGCCTGGTCACTACCGCCAAAAATGGCTGTAGGTTTTTCTTTCCGTGACATTGCAATCCGGGCTGCATTATAACCCCCATCAAAATTATACAGAGAATCCAATACCAGGTCTTCCCGGTATGGAATTCGGTACATCTCAAGTGCTGCTTTGTATCCATATAACCGGTCTATGCTCATGCGATGATTTCGCGGCCCGCTCAAGAAAGCGATCCGCCAATGCCCCATCATAATCAACCGTTCAGTCATCAAATAAGCACCCTGGTAATCATCACCGGTGACATAAGGCACTTCCGATGTGCGATTGAGCGGCGTAATCTGAACATATGGCACCTTGGATTCAGTCAGTAAATCTGTCAAATACGGATCAACATCACAAGGAGGTGTGATCACCAGGCCATCCACTCGCCGTTCACGAATCAACGCTGCCAGCTTCTCTTTTGAACGTGAATGTGAGGGAAAATAAGATTGAACTAAAATGTCATAATCATGCTGGTAACCAATATCCATGACTTTTGAAAGTACTGAGGATTGGAAATGTCCCGCTTCATGAAGTAAGATGCAGATCATATACGCTTTGCGCTGTACCAGACGGCGGGCTGAAAAATTCGGGGCATAATCCAATTCTTCGATCGCCAGCATGACCTTTTGCCGGGTAGCGTCAGCAACATGCGGTTCTTCATTGACGACCCGTGATACGGTCTTTATTGAACAATCGGCGAGTCTGGCAACATCTTTGATCGTGGCTGACATTAGATTGGTTGCACCAAGACAACGTTGTCTGAAATCTTCTGCATCATATAGGTCAATTATAATCGAAGTCCGATAAATCAATCAAGTCAGGATGTTGTAATGCGCATTTAAAGTGCAATCTGGTCAGATTAGCAACTGTTTTATCTCAAATTCATTTGACAGCGTTGTCATCGCCTTTTATAATTCTAGCGATCAATCTATCGCTATCATGGGAATATGCAATGACATCACAAAATGGTAAAAACTTGCTTCTTAATACAATATGAAGTATGTCATCGACTTGCTCGATCAACTACCCAATCACCAAAATTTAATTATTTCTCCTGGCTGTGATATGCCTTACGATACCCCTGTTGAAAACGTCATAGCTGTGGTTGAATCCATCCGCAATCCACAAAATGCGCGCCAGATACTATCGCACTACCAGGCTGCGGAAATTGACCTCGATTCAGTTACAGTGCCTGATTATGCCAGCCGCACAATCCCCTTAATAGAAGTCTTCACCCTGGATTCTGCCTCGTGTGCAGCCTGCACTTACATGCTGAATGCAGCACAGCGTGCTATTGCTGATTTCGGTGAGCAGGCTGAAATGGTTGAGAACAAAATCACACAACCTGAAAATATCGCCCGGATGATCAAAATGGGCATCAAGAATCTGCCCTGTATTCTGATTAATGGGGAATTACGTTTTTCTTCGCTGATCCCCAACCAGAAAGAATTGATCGAAGCCATAGAATCTTATATGACTAAATAAATTCCTGATGGCATGATTATTCGATCAAAAACCACCAACACTCAACACTTGCGCTCTTTGGCGTTTCTTTTTCATTTATATTCTCCAGTCATTTAATCACCTGAAATAATCTAAATCAGCCTGGTGATTATTTTTTTAAAATTAGGTAAAATTACCGGGCGTTTGGATGACCTTTTAGACAACTTTCATTAAAACCAATATAAAATTTTTGATGTCAACACAAGGAGATATAATGGCCGAAATCACGCCAAAAGGGAAAGAACGTGAGGTAAAAAACATCAGCGGTGCGACAATTGACGGTGCACCCATTACCTACATCGTGGTTCTAGCAGCGGTCGTGACGGCATTGGCCTTCATCCCATTTTCGATTGTGCTGGCCTTGGGTGGATCTTTTCCCATGAGCCAGGGTGTGTTTGCCCTGATCGGATGGCTGTTAGGCCCAATCGCCGGGGCAGCTGCATCGGGCATCGGCTCATTGATCGGGATATTTGTTGCGCCGCACACCAGCAGCGTCTGGTTCATTACTTTAATCGGCGCTGTGTTTACGCCCTTTGCCGCCGGATGTATGCACTATAAATTGGGAAAACGCCGCTTTTGGTGGATGGGTATTGTTGTACTCACTACGATTGGACTGGCAGCTTATTTAGGCCGGGCGATTCTCATCAATGGGGTCAGCCCCCTGTGGGCAATCCTGGCTAGTTTCACTAACTGGTCATCGCTGATCCTGTTCATCCTGCCAACGCGCAGGTTAATCCCCAAATGGATCAGGAGCGAAAAAATGGGCTTGATGGCTGTGGGATTGGCGCTCGGTACCTGGGTCAGCTTTGGCATGGCGCACACAATTCAAAATGCTGTCGGATATGCAATCTTCAACTGGCCTGAAGAAGTCTTTATCCTCCTGAGCACTGTGATCCCCTTCGAGTACCTCAGCCGGGCAGCGATTGGCGCTGTCATCGGCACCGGGGTTATTACAGGTTTACGAGCTATTGGCTTGGTCAAACCAGCTCAGGCGACCTATTAAGAAACTTTCACCAACATGATACATACACCCTTTTCGGATGCCCGTACCCTCCTCGGGTAACCGGAGTGTTCCACCATCTAACTGAATTCAATCAGCCATAAATCATTACAATCCTCTCTTTACAGAGAAGTTTTCTGATTATCGCATCAAATAGATTCTTAGTTACTACTCAGCTTATGAAGAAATAGAGGGTGTGGTGTGGCGGCAAAGCCGCCACACCACACCCCCGACCTTTCATTTGCATGGCAGCCTGAGCAGTTACGATTCTTATTTCTTTAAAGTCTTGAACAGCACAACTGCACCGGCAATCAGTAACGCAGCAGGCCAAATAAAATTAACCAAATCTGCTGCACCAAGCAGGGTTATTATCGCTATTAAAAACAGTATCCCAGCCGGATACAAAGCCCACTGCTGTCTGCCGACAGATTTTGTCAACAAATATACCAATACAAAGGTCAATGAAAGGCCTAAAAAGAAAATCCCGCCTGAGAACACACTGAATTCAGGCACTAATGTGACCCCTGCCATGGTCAACAAAACACCGCCTGGAATCAGTGCCCACCAATGTTCTGAATGGGTGATAAAAATCAACAAAAATGGCAGGGCGATAAAGCTTAAAAATACTGCCCCGCCAAATCGTTCACTGGCATCAGCCAAAAATTGACCCATAAAAGTTGTGATCCCCAGGCCTAAGAGAACAAAACCAGGAATCAGCGCCCACCAATCCGCAGTATTCAGCATGAAAACGATCAAAAAGACCAGGCCGCCAAAAGCAAATAGCGGGCCGATCAGCATTTCCCAATACAACACAATCAAGCCAAGGCTATCCAATAAAAAGACAATACCTGCCAGGATCAACAAGATACCGCCGACAACCGGCACCAGCATTTTAATTTTTTTCTGGTTCATTTTCTGTCCTCTAGATGTATAGATGATTTTATGTGTTGTTGCATCATCCATTATAATAGAAATGCAGCTTGCATCTTGTGATTTCTTCTCAGCCCTCACCAAAAAACAACCAGCTGCATCATTATTGGCATCCATTAAATTAATCGAAATTCAAATTCTGGTTTAGCAAAAAGACCTGATCCTCAACAATAAAAGGAGCGTGCTCATGCAAGACCTGGTAAAAGACTGGATGATTGACCTGGTGGTCTTTATTGATCCTGATAGCACAGTGCTTGAGGCAATCACACTCATGCGGCGGCGCTATCTAAACAGCTTGATCGTTAAGCTCTCTGAAAACAATCCGGACTATGGGATCATCACTTCAACTGATATTTGTGACCGGATCGTTGCGCAAAAGCGAAATCCTGCCAACACCAAAGTTAGAGATGTGATGACTTCCCCATTGATCTCGGCCGCACCAGACGAGACGATCTATGACTGCGCAAGAAAAATGAGCGATCACAATATTCATCACATGCCAGTTATAGATAAAAACAAAAAAGTTATTGCCATGATTTCTGCAACAGATTTTCTGCTGATTGCAGAGAGCCTGGGTCACGATGGTGGCGACCGACAGCTTCGATAAAAAGCATGTGCAGTAAACATTAATAAAAAATCATCCGAACGCCTTTTATCCTGGTTCATGCTATAATCTGAATTCGGGATATGATGAAAAAGGCGCGAATAAAAGAATGGTCAGCTCATCTGAGCGCACTGCTTTTTTTCGGTGTTGTACTCCTAATTCTTGGTTTAACGGGGTGTCAGCGTGAAGAACCAATCTCAACAATTACCGAATCTCAGCCAACTCGCACAGCGAAATCTCCAACGGTGTCTGCTCAACCTGGAAATTCAGAAATTGTTAACGAGCCCACAATCCAACCACGAGATATCAGCATCCTGCCTCCCAGCCTTAACCCCGCCACACCAATTCCGCCGCCGTTGGATGACTTATCCCTTTCAGATGAAGTTCTTGTGTGGGTATTATTGGGTTCTGATACAGAACCGCCCTTCATTGGTAAAACCCAGGCGGTCCACCTGCTGTTCATTCACCCACGGTTCTCAAAAGCCAGTGTGGTTTCGATCCCTGGCAATTTATATGTTAATATCCCCGGGTATACCATGCAGCGCTTAAATACAGCTTACTCATTAGGCGGCATTGAACTGCTTCGAAAAACCTTTGCTTACAACTTTGGTGTTTCTCCTAGCAGATTTGTGTTGGCGCATCCAGGTGATTTCCAGTGGCTGGTAGATGACCTGGATATGATTGATGTGACCGTGTTCTACCCCAAACCGCTTACTTGTGGGGGTCTTAGAGCCGGCACCATGCAAATGGACGGTGCCATGGCGCTTTGTTATGCTTCGTACCAGGATGAACTGGATGAGATCGACCGTTTACGCAGACAGCAGCAATTGCTCCGGGTGATATTTAGAAAATTCACCCATGAAAGTTATCTGGTTAAATTGCCCCTCCTCTTTTCCAGCTACCAGGGTTGGGTCATTACAGACCTCGACCTGGCTGAACTGCTTGGTTATATACCGCTGGCATTGAGGCTGGCTGACCAGGAACGCATCGGGTATTACTTAATCGGATGGGATCAAATCACTGTTTGGGAAGTCTCTGAAATCAGCCAGGCACAGGTTTTTCTGCCTGACCAGGACAGCGTCCATCAACTGCTCCAGGAAGCAATTGACTATTTGATGACCCCCCAACCCCTGACCGACCAGGTAAAAACGCTGCAAGCCCAGGCGACGGATGCCGCCCAGGCAACCGCCACCCATGCAATCACCAACACGCCAGTGCCGATTGTGACCATTACTGAGACCCTTTCACCGATAGATGAAGCCCCAAGCCCTGCACCAACAATGACACCACCGGGGTATCCATAAATGTCAAAGATGATGACAAATTCACAGCAAAATCACGCCTTGAAACTCATCCAGATCACTATGATCCTGTTGAGCATTGTGGCCAGCCTGTTTTATCATCAAAATCAACCTGTGAGCGCTTATTCATTAAGATCTGACATACCAGAAAGGAAAGCCCAGATCACCATCTCATACACAACCTATGAATGGTGGTTATTAAGCTGGGAAAGCCCGAACATAATCTGCCAGGTCTTTGTTGAACATGAAAACTGGCCTGAATATGAAGAAGTTGAGTTGTTTTGCGGCCAAAAGATTGCCAAAGATTGGCGTGAAACGAGCCCCTGCATATATTCTGAAGATATCACCGAACCTGCAGAATGCCCTGGCCTTTACATTCACCTGGCCGGTGCACAGCCCGGTGAACGCCAAATAGAAATTGACCTGCTGCCGCCTGAAGTATTGGTAGACATTGCAGACTGCGATCTTCAACCACCAGAAAACCGCTGTAACACCCGCCCTAAATTACACCTGGTCGGCATAGAGCCGCTGCCAAATGAATATATTATCAATATCCAGGGATATGTCGGCAATGAATCTTTTAGCTGCCAGGGCAGCGAATGCACCGTTCCCCTGCCAGCGACAGGTATCAACGGAACACAGGTGAGCTTTTGGGCAGACTCTAGCTTTGGGGATTCAACAGAAGTCTATACAGCACAGGTCAGGGTTGTCCCCTGGGGAGATTTCACCGCACCGGAGGTGACCACCGACGATCATCCCCAATGGTATGTTGATATCATCAGCACCCAGTACATGGGAAATGTGGACTCAACCTGTTCTCAAATATGGTCTGCCTTCCCGCCAATCGGCGGACCCCCTGCCTGGCTTACAACACCAGAACACCCGGATGCGCTCATCTCTGATCAACCCTATTATTACCTGGCCGGCTCCCTGATCAGCCAGGGTTTCATTGATGCCAGTGAATGTGATTCCAGCGGCCTCCAATCAACAGGGTATGCCAATCAATGCGGCCTGGAAGCAGCCCGCGAAATGATCACCGATTGGCAAAACCAGTTCGACAGTGAGATCATCCGAGTAGCAAAAGAAACAGGTGTTCCAGCGCAATTAATGAAGAATATCTTCAGCCGGGAAAGCCAATTTTGGCCTGGTTTTTCGATCTCGTACAAAGAGGCTGGCCTGGGCCATCTCAGTGATCTTGGCGCGGACACTGTTCTGCTTTGGAATCCCAGTTTCTTCAGCCAATTTTGTCCCCTGATCCTGGATTCGGAAATCTGCCACAAGGGTTTTGGCAATTTGGACTTGTCGCAGCAAGAAATGTTAAGAGGTGCGCTGGTTCAAAAGGTCAGTGCAGCCTGTCCTGAATGCCCGCTCGGGATTGATCTCAGGCAGGCTCAGTTCAGCATCAGTATTTTTGCCCGCAGTCTGCTGGCAAACTGCGAACAGGTCGGACAAATCTTGTATAACACGACCCGCCAAACCGCCGGTGAGGTCAGTCAATATGACGACCTTTGGCGGTTCACGTTGGTAAATTATAATGCCGGCCCTGGCTGCCTGGGCGAAGCGATTGAAAAAACTTATGATAATAATCACCCAATAAACTGGGAGAGTGTGATCCAATTCTTAGAGCCAGGCGGATGCCAGGCCAGTATCGTTTATGTAGAAGATATCAGTTATATGCCCGGTACAGCCGACACAACCACACCGGAAAATGAACTACCTGAATCTCAATCAACAGAGCCAGACTCAAACAACCAAAACCAAAACGGGTTTGACGCCTATCCCTGATCGAAAATTTCCATCATAATTTTAAAAACAAAACGCCCTCCGATTTCTCGAAGAGCGAATGATAACGATTTTATTTTTTACAAGCTCTCAAATTAAGCTGGTTTTTCTGTTGTTGGTTTTTGTTTGCCGGAACGTAATGTATGAAGTTCTGCCTCTAATTCTGTACGCTTTTCATCGGCTGCCCGGTTGATCTCTTCATGCAGATGCTCAAAATAGTCGCTGATCTCCTGCCTGATTTCCTCGCCGGACAAAGGCGCAAACAAAAGAGCAACAGCGCTGCCCAACAAGCCGCCTAATAAAGCACCAGCTAATAAATTACCAAATTTTCGCATTATTTCCTCCAATTTCGATGTCAGTTTTCTCCTATTAAACATTATAGCGCATCTGCAACGAAATTGAAACTTCGATTATTTTATTATGCGAAAGCGAATATGATGAAACTCAAATGAGCTTTCAGCTCATCACAAGCATCTTAATGGTGACTGCACAGGTTAATGAACGTCTGGCAGGTGAATGAAAACAGTACTTTTTATTTAGTAAGCCAGACAGCTTATATATTGGCTAAATGTGAGGCAAATTCCGAAAGTGATCCTGCCCGAATTGTCGAAAGGCGTTCAACCACATCTGAACCAATATTGAAGGCCTCACCGCCAAAACCGGATGAGATCGCTTCGCCTGGGTTATTCAACAAGGTCTGTCTAAACGAGCCGTTGATGACAGCAGCTGTAAGCAATCGGCTTAATTCTTGCTGCATTTGAAAATTCTTCGTCATAATATTAGTTCTCCTGTAAGCTAATCTCTTGATTGACATGCTCCGATTGGCTGTTGTTCAATAAATACCCGATCACCCCGGCCGCAATGAGGACATCGCCAATACTGAAAGCAACGCGATAGGGGATCCAATTTGGAAGCGTTAGAATATCCGATATGATCCATAAAGTCGTGCTTTCTCTGGATAAAACAATGTCTTTGCTAAAACCATGCCGGTTCCCGATCAGCCAGCTTTCATCCGGAACACCCAGTGATCTGAGCGTCTCCGGTGAGATTGGCATCCAGCCGCCATTGAGGCTGATGACCACAAAGTTGAGAAAGAGCCCCAATCCCAATAACCAGACATAAGGTGTTTTCCGGTTCAACCATACAAAAACCAGTAAAAACAGCTGGGTACTGACTTGAATAAAGGGAATCCATTGGTCAGGTATGCTTGTGCGTGTCGCTGGCAGAAAAAAGACGAGGTACTGGGGAAGACCTGCTGCTAAAACGAGCCAGAGATGCTTCAGTTCAACCGGCTGATAGGATAGATTTTGTATCCTTGCCTTGACCAGACCTGCTGCCAGGCCAATCGCGACAGCAAAAACCAGGATCATTAACTATATGCCAACGCCGCCGGTACCATTGGGGGCGCCTGCTGCCAGTACAAATAAAGCCAGACTAGCGATCGTTACGATCAGGCGAACGGTGCGGTTATCAACACGGCTGACGAATAAATTGAGTTTGCTTGAGAGCTTGTTCATGGTAAATCCTTTCAAAAACTATAGATTGGTTTTGGTGTGCCAGTCAAAAATATTAACCGGGTAAAACTTTTATACATTATGCCGATAGGCAGGCATCAAAATACCCTGCAAAACAGGCTCAAAATCAAATGAATTTGCCCGGTTTTACATTTAAATATCAATTAGCCGCATGTTTGCGGCTTAAAGCACTCAATCCACCAATGTCAGGTGCAATTACAATGCCTTAAAGGCAAAATCAATAATCTGTTGTAACTACTCAGCTTATGAAGAAATAGGGGGTGTGGTGTGGCGGCAAAGCCGCCA
>CAZCBW010000026.1:27930-37018 GCA_964497065.1 uncultured Candidatus Brevefilum sp. | reverse complement strand
AGAGCGTCGCGTTGACATCGCGGAGGTCGTAGGTTCGAGCCCTATACCACCCACTAAATATAAATCTGCAATGACCGGGACGAGTAATTGATCCCTTACCACAAGAGAGAGAGGTTCACAGGCTGAAAGACTTCTCAGGTAAAAGTCAATGAAAACCTCCCGGTAGCATGAACCGGAAAAGCCTATTTCTGGCTGAGTAAGGTGAACGGTTTGCCCCGTTATCGGCACCATGAGATGCCCGGCAAAATTCTGTCTGGTGAATCTGGGTGGAACCGCGTGAGAATACTCTCGCCCCAGTGGGTGAGGGTTTTTTGTTTAACTGAAGATAGTTTGCAACTACTTAGCTTATGAAAAAATAGGGGGTGTGGTGTGGCGGCTTTGCCGCCACACCACACCCCCGACCTTTCATTTGCAAAGCAGCCTGAGCAGTTACGATAGTTTGATTATTTGTGTCAAATTTACCGCACATAAATTGGTGTGCATGATCATTAGGAGGATCAAGATGGCAGAAAAATATGAAGAATCAAAACTCTACCGGCTGAGGCATTCTGCAGCGCATGTGATGGCGCAGGCTGTATTGGAGAAATTCCCTGAAGGAAAGGTGGCTATCGGCCCGCCTGTGGATGACGGCTTCTATTATGACTTTGACCTCCCTCGTCCGCTGACACCAGAAGACCTGGAAGAAATAGAGGGGCGGATGCGTGAGATCATTAAAAATGACAGCCCATTTATTCGCGAAGAAGTCTCTGTTGATCAAGCCCGCGAAATCTTTCAGGATCAGCCCTACAAGCTTGAATTGATCCAGGGGCTGGAAGAGGGAGATGTTGATGAACACGGTAATCCGTTGGACGAAAGACAAGTAATCACGGTTTATAAGAGTGATGAATTCGTCGACTTGTGTCGGGGGCCGCATTTGGAAAGTACGGGCAAAATCCATCCCAATGCGGTCAAATTGATGAGCATCGCCGGTGCTTACTGGCGAGGGGACGAGCATAACCCTATGCTGCAGCGCATCTATGGCACCGCCTGGCTCTCGCCAAAAGAGCTGAAGCAATACCTGTGGCAGATCGAAGAAGCAAAGAAACGCGATCACCGCAAACTGGGTCGCGAACTGGATCTGTTCAGTATCAGTGATGCGGTCGGCTCAGGTTTGGTTCTGTGGCATCCGAATGGTGCCAAGGTGCGTTTTCTCGCTGAGCGTTTTTGGGAAGATGAACACCTGAAGAACGGTTACGATTTTGTTTACACGCCCCACATCGGCAAAGCCGACCTGTGGAAGACGAGCGGCCATCTTGATTTCTATGCAGAGAATATGTACGCCCCCATCGAGATCGAAGACCAGAAATATTATCTCAAGCCGATGAACTGCCCGTTCCATATTGAAATATACAAGTCAGATATCCGCTCGTATCGTGACCTGCCCCTGCGCTATGCAGAAAAAGGTACCGTGTACCGGTATGAGCGCAGTGGTGTGATGCACGGCCTGATGCGTGTGCGCGGCTTCACGCAGGATGATGCCCATCATTTTTGCTCTCCCAGCCAGATGCCGGATGAAATTGATTTTGTGCTTTCCTTCAGCCTGCATATTTTAAGATCCTTTGGTTTTAGTGAGATCAAAGCCTACCTGAGTACACGGCCTGAGAAAGCAGTCGGTGAACCGGAACGCTGGGAATCAGCTGAAGCCGCATTGGAGGCTTCATTAATAAGGGCAGAACTACCTTATGAGGTGGATGAAGGCGGCGGCGCATTTTATGGTCCGAAAATTGACCTGAAGATCAAAGATGCATTGGGCCGAGAATGGCAGCTCTCGACCATCCAGTTTGATTTCAACAACCCGGAGCGCTTTGATATGACCTATATCGAAGAGGACGGACAGGCTTATCGTCCTTATATGGTCCACAGGGCATTGATGGGCAGTGTGGAACGTTTCTTTGGCATTTTGGTGGAACACTATGGCGGGGCTTTCCCGGTCTGGCTGGCACCTGTGCAAGCGGTGATCATCCCGATTGCAGATCGGCATGTGGCATATGCTGATGCCATGGCATCTGACCTGATAAAAGAAGGCCTTCGAGTGAAGGTTGATTCGCGCAGTGAACGGATGAATGCCAAGATTCGTGATGCGGAAAAGAATAAGGTGCCATATATGCTGGTGGTTGGTGATCGTGAGATGGAAAACAAAGAAGTTGATATTCGCCGCAGAAGCGGTGAACGCCTGGGATCGATGAACGCAGCTGTTTTTAAAAACCTTGCGCTAAAAGATGTTGCAGAAAAGGTCGCGGGTTAGTATTATTATTACCGTAAGTCCGTTTTAATGTTTAAACACAGCAGTAAATTGGATATTAAACTGTAAAAACGGTTGACGATTTTCGTAAAAATATGGTAATATAAACTTCGTCCCCGAATAAGGGACTATATTTGTTTGTGTTAATTCATTTCTGTCAAACCAGAAGGAGAGCGTCTACTATAAGTAACAAAGATGATTTTCGTATCAATAAACAGATCCGTGCCACATCCGTCCGTTTGATTGACGAGGACGGGGAAAACCTGGGTGAAGTAAGTTTACGGGAAGCAATCAGCCGGGCTGAAGAAGCTGATCTCGACCTAGTTGAAGTTGCCCCCAACGCAAACCCACCCGTTGCCAGGATAATGAATTTTGGCAAATTCCTTTATGAAAAGGAAAAGAAAGAAAGAGAAGCACGGAAGGCGCAAACAAAGATTGAAATTAAAGAAATTCGATTGCGCCCGAAAACGACTGACCATCATAAGGGTTTCAAAGTAAAAGATGCCCGGCGATGGCTGAACGATGGCATGAAAGTCAGGGTGACTATTCGTTTCAGAGGACGTGAAATCACTTATCCTGAGATTGCTCTGGAAGACCTGCGAGAAATTGCAGAAGAATTAGCAGATGTCTCGGAAGTCGAACAAGCGCCTTCGATGGAAGGCAGAACAATGTTCATGATGCTCGCACCAAAAAAATAGGCCAGCGAACATCCCGGACGAAATTATCAATATTTTGTGGAATCCCTACGGCCTGGAAAGCTTGTGCCGTAGGATTTTCTTGAAAGGAGTGCATAATGCCGCGAAAACAAAAAGATGGCAAGTATAAAATGAAAACCCATAAAGCGACTTCAAAGCGGTTCAAAATGACTGCTTCTGGGCTGATCATGCGCACAAAAATCGGCAAAGGCCACCTTCGCCGGCGCACATCAGCACGCACCAAGCAGTTGTTTGAACGCATGATCCCGGTTAAAGGCAGCGGTTACAAGAAAAAAGTACGCCGCCTGGCACCATATATGGGCAAGAAAGACAAATAATCAATTAATTTTTTAGCTGCGGCTGTTGGGTGTACGCAACAGGTGACCTTGTCATTGACGCCCAGGGGTTCGCAAAGGAGTATGAAATGGCACGTGTAAAAAGAGGGCCGCAAAATTATAAGCGCCACAAGAAAATCTTAAAGCTCAATAAAGGTTATTACGGTACCAAGAGCAAACTGTTCCGCCGGGCAAATGAGCAATATCTTAAAAGTCAGTGGTATGCTTATCGTGACCGCCGGGTACGTAAACGGGACTTGCGAAAGTTGTGGATTGCACGCATCAATGCAGCTGCCCGTCTAAACGGTACGACCTACAGCCGGTTGATCCATGGAATGCGAAAAACAGAGATCAACCTCAACAGGAAGATGCTGGCCGACCTGGCTGTTCGTGAGCCACAAGTCTTTACCGCGATTGTAGAAAAAGCGATGGGTTGAGCAAAATAGTAAATTAATTAATAAAAGAGATTACCGCTGCGGTAATCTCTTTTTGCTTAAATCAAACCAATGATATCGTACTCAGTCTTACACTTAAGCGGGTGGATCTTCTGTTTCTATGGTTTGAATTGGTTCAATGGCACCATCTAATGTGGAAATTTCGAGCATATTTGGCGGCACCTTGAAGCGCATCAACCGATTATTACCGGCATCAGAGACCCACACAAAGCCATCTGCATCTACAGCGATGCCGGCTGCAACCCCGATCTCATTTGTGCCAGCCCCGAATCCGCCCCAGGTGAGGAGAAAATTACCATCCTGGTCAAAGACAAGGATGCGGCCCATGATCGGGTCTGCCACATAGGTTCGATAGGCCTGGTCAATTGCCAGGAAGGGTTTGTTATCCAGCGATTCGCCATACCAGGCATCAATATCCCAGGTGATATGACTGGGATAGCTGAGCATATCATCAAATGGGATCATGATTTGGATGCGTTTATTCCAGGTATCAGCGATATACAACCTGCCTTGATCATCTACCTCAATGCCTACCGGTTCATCAAATTGGCCGACCCCTAAGCCAGCGCCACCAAAATCAGCCATCTGGCTGCCATTGGCATCAAATATCACGACTCGTTTATTGCCAGTGTCTGTGACGAATACACGCCCCTGATCATCTACGGCTACTCCTCGCGGCCCCCAGAAATGATAGGGTGATTCGCCTGCACCAAATTGGCCCCACATCGTGACAAACTGCCCATCTGCCGTGAATTTTTGAATACGGTTGTTCCAGGTATCTGCCACATAGACTGAGCCATCCGGGCCAACATCCAGCCCCCAGGGCTCATTGAAGCTACCTTCAGGGGCCATGATATTTGCCTGGTAATCGCTGGCACCGTATTCGCCCCAGGCATTGATCAGCCTGCCATCCTGGTCAAGATGCAAGATTCGGTGGTTGCGAGAATCGGCAACGTAGAAGGTGTTATCGTCAGCAAACGCCAGGTCACGCGGGGCATTGAACTGGTATTCCTCGCCAAACAAGATCAGATCCGCATCCAGAACAATGGTGTTTTGTTCATAGGGGTCAACCGTTGGTTCAATCGTGATTGGTGAAGTGCCATACTCCCAAATTTGGGCAGCAATATCCTTGCGCAGGTACATGCGAAATGAATCGGAAGGCTGCCAGTTTGTCAATGTCAATGTGTTGATATTTGCCAGCCTGGCATAGGGTTCATAATTACGGTTGAACCAGATCTGCCAGAGGGCTGAGCGAGTTGGGGCATCAGTCAAAGCGTTCCAGGCTCTTGCAAATGTAAGGTTATAGTAAGCCTGGCTTGGCCACCATATCCGGGTATAGTCAAACCGGAGATAATCATCACCAACCACCGGTTCAATTTGTCCATAATTACCACTGCCAACAAGGATGATCGATGCATCTCGTAGATCACGGGTGGGGTTGCCTGAGTACCAGCGTTTATTTGGGTAGTCGCGGAAGTACCACCAGTAAGGATAGAGCATGTCATTATCATAGGCAACGATGATATCTTTGCCGCCTGTGGTTCTGTGGCTGATTTCTTCTACCTGTGCCAGCACATCCTTGGGGTCGCGGGTGGCATGGGCATAGACCAAAAATTCTTTGGCTGTATCATAAAGGATGAAATTTGCCCGGTAGGAAGTTCGGATGGTGATCAGAGAAAGGATACCGAAAACCAGGAGCAAGGCAAATTTGAAGATTTGCCTTGGCTGCCAGTCTTTCAGCAAATAAACCATCCCGATGGCAGAAACAACCATGCTGATGAATGTCAGCAAAAACAGGCTGGTTGCTTCAAGTTGACCCATTTCATGGCCCTGAAAGGGCAGCGTATCACCTAACAAAATACCAAAGGTGCGGATTGTTGTCAGTATGAACAGGCTGCCGACGATCAGGATCAACCAGCCGCGGTGCTGCTTGAAATAAGAATAATTGAGAGAGTCCAGCAGCCGGCCAATGCTCCATCCGCTGGTCAGGATCATCGGCATGGCGATGTGGGTCGTCAGCCACGGCATACGCTCCCCGGCGAAACTAAATGCCACCAGGCTCATCACCGACCAATAAAGCAGCAAGGCCAGAACTGGCGGGTCGCGCTGTTCACCTTCATTATCAATGATGACTGTGCTGCGCTGCAGGGGGGTAACATTGATATTTTCCAGTTCTTCATCAATCGAGTTTTCAATTGGATCTTCCGGTGAATCATCATCATTTTTGTTCGATGCGGCCTTAATTGATCGCTTAATTATGGGAATGCCCATGACAGCCGCCAGTAAGGTGCCCAAAGCTGGGAGGAACTCATACATAGGGATCTGCACCAGTGCATAGTAATACAGGGGCTGCGTGCCGCGGGTGACGCCTTGCTGCGCCAGCCAATAGCCAAGCGCTCCCATCATGCCCATGATCATGCCGGTGCCCTGGGTAAAGAGGGTGGTATAAAAGATTGTGAAGATCGCCCAAAAAATACCGATGTTAACAACCCAGATTTTACAGTTCCACCAAACACCGATCAGGACAGCGATCAACAGCAGCGGCAGGAAGAACATCAGCGATGTTATGGCCCCGTTCACGCTGTAGTCCAAGGGGTTGAAGCCCAATATATCCATCGGCAGTGCCGCCAGCAGCGGTAAGACAATCGTCAGTTGCAGAATCAATAAATCGAATGCCCGCTCATCACGAATGCCGTGCCAACCGACGCCTTTGATCATCAGGCTCAATGTGATTCCTAAGCTGACAAATAAAGCAAGGCCTAACCCGCCGATTGTGTACCGGGTGTCAGCATCCAGGTCGCTGATCATCACGCCAACGCCTTCTTCAGTCAAAGATTGTGGTGCGTTGGTTAGGGAATTATAGCCAACACCAAACAAAGCCAATCCAATAACCAGGGTGATCCCTGCGGCTGCCAGGAATAATGTACGCGTTTGGGATGAGCGCCAGGGTTTAGAAAATGTGCGGGCGATGAACACAATGGTTAAAAATATGAGCAGTTCAGCCGTAAAAATATAAGAGGTAGCTTTATCAGTGAAGTGCAGAGCTGTAATGATGGTGATGAATAATAAGGTGGGTTTGTTACCAAATTCTAAATACCGAAGCACGCCCCAGATCAGTGCCATCCCCCAGAAGACAATATAAATTTCATTGCGGGTGTATCGGCTGTAATAGGAAATAAAGGGTGAAATTGTGAACAGGAAACCTGCCGCCAGCGAGCCCATCCGGCCGAGATATTTTTTGAACCCAAACAAAGCAAAAATGATCACAGCCATGCCGAATACTGCATCCGGGATGCGGGCTGAAAAATCACTGGCACCAAATAAAACATACGAGAATGTGATCAGGTGAAATTGCAACGGCCCATGGGTGACCGGGTCATAGCGATAACCGCCGCCCTGGTAAAACGTGTAAGCAGGTACCACATGGTTAACCTCATCATGGCTCATCACACGCTCTCCCAGCATGATGAAACGGCTTAATAAAGCAGTCAGCAGAATGATTGTAATTATCAGGTGATAGGCTGTGAATTGCGGCCAAAAACTGAATAAAGGACGGTCGAGCCAGGTTTTGGTGGATTTGGGTTTCATGGTCATTTTATCTGGGTCAGATGTAATTTTTATTGGTTAACTATGGCTGACGATTTTAGTACTATACTTTAGAGTGATGCTCCTGACAAGGTACTTAAGATGCCTGGTTTTTTAGTTTGACAACCAGCGATTTGGGGTAGAATCCAACCCATACCATGAACAAAACACAACTGATCGCCTTCTTCCTGGTGCTGGTAGCCTTTCTTTCTGCCTGCTCCGCTGAACAACCTATCGTGGATGATCCATCGCAAGGTGATTCTGCGTTGACACAGACCGCAGAAACAATTACCCTGACTGTGACCCCAACGATCACTGAAATACCAACGACTGTCGCTACCACGACGCCGATCCCCACGCTAGACCGGACCCGGCCTCCTATACACACCCCCACACCGGAGGGTATTTGTGACAAGGCATCTGCTGGAAGCCCCTTTGACGTGACCATTCCCGATGATACCCAGATGGTACCCGGACAAAATTTTTCTAAAACCTGGCGATTGAGAAATGCAGGCAGTTGCACCTGGACAAGGCTGTATTCTGTTACCTTCTTCTCAAGCAACCGGATGAATGCTTTCCATACCCAGTATTTTTCGGATCCCATTGAACCCGGGGATGTGGTTGAGGTGAGTATAGATATGCAAGCACCTCAGGCACCAGGTGTTTATCAAAGCAACTGGATGCTGCAGAATGCGGATGGCGAGTTATTTGGGATTGGTCCTCACGGTGATGCGCCTTTTTGGGTGCGGATTGAGGTGGTAGCCCAACTGCCTGAGACACCGACACTCACGCCGACAATGACGATGACACCGGTTGTGCATTTGACAGGAGAAGCTAAAATGGTTAACAGTGACGAGCTTGACCTGGATACTGCCAATATCAATCCTGGTCTGGGGCACAAGCCTGATTTCCGATATCTTTTTGGGGGCAGCCCTGTTTATATCCTGGAAGCCATGAACAATACCCGGTGGGTTGTTTTTGGCCTGAGCCTTCCGACCTTTCAGCAGTGCAGGACGGCCTCTTTGACAGACAATGCGATCAGTTTTAATACAGTACCGGCGGGGACATATATTTGCTATCGAACTTCTGATGCGCTGCCAGGCTGGCTGCTTTTAGAGAGTGAATCCGGCGGTGAACTGTCGGCCCGATTTTTGACCTGGTTCGTCCCGTAATTTGCACTGCAGTGAATCAAGCATAGGCGATCTGAACAGCATGATCAGACCACCTGGTACATACTCTAGATATTGGTTTTATAACAGGCTGCGAATGATCAGCATGATGCTGAAGATGATCAGCGGGATCCCGATGATGGCTCCGATGACCGTCAGCGATAACAGCACGCCGACGATCAGCAGCACAAGCCCGAGAATAGCACCAATCAACCTGCCGGTCACTTCAATTACCCAGATCACAAACCGCCAGATGATCCAGAAGGGGAACAGCAGCCAATGAACTCGTTGTTGTTTATTTGATGTCATTATTACCTCCATTAAAGTATACGAGAATTGAACTTAAAAGTTGCAAATCAATTAAAATGGGTTACACAGAATCCCTGTGTCTGGTATAATTTTCGACGCCTGCAAAACAGGTGACGTTGGAGAGGTAGCATAGTCTGGCCTAATGCGCGCGCTTGGAAAGCGCGTGTACCGCAGGGTACCGTGGGTTCGAATCCCACCCTCTCCGCTGGACGAAAAAACCATCTGAAATCCACAGGTGGTTTTTTATTTCTTGTTTATG
>CAZCBW010000026.1:0-27830 GCA_964497065.1 uncultured Candidatus Brevefilum sp. | reverse complement strand
GAAGAAATTGTGGGTTCGAATCCTCATCCCCACGGGGACGCTTCGCAGCCCTCTCTGCTGGACGAAAAAACCATCTGAAATCCACAGGTGGTTTTTTATTTCTTGTTTATGTGGAAGAAATTGTGGGTTCGAATCCTCATCCCCACGGGGACGCTTCGCAGCCCTCTCCGCTGGATGACATAACCACCCGGCTTCTCGCGGGTGGTTTTGTATTAATGTTTGTCTCTTCCTTGTTTTTCAGGTTCATTTCCGAAATTTTCTAGCACTAAGGTCATAAAGTGCACAAAGGTTATTATTGACTATCAATTATTGACAGCTCATTACAACTTACGTATAATCCTTTTCATCCTCGTCGAGCCGTTTTCGAGGTATTAACGGTGTCTGTAAGCATCGTATAAGACATCATTTGCGACTTGACCTCAGGAAATTATGATTAAGTACCTAAAGTGTCAAGATATTTAGTACAAAAAAATCGAAATTTTGACGGATATAATTAAATATTGGTTTATTCACACCGGTGAAAGGATAATACGTGTCTGCACTTGCATGGTTTATCTTCATTCTGACAATTGGGTTTGTGATCACTTCGCTGATTGTTTTATCTGCTAAGCGGCTGATCGTGATCATCACTGCGATTGGGATGGGCAGCGTTTTGCTGTCTGTGATCTTTTTCATCTTAGAGGCACCTTTTGCCGGTGCATTTGAACTCAGCGTTGGCGCAGGGTTGATCAGCGTCTTATTTATTATTGCAACCAGCATCACTGACCGCAGGGCAGATGAGGTGGAGCGTTAATGAAAGGTTTTTCAGCTAGGATGTTAGCGGTCATTTTCCTTCTTTTATTTGCAGGGTGGGGTTTGTTCCGAGTGATCAACGGCGGCGGCATGGATTTTTATCTCAAAGAAGGTTTTAGAGATTGGTTCTGGGAACACCGCGGGCTGGACCTGGTCGTCCAGGTCTTATTGGTCTTTGCCGGAGCGCTGGGCATCGCAGCTGTCCTGCCGATGGAGGATGACGTTGAATAGCCTGATGCTGCCTGCCTGGTTGATCACGTTTATGCACTTTAGTGTTTTGCTGGTTTTTGTTATAGGGATGCTGTGCTTCTTTCTGCGAAAGCGATATATCCGCCAGCTGGTCGGATTGAAATTGATGCTGCAGAGTGTCAGCCTGGGCTTGTTGCTCGCAGGTTGGGAGCGACATGACCTCAACTTAGCACAGGCAATGGTAATTTCCGCATTGGTGATCGAGGCAGTGGTGATCGGCCTAGCTCTGACGATGATCATTCACATTGTCAAACATTCACGTGATGCGGATGAAAAAGAATTTATTGATGATGTTTTAGTTAACCCGGTGGAAGAACGCTGATGGATTTATCCTATTTGACGATTCTGGTGATGATAGCGCTGCCTCTAATATCAGGGTTTGTGCTTTGTTTTTGCAAAAAATTCGTTGTTCGCTGGATTTTGTGGCTGGAAATTGTTATTTCACTATCAGGTCTTATAGTGCTTGGTTGGTTGGGTGACCGCGATATATTAACTGGGCTGTCTTTCATGGGCGAGCCAATCACTTTCAGTGTGTCACTAACGCCGGTGCTGCTTTTTGCTGCTGTGTTGTTTGGTTTAGCATTGATCTATCTTCAACATCAGGTTAAAAATAAAAAGACAATCGCCCAATATCAGGCTGTGCTGATCAGTGCTGCGCTTTCAGCTGGAGTGGTCGCTTTTTTTAGCGGCCAGTTCATGATCCGGTATATTGCATTAGATATTGTTGGGTTGGCTGCGGCCCTGACTGTACTCGGCTCTTTCCGAGATGTTTCACCATTGAAGGATTTCATCCTCATTTTTCAGGTGCTTCGGTTGGGCGATTTGAGTTTGTTGGCTTCCATATTGTTGATCTATCACTATGTCGGCACTTTGGACATTGCTGAGATGATCACAACAGCCAGCGGACTACCCCCGGCAGTGCAGACCTTGGTGTATTTTGGCTTTATTTTTGCCTTGCTGATCAAACTGGCAATCTGGCCGTTTGGGATTTGGCTGCAAAAAGCCCACAGAAACGTCGATTCGGTGTCATTTTGGATTTCAGGCGTCCTGACACCTGCATTGGGTTATTACTTAATTTATCGCATCGCCTCATTCATTACCGGATATGCCTTCTTTATTGACTTTACACTTATCCTTGGTTTTGCATTGATGTGTTTAATATTGCTGATCGATTTCCTGCAGTTAGTTGAAATAGACCGTTTCACCAGGGTGAGTGGTTTACTAAGTTGTTTTTTGCTGGCAGCCATTGCAATTGGGGCTGATACCTTGATGATCGGATACCTCGTTGGGATGGTTGGTTACCGCTTGTTGCTGATTTATCAGGAGGATCGCAAGTGTTTTATGGTGGAAACCGGGTTGGTTGTTGCGCCAATAATCTTGAATGTCCTGGTTATTTTGCTGAATTATTCAGTTTTTAATGCCCTGACATCCACATTATGGATCTCGTTCACATTAATTGTCAGCACTTGGGATTTATGGGCAGACCGTCGCGAATTGATCACAGGACAACTTCCGATGGTAGAGCTGCAATTGGTTGAAGAGGACGCAGGTCGTGATCATCTTGTGGTTCGCCGCGCTCAATGGCTGAACAAGGCGCTTGAGCAGGATTTATTTCAAAATGGTGTGCTACAGGTGAGCGGTTTTTTGGGCGATATTGCACGGTGGGTCAATCGCAATATCGAGATGAGATTGGATAATTTTTGGTCTTTCTTGGGTGAGAAATTACTGCTGGCATCGGAAACAACCTGGCACACGATTGAAGTCGGTGTTGCAGAGCGCACCGGTGAAATAATGGATGATGCACTTAAATCGCTTGAAGCGCATGAACGCAATGTGCTGAAGCGGTCATTACGCTGGGACCTGGCCTGGATTCCTCTGTTATTGATCGTGATCTTGGTGATGTTATTTATGGTTTAGAGAGGAAAACCTGATGACACCTTATGAGATTCTATTGTCAGGGGTTACACTGCTGCCGTTGGCAGGCGTGATCATTTTGCTTGTCTGGCGTAGCGCCAGCAAACGTGAAGCAGCGGTGATTGGAATCATCAGCGAGAGTTTTGCCCTGGTTATCCCGATTGTGCTCCTGTCCACATTACAGCGGGATGGCAGTGTCTTTTTCTCACTGCCCTGGATCCCTGACATGGGTATTAATTTCAGCCTGGAGTTAAACTGGCTTTCAATGGTCTTTTTGCTGACAGAGGTACTGGTGACATTGGCTGCTATGATCTATTCGCTGGGTGAATCAAAAGACGAAAAACACAGCAATTATTATTATGCCTTGCTGCTCTTATTCAGCCTGGGGATGTCAGGCACCACGCTGTCGGA
Organism: uncultured Candidatus Brevefilum sp.; assembly: GCA_964497065.1. Taxonomy (GTDB): domain Bacteria; phylum Chloroflexota; class Anaerolineae; order Anaerolineales; family Anaerolineaceae; genus Brevifilum. Next base: position 24,464 of record CAZCBW010000026.1, on the reverse strand, counting down.
TGACATTTTCTTGTTCTTTGTTTTTTGGGAGTTGATGCTGATCGCTTCGGTCTTATTGATTATTGTGTGGGGTGACGGCGAGAATCGGTACCGGGTTGGTTTAAAGTATTTTATTATCACTCACTTTGGTTCGCTGCTTGTATTGGCCAGCCTGATCACTTTATTTGTCAATTTTGGCACCGCCAGCATAACCGGCCTGGCAGCAGCAGCCAATACACTGCCGGTGAATTTACAGGTTTTATTGACGCTGTTTTTCATTATTGGGTTTTGTGTCAAAATGGCAATCTTTCCGATGCATATCTGGCTGCCTGATGCGCATACAGTTGCACCGATGCCCGTGACAATCATCCTTGCAGCAGCCATGCTTTCAATGGGCACATTTGGTGTGCTGCGGTTCCCATATGCGCTGTTCCCGCTAGAGAACATTCAATCCTTTGCGATCTGGATGATGATCGCTGGGCTTGTCTCAGAGGTCTATGGCGCTTTGATGGCATTGGCTGAAAAGGATATCAAACGCATCATTGCTTATAGTTCTGTCAGCCAGATGGGATATATTCTCTTCGGATTAGGAACCTTAACCCAGCGAGGGATGGAAGGTGCGATCCTGCATGTGGTCTACCATGCTATTGTCAAGGCTTTGTTGTTCATGGCGGTAGGGATCATCATTGCCCTCACCCGGGAGCGGCATATTGACAAGATTTCAGGCCTGGGCAGCAAATTCCCGATCTTGACGGCCTGTACTGCGATTGGGATATTGGGCTTATCGGGCATGCCGCCTTTGGGCATCTTCAACAGCGAATGGATGATCTTTGCCGGCGGCTTTGATTCCGGTGTGTCGATTCCACTGACCGTGATCACATTGATCGGGTCATTACTGACCTTGGTCTATGGGCTGCGCTTCTTTGGTAAGCTTTTCTTTGGTGAAATGAAGCCAGCATTTTTGGCAGAGAGATCACCCCGTGCTTTTCTTCTGCCAACTGTAGCTGTGACGGTATTTTTGGTTGTTGAGGGTTTGGCCCCGGCACCCTTGATGGGGTGGGTGACCCGGAGCCTGGCCTGGCTGTTTGGAGGTGCCCTTTAATGACCGGTTTTATTGGCATCATTATGCCGGCAGCCATTCTTATTGTTGGAGCATTCATCATTTACCTGGTGGCACTGTTAATGAACCTGACCAATCGCACCATGGCTGTGCTGACCGTGATGACGTTGGTAGCCTCGCTGGCTGCCCTGGTCTGGCTTTATTTCCAGATGCCAGACCTGTACACAAACCCCGAAGCGATTTTTGGATCACCTGATGCAGGCGGGATCATTTACAGGGCAGATGGTGTGGGAATTTTTATCCTGATGGTTGGGGTGGTGATTGGTATGTTGATCACCATATTTTCGGGAGAGTACCTTTCACGGGATACCCGGTATATGATCTATTATCCCCTGGTATTGTTAACCTTAGCCGGGTTGATGGGGATGTTCATGTCTAACAACCTGTTCAATTTCTTTATGCTGGCTGAGTTAACCACGATTACTGCCAGTGCACTGGTGGCTTTCAGGTTTCAGCAAGAAATTGCCATCAAAGCAGGGTTCAAGTACCTGATCATGAGCAGTCTGGGCACAATGACGATGCTGCTGGGTATATATTTTGTTTACCGAAGTACCGGTTCGATGCATTTGGACCAGATGTTGGCGAAGCCAGACGATTTTACACGCATCGGCGCTGCCTGTTTCTTGTTGGGTTTCAGCTTGAAAGCCGGTGTTGTTCCCCTGCATACCTGGGTACCGGATGTTTACGGCCATGCTCCCAGCGCAGTCAGCGGCTTGCTGGCAGGGATCCTCTCAAAGAGTATGCTGTTTATCGTACCTGTTGTCTGCCTGCGGTTGGGCATGACCCGGGGTGAGTTAGGCGGTTACCTGATGGTCTTTGCCTGTTTCAATATGCTTCTTGGCTCTGTCAGGATGCTGCGCCAGACCCTCTATCGGCGGTTTTTATCTTTTTCATCCATCGGGCAGACGGGTTACCTGATGTTTGGATTGGGGATGGCTTTGTATTATGATTTGGGCCAGGCATTTGCGGCGGGTTTATTTCTCTTCCTGGTGATCGCGGTGATGAAATGCCTGGCATTTCTATCAGCCGGCATCTATCAATACTATACCGGCTCACAGAACATCAACCAGCTGCAAGGCATTGGCAAATTGATGCCTGGTACGTCATTTTCTTTCACCATTGCGCTGGCAGGGCTGGCTGGAATCCCCTTATTGGCGGGGTTCACTGGCAAATGGCTGATATTTTCTGCTGCCCTGGTGACAAGAGATCTATTTTCAATTTTCTGCCTGATGGTGTTCATGATCAGCACCCTGGTGAGCCTGGGTGGTTACCTGCCAACCCTCGTGAAGCAATACCAGAAGAAATCTGAGTTTGTTGAAAACTTGCAATCACACCGTACCATCCCTGCGCGGGTATCACCCTGGATGTTATTACCAGTAGATGTTTTGGCATTGCTGGTGATCGTGATGGGTGTTTATCCGGCACCCTGGTTGAACCTGGTCAGCCATGTCGTAAAGTGGGTGACCCTATGAACCTGACTTCTGCCATTCTCAGCCCCCCGGCTGCATTTATCCTATTTTTTATACTTGTTTCGCTTGGTTATTTGCTGATCCAGCGGTACACCGCCAAAGGATTGGATCATTCTGACAAGCACCTGCCTTATTCAGGAGGGCAAAAACTGCCGCCGACAGAAGTGCGACTTTCTTATGAAGCATTTTTCAGGCTGGCATTATTGTTTGGAGTTGTGCATGTGGCTGTGCTGGTGCTGGCTACACTGCCCCTGGCCTGGGTTTCACATAGAATTGGTTTGTTTTACTTGGCCGGGATTTCGATCAGCGCCATTGTATTGGCGCATAGGAAGGCGCATTAAGAGGAGTTTTTATTGGTATGTTAAAGAAACTTGTCGATCGCACCTATCGTTGGGCGCAAAAAAATTCAATCTGGGTGATTCACTTTAATACGGGCGGCTGCAATGGGTGCGATATCGAGATCATTGATTTGTTGACCCCCCGGTATGATGTGGAACGGCTGGGAATCGTCGCCCAGGCATCCCCCAGGCATGCGGATATCTTGTTGTGTACTGGCCCAGTCACCCGGCAAACCCGGGATGGTCTGTGGCAAATTTATTCGCAAATGCCTTCACCCAAGTATGTTGTGGCTGTAGGCAGCTGCAGCAATACCGGTGGTGTGTTTGAGGGCAGCGATACCGTCTTGGGTGGTGTGGATAAGCTGCTGCCGGTGGATGTGTATATCCCTGGCTGTCCGGTCAGACCTGAGGGGATCATCCAGGCACTGGTTCAACTGCGGGAAAGGATTGCCAATGGCGGCTGAAGTCAATTTTAAAGATTTGATGTCAAGAATCACCACTGTGACAGGTGAACCTTGTGAATTTTATGAGGGTATCCAAAACGACCTGACGGTTAAAATTCAGCCTGGGCAGCTGGTCAAAACAATTGAGATCCTCAGGGACGAATTTGATTGTTATCACCTTACCGGCATCACTGCCCAGGTGCGTGATGATCAGCGAGAATTTATCGAGGTGATCTATAATTTCTGGCAAAATACAGGTGTTTCGCTGTTGATGACACTGCCAGCAGAAAATCCCGAACTACCGTCAATTCTGCCGATGCTCCTTGGGGCAGATTTTTATGAGCGAGAAGTGGCAGAGATGTTCGGTATCCGCTACACCGGTCGGGGGGATACGCCGGCATTATTGCTCCCGGAAGACTGGGATCAAGGCCCGCCTTTCATACGCAAGGAGGACACCCATGAAGAATAAAATTTCAATCCCCATCGGGCCGCAGCACCCATTATTAAAAGAACCGCTGTCGATGATGATCGATATTTCCGGTGAGCAGGTTTTGGGCGGTACGATGCGCCTGGGATACGTTCATCGGGGTATTGAGCGCCTGGCTGAACAGCGCAGTTATATCCAGAATGTACACCTGATCGAACGCGTATGCGGTATTTGTTCACACGTGCATACCACCACCTATTGTTATGCTGTTGAGGCGCTGCTGGGGATTGAAATACCACCCCGAGCACAATATATCCGTGCCTTGATGTGCGAATTGGAGCGGGTACACAGCCATCTTTTGTGGATCGGTGTGTTAGCCAAACATATTGGGCTTGAAACGGTCTTCATGCATACCTGGCATGACCGGGAGCTCTCACTGGATATTATGGAAGCGATCTCGGGCGGCCGGATCTCACATGCAGCCAACCAGATTGGCGGGGTGCGGTTTGACATCGATGAAGACCAGGTGGACATGATCAAAGCGACCGTCCATAAGCTGCATGAACAGGTTGACGGAATGGTTGATGCAATCGAAAATGAACCAGCACTTAGAGCACGGACCCAAGGGATTGCACCGGTTTCTGCTGAAATGATCAAACAGTATTGCGTGGTCGGGCCAATTGCCAGGGCATCCGGGGTGGATGTGGACCTACGCAGAGACGAGCCATTCCCACCATATGATCAACTGGATTTCAAGGTGATAACCCACCCGGATGGGGATGCCTGGGCACGAACGATTGTCCGTGCCTTGGAAATCAGAGAAAGTTTAAACCTTTGCGAAGCAATTTTAAAGGATATGCCGGATGGTGAGGTGGCAGTACGTGCCCCTCGCAAAGTGCCGGCTGGTGAAGTGATCACCCGATCAGAGGCGCCGCGAGGGGAGGTGTTTTATTATCTTCGCAGCGACGGCAGTGAAAACCCGGCCCGGTTGAAGATTCGTACACCAACTTTATCAGCATTAAGCATGATACCGGCCCAGCTGGCTGCCATCCAGGTGGCGGATATCCCGGTGGTGCTGGCAGGGATTGACCTGTGTATAGCCTGTGCGGATCGATAGGGAAAGCGAGTAATAATGGAAGGTGTATTTTTCCTGCTGTTATTCCCAGGGATGACATTCCAGGTCGTGTGCGGGCTTGGTTTTGAGTGGCTGGATCGCAAACTGCTGGCGTTATTTCAACGCCGGGTCGGCCCGCCCTGGTATCAGCCATTGGCAGATATGATCAAGCTGTTCAGCAAGGAAGATTTGCTGCCCCGCGGCGCTAACGAGTTCGTGGCCGCCTTGCTGCCCCTGATCTCATTGAGCGCGGTTTTGACAGCAGGCCTGTATGTGCCGGTGGCCGGGTTCAGCCCGTTTTCGTTTGAGGGGGATCTGATCGTGATCCTGTTCTTGATGAGTGTGCCAACTGTCGCATATTATGTGGCCGGGATCATTTCAGTCGGTGTCTACAGCGTGCTGGGTGGGGGCCGTTCGCTGCTGCAGTTTTTTGCATATGAGGTGCCTCTATTAGTTGCCCTCAGCGGCCCAGCAATTTTGGCCCGGTCATGGTCTGTGACCGGCATCATGGAAGCACAGGCGCGTCTTGGTCCATTTGTGATTTTTCAGCCGCTGGGGTTCATCCTGGCAATTGTGGGGCTGATCGGCAAGTTGAAGCGCGACCCGCTGGATATCCCCAAGGCAAAATCCGAAGTGGTTGGCGGTTCGTTAACTGAGTTCACCGGGGTAAAATTAGCCCTGTGGCACCTGGTGATGAACATCCAGGCTGTGGTGGGCATCTTTTTATTGGTGAACCTGTTCATGGCCTGGCCGCAGGATGTAAATTTCTTAGTCTTGATTGGAATTTTCATCCTTCAGTGCCTGGGGTTGGTATTGATCTTGAGCATCACCAGCGCGCTTTTCTCAAGGCTGAGGATAGACCAACTGGCCGGGTTAGGTTGGCGTGTTTTGGTGCCGCTGTCATTAACACAAATAGCGGTTGTAATTTTGATGGGAGTTTGAAATGGTCAAGTTAAAAAAGCGGTTCAGTTTACTGACTGCAATCATCGAAGCATTGCTTGAGCCGCCAGAGACGGTGGGGTATCCCTATGAGCCGCTGGTGCTCCCGCAGGGGTTTAGAGGCGCGATTGTTATTGATGCGGATAAATGCACAGGCTGCGGCTTGTGTGTGCGCGACTGCCCTGCCCAGGGTTTGAAATTGGTTAAAAAATCTAAAGATGAATTCAAACTAATCCATTACCCGTCACGCTGCGCTTACTGCGGGCAGTGTTCAGCCAGCTGCCGCAGGGGGGCAATTTCACATTCGAATCAATTGGCAGGGGCGACAACAGACCTTGACGAAACGGTTGTGGTTTTAAAAGAACAGCACGGCGAAGTTTGAACAGATGCCTGGTGATGATCAGGAACCGCGAAAATTAGCCTCAGCGTGCAAGATAATGGAAAGTTTTCCCTATTGAACGACATAATACCCGAATTCGACATAAACTGAGCCGCCACCAGGGAGGGTAACGCTGTAGCTGCTGGCGGTGGTCATACTGCCGCTGGGGCTGATGCTGACGCAGTAATTCCCGGCTTGCAGTCCACTGAAGAAAAAATCTTTACTGCTGGTTGTCGCAATTACCGGATCACCGCAGCCACCCTGGTGCAATGAAACGTTGATGGTGTAGATCGTGAGCGGTTCACCATCCTGCCTGGATCCGTTGTTATTCAGATCGTCAAAGGCGACGCCGTGAATTATGCCGGTTAACGGTTCCGGTGTGGTGGTTGGGGTTGGGGTTGCGGTTGGGACAACCTCTGGCTGGACGCATAACCCCCTGATGGAGCCAGTTGGTTCAAAATTGTAAATTTCACGGCAGGTATTATCCACTAAATTGACGGCTGCCAGCGGGTAGGTGCTGTGAGATTGGTAGGGCGAACCAGCTTCCTGTGCTGTGAAATGATCATGCAAATCAAATAATGCCGGGTCGAGGAGAGTCTCAGCTGCCCAAACACCCCACACAAAATAGTTCCTGGGAACGATGGATTTTTTGAAAGCCAAAACGACTGTGAAAGGGCTGCCTGGTGAGACCCGTGCCCAGGCCATATCAGGGTCGGTGAGATTTTCGATTGAAAAGAGCGTATGATCATAGCTGTCACCCTGATAGCTGGCATCCGGGCGGAGAATGGTCGCGCCCCCGACATCCTTATTCAGGTCCTGGTGGACGCTGACTCCCTCCATCGACCATTCGATACTGGTAGGGCGGTCAACAACCACCAGAATATCCCCGCGGCCGTCGAGGTCGTGATCAATTTCAACTGCGTATGCAGCCTGCAAATTACCCTCCGGGTGAGTGCCAATACCACCATGGTTTGGACCAAGGATTCATCCTGGCCTGGTTCGGAGGGTGAGAACAACTGGCAGGACGAAAGACCGATGCTGATTAACAGCAAAAAAATTGCCATACGGCTGAATATGGGCTTCATTTTCTTGACCTTTCCCTGAATTTGGCGGAATAACTGGAATTGTTATGTAACCATAGTATAAATTAATGACTCTACTGAAAAAAGGTAAGCAAATCAACCTAAGTGGGGGATGACCACCATATTTATGCATGGTTTGAAGGTCACATCCCGTAAAAGTATGCTTTTTGTATCATAATGTGTGGCGCCATTCCAATCAATTTGAAAAAATTTAGTTTTTTCAGAGGACTTATTAATTAAATCTAAAAGTAAACTGAATCCGGATTGGTATTTTTGAGCTTAATTTCTAGATTTACCCCTATAAAAAATTAGAAAGGTTGTGATGCGGGAATCAAAACATTCAAATTGGCGTATCTGGCTCAGCCGGGGGTTGATCCTGGTTGTTCTTCTGCTCAACCTGCAGGCTGCTATCCTGTTTGTGACTGCACCTCAAGGGTTTATTGGGGCATTTGAGCTGGCTGGCGTGCCAGGCAGGGCGGCTGTGCAGGGGGTGGGCATATTGTTCCTAATGTGGCAGATGCCCTATGTGTTTGCTGCTGTCAATCCGGTGCGATTCCGGGTCTCTTTGGTCTCAGCCTGCCTGATGCAGTTGATCGGGCTTGCGGGCGAGACGCTGCTGCTGGTTTCAATTCCGGCTGAATATGGGCTGCTGCGGGGGAGCATCACCCGCTTTATCTGGTTTGATGCAGCGGGTTTAGTGTTGCTGCTGGTGGCATTGGGGTCCACTACAATGGGAAGACGAGGCCCTTGCGGTTAACATTTAAAGTGGTATTAACAACAGAGCATGTCAACACTTGGAAATAAAGACCTATTCAATTTTATTGAAAGATTATTTTGTGAGCTAGATTCAAATAATCACTGTTGCACTTGATACTTGAATCTAGCTTCCTATTTATAAATCTGGAAATTCTTCATAATATAGTGGTGGAATACTTTCGCTCCACGGCCGGGTGAGAAAATCGTTACCGTTTTTAATGTGATTATTGATTGTTGCTTTGGTGTATGGGAAAGAAAAGATAATGAATATAGTCAAAAATAAAGTCAAGAAAATATTAATACTTATATTATGTTTTTTTTCTTTCCATATTTTTCCAATTTCTATTGTGAATCCAAGAAAAATTAAATATAAAGGGACAATAATGGGTGATAAAAGGCGATTGTCAACCAGGTCGATTTTTGTTAGCATTGACATACTTAAAAGAAAGACTAAATAAACACCAATTACAATAATAAACAGGTAATTACGTGATAAGTCGGGTCTGTATATTTGATAGATTTTCCAATAATATGTACTAATCAGGAAACCAATTATTATAAAAAAGATAGCAATTAATAAACGGTTATTTTCCAGCCTTCCAAATAAGAAAAATCGGTAAATTGCATTGGACATTGCTCTAATAATCTCTAGGAATGTGTGAGAAGATGATGATCTGGGACCAGTTAGCGTTCCGGTAACACAAATATTTCGAACCAACCACACAGCAAGAGGGGTAGTTGATATTAATAAATAACTTACAACATCTCTTATGAGAAGGCGATAATTTTGTCTATTTAATAAAACAATGGTGCTAATCGCTGCCATGACAACTGCTAATCCAATATATCTTGTTATGCATGCTATAGAAATGAATACTGATGATAGAATTAAATAAGAGAAATTTTTGACACTAAAATATTCATCTAAAAATAATAAGGAAATAATCATCATGCAAATGAATAAAGGTTCTGACCAAGCCATCAAATGAACAGGCACAAGTGGTCTTGAAAGGATAATAATAAAAAGACCCAAAAAAGTAAACAGCATATTTAATTTTATATTTTTCCTAATTAAAATGCCGCTCATAAAAATTGTTATGCCAAATGATACTGCATTCAGAAATCTCGCTGAATTTAATAAGCTAATTCTAAAGATTAATGAAATTAATGCTAATGCGGCAGGGTACATTGGTGGCCAGACTGCTGTAGTTATTGCCTCGCCTATTAGAACTTGTTTTGCCATGAACAAGTAGTGTAAAGAATCTGGTGATAATCCGACACCAAATGTTCTTGTTGCCAATAAAATTATTGATGTACTGATGATACCGATTATCAATAATAGGGATAGAAACAATAATCTTGAATGATTTTTGTTAAAATTGTGCATCACTGAATCAGATCCTTATATCACAGTTGTTGATTTCTTGAATTAGTATAATCGACGGTTTACCTCTAAGCAGAAATCAATAAATCTAATTAATTTACTGATAAAAATTAATTCCCATATAAATGATAAGCACATAAATGGGTTATCTGACACCAAGAAAATAAGAGGCCAATTACTCAAGTTAATTCAAGAACGAGTAGAGAGCATGGTTAAGCTTAGCAATGTTACCTATTTGGAATACACCTTTGAGCCCCCCAAGCAAAGCGGAGTGGGGTAATGGATAACTCCCAACCACTTCTTTAAACACAAACATGAGCGCGGGGAGGCTCGAACTCCCAACCAATGGCTTAAAAGGCCACTGCTCTACCATTGAGCTACGCGCCCATCATCAGGGGATTATTGTAGCACGGCATTTTATATGCGTCAACAGAAAATTTGATTTTAAGCACCGGGCAGGCAGGGGCCAGGCGGTATAATTGAAGAGGACAGCTTTTTTACAAGATTTTCTTAACACAAAGGACTCAAAGGGCACGAAGGGTTAAGAAGCACAAAGAAAGCAGCTGAATTATTAAAAATTTTATATGTAGATAAATTACACAGGAAGGGATGCTGAGATGAACGAGACAACCCAAAAAACAACCAAACCTTTCGGGCTGTGGCCCAGCCGGATCACGCCTGAGCTGATGGCTGAGGCGATTCGCCTCTCCGACCCGCAGTGGGATGCGGACGGGGGGACGCTGGCCTGGCGCGAGGAGCATTCCGGCCTGGGTGTGGTGATGGTTCAGCCGCCAGGCGAACCTCCCTATGCCGTCTCGGGTGATCTGCCGGTGCGCGGCGGCGTCGGTTATGGCGGCGGGGACTTCACCCTGCAGGACGGGCTGGTAATCTTTGCATGCAAGGACGGCCGGCTGTACCGCCGATCCTTGGGGGCCGGGTTCCCGACCGCGATCACGCCGGCTTACGGCAGAGCGGCATCCCCCCGGCTCTCGCCAGGCAACGGCTGGGTGGTCTATGTGCACACTTATGAGGGGCAGGACGTGCTGGCAGTTGTCGATTCAGAGGGTAAAAACTGGCCTGCCAAGCTGGTTTTCGGCGCAGATTTTTATATGCAGCCGGTCTGGCACCCGACCGGCGAAGCGCTGGGCTGGGTCGAATGGGACCATCCAAATATGCCCTGGGACGGCACGCGCCTGATGTATGGCTTGCTGGAGGGCAAAACCCCCAGGCTGCAAGCTGTCCAACAGCTGGCTGGCGGCGACGATACACCGATCCTGCAGCCGGCCTTTTCTCCGGACGGCCGGTACTTGAGCTATGTGCAAAACAAAGGTGAGTGGGATCAGCTGATATTACGTGATCTTGAGAATGGGGATGAAAAAGTTCTGGTGGATAATGCTGATTTGTTAAAACCCGCCTGGATCCAGGGGGTGGTGGTGCAGGCATGGCACCCAAAGGGCGACCGGATAATTTATCTTCAGGGGCGGGCCGGGGTGACTGAGCTCAACCAGGTGTCGGTTATAGACGGTACGATAACCCCTGTGGAGACCAGCCCTTATATAGCGCTCAGCCAGCCTGCGGTCAGCAGTTCCGGTGCGGCAGCGGTGGTTGCCAGCGCACCCAGTATCTCACCCCGCGTGATCAGCCTGTCGGATGATAGGGTTCAAATCCACCAACGCAGCACCAGCGAATCCATCCCGGCGGGTGACCTGCCAACACCGTACGAGATCAGCTGGAGATCAAAGGACGGTGAAAAGGTGTACGGCATCTACTCACCACCGACCAGCAGCCAGTACCAGGGGCAGGGACTGCCGCCAGCGATCGTGCTGATCCACGGCGGGCCGACTTCGGACGTGTCCGTTGATTTCAACCTGGAAGCGGCCTTTTTCACCAACCGCGGTTATGGCTACCTGGAGGTCAATTACCGGGGCAGTACCGGCTATGGGCGGGATTATCGGGAAGCACTGCGCGGCAATTGGGGGGAGCTGGATGTGGTCGATGCGGTTGGCGGTGCACAGGCACTGATTGATCAACGCCTGGCAGACCCCAACCGGCTGGTGATCAAGGGCGGCAGCGCGGGCGGTTACACGGTGCTCAACTCGCTGATCAGGCATCCCGGGATGTTCAAAGCCGGGTTGTGCGCCTATGGAGTGGCCAACCTGTTCACATTGGCGATGGATACACACAAGTTCGAAGCCCATTACAATGATTCACTGATCGGTTCCCTGCCTGAAGCAGCAGACAAATACAGGGCATGGTCGCCGGTCTTCCATGCCGATGCCATCCAGGACCCGGTGGCGATATTCCAGGGCGAGGAGGATACGATCGTCCCGCCCAGCCAGTCGGAGGAGATCGTCCAGGCGCTTAAGGCCAACGGCGTACCTCATGAATATCACCTCTATCCGGGCGAAGGGCACGGATTCCGCAAGGCGGAAACGCGCAAGGCTTTTTATAAGGCCATCGAGCGGTTTTTGATGCAGTATGTGGTGTATAGTTAATTAGGAATTAGTAATTAGGAATTAGTGACCCGTCCTGAATCAGGTGACAGGATTTATCAGGATATTGGGGGTTGTGGAATTTGAAGGTCTTCGAGGGGTTCGACGTGGACGTAGGCACGGTCGACCTCCTGGATGGCTTCTAATGCGGCGATCACCCGGTCTGAAACCTCGTGAACCTCATCGAGTGAGGCATGCCCCGGCAGGTTGATGTGCATATCGACGACCAGTTTCGGGCCGACATATTCGCTCATCATGTGGTGCACTTGTTTGACGCCTTCCACATGATTGGCTGTATCGATCAACCTTTGACGAAGCGCTTCATCCGCACCTGCCCCGGTCAGATAGCTGAGGTTTTCTCTGCCTGCTGTGAATGCTGCCCTGAAGATCCATAAAGAGACCAGCAAACCGGCAATCGGGTCAAGCAGAGGGTGGATGAAATTGCTGCCGAGGATGCCAAGAAAAGCCGCCGTTGATGAGAGAACATCACTGAGGTTGTCTTTAGCGGTGATGCGTAATGAGGGGCTGTGAGCGGTGGTTGCAAGGTTTTTGATGATCACGAACATCCCAAATTTGACTGCTGCGCTGGATAATAACACAATCGTTGGCAGGCCCGGCTCGATAGCTGCACCACCGGCAAAAAACCGGTCAATTGAGGTGCGAAGCGCTTCATAACCGGCTATCCCCATCATCAATGAGACAGCCAGGCCGACCAGGGGTTCAAAACGACCATGCCCCTGTGGGTGAGTGAGATCAGGCGGTTTCAGCACGACCCATAATCCCATCACCATAGCAACCGAATACACCACATCTGAGACGGAATTGGCGGCATCCGCATATAGTGCGATACTGCCGGTTAAATAGGAAGCTACTCCTTTGCCAGCTGCCAGCAGCAGGTTTCCGCCCAGCGTAACGAACAACGCCAGGTGATAAGCCCGGGTGACAATTGGGTCTGGTTTGTGATCACGTATCCATTGCATGATGGAATAAATGCTCCATTTGCTCGTAAATCATAAGTATAGCAGGGTTGGATTGTTTTAGTTTATTGGGTTAAACAGCCGCCTGGGGCAGCGGGTCACCCCGAAGGCCGGCAGCCAGGTTCTCAACCGCCAGCAGAGCGATCTGATTGCGTGCAGTACGGGTGGCACTGCCGATATGCGGCACGATGATCGCATTGGGCATCTGGTAGAGCTCGTGGGTATCGGGGAGCGGTTCTGGGTCGGTCACGTCCAGGGCGGCATACGCGATCTGGCCGGTCTTGAGCGCCTGCACCAGAGCATCGGTATCCACAATCCCGCCGCGAGCGGTATTGACCAGGATGGCAGAATTTTTCATGATCTCAAAGGCATGGTGGTCAATCAGTCCTGCTGTTTCCTCGGTCAGCGGCAGGTGCAGTGAGAGGAAGTCAGACTGCGCCAGTACTTTGTCTATAGTATCCAACCTTTTCCCTAATTTCGCCGCCTGTTCAGGCAGGTCGGAGCGATTGAAATACAGCACGTCCATATCAAACCCGCTGGCGCGTTTTGCCACTGCCTGGCCGATACGTCCCATCCCGAGGATGCCTAAGGTCGCACCATGAACGTCCGCACCTAGAAGAGCGGTCAGTTCCCAGGTCTGCCATTGGCCGCCCCGGGCATAGTCAATTGCCTCACTCAAGCGGCGGGCTGCAGCCAGGATCAGGGCAAAGGCCAGGTCAGCCGTGGCGTCGGTCAGCAAATCAGGGGTGTGCCCAACGGGGATACCCCGCCTGGCAGCCGCATCCAGGTCAATATTATCCACGCCAACCGCAACCTGGCTGATGACCTTGAGGTTTTCAGCCTGCTTGATCAGGTTCTCATCAATTTGATCGGTCAGCAGGCAGACCAGGCCTTCAGCCTGGCGGGTTTTTTCGAGCAATACGTCATAAGGCGGAGGCGTATCTTCAGGCCAATATTCAGCATGGCAGAGTGTGTTCAGCTTTTCCTCGGCATCCGGGGTGAGATGGCGGGTGACAAAAACTTTGTGTTGCATAAAAAAACCTTTCATGACTTAATTCTCAGTACCTGAATTTACCATTTATCCATGTATTAAGCGAAGGTTCCTGAAAAAATAATGTTAGGTCTCTAGTTTGATAATGTAAAAAGTTATATGGAGTGCGGACTTCAGTCCGCAACATCATGCAAGCCGCTTGTTCAATACATCATGCCATTATCAAATACTTGATTAATATTCTAGCATTCTTCCACCCTGTTCATACATATTTTTCAAGAATTTTAATCAAACTGGAAATTTGATATTTATCAAGGTTTTTCATGCTTAATTTTTAATAGAATGGTTACTATACCAGCAGTATGAGGTGTTATGAAACACAAGGATTATTTAATCAAAAAATTGGTGATCGGTTGTTGTTGATGATGTATGTATTATGCATTAACCTGTCTTATGCGGAATGAAGTCCGCGCTCCATTAAATTCTGAATTTAGTTTATCTTCGAATATAAAAACCAATAGATTCGGCAGATCTTTATTGAGTTTGGGTATCGCAATTCTTTAATACCCAAGAAATTCTTATCAAGGGCGTTTCCCGTGCCTGTACTGGTCGAGCATTTCGCGTAGCGGCATCAGGATCGCATTGGGGTCGCAGGCACTTTTGCAGAAACAGCACCCCACGATGCACATGAATGGGTCCACGACCAATGCTTTATTGGAGTCATCGAGTATGAAAACGTCTTTAGGGCAGACTTCCAGGCAGTTGCCGCATCCGTCACACAGCTCGGCAGAGACGGTCGGAAACCAGGGGATATGTTCACGCGGGTAGCCTTCCCACTCGCCGTAATTCCTCGGCCCGGTTGGCTTGCCCGCTTTTCTGTCATAGTAATAGCGGAGGTATTCACGCGTCAGGGCTGTTTTATAATCCTCGATAGAAGGTCTGGGAATGAAGTTGTGTTCACGAATGCCTTTGACCAGCAGGTCAGCGATGTTTTCATCCGAAGGGGATGCACCGTCCTCATACAGGGTATGAAAGAGTTCATAGACACCTAAAAGGCCGGCCGGGGCACTGCCGACATGCACCATCTGGTAGGAGAGCTTCGTCATTAAGCAGCCTGTCCTTCAGATTGTTGAATGGATTTAGCCTTGGTTTTTATGTGGCCGAGCATGGCCATCAAGCCTGAATTGCGCTTTGAAGGCAGCTTCCATATGTTGATCTCGTTCAAAAAATTAAGACTTAAGTTTTCCAATTCGTGCGGCTGCCGGTTGGCAATAATGCGCACAAGCAATGCCGTGATGCCTTTGATCAGCATCGAGTCGCTGTCAGCTTCCAATGAAAGCCGGCCGTTATCATTGCGCAGGTGAAACCATACCGTCGATTCGCAGCCTTTGACCCGATATGCTTCGGTTTTATATTTGGGGTCCAGTTCGGGGAGCGCTTCACCGATTTTGAAAAGATGCGCATATTTCGCATCAAGATCGGTCAGTGCCTCAAATTCCTGGATGATTTCCTTCTCAATGGTTTTAATGGGTTTCATTAATTGATTTTAAGTATGTTTTAAATATTAACCAATTATGGCTGCCAAATGAATCGGTGGGGATTATATCACAGGCTTTTCTCTATTTTCTCATGGGTTGAGTTTTTACTAGAATAGATGTAACTACTCAGCTTATCAATAAATAGTGGGTGTGGTGTGGCTGCAAAGCCGCCACACCACATCCCTGACCTTTCATTTGCAAGGCAGCCTGAGCAGTTACGAATAGATTTTTAAATACACATTTTCTTGACCTGCCGTAAAGAATACCTCACCCCAGCAATGCTTCGATATGCTCACATATCAAGGGGATTATAATTTTACCGCCAGTGCTGGTCATCTTCTCATTGACGAAGACTGCTGGCAGTTGTGCATCCTCAGGCAGAGGAGGGCATTGTGGATCAAATAAATCGAAATATTGAACTTGAACCTGCTCGCCATAGCGGGCTTCAAGCTGATTGCCTGCCCATGCTGCGATCTGCCGCCAGGTGTCTTTAACCCCGTCTTCACAGGCGATCGGCGAACCAATAATTCTGACGGTGATCATCTGGGTCATTGGTGAATCACTCAAATATCTGTTTGCCTAATTCGGCCAGCATCTCAAGTCCCTTGATTTCGTTGGGCAATAGGGGGATCTGAGCGACGGGCAGGTTAAACCGATGTGCAATTTCAAGTAGATATATTTCCTGCATAGCCCGGCGTGACTGGGTAAATGGCGTGTTGACCTGCTCTTCAGGGATGACCATGTTGGCGACGACCAGGCTCGGGTTGATGCCCACGGTGCTCAAGTCCTGGGCTGCCCGCCACGCCTCAATGATCGGGGTTGCTTCGGGGTACATCACAAACGCGAAGGTACTTTTCTGAGGATCGCGCATCATCTCGATCACTTTACCAAAACGCTGTTTGGCAACATCATCTGCTGCGGAACCATCGACAGAAGAGAAGACTTTAATATCGATTTGTTTGCTCCATTCGACCGGTAGTTCCAAAAGTCGGAGTGTATGACCGGTGGGTGCGGTATCAAATATAACTGACTCCCAATCACCTTCAGATGCGTATTCAATAAACTTGTCAAATGCAGCCATCTCTTCAGTGCAGGGAGAATTCAGTTCTTCTTCCATCACCTGGATTGCTTTTTCAGGCCGCCCCCGCTGGCGGGCATCGTCGAGAATGCGTTTCTTATAGGTTTCAGCTGCGGCTTTGGGGTCAATTTTGACAGCCCATAAATTAGGCTGCCCTTTCACAGGTGTAATTACATCACTGACCGGGCTGTCTAATACATCCCCGATGTGGGAGGCCGGGTCGGTGGTCACCAGCAAGGTCTGATGGCCTTGCCGTGCCAGCCAAACGGCTGTGATGCAGGAGGCTACGGTTTTGCCCACGCCGCCTTTACCCGCAAAGAAAATGGTATGGTGATGGCCGTTGGGCGAAATGCGTTCCCGAATTATTGCCAAGGGTGTGATATCACCGAGATTAATCTGATGATCCGGTTGGGTTTGGGTGATTGATCTAGCTGGTGCACCATCAAAGAAGATCTTCCCAACCTGCTGCAGCCGTTTTACGCCTTTGATCTCAACTGATAAAAGGGTCATATACTCAGTTGGATAATCAAGTGTTTGCCTGATCTGGGTCAGATACTTTTGCTGCATTTCAGCCCGGGCTGCGAAAAGAGGATTTTTGGTACCTTCTGGTGGAATGATCCCATTAACAATCAAGCGGTAGCTGCCTATTTCCAATTTGCTTAATTCTTTGATCGCCCGGTGGGTTTCATCGATCGAAATCTGCTCTGGATGTAATACAAAGATAAATATCGTTAAGGTTGTATCACGCATGGCAGCCAGGGCACGCTCATATTTAAACTTGGCATCCTGGATGGCTGCAGCCGGACCGAGGCAGGTTTGCCCGCTGCCGGCACTGGCTTCATCAATGGACTGACTCCATTCCGCCGGCAGTTCCAATAAGCGGATGGTATGCCCTGTGGGAGCCGTGTCGAAGATAATTAGATCAAAATCAACAGATTGTTCTTTGGTAGAGTCCAAAAAGTCTGTAAAGCGGTCAAAGGCGGCTACTTCTACTGTACAGGGCCCGCTCATTTGTTCTTCCATTACTTCCACCATCTGGGGAGGGAAGGCTGCCCGGATGGGGTCCATAGCCCGGTCAATATAATCTTGGGTAGCCTGGTCTGAATCGATTTCCATCGCCCATAAATTGGGCAGGCTTTCGATCCGGGTAATTTTATGATCAATTTCCTGTTCAAACACATCCGATAGGTTGGATGCCGGGTCGGTGGTGACGATCAGTGTCTTTAATCCTTCTTCAGCTTTTCGGACGGCATGGGTGCAGGCCATGGATGTCTTGCCAACGCCGCCTTTTCCTGAAAAGAACAAGTAGTGTGTGGTCACCTTAGTTTGCTCTATTGAGATATCGTTTGATTTCAGCTATTTTGGGATAATTACCTTCTGCGATCACCTTTCCTTCAACAAGGACGATAGGCAGGGCTGCCATTTGTTTTTCCTGCACCCGTTTCATTACATCCGGGTTCGAAAGGAATACCTGGGGATGCGAAGCCATCTGGTAGCGCTCAACACGGTAGCCTTCTTCCTGCAGGGATTCAATCATTTCACTCGTATCCAATAATGTTTGATCAAGCACAGGCCCGCATAAGCCTGTGGGGCAGCACATCGGCGGATCAAAAAATTCCACCTGTGGGGGCATTTGCGGCGACAGTCGGGTGTTTTTTGTGGGTGATGGATTGTTCTCGAATGTCATTTTGTTTCAACCTCCGTTGAATTATTGATGTAAAAAAATTATCCTTATTGCTGGTCTAATGCAATTTGCGGTCCGCAGGTTATTCGGCGGGGCTGGATGCGGTCTGGGTTGAAAAAGCTCGCCAGGATTTGTTTGATATTTTCCAAAGCTTTTGTGTTAATTGAATAGTAAACCCAGCGGGAGTCTGTGGGATCACGATCGACAGTGACCAGGCCGGCATTGCGCAAAACGCCCAGATGATGTGAAATTAAGTTTGGGGCTATATTCAAAGACTTCCCCAAATCGCAGTTGCAGTGCACACCGCTAATGATCTGGTCTAAAAGAAGTAAACGTTTCGGTTCGCTGATCACTTTTAGCAGGTCTGAAATTTCTGATATCTCCTGTTGGGAAAATGAGAGTGTTTTTATGTACATAATTATCCTTATTATTTAGTTCAATACAGATTGAATTATAGGCTTTCCTTGTTATTTGTCAACCAGAGATGAATGGATATGAAAAATTTTATTGGTCACAAATTGGATGATCAAACCTTTTTCAAAGTATGCCCTGGTTATGTTTTTTTGGTTGGTATTTCGTCCACTAATCCCAGGTACTGAGGCGCTGTCATCCGGGCAAGAAGTGGAATTATGGCTCAGTTATGTCTCTGGTGCAATTCTATTAGGTACGGGTAATCCCGTCTTAACACCGGTTTTGCTGGAGAAAACTCATCAGTTATGTAATAATGAAGTCATCGACCTCGATCAAGGCGAATTGACTCACCAGGCATAGTTTTCGACGGCAATTAAATTGAGAACCATGCCTGTTGGTTTATTGATCAATATTTCACAAATGACTCATAAGGGCTATAATTGGGACTGTTGCCGCTGGCACAAATGAGAGATTATTAAGGAGTACAGATGCAAAAAGAACGAAAGTTGATTTTGTTGGTGATATTATTGGCAGTACTGCCATTTTTCTCGAATGTTTCACCTGTTATTGGTGTGTCGATTAACACACAAGAAGTTGAGCCGGTAAATATATATTTCTTCTGGGGGGAAGGCTGCCCTTATTGTGAACAAGCAAAGCCGATACTGGCTGAGATGGCTGAAGAAAATCCAAATATCAGGGTGCATGATTTTGAAATTTATAATAATTCCGCCAATCGGGATTTATTTTTTGAGTTTGCTGAAGCTTACGGTATTGAACCCAGAGCTGTGCCGACGTTTTTTATTGGCGAAAGGCAGTGGGTAGGTTTCAATAACAATATTCTAGCTGAAATGCAGCAAACGGTGGAAACTTGCCTGGCTGCGGATTGCAATGATCTAGGGCAAGCTCTGTACACACCCACACCTCAGGGTGAAGTTGAAGCGAATAATTCAGGTTTTCAAGTACCTAAAGTCGTGATCGTCACCGGCAGCGTCATAGCTATTATGGCCTTGTTCTTTGTTGTTGACCGGGTGATCATCAATAAAAAGAAATAAGCTGGACCCAGGGAAAATTTATGGTTATTAAAGTAAGCAAAATACTTGCTGTTTTCAGCATTTTGGTGATTGGTCTTTTATTGGTATTTTCAACAGCACATGCTGAATCAAGTGATATTGATAATCAACAAGACGGCATCAGTTTCAACGTCCCGCTGATCGGCCAAATTAACCTTTCTGGTCAATCCTTATTGGTCAGCACTTTGATCATCTCTTTTGTGGATGGGTTCAACCCCTGTTCTTTATGGGTGTTATCGATACTGTTATCCATCGTGCTGCAAACTCGATCTCGTAAGAAAGTTCTGATTGTGGGCAGTGCGTTTTTGATCACCACAACATTTTTGTATGGGCTGTTTATTGTCGGTGTGTTCAGTGTGCTGCGGATCATCAGTTTTATCGGCTGGATCCAGGTTGTGGTGGCTTTGATCGCTCTGGGGTTTGCGTTGGTCAATATCAAAGATTATTTCTGGTACAAGGAAGGCATCTCTTTCACCATCAGTGATGACAAAAAACCAGGTATTTACCAGCGAATGCGGGGAATCATTAGAAACAGCGATTCCTACTGGCAGTTGATTGGTGCAACGGTTGTTTTTGCGGGTGGAATTGCTCTGATAGAGTTGACCTGTATCGCCGGCTTCCCCGTGATCTGGTCAAACCTATTGGCAAGCCAAAATGTGGACATGCTCACATTTGTATTGCTGCTGCTGGTTTACATGCTGGTCTACTTGCTGGATGAAATGGGCATCTTCCTGGCGGCCGTATTTACGCTGCGAGCCAGCAAATTAGAAGAAAAACATGGCCGGGTGTTGAAATTGATCGGCGGCGTATTGATGCTCACCCTGGCGGTGGTGATGCTGGTTGACCCGGGCATCATGAATGAAATTTCCGGATCAGTGACTGTCTTTGGGATTGCACTGGGATTGACAGGGTTGATCTTGCTGGTGGACCGGGTGATTCTGCCAAAATGATCACCTTCAGAATAATACCAAATGGGTTTATATTATTTCAATCTTCGAAAAATAACGCGAATTAGGGGGATAAAGCCAACTATTAAGGAATATATCCCATTGACAATTGTTAAATGCGGGTTTAATATCGATTTGATCATTGAATAATTCAATAACGCATGGCGTATGTTTGAAGCCATCAGACCTTGATTTATTGAGATCACTTCATCTGATGGCGTAAAGGATAAACCCAATGACTAAGAAATTTATTTATTGTGTCCTGCTGGCATTCCTCATGTTAATCTTAATCATTACGCCTGTTCACGCAAATGAAATGTCTGATTTGTCACATTCTTCTGTGATTCAGATTGAGGATGATACAAAACCTGCTGACCAGGTTGAGGAATCCCCAAATTCGTCTATCACTGTGCCCCTGTTTGGCACAGTCAGCCTTTCCAGCCAGTCTTTATTGCTGAGTACCCTTTTAATTGCCTTTGTCGATGGGGTCAACCCTTGTTCGATCTGGGTGCTGACGATGCTGCTGGCGGTGACTTTGAATACTGGATCAAGAAAGAAAGTTCTCCTGATCGGGTTTGTGTTCATCACTGTGACCGGGTTGATCTATGCTTTATTTATTGGCGGGTTATTCACTATCTTTAAAATAATCCGATTCATCGGCTGGATCCAGGTGCTGGTGGCGGTAGTGGCACTGATTTTTGGCCTGGTCAATATCAAAGATTATTTCTGGTATAAACAGGGGCTCTCGTTTACGATCAAAGATGAGAAGAAACCCGGCATTTATAAAGGCATCCGGCGGGTGATGGCATCCGAAGGTTCCTTGTTTGGATTGGTAGGGGGCACGATTGTACTGGCCGCAGGAGTTTCTCTGGTGGAATTTTCCTGCACAGCAGGGTTCCCAATGTTGTGGACGGGTTTATTGAATGCACAGGGTGTCAGTACGGTTACTTTCTTGCTGCTTTTACTGGTTTATATGATCGTTTACCAAATCGATGAAATGGGCATATTCCTTGTTTCTGTGTTTACACTGCGAAAGAGTAAGCTGGAAGAGAAACATGGTCGCATACTGAAACTCATTGGGGGGATGTTGATGCTCTCTTTGGCAGTGGTGATGCTGACGGATCCATCGATCATGAACGATATCACCGGCGCATTGATCGTTTTTGGCATCGCCTTAGGCAGTGCGGTCTTGGTGATGTTGGTACATCGTTGGATTTTAAAACAAACCCGTAAAACTGGCGATAAGTAACCAGTAATTTATTAGTGAATAGACCACGAATTAATTTGCCGTTAATAGGGAAATCAAAAATTTCCTTGACAATTACCCAAATTATGATATTATCCCCCCCATAGGATATCTATTAAATTATCAATTTAAATTATCAATTGTATATTAATATAATCCGTAAAATTACATTAATATTACCGATTTAGTCAATTAATTTTTAAAAATGATCTATGACCCCTTATGGGGATATTGTAATATATCCAAAGAATTATTAACCCAATTATTTTAGGAGAAAATAATGACCAACCCTGATATTTCAACTGAATCACCTCTTGTGTGCGATGATTGCAAGAAAGTACCTGAAGGGTTTTTTAAACGTTATCAAGGATTTTTATTATCACCTGGCACATTGATCACCGCAGCAAATGCCCTGTTATTGCTACTTGGCTTTATTGCCTGGGTGAGCGGCCAGCCAGTAGCCGCCGATTGGCTGTTTTTAGCCTCAGCAATCATCGGTGGTGCACCGATCTTCAAGCTGGCGATTGTCAATATCTTTCGTGATTTTGACCTGACAGCCGGGGTGATGGTCAGCATTGCTATGATTGCGGCAATGATCGTCAGAGAATATGAAGCTGCTGCAATCGTCGCCTTCATGATGCTGGTTGGTGAAATGTTAGAAAACTTCACCATGGCTAAGGCTGACAATTCTTTGCAAGAACTTGAAAACCTGATCCCTGAGTTTGTTGAGCTGGTTGACGGAAACGAAACCACCGTTATCCCGATTGGAAATGTTCGAACGGATGACATTGTATTGATCAAACCTGGTGGAAGAATTCCAGTTGACGGGGTTGTCACAAAGGGTTCTGCGGCTATTAACCAGGCATCGATCACTGGAGAATCAATTCCTGTGGATAAAGAAGTAGGTGATGGCATCTATGCAGGAACTTTATGTATGTCAGGGGCGATCGAAGTTAAAGTAAAAAATATTGGCGCAGAAACAACGCTCGGAAACATGATCCGGTTGGTTAAAGAAGCCCGCAGCACCAAAGCACCTGTACACCGATTGGCAAATAAATATGCACAGTACCTGACGCCGATGGCATTGGTGATTGCTGCAATCACCTATCTTGTGACTGGGGATGTCATACGCGGTATCACCGTATTGATTGTAATTTGTCCCTGTGCATTGGTGCTTGCCACACCGACTGCATTGGTGGCTTCCATTGGAAATGCTGCCAAACGAGGTGTATTGGTTAAAAGCGGCACATCGATGGAAATTATTGGCAAGGTTGACGTTGTTGCCTTTGATAAAACCGGTACATTAACACTCGGGCAACCCAGTTTGAAGGAGACAATTTCTGTCAATGGCCTCAGTCCAGATAAGTTGCTTGGCCTGGCTGCAAGTGTTGAGCGATCCAGCGAACACCCTCTGGCCAAAGCCATTGTGTCTGCTGCGAAATCTAAAAATATCGAAATCTTTTCAGTAGAAAAATTTGAGTCCTTATCAGGCCATGGGGTCAAAGGCTATGTGCAAAACGATGAAGTTGTCATCGGTAATAGAATGCTTCAGGCACAGGAATTGATCTTGAAGGATGATCATGCCCGTAAATTTGATGCTCTGGAAGCCGAGGGCAATACGGTTATTCCTGTTGCAGTTAACCAAGAGGTGGCTGGGTTCCTGGTGATTTCAGACACCCATCGGCCTGAATCCAAACAGGCGATATTAAATCTCAAAGATCTGGGAATTAAGGAAACAATCTTGATCAGCGGTGACAACCAAGCAGTTGCAGATGCTATCGGTCAAGGTTTAGGCGTTGATAAGGTTTATGCCCAGACATTACCTGAACGGAAACTGGAAATCATCCGAGAGTATCAATCTAAGGGTTACAAAATTGCCTATATAGGCGATGGTGTCAACGATGCGCCTGCACTGGCTGCCTCCGATGTGGGCATTGCCATGGGCTCAATTGGTACCAATGTTGCCATGGAAACAGCAGATATCGTCCTGTTGACTGATAATGTGGGAAGAATCCCATATTTAATTGATCTTTCACGGTCTGCATTAAAAGTGATCAAGAACAATGTCATCTTTTCGATGAGCTGGAATACATTGTCAGTTGTGTTGAGTGTACTTGGAACGATTGGGCCAGTGATTGGTGCGATCATGCATGAAATTTCAGCCTTGCCAGTGGTAGCAAATTCTGCTCGATTGAACGGCCGAAAATCCAAGTTAGATTAGTCATTATGTGAGGAGGGTGCAATGGCTCAGGAATCTAACCATGTTCATGTCCATAAAAAGACAAAGGCAATTGTCAACCGGCTTTCAAGAATTGAGGGTCACATTCGCAGTATTAAATCAATGGTTGAAGAAGGAAGAGATTGTTCTGAAATATTGATCCAGGTTTCTGCTGTCAATTCCGCAATCAACAAAGTGGGGATGACCTTATTGGAGGATCATCTTGAATCATGTTTGTTTCATGAGGGTATTGCCCCTGATGAGAATGAAATCTGGCTGAGTGTTAAGGATGTGTTGAACGCGTATTTTTAATTTTATTGATTAATTGTTACTACTCAGCTTATGAAGAAATAGGGGGTGTGGTGTGGCGGCTTTGCCGCCA
>CAZCBW010000025.1:0-37740 GCA_964497065.1 uncultured Candidatus Brevefilum sp. | reverse complement strand
CTTGATGACTTTCAGGATAATTATAACCTTGGTCGTAAAAGTCCTCTTTTTATCCCGAATCTGCTATAATTCATAAACAAACCTTGATCAACTCAATCCACCAGTTATCGGAGTGAATTCTATGGCGACACTTATCAAAAACGGCACCCTGATCACCGCAAGTGAGACATTTCAAGCAGATATCCTGATAGAAGGCGAGCAAATCAGCTTGATCGGGCAAAACCTAAATCATCCCAATGCTGATATCGTGGATGCATCAGGGAAATATGTGCTGCCTGGCGGTATTGATGTCCATGTCCACCTTGATCTGCCAATGTTTGACACTGTATCATCTGACGATCACTACACAGGCGGCAAAGCTGCTGCGTTTGGGGGTACAACTTCTGTGATTGATTTTGTCCCCCAGGACGATGGCACATTGAAGGAAAACGTGGATCGATGGCGGGCTAAGGCTGACCCCAAAGCCTCGGTTGACTATGGGTTTCATATGAACATCACCCGCTTCAACCAGGATGTCGCCAAAGAAATCTTCAACCTGCCTGACATTGGTATCACCAGCTTAAAAGTATTTACAGCCTATAACGGCCGTTTAAGGCTTTCAGATGGCGAGATCTTCCGCGTGATGCGGGTGGCACGTGCCGCCGGTATCTTAACCCTCGTCCATGCCGAAAATGGCGATGTGATCGATATTTTGGTAAATGAAGCCCTGAATGCTGGCAACAAAGACCCCTACTTTCACGCAAAAACCCGGCCTGCCTGGGGCGCAGTGGAAGCCTCACTGCGGGCGGCCGCGTTAGCTGCTCAAGCGGGGGATGCACCGCTCTATTTGGTGCATATGAACACCGGAGGCGAAGTTGACCAGTTAGCCTACGCTCAAGACCATGGCCTGAACATGATGGGTGAGACCTGCCCCCAATATCTCTTCTTTGTCGAAGACGACCTTAGCCGAGAAGATGGTGCCAAATGGGTCTGTTCACCGCCAGTCAGAACTGCAAAGGACAACAACAGACTTTGGGAAGGCATAGAAGATCAAACCATCCAGGTCTTGGCAACAGACCACTGCCCATTCTTCTATGATGGCACCACCCCAATCGAGTATGAGGGTGAAAAAGTTGCTATACCCGGGAAAGAATTAGGCCGGGATGATTTTTCAAAAATACCCCACGGCTTACCCGGTTTAGGAGACCGGATGCCGATCATATGGACCCAGGGTGTGGTCAGCGGCAGGATGAGCCCGAACCAGTTTGTTGCCATGCACTGCACCAATCCTGCCCGCATCTTTGGTTTGTACCCGCAAAAAGGCACCCTTGTTCCTGGGGCAGATGCTGATATCGCCATTTGGGATCCAAACAAAGAACTCGAGTATGGTATCAAAGTTGCGCAGCATCGTACTGACTATAATCTTTACGAGGGCTGGCATCTTAAGGGCTTTCCTGTGATGGTTTTCTTACGCGGCCAAAAGATCGTTGAGGGTAAAAACTGGTTCGGTAAACCAGGACAAGGCCGGTACCTTCACCGTCATGAAGGTGAACTTCTTAAATAATTATACCTGACTGCTGATCAATGATATTGCTCCTTCCTGTCGGGCTTCTGTTATCAGCAGCCCTTGCAATTACAATCCTGGAGCGTTTTAAGCCAAGGTTTGGTACGAGCTGGCTGGTTGCATCAGCCAGCTGCATCATATCATGGCTGGTGATCTTTATTCTACGCCTCCGTCTGCCGACAACCCTGGATGTCCTTTCCTGGCAGTATCTCGATCTGAACCTTGCTGGGCAATTTTCATTTCTACTGGATTATGATTCCTGGCCTTTTGCGCTGGCATTGATCACCATTACGCTGGCAGTGATACTGACGGATGCAGCCAGAACACGTTATGACAGCTCACCCAGGTCATGGTCTGCCAGCTTGCTCATCACCGGTTTAGGATTGTTGGCCCTGATATCCGGCACCAGCTTAAGTTTAATGGCTGCCCTGGTTGTCGTCGATCTGCTGGAACTGATATACCTTTTTCATTTGCCTGACGCTGACCGATTCAATTTTCATATTATCACCGGATATGCTGTTAAGACAGCATCAATTCTCTGCCTTTTAACTGGCACTGCGATCGGTTGGGGAACATCCGGCAGTTTTGACCTGACGGAAATTCCCCAAAGTGCTGGCTTTTTATTTTTATTAGGTGCCGTTCTGAGATTGGGTGTCTTCCCGCTCAACCTGCCATTTCTCAATGATCCTGAATTAAGGCGGGGTACTGGCAATATTATTCGACTTGCGCCCATTGCAGTCAGCTTGAGCTTGCTGGCTAGGCTGCCTGTCAACCTGCTAACAGATAGTACCTTGCCCTGGCTTCCATTAATTAATGGATTGCTGACTGTCTCTGTTCTTTACGCAGCCATTCGCTGGGTGACTGCTGAGGATGAGATCAACGGACGCCCTTTCTGGATTCTTGCCTGGGCAGGGTTGGCAGTTTTTTCTACCTTAAATAGTGCACCCAGTGCCAGCCTTGCCTGGGGTTTATCCCTTTTGCTGCCTGGTAGTTTGCTTTTTTTATATTTTCCACGCGTTCAGCGAATGAATTTTCTCCAATTTTTTGGGGTGATCAGCCTTTCAGGGTTGCCCCTCACCCCCTCGGCCAGCGGCTGGGCAGGCCTGGCTGCCAACGGTATCACAGTCTGGACATTCCTCCTGATTATTGCCCATGCCATCATGGTACTGGGTTATCTTTCCCGGTCTTTGAAACCTGGGGGTGAAGCAGGTGCATTGGAACAATGGTCTCGGATCGTATTTCCGCTTGGGTTGATCATCATCATCCAGGCTTCAGTCACATTGGGGTTGATTGGTTGGCCAGGTTCTTTGACAATGGGTGTATGGTGGATGGGTTTGGGGAGTTTCTTGTTGGTCAGTGCTTCCATATATCTTGTAAAAAAATACCAACTCACTCCACCCTATACGCAAGTGATATTTGAGAGCAAATTTATAACCAAAATCAGGCAAATAACGATTAAGCTTACCCCAATTGTCAACCTTACCTCAATGTACAAACTAGGCCAGACTATCAGCCGCCTATTTGCCAAAATCATACACAGTATCTCATCCTTACTGGAAGGTGAGGGCGGAATCCTTTGGGCTGTCCTGCTATTATTGTTGTTGATCTCAGTTCTGACAGGCAGGAGTATCAATTAAACATGCCACCACTCAATTTGATCACCTTCATAATTATTGTGATCACCTCGATGGTCATCCTGGTATTTCGGGATTGGCGCATCAATACAATTTCACTCGGTGCACAATACCTGGCTGTGTTTGGCCTGGTCACACTTTCATGGCCGGTGGGGATGGCTGTCATTAAAATCATTGTCGGATGGATGGCCGTTGCTGCCATAGGATTCACATGTTTACGGTATATGAATGAGACATTCATCAATGAACCTCCAGCAGCATTTTTATTCAGGGGCCTGCTTGGGCTCGTCGTGATCTTTGTCATCTTTGTTTCTGCGCCAACTTTACAAAACGCGATGTTCCCAAGCCTGGATATATTCATCGTCCAGAGCGGTCTGATGTTGATCGGTATGGCTTTAATGCAGTTAGGTACAAGTTCTGAAGCTTATTTAAATTTCATCAGTTTGTTAAGCCTCCTGGCTGGATTCGAAATCATCCATGCAGGCATTGAGCTTTCGACGTTGTTAACCGGGCTAATGGTGATTGTTAACCTGGGATTAGCTCTGGCAGGGGTTTATTTCATCATTCAAACCAATGAACCACTCAGTTTTGCCGAAAAAGAGGATGTTAAATGACCATCAGTATGCCAATTCTCTGGGTTCTGCTGCCATTAGGTATCTCGATCATAGCCATTTTATTGAACCAGCAGAGACGTATTTCCGGCATTCTCACAGCTATTACGGCATTTGGGCTTTCTATTTTGGCAGTGTATTTTCCTGAGAGCATGGAATTCACGCTTGGACCTGTTGAGTTGGTTTTTGAAGAAAGCCTGGCAATTCTCGGCAGGCAAATCGTCATCAGACAAACAATGCTGCCATTTATTGCCTTGATCTTTGCGGCAACCGGCCTCTGGTCTTTGGGCGGCGGCATCCCAGGCACACCTTCAACCTTCAGACCGATCAGCCTGGCCATCACTGCACTTCTCACAGCAGCTTTAGGCGTTCAACCATTTTTATACGCTGCACTCCTCATACAAACCGCTGTGCTGGTCTCGATACCAATGTTGTCAGTTGAATCACAAAAGGAAAACAAAGGCACGATTCGATACTTGATATTTCAAACGCTGGCATTGCC
Organism: uncultured Candidatus Brevefilum sp.; assembly: GCA_964497065.1. Taxonomy (GTDB): domain Bacteria; phylum Chloroflexota; class Anaerolineae; order Anaerolineales; family Anaerolineaceae; genus Brevifilum. Next base: position 33,450 of record CAZCBW010000025.1, on the reverse strand, counting down.
GTTTATTCTTTTAGCAGGATGGCTTTTAACAGGGGTTGAAACACTGCCCCCAGATAGCTCGCTAGTTCAACAGTCTATGCTGGTATTGGGGTTGGGTTTTGCTTTTTTATTAGGAATTTTTCCCTTCCACAGTTGGATTCCGATGCTCAGCCAGGAGAGCCATCCCAAAGCCGTCAGTTATTTATTGTTTTTCATCCCTACTACGGTAATTGTTTTTGGTCTGAATTTCATTAATCGATATGCATTTATCAGAAATGCTGTGGAGTTCTACGAGACATTGAGAATCATCGGCTCCATTATGATCCTGTTAGGCGGTGTATTGACAGCTGTTCAAAGCAATCTAAAACGCGCAATGGGATTCACCATCATCTCAGAAACAGGTTTTTCTTTGCTCACCATCGGCCTATACACCCAGGGCGGATTGACCTGGCTCTTCTTGCTATTGCCGGTGCGGGCACTGGGACTTTGGTTATGGAGTCATGCACTCAGCCTGATTGAATCTCATTTTGGCTCGCTCGATCTCCAAAATATAAAAGGGGTTGCGCGTCAATATCCCATATTAGCTGGCGGACTCGTCGTGGCGCAGTTCAGCATTGCTGGCTTGCCCTTGCTGGCATCATTTCCAATCAAATTTTCTGTTCTTTCATCCATTATAGCTATTGATCAATCAGAGGGGATTTGGGTGTTTATCGGCAGCCTGGGACTGTTTGTTTTTACACTTCGCCTGATTGCCATTATGACAGCTATCAGCGATAATAACCCATCAGAACACTGGTCAATCCAGGAAAATAGACATGAATACATTCCAATCATCTTCATTTCATTGGTCCTAATTACGCTAGGGCTGTTCCCGAACGCATTTCCTTCTCAGGTCGTGAATACCTTAAGTTCATTTCTACAGCTGCAATAAATCATTAGTAACTACTTAGCTTATGAAAAAATAGGGGATGTGGTGTGGCGGCAAAGCCGCCACACCACACCCCCGACCCTTCATTTGCAAGGCAGCCTGAGCAGTTACAATCATTATTAGGTAGAAGCTATAGCTTCTCCATAAAAATCATCTTGGAAAGTTATTGTGTATAATTCAATCTTATAAACACGCTAAGCTCAAAAATATACTGTGCTTATTGAAAGCACCAAATTGATAGGTAATAAATATGGAAAACTCACAAGAAATCAATCAAATCAGAAAACGCATCGACTGGCTGGAAAAAGAAAACAGAGATGATAAAACAACCATCGCTGCTTTTCAAAGCAAACTGGAAAATCTGGAAACAGAAAATTCAGCACTCCGGCTGCGGCTGGCTGATTTAGACAGCGGCCTCACCCGGGTGAACACATTAATGGCCCGTTTTGAACAAATTGAACAGGAAGTCAGCACGACACGAACAGAACTCAACCGCCAGGTGGAAGACCTTAAAGGCTCAGTACAGGAAAAACAAGTCCAACTAGAAAGAAATCATCAAAAGACCACTGATCTCTCAGAAGAATTAACAGATATTCGAAAGCAAATGTATCCCACAGAAGATATTCTCAAAGCTCTAGAAACCCGCAAAGAAGAGGATACCCGCCTGGCTAGATTAATTGAAGAGTTGCGCTCCCAGGTCAACGAAATCGAACACTATGATGAAGAATACAAACGATCAATTCGCATGATCGAGGAAAACCGCCGCCAAGATTCCAAACGCCTGACCGATTTCCAGGGTGAAATATCAGCCTTGCGAAAACGCATGGATGAAACTCGCACGCAGCAAGATTTGTCTTCCGACTCATTACGCAAGCTTGAAAGTCAGGTCAAGGATCTGGTTAATGCCGAATCAGAAAAAAGGGAAGCCCAGTCAGCTTTCATTGACAAAGTCAATTTAACCCAAATTGAACGCGAGCGCACATTCAAACAATGGTCTGAGCGATTTGATAAGATTGAACAGGTCACCGATAATCTTGAGAAAGAATTAACAAGCTTAGAAAACACGCATCAATCCGTCAAGAAATCTCAAGCAGCATTGGATGAAGTCTCCCAACGATTTGAACGCAGGATCAATGAAATCACCGAAGTCCAAAGGCTCAATGAAGATCGGTTCAGGCAAGAATGGACCACATATAAATCCGATGACCAAAAACGCTGGTCTAATTACATCATTGCCCAGGACGAACAACACCGTGAAATGACTCGGGGCATTGAGAGCCTAAGCAGCCAGCTCAGCACATTGACAGAAGCTTTTGAAGTGGTGCAGGAAAATTCCCAGGAACTTGGCAGGATTGACATCAAAAGAATGCAAATCATGCTCAATTCCTTAAGAGAATCCATCGACACTTATACAAATATTTATAAAGATTGATCTAGAAAAAGAGATTGTTTCGTGCAAGTTATTGGAACTGCCGGTCACGTAGACCATGGAAAATCGACATTAATCAACCGGTTAACCGGTATCAACCCTGACCGGTTAAAAGAAGAGCAAGACCGTGAGATGAGTATTGAACTGGGTTTTGCCTGGTTCACCCTGCCAAATGAGGAAGACATCGGCATCATTGACGTACCCGGGCATCGTGATTTTATTGAAAATATGTTATCCGGTATTGGGGGCATCGACGCTGCATTATTGGTTGTTGCAGCAGATGAAGGCGTCATGCCGCAAACAAGTGAACACCTGGCAATATTAAATTTGCTCCAGATACCGGCTGGCATCGTTGCTCTGACAAAAATTGATTTAATTGATGACCCTGGCTGGTTAGACCTGGTCGAGGCAGACCTTAGCGAAACACTTCAAGAAACGATTCTTGCAAATGCACCAATTATTCGGGTCAGTGCGCGGTCAGGTGAGGGATTAGACAAACTTAAACTGGCATTACAACAGGTCCTGCAAAAGCAGCCGCATCGGTCAGACTTGAATCGCCCTCGTTTGCCAATTGACAGAGTATTTACACTGCCTGGCTTTGGCACCATTGTCACCGGGACTTTATCAGATGGGGTTTTGACAGTTGGTGACTCTGTCGAAATTCTGCCAACCAAGCTGACTGGACGAATTCGCGGCTTACAGACACACAAGCAGGCAGAAGAACGTGCGCTGCCTGGAAGCCGGACTGCTGTTAATATTTCAGGCGTCAGTGTGCAAAAAATCAACCGCGGTGATGTGCTTGTTCATCCCGGCTCTTTTCAAACAACAACGATGATGGATGTTTGGTGTCAAATCCTGCCTGGTGCAGCTGCACCTCTCAAACACAACACTGAAGTTAAGTTGTTTATTGGTGCAGCAGAGGTGATCACCAAGGTGCGTGTTCTAGGGGTGAAAGAAGTTCTGCCAGGGGAACAGGCTTTTCTACAATTAATGCTCACAAAACCGGTTGCAGCCCTCAGGCAGGATCGTTTCATCATCCGCCGGCCCTCACCCCCGGCAACCATCGGCGGCGGCCAGGTGGTAGACCCCCTCCCTAATCGACGGCATAAAAGGTTTAACACCGCAAGGTTAACTGAGCTGGAAAGCCTGTATGCCGGTACACCCGAAGATATCATCGAACAAACAGCAATTAAACTCGGAGCAGCATCTTCAGAAATACTGACAGAAAAATCGGGGTTAGAAAAAAACCTTGCACATCAAGCGATAGAAAATTTGATCAATCAAGGTGTCTTGATAGACCTGAAAGGAAATAAATTTCTGGTCACAAAAAATGCCTTTGTTCAATGGACCCAAAAGATTGAGAACCTTATCGATCGCTATCATCAAGTAAAACCACTACAACCAGGGATGTCACGTGAACTCTTAAAATCTCAAGCTGCCCTTGAATCAAAAATATTCGATGCATTGGTTGCTCACCTGGCTGACAAGAAAGTATTAATTGAAGAAGGGGCCAACTTGAGGCTGTATGGCCACCAGGTCAAATTCAATGAAGATCAGCAAGCAAAAATTTCGTCGCTCTTCAATGAATTTGATCAACAACCTTTTTCTCCCCCAACACTGAAACAAAGCATCGAGCTTATTGGTGAGGAGCTTGTTTCAGCATTAATCAAAACGCAAAAGCTGATCTTGCTGGGAGAAGATGTGTTACTCAAACCGGAAATTTATGAAGAGATGCGCGCCGATGTGATCAACCACATTAAAGAAAATGGCAGCATCACACTGGCTGAATTACGAGATAAGTATGATACCAGCCGTAAATATGCTGTAGCTGTATTAGAGGATTTGGATCAAACCGGGGTCACAATTCGGCGAGGAGACCAACGTGAACTATCGCAGAAATACTTTAATGAGTGATCCGGTGAGAAAACACGACATCCAAAAATTATCTTGATAAATTTTATGGATCAATGATCGAAACCTTACAATCTGGACGACTTAATAGGCAGGTCAGATTTAACGGTAAAATATTTTTATACCCACCATACTTATATGACTAATGGAGAAATAATATGACATGGAAAATCTTACTCACGGATGGCTTAGCCCCAATATCTGATCAAGACCTTCTTGCATCAGTCGAGCTGGATGACCACAAAGGAATTTCTGCTGATGAACTGATGAATGTGATTGATGATTACGATGCTGTCATTGTCCGCGGCCGCACAAAGATCACAGAAGAGGTGATCAAAGCCACAAATAATATCAAAGTTGTCGGGCGTATGGGAGTAGGCGTTGATAACATCGACCTCAAAGCTGCCAAAGCAAAAGGCGTAACCGTGGTCAATGCACCGGTTGCCACCACAGTATCTGTAGCTGAATTGACCATGGGGCTGATGCTCAGCTTGATCCGGGAAATTCCCAAAGCAGATAAAGGGATGAAGGCCGGCGAATGGTTGAAAAAAGAGTTGGTTGGAACTGAGCTTTTCCAAAAATCTTTAGGTGTGATTGGGTACGGTAATATTGGCAGTGAAGTCGGTAAACGGGCTCTAGCATTTGGTATGAATGTGATCGGCTACACGCCAACCCTACCTGCAGAAGAGGTTCGATCCAAAGGTGCCCAACTCGTCAGCCTGGACGAATTGATTGAAAAGTCTGACATTATCACGATGCACATTCCACATAAAGAATCAAGCCATTACCTGCTCGATGAAGAGAAATTCGCCAAAATGAAAGATGGTGTGCTGATCATCTGTGCTGCCCGCGGTGGTGTGATCAAAGAATCTGCTTTACTGGATGCACTTGACAATGGTAAAGTTGCTGGTGCTGCACTGGATGTCTTTGAAACCGAGCCACCTGGAGATTCACCGCTGCCCAAACATCCAAAAGTGATTGCCACACCGCATATCGGTGCCCAAACAAAGGAAGCCCAATTACGTGCAGGGCATGATATTGTTTCAGAAGTCGTTGCAGCCCTGGATGAAAAACCGCTCCGCTGGAAAGTAGCCTGAACACATCGGAATTTAGTTAAACAATACGATAATACACGAAATAATACAGGGAGTGCAATGAGCGAAAATCAAAAAGCATCACCAAAAATGCAGCAGTTGATAGACCTGGCCGCTGAATTGACAGATCTGGGTCATATCAATGCAGTCCTGGGTTGGGACCAAAACGTTTACATGCCAGCAGGCGGCACAGAAGAACGCGGCCAGCAATCTGCTACTTTGGGCCAGATTATGCATGAGAAATTGACCTCGGATGAAGTCGGCCAGTTGATCGCTGATTTAGAAGGTGAGGTCGGCGACTTGAACGCAGATACCGATGAAGCCCGCTCTGTCAAAGCAGCCAAAAGACAGTATGAGAAGCAAACCAAAGTCCCATTGCCGTTATTGATGGAATTCATCAAAGCAACCACCATGGCCCACGAAGCCTGGGTTAAAGCTAAAACACAATCGGATTTTGACAGCTTTCGACCACACTTACAGAAAATTGTTGACCTGCGTAAACAATATGCAGACCTCTTTAAACCCTACGATCATATTTACGACCCGCTGTTAGATGAATATGAGCCCAGCATGAAAACCGCTGAAGTTCAAGAAATTTTCAACAAACTGCGTCCGCAGCAGGTAGAACTATTAGCGGCCATCGCTGAAAAAGAACCGCCTGATAACAGCTTTTTAAAACAAGAATATAAAGATGAGTATCAGGCTCTTTTTGGCCGGTATGTGATCACCCGGTTCGGGTATGATTGGCAGCGCGGCCGCCTGGATGAAGCCCCGCATCCATTCACCACAGAATTTGGTTTGAGTGATGTGCGGATCACGACTCGTTATTTAAAATCGGATGCAGGGTCTGCCATGTTCAGCACCATGCATGAAGCCGGCCATGCCATGTACGGCCAGGGATTGGCAAAGAAATATCAGCGACATCCACTTTCTGGTGCAGCTTCACTGGCGATCCACGAATCACAATCCCGATTATGGGAAAATATTGTCGGCCGCAACAAAGAATTCTGGTCATACTTCTACCCATCATTGCAAATGCTTTTCCCCCAATATTTATCAGAGGTGAGTGAGACTGATTTTTACCGTGGTATCAACCGGGTTGAGCCGTCCTTGATCCGCGTGGAAGCCGATGAGGCGACTTACAACCTCCATGTTATGCTGCGCCTTGAAATTGAGATCGGGTTAATGGAAGGCTCAATGGAAGTAGATGACCTGCCTGAAATCTGGCGAACCAGGATGCAAGATTATCTTGGCGTTACACCAGAAAACGATGCTGAAGGCGTCTTGCAAGATATCCACTGGTCAGGCGGGATGATCGGATACTTCCCCACCTATGCTTTAGGTAACCTGGCTTCAGTCCAGCTGTGGGATAAGATGCTGGAAGAACACCCCAACATCCCGGATGAGATTGCCAGGGGTCAATTCGACACCATCCTTCATTGGATGCGAGATCACATCCATCAGCACGGCAGCAAGTATGAACCGCAGGAGATCATGCTTAAAGCCACCGGCAGCAAGATCACCCCGGAACCTTATATCCAGTACCTGAAAACCAAATACGGCGAAATATACCAGCTTTAGCATAAATCCGAAGCCTAAAGAAGACTGTTCAGGTGACATGAGCAGTCTTTTTTAATAATCAACTAAATATCAAGTCGTGTGATAATATCAAACGTAGTGTTAGTGCCAAAAACCTTTTTTTGAGTCGGTTATGTGTAAAAAATACTCTAAATTTACACTTATTTTATGCTTAATATTCTTCCTTGGACCTTCTGTGTGTTTTGGTGAATCACTCACCCCTTCGCAATTAACAATCAAATTTCCAGGTGAAAACTCTATTATCACCTCACCTCTAACTCTCACAGCAGAAATCCCATCTAATGATGTCCAGCTCGTGCGGGTCAACTTGTTTGACCCTAACGGCACGTTGCTAGCCAGACAATTATTGATCCCAAATTACACGGATGAAAAGTTGGCTGAATCAAATTATTCAATCGCCTTTGACATTTCACAGGAAGAATCACCTGCATTGCTGACTGTAGATGTGCTTGACAGCTCGTTCCAAACGCAGCAGACACGGTCAGTCTTAATAACACTATTATCCACGGGTGAGGAAAACCTTGTTCCAAAAACCGACAAAGAAGATTGGGTAACTATCTTATCCATTGAAGCCATTGAAAATTCAAATGGAAAACAAATTCAAATTACTGGCAGTCTCACACCGATAACCGATAGACCTGTTCATTTTGAATTAGCCACAGAGACCGGCCGTATCATAGGCTCAAGACAGTTGGCAGTCCAAAACGCTGGCATCTCAACCAGTTTCACAGTCTTTATTCCCATTGAGGATGGTAATGATCCTGCCGGCCTGGTTGTGCGCCAATCAATTACCCCCTATCAGACAAACGTGATCCTGGATAGTTATTCATTGCATGAGTATCTTCCGTAGATAGATTGTTTTGGCAGCTCTCTGTAACACAACGGGGGAACCGATTTTTATCTGAGCAGTTGGGATGCTCTACCGAAGCAGTGACAAAAAAAGAACAAGGATCTGAGTTTATTTTCCGAAAAACAAGAGAGGTTGATCAAGATTATCTCAAAATGGAGGGGGTGATATGAGAGAGCAGTATGATGTGATCGTCATCGGCAGCGGCCCTGGTGGTTTGGCTGCAGTCATCGCTGCCAAAGAAAATGGGTCTGAGGATGTTCTGATCATCGAAAGAGATGTCGAATTAGGCGGCATTTTGCTGCAATGCATTCATAATAGGTTTGGAGGTGAGATCATCACGCTGACTATTAAGCCAGATGCTTATGATGCCGTCCAAAAGGCAGCATCGTTGACCGTCCATATCCGACCACGCTGAGTATAATTTGTTTCTACAATAAAGGGTAACTGCTCAGGTTGCACTGCAACCGAAAGGTCGGGGATGTTGTGTGGCGGCGGAGCCGCCACACAACATCCCCCATTTTCTCCATAAGCTGAGTAGTAACAATAAAGGTATTAATTATGACCTAGGTCAGTGAAATCATCTGTGTAACCTGCCCAAAGGGCTGTACTTTAAGAGTCAGGCACGAAGGTGACCAGGTGCTGGAGGTGATGGATGGAGACTGCAAGCGGGGCGAAAACTATGCCATCTGTGAACTGGGTGACCCCCGCCGGATGGTGGCATCAACAGTAAAGGTTAGCGGTGGATTACATCCGTTGGTCCCTGTCTATACCCGCAGCGCCCTCCCGAAACCACTCATCCCGGCATTGGCCAGAAAGCTGCGTGAAATTGAGATTAGCGCACCGGTAATGATCAACCAGGTGGTGCTTGAAAATGCGTTTGAAGCCGGGATTGATATCATCACCAGCCGAGACATGCCAAAAACGGTGTAGCGTGCATTGAGTGATTCAGATCAATCAACAACCAGAATAAACAATAGAAAAAAGGTGTGCTGTAAACCAACACACCTTAAATATTTTTAGCTAAGAGATTTAATTATTATGGTGCACCAGCGCCGTAAAAATTCGGATCTGTCGGCGTCTGCCCGCTGGGATCATGCACCCAGACATAATCACCCACTTCAGCCCACTCGAATATCCACCGGGCATCGCCTGGCGAGAGGTTGACACACCCATGTGACTGGGGATACCCATAGGGGAAGCTCCAGTAGGTTGCATGGATGGCCCGGTTTTGATCATAGTAGATCGCCCAGGGGACATCTTCGAGGTAATAGAAGTCAGACCGATCTGCCTCAAATGCACCCTGCATCGTATCCAGTTCCCGCATATCATATATCTGGAAGACACCAGGCTGGGTGAAAAACGGATCAACCCCTGTTGCCACCAATGCGGCGAATAACAAACGCCCATCTTCGTAAACTTTGATTGTTTGCTGGAATAAATTCAACTCGATCCATCGGTTGGCGCTCACACCTTCAGGAGGTGTTGGGTTGACATCAACAACCCGGGCCATCTGACTGTTGACCCACTCATTATGGCCAATTCGATACCAGACCAAATCATCAACCTCAGAGTTTACTGTTTCGTATACAAAAAACTGATCATCCCGTTCGTAATGGTTCCCAGTACCGGGTTCTCCATGCGAAGGCCCTCGCCGGCTTTCAATCGGGTTAAAATGAACAAACCAGCCAAAATCATGCCGCGGATTTTCTGAGAATTCCCACCCCTGGTAGCGGGTATAGGCAATCGGTGCTGCCCGGGTCCAACCGCCGGATGCCAGCTGAACAAAGGCTTTGCCCTGGTGATCGCGCCGGTTAATATAACTGACATAGCGCAGCCTGCCAGCAGAAATTTGATTCACGGGGTTAGACCCAGCCACTGCATCCTCAAAGCTGCTGTAAATGGGTGATGGCTGTTCATCTGGCAGGTTGATCTTGGCGATATTCACAGGCATCACATTCAGCTCAGAAGGCGGCCGCACAGCCGGCAGTTTGTAGGGCGGGTAGGGAATGCCTTCCGCCCGCATCTCTGCAATCGTTTGGGCAGGGCCGTAAACCATGCATCTGCCATTCATCGGCATCCCTGGCAGGCATAAGGGGAGGCCAAAATAATTATCCTCAGCAAATGCTGACACATATGCTATACCATTTTCGAAAAGGAAACTGGATGACACAATCATTAGTGTCAGCAAAATTAATACTAATAATAAGCGCTTCATATCACCTCATTGATTTTTATGAGGAGGTAATTATACCTAAATGAGTCTGGTTTTAGCAATTGGAGATTAATACTTTTTACCTGATTTATTGTTGACAGAAAAACATTTTACGGTTAATATGGAGTTACTAAGTTCATTGGACTTACTAAGTATTCGGCAGAACAAAATAATATGCAAAAAGCAACCCAGCAGGATATTAAAGACCATAATCGGAATCTAATTTTCAAGAGGATCCTTGACCATCAAACAACGAGTCGAGCAAACCTTGCACGTCTAACCGGCTTAACCCGGACAACCGTTTCTGAAATCGTTTCAGATTTTATGAATGAGGGTTTGGTGGAAGAAGTGGGTGTTGGCCCATCAACCGGCGGCAAAAATCCCATATTGTTAAGCATAGCCGAAGATTCTCGCTGCAGCATTGGATTGGATTTAGCCAATGATCGGCTGAGTGGTGCTATTGTTAACTTGCGGGGAAATATTAAACAGCACTTATCTATCCCCTTAAACGGCGCGGAGGGAGAAGATGCATTGCTCTTAGTTTATCAAATCATCGATCAATTGATCGAATACGATTGCCAACCGATTATCGGAATTGGTATCGGGGCACCGGGTTTGATTAATTCCAGTGAGGGATTAGTGATCAATGCTGTAAATTATGATTGGAAAAACCTATATCTGGCAGACATTATCAGAGAAAGATACAGGTTGCCTGTTCATATCATCAATGACTGCCAGGCAGCAGCCATAGCTGAGAAACAATACGGTATTGGCAATCAGAAAATCTCGAACATGATCGTTGTTAACATACGTTATGGTATTGGGGCTGGCATAATAATTGACGGAGAGATTTACCAGGGCGATGGTGGAAGCGCAGGAGAGGTCGGCCATATCGTTGTTATTCCTGATGGGGGTGAATTATGTAGATGTGGAAACCGAGGCTGTTTAGAAACTGTGGCAAGCGTAAAAGCATTGATCAGGAACGTGGAAATTCTCAGTAAAACAGCACCTGGGTCTTATTTTTATCAAAATAATAAGAAAATAACATTAGATGAAATTGAAAACGCAATTAAATTAGGCGACAAAATTGCATCAAATTTAGTATTGGATTCAGGGTTCTACCTTGGAATGGCGATTTCCTGGTTAGTTGGAATTCTAAACATTCAAAAGATTATTCTGACCGGGGATATGACAAACTTTGGTAAGTCCTGGTTAGACCAGGTAAAAAGAACGACCAAGGAAATGTCACTTGAACGCCCCCTTTCAAATACTAAAATAGAGATTGGGCACTTAGGACAAGATGGCGTCATCATCGGTGCTTCGGCTGCTTTAGCAAACGATTATTCATTAATTTTTAATCCATGATGATATAAGAAAAAACAAGTTCCCTTGACAGGATGGCTGTGATAGATAAAGCATTCGATTTAATTGAACCTCAAATAAAACCTCCTTTGGATGATCAATTCAGGCCAGCTATTCTTGCTAACCAGCACTTTCAAAAAAACCTACATGGACAAGGGGTGCCGATAATTATCGGTCTTGAAAGAGAAGAAAATAAAATCTCCAGGTTTGAAGCTCTGGTATATCCAGAAGAACACCCAAATTCAAATCACAATCTAGAATACATTGAGAGAATTGTTAAATTTCTTTTATGGCAGCGGGGTGGATATAAAATATATATCGGGGGAAATCGTAGTATCGGCAATTATATTAAGCGCGAATACTCTGCCAATGGTGTCCATAGTTTTGATTCCCATTTTATGGGAGAAATTGTATACAAACAACCCTTTGAAGTTGTCACATGTGGCCCTGCTGAAGTCCCAGAAGAAAATGAAGTCGGAGAATCAATTGGTGGACATTTAGAAGGTTGCCGGATTGGGTTTGATCTCGGAGCATCCGATAGAAAAGTGAGTGCCGTTGTTGACGGCAAAGTAATTTTTAGTGAAGAAAAGGTATGGGAACCATCCATACAATCAGATCCTGATTATCATTACTCAGAAATTATGGAAAGTTTAAAAACCGCTGCTGAAAAAATGCCCCGGCTTGATGCGATCGGTGGAAGTTCAGCTGGGATTTATATCAATAATCGCCCAATGGTTGCCTCACTCTTTCGCGGGATATCTGCAGAACGTCTCGATGAAGTTCATAATTTGTTTAATAAAATCGAAAATGTATTTGGCGTCCCATTCAAAGTGATCAACGATGGTGATGTAACGGCCCTGGCTGGTTCAATATCGCTTAATGACACAGAGGTTCTGGGGATTGCCCTGGGGTCTAGTGAGGCAGGCGGTTATGTCGATCGTCATGGACATATCTTGGGTTGGCTCAATGAACTCAGTTTTGCCCCAATAGATTACAGTCCATTTGCGTCCATAGATGAATGGTCTGGAGATATCGGTTGCGGGTCTACCTACCTATCTCAGCAATGTGTGTTCAGGCTGGCGCCGCTTGGCGGCATCAAGCTGGAAGAGGATGTCACTGACGCCGAAAAGCTCAGCATGGTTCAAGAAAAATTACAACAAGGCCATGAAGGTGCAGTAAAAATATGGCAAACCATGGGCGTCTATTTAGGGTATGCCATTGCACATTACGCTGATTTTTATCAGATCAAACATGTCGTGATATTAGGCCGCTGCACATCTTACGGGGGTGGGTCTATCCTCGTTGATGAAGCAAATAGAGTCCTCAAGCACGAATTTCCTGAACTTCATAAGATAATAACATTACATTTACCTGACGAAAAAGAACGCAGAGTCGGCCAGGCGATTGCTGCTGCTAGTTTACCTGAAATAAATTAGTGGAGAAATTATGAGATTTTCACTCATCCAACCATCTGCTGAAGTCTTTATACCTGATCAAACAAATCTCGATCAGGCAATAGAGCGTACAACCCATTTAGCAATTGGTGCCCATCAGGATGATCTTGAAATCATGGCAGCAAAACCGATTCTTGATTGTTTTCAAGATCAAGACCAATGGTTTACAGGCGTTGTATTAACAGACGGACGCGGTTCACCAAGAGATCATTTTTATGCGAACTACAGTGATGAACAGATTAGAAGTGTCCGCCTTAAAGAACAAAAAAAGGCAGCTGTCATTGGTGAGTACTCCTCCCTCATATCGCTTGATTACCCAAGTAAGGCTATAAAGAGTAAAGACAATAAGGTAGTTGATGATCTTCTCGTCATTATTAAAAAAGCCTCACCAAAATATATTTTTACCCATAACCTGGCCGACAAACATGACACACACGTAGCCACTGCATTGCGAGTCATTCAAGCGGTTCGATTGCTGCCTAAAGAGGATCGCCCTGAGAAATTATACGGAAGTGAAGTATGGCGAGATCTGGATTGGCTTGACGATAAAGAAAAAATTGCATTCGATTTGACCGATCATGATAATTTGCAAATGGCATTATTAGGCGTTTTTGATTCACAAATTGCCGGTGGAAAAAGGTATGACCTTGCAGCTATGGCACGTAGAACGACCAATGCGACTTTCTTTGAGTCGCACGGTTTAGATAAATCGCAACGGTTGACCTATGCCATGGATTTAACCCCATTAATTCTAAACGACAACGAATCGATCAGTCATTTTATATTGGGTTTTATTGATCAGTTTTCAATAGATGTTAAAAGCAGACTCGATAAACTTGGATAAATTTCTGAATTAGTAAGGAAATTGGCGCATCAAATGAGGGTATGTGAATAACGAGTTAAATATTATTAAAGATAGCATCGGTGTTGATGTAGGTGGAACCAAAGTGGCGGTTGGATTGGTCAGCCATGATGGGGAAATCATCACTTCAATGATCGGAGAAACAGATACCACCAATCAAACTGCCACCCTGGATTGTATTGCAAGTATTGTAAATAATTTCATTGAATCTAAAAACATTGACATTAATGGTATGGATGCAATTGGTTTTGGGATTCCCGGATTGGTTGACCCTGAAATGGGGATCGGTCTTGCTTCTGTCAACTTAAACTGGGAAAACGTACCGGTTAGAGACGAATTAACCAAAAGAATCCAAAAACCTTGTGTCATTGATAATGACGTTAGGACTGGGGCGATTGGCGAAGGTATCTATGGCCATGCTAAAAACCTAAATAATTATATTTATATAAATGTGGGCACAGGTGTTTCCGCAGTTATCATCCAAGAAAGAAAAGTCTTCAAGGGTGAAAATGGCCTTGCAGGAGAAATCGGACATGCCATCATTGATCCCCACGGGCCGATCTGCAAATGCGGCGGAAGGGGATGTTTGGAAGCAGTTGTTTCAGGCCCAGCCATAGCCCATAGAGCCAATGAAAAATTACTACACAATCATTATGAAGCAGTACACACAGAAGAGCTTAATGTAATAGGAAATATTTCCCCGGAAATTGTTTTTAAATTAGCACAAACAGGCAACCAAATCGCAATTGAAACACTTCAAGAAGTTGGAGATGCAATTGCCTATGCACTACAGTATCTTGCACTTGCCTTTGACCCCGAGTTAATTGTTCTCGCTGGTGGTGTATTCATGGGAGGGGACATTTTAACCGATTATATACATCAACAACTACACACCTTGGCGAGAAATTCTTGGGTGTTTAATTCAATTTACAGGCCGGATTTGGTACGAAAATCAGCATTAGGGGCAAACGCAGGTGTATTAGGTGCTGCTGCTCTCGTTGCCTTATCAAATTAATAGAGAGGAGATTTATGTAAGGATTAATAATATCGGTAGCAGAAAACATGTAAGTTCGTTAACCAATATTCTAACTTAGACTTAGAAGAGGAGTGAAATGAAAGGCAAATATTTTAAATACACAATTCTACTGGTTGCAGCCATATTGCTGACATCTGCAATCCTTGGCTGCACACCCACAGCCGAAGCACCGGCCCCTCCAGCTGAGCCAGGTGTTGCACCAGAACCGGATGTTGAAGAACCAGCAGCACCTGTTGACACCGATGCTGAAGTAGCCATGGATTTCGTGACCTGGTCATATGGGGTTGAATCAATTGCAGATAATATCGCCAACTTCCAGGACATAAACCCCAACATCACCATCACCCATAATGACTACTCATGGCTGGAATATCGAGACACCATGATTGGTGTCTTTGCTGCAGGCAACCCCCCATACCTACTATATGGATCTGACCATTGGTTAGACGAATGGGCATCTGCTGGATGGCTTGAGCCGCTTGATGAACATTGTCCAAATGTTGCTGAATACAATTTGGAAGTTGCACCCTATGCCTTAGAGGGCATGACATGGCAGGGTCAGACATTCGGTTTATCCTACTATGCAGATACTATGGACTTTGTTTACAATGCAGAATTCGTAGAAGAAGCCGGATTCACTGCTGCACCAACCACCCTAGATGAAGTATACGAGATGTCAGTGGCCATTAAAGAACAGGGTATCAATCAATACCCAATCATCATGGCTTGGTCTCAGGCTGAAGGTGCATATCCAGAAGCTTGGCTCTCGTTAGTCTATGCACAGCATGTCGGCGATAATGCCATGTTTGATGACGATTTAAATCCTGTATTTAATTCGGAAGGCAGTGCGGCTTACGAAGTCATGGAATGGCTGCGTATGGTCTATGAAGAAGGTTTACTTGACCCGGCCAGCTTAACAACAGCTGAGATTGATCAGGTGAGGTCAATGCAAGCTGGTGCTCAAACCTTCACGATCGTGCCGCAATACAACATGGCCGAGCTGAACAGCCCGGGCAGCGGCGATTATGCAGGATCCTTTGAAATTGCCCTCATGCCCGGTCCAAGCCACGCAACAGTGGGTTATGTTCGCTTCTATGCCATGACACCAAGAGTCGTTGAAGCAGGACCCGAATATGTAGATGCGGCCTGCAAATTCATGGATTATTTTGGTGGAAAGCACGAAGGTGAATACGTAGTTGTTAAACGATGGGCTGTCGAAAATGGTCTGGGGTTTGCCCAGCTTCCACTATTTGATGATGCGGAAGTTATTGAAGCCTTCGGTTCTTGGGGTGATGTTCCCACAATCAGGGAGCAAGCATCGTTAGCTAGGGCAAAAGAAGGTATGACCGACTGGTATGGTTCATGGGACGTATTTGCACGTGCAGAAATCCATAAAGGCATCCTTGGAGAACTTTCGACCATGGAAGTGCTGGATAATATGGCAAATATGTGGGTTGAGTTAATGCAACAATATCAATAAGAAAGTCGGAGGAAAGGGCAAAATTGCCCTTTCCTCCTTTTCTAATCATTTATCTTATTTTCTGGAGCAAGAAATGACTGATTCAACTATTCAGCAGCCTAAAGTAAAAAATAAGTTTGTAAATTTTTTCAATAAGAATTTCGCATATTTCGCCATAATGCCCGCCTTGGCAATCATCGTTTTATTCGCTGTTTACCCTGTGATTTATGCGCTTCGAGTGAGTGTTTATCAGAATCTGCTCACAAGACCTAACGTACATCCTTTTGTTGGTCTGCAAAATTTTCGGAACGTTATTAACAGTTACTATTTTGAAAATGCTTTGATCAATACAGCGGCCTACACCGTTGTGACTGTGATCGGTGTAATATGTTTCGGTTTCATAGTCGCATTACTCCTTAATACCAAACTTCCCATGTCGAACATTCTAAAGGTCCTTGTTTTATTGCCCTGGGCGATGCCGGCAGTCGTCGCAGGTTTAATGTGGCGGTGGGTCTTAAACTCTGATTTTGGAATATTTAATAGCATTTTATTTTCTTTAGGAATCATTGATTATTATATACCGTTCTTGGCTAATCCCATGCTCGCCAGATTAAGTCTTGTGCTAGCTCATATCTGGAAGGAAGGCCCTCTGGCAGCTATCTTTATCCTGGCGGGCCTTCAATTGATTCCAGATGAATTTTACGACGCTGCAAAAATAGACGGCGGTAACGCATTTGATGTTTTTCGATTTGTGACTATACCATTATTAAGACCTATTTTATTGGTTGTTTTGATCTACGAAACAATGATTTCAATTCTTACCTTTGATATTGTCTTTGTCATGACGGGCGGCGGCCCTGCAGACTCAACGTCTTTGATCAGTTGGTTTGCCTATGCTGAGATATTCAGAAGAATGAACCTGGGACATGGCATAGCATTATCGATCATCATAGCATTCATAACCTTGATATTAATCATTCTCTATCTTCGTGTATTGAAAACACAGGATACAGTAGCATAAAGGATCATAAAATGAGAACATTAAAATTAATTAACCTAAAAACAATCTTATTGAATGTTTTGATCATTATCATTATCATCTACATAGCATTGCCATTTGTATGGGTAATTTCAGCAAGTTTTCAGAGTGAGGCTGCATTATTACAAAAACCTGCCAGAATAATTCCTGCAAGCCCGATACTAGACAATTATCGCTATGTATTTACCGGTCAGATTCCCACCGGTTTTGAGCTGAGGGGACAGCTCAGAAGCCGGATTTCGCAAGAAGCACGCTTGATTGGCCCTGCATTAAGAAACAGTTTTATTATCGCAATTTCTGTGATGCTGATCAATTTAACATTTGCAACACCCGCTGCTTATTCATTTGCGAGATTGAAATTTAGGCTTAAAGAAGCTTCTTATAATTTTATTCTTGCCAGCAGGTTAATGCCAGCCATGGCGGTCGCAATACCATTTTATGTGATCATCAGATCTCTTAATCTTCTTGATACACATTTAGCATTAATTCTGGTACATAGTGCATTGACGATTCCTTTTTCCATCTGGTTTTTAACACTGTATATTTCAAATATTCCCAGGGATATGGAAGAAGCCGGATTAGTGGATGGTTGTACTTTTTTCCAGGCTCTAACAAGAATCATTGTGCCAATGATAGCACCTGGTCTAATCGCAGCAGCAGCTTTTGCTTTTATGACATCATACAATGAGTTCCTTTTTGCCAGATTCCTGACTCAAACGATCAAAACTCAAACCAGTCCACTTGTCATTTCTTCAATTTCAGGAAACCCTGATGTTTCTTATACATTAATTTCAGTTTGTATAACTTTGGGTTTGATACCTCCTATCATCCTCGCCATCATCATGCGGAAATGGTTGACCGAAGGATTATCATCCACAATCACCTACCGATAATTCAGATAATGAACAAAGAGGCATAAGATGACAGACAAAGTGAAGGTTTATGAGGGTTCAATATCACTACCCACCTATGATCTTAAAGGTGAAGGTCCAAATCCAGTATTTGATTCTCGTTACGGTGTAGCCCATATTTATCCTTATACCTTACAACTGGATATTGACACTCAAATCAAGGACAAGCAATATCATGCCCTTTATCTGGAAAACAAGTACTTAAAAGTTACAGTCCTAACAGGCCTTGGTGGAAGAGTATATTCGGTCTATGATAAGCTTTCTCTAACCGAAGTCTTTTACAAGAACTCAGTGGTTAAATTCTCTCCATTAGCCATCAGGGGTGCTTTTTTCTCAGGTGGGGTTGAATTTAGCTTTCCTGTTGCACATGCCCCGACAACCTGCGACCCGATTAACTGGGAAGTTCAAGAACATAATAATGGGAGTGCCAGCATATCGATTGGTGGAATTGAACATATTTCCAGACTGAGATGGACGATCACATTATCACTCTACCCAGATCGCTGCGCACTTTCACAAGATGTGCACTTGCAAAATCCTACCGGGATTCCAGGTCGATACCATTATTGGACAAATGCATCCTTAGATGCTGATGAAGGTACCGAATTCATTTACCCATTCCACCGTTCAAGGTCTTACGAATATGCGGGGTCAGCGTCATGGTCAAACGCACGGATTGACCTGATAAAAGATGACCCGCTTTTGCCCGGTATGGAAGGTGTGCCCATGTGGCCCGCAAATAATATGCAGACACCGATCAACTTCCGCTGGCAAAAAAATATGCTCGCACAGGTTTCAATCTTTGGCCGTGATATTGTTTGGGATTACTTTGGTGCCTGGCAGCATTCTAAAAATCAAGGTTATGCCCATGTGGCAAATTCCAAAGATGTATCAGGTATGAAGCTGTGGTCCTGGGGCAACATGCCGGTAGGCGTGGTTAATCAGACTGCATTGACCGATGATGGTTCTGAATATGCAGAAACACAATGCGGCGCAATGGAAACTCAGCTTGACTTTGATTTCCTTAAGCCGTATTCATCGCGTAAATGGCGCGAGTGGTGGCTTCCGCTCAGGGAGATTGGTGGTTTGACCTGCGCAAGCGAACTGGTCGGAGCAAAGATGACTCTTACCCCGATTGAAGGGACAAAAGAATTTGCACTAAAAATTGCCGTATGCCCGGTAGTTGCAGTCCACAAGAGCCGCATTCAAATAGAAGCAGCAGAAAAGATTCTGTATGATAATGTTATCGATATTTCACCAGAACAACCATGGATTGATGAAGTCAAAGTTGAAGCAGTAATGCTGGCCGATCTTGCCATCCAATTATCCATCTTTGATCAATCTGGTAAGCCATTACTTGAATATGTGAACGACCGACAAGTCGTTGAAGAAATACCTGAAATTACAATTGATACGTCAGGATCTGCCACAGCCCAAGATTATTACCTTGAAGCTTTTAACCATGAAAATTTTGACAATCGAGAACTGGCAAAAATCAATTATCAAAAAGCCATTGAGATGGATAGTGAACACAAAGAAGCCCATTTCAATTTCGGCCTCATGCTTTTAAGATCAGCACAATATGACCTGGCTGACCATCATTTATCAAAAGCCCAAAACTATGGCAATCAAAATACTTATTATTTCCGAGGCGTGATTGCTTTGCTAAGAGATCGACTTGACAAAGCTGAAATATTTTTCGACCAAGGACTAAACTTAAGTGAGTACCAAACTGCATCAACGTTAGGGTTGGGAAAAATAAGACTTCGAGAAAAACAATTTGAACAAGCACTACAATATTTTGACAAAGCCTTAGAACTTGAGCCTGATTCAACAATTGCTGTACTATTATCTGCAATCAGCCTAAGATGTCAGGGTAAAACCGATGCTGCTGAATCCTCATTGATTTCTCTTCTCTCGCATGATCCTATTAATCTTTGTGCGTTTTATGAACTATCAAAGATAAATTCATCCAATAACAATATTTGGGTTGAGAAAACTAGCCGATTACTAGAGGATGATTATCAATATCATATTGACCTGGCAGCTTTTTATATCGATTTAGGATTGATTGATGACGCTATTGAAGTTCTGATTTCTGCCTGGGATAAAAAACCTTATGCCATTTGCGCGTACATGCTTGCGCATTTATACGATAAAGTTGAGAACAATCAACTTTACCAGCAGTGGTTGTCTGCTGCACAAAAGGCACCTTTAGATCTTGGTTTCCCGAGCCGGTTGGAAGAAATAAATGCCTTGAATGCTGTTCACAAAAAGGAATTGCAGGATAACAACCTGAAATACTTAATTGGAAACTTCCTGTATGCCCACGAGAGATTTGATAAAGCAGTGGAATTATGGGAATCGGCCAATAAGGAATTGAATAGTTTTGATGTTCTGCAACGAAATTTAGGGGTTGCATATTGGGAGCGTTATCAAGATGCCGATAAGGCAATTAATTTTCTTGAAAAGGCATTGGCGCTGAACCCTATTAACCATGACATTTACCTGTACCTTGACGATCTTTATAAAAAGTTTGAAATGGATGAGAAAAGAAAAGAGCTGCTCTCCAAAATAAACAAGCTTAAAGAATTAAGAGAGGATGTTCGCAAACGCAAGATTTTAATCATGGTGGATCTGGGGCAAAATGAAGAGGCATTAGAAATCCTTGAAAATGAGGAGTTTATACCACTTGAAATGGATCAGAGTTTTCATGACCTTTATGTCAGGGCACTGATGAAAAGAGCCGAGGAGAATTTATCAATGGGTAATCTTGATAAAGCTATTCAAGACTATCAATTAATGCTCCAATACCCCAAAAATCTTGGGGTAGGAAGACCCACTAAACGTACACAAGCAAAGATTTACTATTTATTGGGCTTAGCTTATGAAAAAGCAGGAAAATATCCGGAAGCAATAGAATCCTGGCAAGATGCTTCTTCTGAACATCACTTAAGTGGCGAAGAGCTATTTAAATTTGTGCAAATGTCATTAGATAAGGTTAATCGTTATTCTGAGCTTGGATTAAGTTAAACAGGTTCAGCTTAATATGCAAAGTTAAATCCAAGAATTCTATATTTTGATCTAAAGGAGATACACATGAAAGTTTTATACGCAGGTGATGCAGCCTCAAAAATTGGTCCCATTTTTGTTGCTTCGCCGTTCAACTTTGAGGTCAAGGGTTTCTCACATCATATCTGGGGGCAGCCCATGATTGATGCTTTGACAGAAGGTGGCATAGAAGTAACCCATATGACCAACGAACAAGCCATTGCTGATTTTCCCAGAACTGAGGAAGATTTATCACAATACGATGTGCTGATCATTTCGGACTGTGAGTTTGAAGTACTCGCCTTATATCCATTTTGGATTCCCGGCACACCGCTCCCACGCACCAACCGAATTAAGGCAATTCGTGAATTCACACGTAATGGCGGGGGCCTGCTGATGGTTGGCGGTTGGACATCATTCAGCGGCCGTTTCGGTCATGGTGGTTACTATGATACCCCGATAGAACAAGCCCTACCGGTGACTTGTATGAAAGGTCTGGATGACCGTGTTGAAACCCCGGAAGGTGTTTATGTCAACATCAAAAATGATCAGCATCCTATCGTGAAAAATATTCCATGGAAAGAATGCCCTGTTTTTGAAGGTTTTAATAGGATCTTTCCTAAAGAGGGGGCAGAGTTAATTGCGACGATCGGTGAAGGTGAAGATGAAAACCCACTTATTGTCACCTGGGAATTCGGCAGCGGCCGTTCAATGGCATTTTCAAGTGATTGCAGTCCCCACTGGGCAGAGTATTTCCAGCCTTGGGAATATTACGGCCAATTTTGGCGGCAGGCAGTCCGCTGGTTAGGTAAAGAGTTATAAGTTCGGGTCTACACTAATGAGGAGAGATAATTAATGAACAAACTTAACATCGGTGTGATCGGTTCCGGATTTATGGGGGCTTTACTGACTAAAGCTGCATGCGAGCTTCCTTATGTGCAGTGTGTGGGAGCTGCTGATATTGATAAATCCAAGGCTCAACAACTTGTTGAAACAATCGGTGGCAATGCATATCAAGATTATGAAGAAATGCTTGAAACCGAAAAACCTCAAGCTGTTATCATCGCGACACCTGAGCCATTCCATTTAGATCCGGTTAAAGCTGCAGCCAATAGGGGAATCCAGATTTTTCTCGAAAAACCAATGGCAACAACACTTGCTGATGCAGATGTAATCAATAAAGTCTGTGAAGATGCCGATGTGATGTTGATGATCGGATACATTCTTAGATTTGAAATCTCTTATGCCATGATCCAATCAGCCGTAGCTGAAGGGAGCATTGGGAAATTTTTATCGGCATACGCCCGGCGAATGGCCACCATTGATGAAGCTCGAAGATTAGGCGGACGGGTCAGTCCCCTGACCTACATTGGCGTACATGATATCGACCAGATACTCTGGTATCATCCAGTGCCTGTAAAATCAGTTTATGCTAAAGCACTTCGTGGCCGAGTTTATGAAGAATTGGGCACCTTTGATTCTGCCTGGATGATGATTGAATTTGAAGATGGCGCACTTGGGGTACATGAAGTCGGGTGGTGCCTGCCCGAAGAATGGGCCAAATGGAAAACGCCAAGTTCATGGAGCGGTTTTGGGGATGTCAGAATGAATGTGTTGGGAACGAACGGTAATTTATTCCTCGATTTTACGCCTATGAACCTGTATGGGGTTAATCGTGAGGGATGGAAAATGCCTGATACAAGGCATTGGCCAACACTTCACAATAAAATGATCGGTGCAGTTAAATATGAAATTGAACACTTTATTGAGTGTGTCCTCGAGAAAAAAGAACCCTTGATTACCGGTAAAGATGGGCGTGCTTCACTTGAGGTGATGCTCGCTGCAGAAAAATCCATCGCAACTGGCCAAAAAATCGAATTGCCGCTCATATAAATATATTGCTTCAAGGTTAAAAAGAAGGCCCCACTCAAAATAGTATTTGAGCGGGGCTTTTTTTAATGCGTGAGTTTTAACATCACGGCATACACGCAGTATGGTACAGATAAAGAATTGTTTTTATGTGGGCATAAATTAACGCTTCAGGATCTGGTTTAAGCACTCCTCCTCGGATATGCTCGTGTTGCTCTGGCATAAATTGGCTGATCAATACCAATGGAATGTCTTTCCGAGATAAATTTTCAATCAATTTATATAGGGCAACTTCAACACGCTCGTCTGGCCAATAATATCGGATTCGGTCACTAAAACTGAACATCCGCGCCACAGCCTGCTCATCTGCATTCCCCAGATAATAGTTTTTCCAGTATTGCGGATATTCAACCATGACCCGATCAACCACCTCCAAAATGGATGATTGTTCTGATTTTAGCTTCCCCTGGAATAAGATTTTTTCAATCTGAGCCAGCGCATAAACTGCTTCGCGAAATGCGAAAGTCAGAGCAGGCCCTACTTTTAAAATTGCGAAATGATCTACGACCAGTTTCTTGAGCGCATAGGGGAGTTGATAATCCGTTGAATGCGCTTCGTACACCATGGTGGGGTTATTCTTGATGTAGGCAGAAAGTGCTGCAGCCTTGGATGGATCATAATCATGGATATCGAAATGGCCAAACTCAACCCCGGGCTGCACCACAAACCCGATAACGCGATCCCATACATTCTCAATATTATACTGCTCAAAAACTGTATGGTAGGCAGATAAAGATTCCTCAACACTCTGAGGTGATGTGATTTGCAGACCTTCATCTTCCCCTTCGACACCGCCTGGCACCGGTACTTCAGTACCGATAATATAAACTGGTGCATTTTTGCTAGATCCTTGCTGAAAAGCAGATTCTGCTGCTGCACATAGCCTGGCTGCCCGATCTGCTTCCACTTTAAGGTCTAACTTCGATTGGTCCGGGTCATCGGCGCAAGCCATGCTGCAATCAAGATGAATCTTTCGATAGCCTGCCTGTACATAAGCTTCAACCAGTTCTACAGCCTTCAGCATCGCTACATCAGCAGGTAAATGTTTCCACGGGTTTGGGCCAAGATGATCACCGCCCAACAAGACCCTGTTTTCAGGTACACCTATTGCATTAGCAAGTATCCGAACGCTTTCTACAAATTCTGCAGGGACCATACCGGTATAGCCGCCATCTTGGTTGACCTGGTTGCAGGTTGATTCGATCGATACCCAAGTTTGATGATCCTTAGCAAATTGCATGCTTGCTTTAAGCACGAAAGGGTTTGCAGAGCAAATTGAAAAAACGCCCCTTGGGATGCCTTTTTTTTGGTCTTTAATGATTTCCAATAACAAATCTGTTGAAGCAAATTCTGTCAAACCGTTCTCCTAACTTATTAAAGTAGCTGCTGAAATAAGCATGGCTGCCAGATCATCCCATCCTGAGCTAATAATAGAATATGCGGTCTTTATTTTCCGCCAATAAACGCTGATTATATTCAAATCCCCCGTCGACATTAGCAGCAAGGTACACAGGCGGAGTGATCCCGCGATCCAATACTTCCTCAATTGTTGCAGCAACAAGCGCATGCAATAAAGCTGTCGATGTCACCCCGGAAGCCGGGATAAATTTTTGCGGTACGCGTTCATCTTCCAAGACAGCATCCCCTTTTTTAACTTTGTTATCCAGCACCACATCAGCAAATTCATACATTTTCTTTCCAGTTTCATGGCGGGATTCAACGCTGTTGGTATAAATTTTAGAAGTTACACCAATCACTTTAATGCCACGCTCCTGTGCTAGTTGTGCCATCTCGATCGGGACCGCGTTGCGTCCTGACACTGAAACAACAATCAGTACATCACCTTCTTCGATCGGGTAATTATCCAGCAATAATTTTGCATACCCTGGTAATTTTTCAATATCAGACCCCAATGTAGGTGGTCGGGTATCTAAGGATGCGATACCTGGCCCATAGATTGGGTTGATCAACATCAATCCGCCCGCGCGGTAAACGAGATCTTGCACAGGCAGTGATGAATGGGAGCATCCAAAGGCAAATATCCGTTTGCCATTTTCCACCGCATCCGCCATTAATTGTGCAGCCTCTACTATCCCGGGCTGCTCTTCATCACGTATCTTTTCTAACAATCCGATCACTTCATCTAAATAAGATTTAGAAAATTGACTCATTTTTTTCCTTCCTTAAATAATTTCTTAATCTTGTAACCAAATTATGCTAACGACTATATACTACTAACCCAGAAACCACACATAACTTTGGTTGGTAGTTCTGATCCAAAATGACCAGGTCAGCTTTCATACCGGGTTTTATCGCACCAATTTCGTTTTCTAAGCCCAGGCTCATTGCAGGCACAATCGTCGCTGAACGAATGATCTCTTCCAATGGCCTGCCTGTGAATTTGATCGCATTTCGCAGTGCGCGGCTCATGGTCAAAGTGCTGCCTGCCAGGGATCCTGAATCCGTTCTGGCAATACCATCTTGCACTGTGACAACCTGGTCACCAAGTTTATGAATCCCGTCTTCAGCACCCATGGCTCTGATCGCATCGGTAATCAATACCGTCCGATCAGTGCCTTTTGCTCGAAATACCAGTTCGATAATCGCAGGGTGAAGATGGATTCCATCTGCAATAACCTGCGCATAAACCCTGTGGTCCGTCAGCACAGCACCCACCACACCAGGGTTGCGATGATGCAGTTGAGGCATTCCGTTAAATGTATGGGTTGCCTGTGTCAGCCCCCGTTCAATTGCCTGCATCATGACATCATAATCCGCACTGCTGTGGCCAACCGCAAATTTAACGCCTCTTTCAACACCAGATTCAATTAGCTCAATCACACCTTCAATTTCAGGTGCTACTGTGAACAATTTAACCAGGCCGCTGTCAATCCAGGGATTGTACTCGTGTGGGTCAGCGGCTCGTAAATGTCGTTCAGGTTGAGCGCCTTTATGCTTAAAACCTAAATACGGCCCTTCAAGATGAATGCCTAAAACCTTGGCACCCCTTTTTGGCTGTGGAAAATTATTGATTCTTTCTATAGCTCTCTTTACATCATTGTTTGAAGCAGCAACCGTCGTCGGCAAAAAATTGGTGACACCGGTTGTGATAAAGGATTCAGAAATTTCTGTTAAAGCATTATTTTCTTCATCCATCGTGTCATATCCATAACCACCATGGACATGAATGTCAATCAGCCCGGGAACAATCCAATCCCCAGCAGCGTCCATTGTTGGGATATCACTGGAGAAAGAATTATTATCGCCAACATCAACGATCACATCGCCATCGATGATGATCGCAAAATTATCAGGCAATGGTTCCGGAGATAATATTTTTCCATTAATGAATTTTTGAATCAACTTCATCCCTTTGCTAATTAAAAGATGAGGAAGAGAGTATCCTCTCTTCCTCATCTTTCTAAATTAGACTAAACACCAAACAGTTTTGCAATTGCCCAGATTATGATACCTGGGACAATAGCATCGGGAACAGTAAAACCTAATGCTGTGGCACCCATCGCTGAAAGGTCGCCAAACACCTGGAATGTATAGGCAAAGCTGATAATAAACCAGCCCACAAATCCCCACAGGAAACCACCGGCCCAGGCACCCCTTTTGCCGCCTGTGGCATTACCAAAAATTGCACCAGCTCCACTTGCAAAGAATGCCGCAATCATGCTGGGCAAGGGTACTGCCCATCCGATTAGAGCTAACACAACCATACCGACGACTTGTCCAATTGTGCCAGAAATCAATCCGATGATCAGCGAATTTGGAGCAAATGGGAAGATCACAGGGACATCCAAAGCTGGTTTTGCACCAGGAATGAGACTTTCTGCAATACCTTTGAAAGCTGGGACGATCTCAGCGATGAGCATACGAACACCTTGTAGTAATACCAACACACCGGCTGTAAAGCCCAAGGCTTGCAAGAAGGCAAACAAGAGCCAGTTTTGTCCGCCGCTGATCTGTTCCTGAACACCTGCGACGCCAATCTGCACAACGGCCAAGACAACCGCAATCAAGGCTACAATGATCATGATGATCGAAATCGACATGGCCATATCTCTGAAGAAATCCCACTTTGTTGAAGCAGCCATATCCTCAGCAGTATCTTCCGGATCGCCAATCAACTTCCCAACCCAGGCACCCAGCATATTAAGCAGTGTTTGTCCATGACCAAAGGCGATTTCATCATTGCCGACAATTTTTCGCATTATTGGTTGTGCCAATGCTGGTGCCAGGGTCATGTAGAAACCGTCAACAATCGAAGCAAGTGCCACCGTCCAAAACAGGGACAAACCAAAGGAATGGAACAGGATCGCAAACGCACCTGCATGGATCCAGATCATATGACCCGTCAGATAGATGTATTTATACTTTGTCACTCTGGCAAGGATGATATGGATGATATAGCCAAATAGCATCGTCCAGGCAATCGCAGCTCCGATATTGGCAACATTAGCATCCTGGACAGCACTTACGACAGCCTCATCAAAGGTCACAAATGTACGAAAACCGCCAGCTGGAATACCTGCCTCAAACATGGATTGGATCGGGATTAAGGCATTGATCAGTGCGCCAATACCAATTCCCATGATCAATAAACCAAGGATGGTCTTAAAAGTGCCCGTTAACACTTCGCTAAAAGGTTTTTTCTGGATGACCAGACCTATTAAGGCAATTAAACCTAAAATGAAAGCTGGCAGTGTGATGAGCTCAAGAATAAATTGAAAAATCTGCATTACAAACCTCCGAAATTAGTGAATTAATGGTTAACAAACAACAAGCAAGGTTTTAACAACTAATTTTTCTAATTAACCTCCTTTCCCTCCCTCATCTGACAAAATTCGACTTCAATTCGAAAGGCTGTTGATTGCATCCATGACCTTCTGTTTGATTTCAGCCTTATCCACAAGGTTCTTAATTAAAACCACCTTGCTTTCACTGGACTTTAAGTGTCTTTCCATATCCATTGGTGCCACGACAATATCTGCCTGCTGCCCTTTAAATGAACCCAGGTCCCACGGCACGACCTTGGCTTTTATCCCTTCAGCTTTCAAAATATCATCGATGGTTAATTTCAACATCATACTGGTGCCGAACCCCATCCCGCATAATGTAGCGATAATCATTTCTGCCTCCTTGGTTTTAAACGGATAATTTTCCTTTTTGCTCGGGGAAGTGAAATGCCTCGAGCAACGCTTCATTTGTTTCTGCATTGCGAATATTGTTGATCACATCCAAATTTTCTAACAATCCGGCTAATTGTCGAAGTGCAGGGATATGGGATTGTTTATCTTTCGCGCCGAAGGCAAATACAACGTCCACAGGGTCATTCTCTGAATGGCCAAATTCTACAGGGTCTTTCAACGTTACCAGGCTGACGCAGGGTTCAATCACACCATCATCAGGCCGGGCATGCAATAAGGCTATACCAGGTGCAACCACCACATATGGCCCAATCTCTTCTAACGATTGTTTCATTTTTTCAACATACCGGCTCTCAACTTTGCCGGCATCAATCAATAACTGACCGGCTTGATTAGCTGCTTCCTGCCAAGATTTTGCTGACACTCTGGCGAGAACAGTATCTGATGTTAATAACTCTCTTAAATCAAAATTGTTAAGCGACCCATTTTTGTCACTCATCAAGCACCACCACGGCATCAAGATTATGCGGACGGTCAGGATTCAAGCCTTTAATCATGCCTCGACTGTATGCCAGCCACTGCATGGCTGGCAAATATAATGGTGACCGCCAGAGCAAAGTCAAACCACTGTTAAGAATTATTTGTTCACCTTCTGAGGCTAAACCTTCGGGTAAAGATTCTGCGATGGCCAGAATTTTTGCGCCCTTGACTTTCATCTCACGCAATACAGCAAACTCCTGTTCAATATTATTCTCACCTAATAAACCAATCACCAAGGTGTTTTCATTAACCATTGACATCGGCCCATGCCGAAATTCCATACTGTGAAAACTTTCCGAATAGCTGAGGGTAATTTCTTTCATCTTCAGCATGCATTCGCTGGCCAAGCCATAAAATGGGCCCGAACCTAAGAAAAAGAATCGCTGCAGGTTTTCATTATTTGCAATAGAGTTGATAGTCTCAAAATAATTGTCTAGTAATAATTGGCCACTTTGTCTTAATTTCAAACCGATATCTGTTGGCAGGCCTCTGCTGATAAAAAAAGCCTGCCCCAGCATCATTGAAGAGAACGATCGGGTTTGTGCAATACTTTGCTCTTGTGCCGGTTCAGCGCTGATCACAAATTCTGTTTGTGATGCCATTTGCTGGTCGCCATAGCAGGTGATCACAACCACATCCCCCTGATAGTGCTGCTGGAAACGATCTATCGCTCTAACTGTTTCTGTTGTGGCAGCAGAACGTGAGGATGCGACCAATAAAGTTTTTTGTTCTTTATTAAGCCAATGATCTGGATAAAGCAATAAATCAGAAGAGGGGGCAGAACGGCTGAAGACGCCGGTATGAAATTCATTCATCCTGGCAGCCCAACGTGAAAGGTAAAAAGTAGAACCACAGCCAATAAAAAGAACCTGGTCATAATTGGCAGGATTCGGGAAGTCTTCAATATTCAATCCCGCCCATCCACGAATAACCTGCTCCCATATCTTGGGCTGTGAGAGGATTTCTTCTCGAGTAAATTTTCCGTAATCACTTTGTCCCATTCCACGTACTTTCTTATCTGTTAATTCAACATTGTTTGCCTGCCGGCAGTGATCACCTCAACACCTAAATCCTCGATCTCTTGGATCATATTAACTGGTGCCTGGTGATCAGTCACAATTTGGGTTGCAGCTGTAATTGGTGCCGTCCGTATCGCAGCGATATGACCAAATTTCGTGTGGTCTGCTGCCACAATGACCTTTTGGCTGATTTTTAAAATTGCTTGATCGGTTAATAATTCCTGCAAATTATCACTGGATAATCCATGCTCTAAATGAATGCCGCGTATGCCGATGATGACCTTATCAACCTGTAAATCCTCGAGTGCAGCCTGGGTGAAGTGCCCAATCATGGACATCTCTGCCCGGCGCAAAAATCCGCCTAAAACGATCAGGGTTATTTGCTTGGCAGGTATCAATGCGTTGACAATCGTTATTGCATTTGTTAAAACGGTCAGATTTTTATGGTGCCTAAGCTCTTCCGCAATAGCCAGGGCAGTCGTGCCAGAACCGAGGAATATTTTTTCACCATCTTTCACCATACTGGCTATTTTTTTAGCAATTATGCGTTTTTCATCCGCCTGCTCATGAGACCGTTCAACGATCGGTGGTTCATTCTTTTTTCCTACCGTGTCCACTGCGAGAGCTCCCCCGTGAATACGCTGAATGACTCCTATCTGATCCAACTCTTCAAGATCTCGTCGTATGGTCATCTCAGACACTTCAAACATCCTGGCCAGTTCAGGGATATGAACCTGGTCTTCCTGTTCGATTAAGTCTAGAATTTTTCGCTTACGTCGTTCCTTTAACATATCTGTTAAAACCTTTTGATGAGTTTATAGTTTCCATTATAAAAGATTTATTCAAAATGTCAACAAATGTTAACATTATTTGTGCTGTTTTTCTTAGTATCCACTCATTTTATTACATTATCGCACATCTATCGATTGTCGGGTTGAAATTTATCGATTAAAATATTTTTATACAAACATAGTTCAATTGTAACTACTCAGCTTGTGGAGAGTTAGAGACTGCTGCAGTACAGCCGGAGTAGTAACGATCAATTTATTAACACGAGGTAATAATATGAATCTTTCGATCGGTAAACGTCGGGGATTGGTCAACTGCTCAACAACAAGGGGTGTGTTTGCCATCCTGGCATTGGACCAGCGTGTCAGCTTACGCAAAGCAATAAATTCCACCCACCCTGACGAAGTGAGTTATCAGTCATTGGTTCATTTCAAGCTTCCCATCATCAAACATCTGGCACCCTTTGGCAGCGCAGTACTGCTTGACCCAGAATACGGCGCAGCTCAAAACCTGGCTGCTGATAACATCCCTGGGTCAACAGGGTTGATTGTTGCGCTGGAAGTTTCTGGATACACCGGGGATAAACACGCCAGGCAAAGCCAGATCCTGCCAGGTTGGAGTGTGGAGAAAGCTAAATTGCTCGGTGCGGATGGAGTGAAATTATTGATTTATTACCATCCGGAATCAATCCATGCTGAGACACAGCGGAATTTAATCACCCAGACTGCCGAAGCATGCAAACAACACAACATAGCTTTTTTTCTTGAACCACTGGTTTATTCAATAGACAAATCACAACAAAAGATGAGTACCCTGCAAAGACAAAAGTTGATCGTCGATATGGCTGCAGAGCTGAGCCAATTAGGGCCGGATGTGTTGAAGATACAATTCCCTGTTGATGTAAATGAACAGCCTGATGAGGCTGCCTGGCTTGATGTATGCCGCCAGGTGTCTGAAGTCTGCCCGATCCCATGGGTGCTGCTATCGGCTGGTGTAGACTTTGATGTTTACCTCAGGCAAGTTGTCGTTGCCTGCACAGCAGGCGCGAGCGGCGTTATGGCCGGGCGGGCTGTATGGAAAGAAGCCATCGGCCTCACCGGTGATCAACTGGATTCGTTCTTGGAAGAGACCGCGAAAGATCGGCTGACGAGACTGCGCGCTGTGTGTGACGGCCTGGCAAAACCATGGTTAGACTATTATCCCCCCAACGATGTTCAGGAAAATTGGTATCTAAACGATTCAATTCAACAATTTTAATGGTGCTGACGACATCACATTAATCCGTCTTAAATAGTATTTGTATAGATTCACCCGGTTTCAGGGGTTTGACTGCCTGCCCATAACAATTCCCCAACGACTGAATTCTTCGGATGCTCTTTGCAGACCTGCCAAGCATTCTTAACGGTCTTTCCAACGGCCTAAAAAAATCATCCCAATGTGAGAGCACTACCTGCCTGGCACCTGGTACCACCACGACCTCCTGATACATTGTCTCTAGATATGCGATTGACCGCAAACCCAAACCACCCACAGCCAAGACAACATGGTCAACTTCTAATCCACAACAGGCGCCTGGTTCAAACCCGGCACTCCCCAATATCAAAATATTATCGACCTGGATTGCTAAGACTTGGCCGCTGGCGTACTGCCAAAAGTATGCGGGTAACTTCTGGGGATAGTTAATCTTCTGACCATCAGCAGACAACCATCGCAGCGGCGGCGGGAATGGAAGATGACGTGAAGTGTGAATCTTAATTTCGAATTCGCCAATCCTCAGATGTTGTCCGATCAAGACCTTCTCTACCTGCTGTACACCAAGCCCGGCACTGTATGCCAGATTGCAGGCAGATTCAGAGCCATATAACACACTGCCGGTCTGATTAATTACCTCTACAGCATCCAGCGCATGATCATAATGGGTATGGGTCAAGAGTACGCCATCCAAATGCGTGATCTGCATATTAGACAATGCATCTTGTATCAAACGGGGATCCGGTTCGATTTTCCTGGTTAATTGCCATAAGGATGGACGTGTGAAATGCGGGTCGATCAACAGTGCAGAACTTCCTCGTCTGATGAGGAGGGTATTGGTGCCGAAAAAAGTCAGGGTTGTTGCCATAAGAATTGCCCGCTTGTTTGCAGGAATGGTAGAAGATACCGGCAAACTTTTTTAAGGCTCCAGCACTGGTTATACTAACAGCAATGACGATCACATCACCAGCTCGGTTTTGAAAATGATCGTGGCAGCCCCTGTGATTTTGATTCTGCTTCCTTCCAACCTCAAATAGAGACTGCCGCCGCGAGCTGAAGCCTGGTAAGCATTCAGGTCATATTTCCCCAGTTTTGCAGCCCAATACGGACCCAAGAGGCAGTGTGCTGAACCGGTGACCGGGTCTTCTGTAATTCCCAGGCGCGGCGCGAAAAAGCGCGAAATAAAATCGTAATCATCAGAGTTGCTCATGGCGGTGATCATCACCTGGCTTTCTGAAAAGGTTGATAATCTGTCAAAATTTGGTTTCGCTCGCCTGACAGCATTCTCATCCCCTGCCTCAAATAATAAATAATCGCCCGAGACAGCGCTGTTGACTGGCTCAAACCCCAGGACAGCCGCATCACCTTCACCAATCACTCTTGATTGATAGTCAAACACCGGGAAATCCATTTCTACCAGGCCATCTACCCACCGTGCAGAAAGTTCACCTGACTTTGTGATAAACTTGATCGGTGCTTTCTTTAATTCCGGCAGCAGGTCAAATAAGACTTTTGCACTGGCCAGTGTGGCATGACCGCACAGGTCTACTTCCATTTTTGGGGTAAACCAGCGCAAATGCCAGCCGTTTT